>JAHBTI010000018.1 GCA_019638705.1 Bacteroidota bacterium
GCTGCGCGGATTACTTGTAAAACTAACGCTCTTTATTTTTGGCTTACTCCTTATAAAAACAACCGCCATTAAATGGCAACTTGGGTTAATTATTTATTTTGTGTAAGCGTTGCACCCAAATACTCACGGTTCATGCGAGCAATGTTTTCCAAAGAAATGGATTTAGGACATTCGGCTTCGCACGCGCCTGTGTTGGTGCAGTTGCCAAATCCTTCTTCGTCCATTTGTTTCACCATGTTGAGTACGCGGTCTTGTTTTTCAACCTGACCTTGCGGCAACAACGCCAACTGAGAAACTTTAGCCGAAACAAACAGCATGGCACTTGAATTTTTGCAAGCAGCTACGCAAGCACCGCAACCAATGCAAGCCGCAGCGTTAAAGGCTTCATCGGCTTCGTTTTTACCAATTAAAATATTGTTTGCGTCTTTTACGTTGCCTGTGTTCACCGAAACGAAACCGCCTGCCGACATAATGCGGTCAAACGAAGAACGGTCAACCGCCAAATCTTTAATAACAGGAAACGCCGCGCTGCGCCATGGTTCTACAACGATTGTATCACCGTCTTTAAAGCTGCGCATGTGCAACTGACAAGTTGTGATGCCTTGTTTTGGTCCGTGCGGGCGACCGTTAATGTACATACTGCACATACCGCAAATGCCTTCGCGGCAATCGTGGTCAAAGGCAATCGGCTCTTTGCCCGAAGAAATCAGTTGTTCGTTTACTACGTCAAACATTTCCAAAAAACTCATGTCAGGCGAAATGCCTTTAGCGTCGTAGGTTTCAAAGCGACCTTTTTCGTTTTTATTTTTTTGTTTCCACACTTTAAGTGTGAGGTTCATATTTCCGTGACTCATATTTTTTAATTTGATAATTAGTTAATTTGATAATTCGGCAATTGACTCATTGCCACATTGTCTAATTGTCACATTGATTAAGCATAGTTACGTTGTGCTAATTTAATACTCTCAAATTTTAATTCTTCTTTGTGAAGTTCAAAGTTGCTTTCGCCTTTGTATTCCCACGCGGCTACATAAGCGAAGTTGTCGTCATCGCGTTTTGCTTCGCCGTCAGGCGTTTGGTATTCTTCGCGGAAGTGCCCGCCGCAACTTTCATTACGGTGAAGTGCATCGGTACACATCAATTCGCCCAATTCTAAAAAGTCAGCTACGCGGTGTGCTTTTTCCAATTCAGGATTAAATTCGTTTTGCTCACCTGTAACGCGAACGTCTTTCCAAAACTCAGCGCGCAATGCTTTAATTTCTTCAATGGCTTCTTTTAAACCTTGTGCATTGCGAGCCATGCCGCATTTATTCCACATAATTTTTCCGAGTGCTTTGTGGAAATGGTCAACTGATTTCGTCCCTTTTATTGAGAATAATGTGTTGATGCGTTCTTGAACTTCTGTTTCTGCTTTCACAAATGCTTCGTGGTCTGTCGGGATTGCTTTGGTGCGAATTTCTTCCGACAAATAATCGCCGATTGTGTAAGGAATAACGAAATATCCGTCAGCCAAACCTTGCATCAACGCTGATGCGCCCAAACGGTTTGCGCCGTGGTCGCTGAAATTGGCTTCACCCAAAGCGTATAAGCCCGGAACGGTGGTCATCAAATTATAATCAACCCACAAACCGCCCATAGTGTAGTGCACCGCAGGATAAATACGCATTGGCATTTCGTAAGGGTCTTCGTCGGTAATTTGCTTGTACATATCAAACAAGTTGCCGTATTTTTCTTTCACCACAGCCACGCCCAATTCGCGAATTTGCTCTTTGCTTGCGCTGTGAATGCCTTTTTTATTTGCTTCAATTTGTCCGTAACGCATGGTGTTTGCGGCAAAATCCAAATACACTGCCATTTTACTTGTTCCTACTCCGTAACCTGCATCACAACGCTCTTTTGCTGCGCGGCTTGCCACGTCGCGGGGAACTAAATTTCCGAAAGCAGGATAACGGCGTTCCAAATAATAATCGCGTTCTTCTTCGGGAATATCGTTTGGTTTGCGGGTATCGCCTTGTTTTTTAGGCACCCAAATACGTCCGTCGTTACGCAAACTTTCACTCATCAAAGTTAATTTTGATTGGTGGTCGCCGCTAACAGGAATACAAGTCGGGTGAATTTGCGTGTAGCAAGGATTACCGAAGAACGCGCCTTTTTTGTGCGCTTTCCAGGCTGCGGTAACGTTACTGCCCATAGCGTTAGTTGAAAGATAAAACACGTTTCCGTAACCGCCTGTACATAATAAAACCGCGTGTCCGAAATGACGTTCTAATTTTCCTGAAACTAAATCTCTTGCAATAATACCGCGGCACTTACCGTCAATGTTCACAATGTCCATCATTTCGTGACGAGCCATTAATTGCACAGTTCCCATACCTACTTGGCGTTGCAAAGCGGAGTATGCGCCCAATAATAATTGTTGCCCTGTTTGACCTGCGGCATAAAAAGTACGTTGCACCTGCGTTCCGCCGAAAGAACGGTTGCTCAATGTTCCGCCGTATTCGCGGGCAAAGGGAACGCCCTGCCCCACGCATTGGTCAATAATATTTCCCGACACTTCGGCTAAACGGTGTACGTTGGCTTCACGAGAGCGATAGTCGCCGCCTTTAATGGTATCGTAAAACAAACGGTAAACGCTGTCGCCGTCGTTCTGATAATTTTTTGCAGCGTTAATACCACCTTGCGCGGCGATAGAGTGTGCGCGGCGCGGCGAGTCCTGAAAACAAAATACTTTTACTTTATATCCCATTTCGGCTAACGTGGCTGCGGCTGATGCGCCCGCCAAGCCCGAGCCGACAACGATTACCTCAAGGCTGCGTTTGTTTGAGGGATTTACCAAGTGAACCGTAGAACGGTATTTTGTCCACTTGTTTTCCATTGCACCTTCGGGAATTTTTGCATTTAATTTTGGTGAAGTTGACATATTCTTTATTTACAATTTATAAATTGACAATTTACGATTTTATTTTACCCAACCTGCATACATGGCAATCGGCATAAGCGCGAAGATGAGCGGAACGATGATGGAGAACCATAAACCAAGTGCTTTAATAAGCGGCGTGTATTTTTTGTGATTTAAACCAAAGGTTTGGAAAGCCGACTGAAAACCGTGCATCAAGTGATAAGCCAAAGAAATCATTGCCAGCACATACACAATCACTACCCAAAGTTGAGAGAACGTAACTTGCATTACGGCATACAAATCTTCGTGTCCGTTAGCGTCTTCGGTGGGAATGCCTGTGAAGCGCGACACCACCCAAAAGTGCGCCAAGTGAATAATAAGAAACATTAAAATTAATGTTCCCAACAAACCCATAGAGCGGCTGTACCATTTTGAATTGGCTGCGCCGTTTGTGCTGTGATACGCCACAGGGCGGGCTTTTCTGTTCTCCAGCGTGAGAACCAACGCTTGCACAATGTGTAAAATAATGCCTAAGAACAACACAATTTCCATAGCGCGGATAAGCCAGTTAGTTGCCATAAAATGCGCGCCGATGTTAAACATCAAGCCACCGTCATTAAAAAAAATGAAAGCGTTAAGAAAACAATGCACTACGAGGAATGAAATTAAAAACAAACCTGTGATGCCCATAATAAATTTTTTGCCGATTGAGGAAGATAAAAATCCTGCTTTTTTACTCATAACGTTTTGAAAAGATTGCGAGGGCAAATGTATTAAGCAAAACGTTTAGAAACAAGGAATAGATTTAGCACAAGCAGAAAGCGATGAAACATACGCTTTTAAAAACGCTGAATTAGTAAGGGGTATAGGGGCAGGGGTTTTTATTTAGAATGGGTTTAAATATATTTTGTTAAGGAGGGGTAAGGGCTTGTCAAAAACTGTTTGTCAAAAACTGTGGAAAAGCCCTTTAACTTTAGATTTACTTTTAAGCGTACCTTACAAATCAATTCAATGAGCATACTCGCCATAAAACAATATCATACCGAAGTAGAAAAAATTGTTCGCTTTGGCGGAACAAAAAAAGAAACTGCCATTCGCAATGCGTTTTATAATTTGTTGAATGAATATGCTAAAGCCAAAGGCTTGCTGCTAATTCCCGAAATTACAATTAAAACTGCCAAAGGCAATAATGTTGCGCCCGACGGAACGCTCAAAGACAGTCTGCGTCAAGATTGGGGCTACTGGGAAAGCAAAGACGAAGCGGACGACATTAACGAAGAAATCCGCAAAAAATTTGCCAAAGGCTATCCGAAAGACAACATACTTTTTGAAGACAGCCAAACTGCAATTCTATATCAAAACGGAGCGGAAGTGCAGCGCGTGAAAATGCAAGAAGCCGAAAATCTCGATAGTCTCATTCGCGCGTTTATGGATTATGAGCGAGCCGAAGTAACAAACTTCCGCAAAGCGATTGAACTTTTTAAGCAAGACGTGCCGCAGGTAACCGACACACTGCGCGATTTGCTCATAAAACAAGAAAAGGAAAATAAAAAATTTGTGGAGGAGCGCGACAGTTTTTTGCAACTCTGTCAGGAAAGTATCAACCCGAATGTAACGGCAAACGATGTGCGCGAAATGATTATTCAGCACATTTTAACCGAAGATATTTTCAATACCATTTTTGATGAAACGCAATTTCACCGCGAAAACAACATTGCTCATCAGTTAGAAAAAGTGATTGAAACGTTTTTTACGGGAGGCGTAAAACGCACGGCTCTTGCCAAACTGAAAAGCTATTCGCAAACCATAAACGCAGCAGCAGCGAGCATTGCCGACCACCACGAAAAACAAAAATTTTTAAAAGTAGTTTACGAAACGTTTTATAAAAGCTATAACCCAAAAGCGGCAGACCGTTTGGGTGTGGTTTATACGCCAAACGAAATTGTGAAGTTTATGATTGAAAGCACCGACTATTTGCTTCATAAACATTTCGGCAAATATATGGAAGACAAAGGCGTTGAAATTCTTGACCCTGCAACAGGAACAGGAACTTTTGTGTGCGACATTATTGATTACATACGCAAAGAAAAACTCGCTTACAAATACCAACACGAAATATATGCCAACGAAGTGGCAATACTGCCGTATTATGTGAGCAACCTCAACATTGAGTTTACTTACAAACAAAAAATGGGCGAATATGCCGAGTTTGAAAACCTTTGTTTCGTGGACACATTGGACAACATAAAAGGTTTAAATGAAATTGTTACAGGAAAATATAGTAAATACCAATCAACGGGTAATCTGTTTGGTAACATTTCGGAGGAAAACAGCCAACGGATTAAACGGCAGAATGAGCGTGACATAAGCGTTATTATTGGCAATCCGCCATACAACGCCAACCAAGCCAACGAAAACGACAATAACAAAAACCGCGAATACAAAATAATTGACCAACGCATAAAAGATACGTTCATCAAAGCAAGCACAGCGCAAAAAACAAAAGTCTATGATATGTATGCGCGCTTTTATCGTTGGGCGTTTGACAGATTAAATAAAAACGGCATTATAGCTTTTATTACCAATCGCAGTTTTATTGACAGCCGAACGTTTGACGGTTTCAGGAAAGTGGTGGCAAGTGAGTTTAACCACATATACATTTTGGATTTAGGTGGTGATGTGCGAGCTAATCCCAAACTTTCGGGCACAAAGCACAATGTGTTTGGCATACAAACAGGGGTGGCTATTATGTTTTTGGTGCGTAAGAATAATATTATTGAGGTAGAAACGGAAAAGGAATACAAGGCTGCGATAAGAGAATATAAAATTTCAGAAAGCAAATTGTCTGCTCTTGGCGAGCCTGTTGTAAAATATGGCGAAAAAGAATTTTTTAGCACTGATTCGGTGCGCATTATGTACGCACGAAGACCTGAATTTGAAACTGCGCAAGAGAAAATTCATTTCTTAGGCACTACCAAATTTGAAAATGTTGATTTTGAAAAAATACAACCCGACAAAAACAACAACTGGATAAATTTAGCGGATAACGATTTTGAAACACTATTACCGTTGTGCAGCAAAGAAGTAAAGGCAGGAAAATACGGAGGGGCTGTGTTTGAGTTGTTTTCTCTTGGTGTGGTTACTGCTCGTGATGAATGGGTTTATGATGAAAAAGAAAGTAACCTTGAAAAGAAAATAAAGTTTTTGATTGATGTTTATAACAAGGACGCCGCCAAACATAAGGGTAAAGAACAAAAAGAAATCAGAAATGTTATAAACTATTCCATTAAGTGGTCGCGTGCCGTAAAAAATGATTTAGCAAAAGGAATAAAATACAAGTATGACAAAAAACTGATTGTAGAAAGCTTGTATCGTCCTTTCGTGAAACGAAAATTGTATTTCAGTAAGCAGTTGAATGAAATGCAATATTTAATGCCTCAAATTTTTCCTGAAAAAAAGAGTTCAAATGTATTAATAGGATTTTTACAAGGCGAACGGCAACCCTTTTCCACATTTTCTACTAACATTATATGTAACTACGCAATGTTTAGTGCGGATTATGCCCAATGCCTTCCTCTCTACCGCTACGGTGAAAACGGCAAACGTATTGAAAACATTACCGATTGGGGTTTGGAGCAGTTTCAAAGGCATTATAAAAATAAGAAGATAACTAAGGAGCAAATTTTTAGTTATGTGTATGCGGTGTTGCACAATCCTGCGTATCGCAAAAAGTATGCGTTAAATTTGAAGCGTGGGTTTCCGCGTATTCCGTTTTATGATGATTTTGGTAAATGGAGCGCGTTGGGCAAAAAGTTAATGGATTTGCACATTGGTTATGAAAATGTAAAACCGTTTCCATTGAAAGTTGAAAAATTGAAACCGGAGGGTGAACCAAAAGCAAAATTAAAAGCAGACAAAGAAAACGGTGAAATTATTTTAGATGAGATTACTGTATTGAGCAATATTCCTAAAGAAGCATGGGAATATAAATTGGGCAACCGCTCTGCTTTGGAATGGATACTTGACCAATACAAAGAAAAAAAGCCGAGCGCCCCAACCATTGCCGCGCAATTTAACACTTATAAATTTTCTGACTACAAAGATGAGGTCATTGAATTGCTGAAACGTGTTTGCACGGTAAGTGTAGAAACAATGAAAATTGTAACTCAAATGCAAAGTGAAAACGAGTAATTTCGTTTTCAAAAAATCAAATAATTCTTACTCGCTAAATCATTCGGTTCTATGCTTTGCACCTGAATAATGTCGGGAATGGTTTTTATGCGTTCAATAATTTTGTGGGTGTAAGTGTAATATTCCTCGCCTTTCACTATTAAAAAATAATCGGTTTTCGGAAGTTCTTTAATTAAGCGCACACTTTCGTTTACATCAAGTCCTGCAAATAAATCGTTATTTGCGTTTGTATTTGCATTTGGTTCTTCAAAATTGCTGGTGTTGGGTATCATAAAATATTCCAAATGCAGGGCTTCGTCAGAAAAACTGTAAAGAGAAAATTTAAACAGTTTTCCGCCTTTCAGCATAAATTCCTCGTAGCTGTTTAATGCCAAATTTATCTGCAACACATCGTTGAGTGCCGACACCATAAAATATTGGTTTTCGGAGCAGGTAATGCCCAATAACGAAAAATCAAAATCATCTGCACCACTATGTAAAACGTGTTTAGCCACTTTCTTGTTGCAATTCTTCTAAGGTAAGTTGCGCCGCTTTTTGTTCGGCTACGCGCTTGCTAAATGCTTCAAATTTGATGTAAGGTTTTTCGTTTACAAACACCTGCACGGTAAACAATTTGTTTGTGCCTTGCCGCACTTCGTTCAGCAATTTATACTCTAAAGTAAACTTATGTTTCTGACAAAAAATTTGCAACTGGCTTTTGTAATCGTCGTTTGTGTTGGCTATTTCGTCCACATCCACATGAATTTTTATGATTTTAGAAATCACAAAAATTTTTGTTTTATTATATCCTTGGTCAATGTAAACCGCGCCAATAAAGGCTTCAAAGGCATCGCCAAAGGCACTTGATTTTGTTTTTTCAGAATGCGTAAGGCTTGTTTTTAAAAAATAATTGAACCCGAATTTTACAGCGAGTTCGCGCAAACTTTGCCCGTTTACAATGCGGCTGCGCAGTTGGGTTAAAAAACCCTCGTCTTTGTAAGGATAAATTTTAAATAAATAATCAGCAACAATAGCACTGAGAACTGCATCGCCCAAATATTCCAAGCGTTCGTTGCTCACGGTAGTTCCACTGCGCTTCATAGCCACACTGCTGTGAAAAAATGCTTGTTGGTAAACAGAAATATTTTTTGGGGAATAGCCTGTGGTGGTTTTTACCCACATTTTAAACTCCTTATCGCGCTTCGCACTTTTGTTTGTGGTAGTGCTGATGAGCGATAATATTTTTTTCAGAGCCAAAGCACCGAATTTTAAGGATTGAATTTCTTAATCACTACGGCAGCGTTGTGTCCGCCGAAACCAAAAGTATTGCTGATTGCGAAATTGATTGTGCGTTTCTGCATTTTATTCAATGTCAGGTTTAACGCAGGGTCAATTTCGGGGTCAGCCGTTTCGTGATTAATGGTTGGAGGAACAATATCATTTTTTACCGCCAAAATAGTGGCAATGCCCTCTATTGCGCCTGCCGCGCCAAGCAAATGCCCCGTCATGCTTTTGGTAGAACTGATATTCATGTTATAAGCGTGCTGTCCAAACACGTTTTGAATGGCTTTTAATTCTGCCACATCGCCAAGCGGTGTGCTTGTGCCGTGTGTGTTGATGTAGTCAATTTCGTTTCCTGTAAGTCCCGCATCTTTTAAGGCGCGGTTCATTACCAAAGTTGCGCCCAAACCTTCGGGGTGCGGGGCGGTGATGTGATATGCATCGGCACTTGCGCCGCCGCCAATCACTTCGGCATAAATTTTTGCACCGCGCGCTTTGGCGTGTTCGTATTCTTCCAAAATAATGGCTGCGCCGCCTTCGCCCAGCACAAAACCATCGCGGTCTTTATCGTAAGGGCGCGATGCCTTTGCAGGTTCATCGTTGCGTGTGCTCATGGCTTGAACGGCGTTAAAACCTCCCACGCCGCTTTCGTTAATGGCTGCCTCACTTCCGCCCGCTACAATGGCGTTTGCTTTTCCCAAACGAATGTAATTGAACGCATCAATTAAGGCATTGGTAGATGAAGCGCAAGCCGAAACAGTGGTAAAGTTCGGTCCTCTTAACCCAAAACGCATAGAAATATGACCGCTGCATATATCGGCAATCATTTTCGGAATGAAAAAAGGATTGAAACGCGGTGTACCGTCGCCTTTGGCAAAAGCAAAGGTTTCTGTTTGAAAGGTATCCAAACCACCTATACCGCTTCCCCAAATAACGCCGATTTCGTTTTTGTCCACATTGGCGGTATCTAAACCGCTGTCTGCCATAGCTTGCACGCTGGCAGCAATGCCGTACCACGAAAAGGCGTCTAATTTGCGGGCTTCTTTTTTGTCAAAATAATCATCAGGATTAAACCCTTTTACCTCGCAGGCAAAGCGGGTTTTAAACTTAGATGCATCAAAACGTGTAATAGGTGCAGCACCGCTTACGCCATTAATGAGGTTATTCCAATAATCACTTACGCTGTTTCCCAATGGGGTAACAGCACCAAGTCCTGTAACTACTACACGTTTTAACTGCATATTAAATTATTTTGCGTTTGCTTCAATGTAAGCGATAGCATCGCCTACGGTGCTGATTTTTTCAGCTTGTTCATCAGGAATGGCAATGTTAAATTCTTTTTCGAATTCCATGATGAGTTCTACCGTGTCCAATGAATCAGCCCCTAAATCGTTAGTGAAGCTGGCAGTTGGAGTTACTTCTTTTTCATCAACGCCTAATTTATCAACGATGATTGATTTTACTTTGTTTGCAATGTCTGACATTATTTCTTTGATTTTAAATTCGGCACAAAAATAAAAATATCATGCCTAAAACAAAATTTTGAGGGTAAAAAATACGTTTGTATTTGCCTCACAAGCAAAAAACGGTGTATAAGTGCTTAAAATTGAGATTGCTCGGCAACAGGAGCATTGGTAAGAATTTGTGAAATTTTTCTCACGCGCTCTTTTTGCGACTGAAAATCGTTTTTTAACCGTTCTCTGAAGGTTTTTGCTTTTTCTTCTTTAAAAGCAGGGGCATACATAATATAACCCAAAGAGGCAATGGTAAACGTTATGCCCAAAGTATAAAACAGCAACTGCCCCGAAAACTCCTGACCGATATATACTTTAAACTTGTGAATTAAGCCTGCCTGTGCAGCCTCAATGTTTAAAAACAACAGGCTGACAAGAATGATAATTGTTTTAAGTGTTCTCTTTTTCATTTGGAAATCTGATGTGGAACTTACCATTACACGACAGGGAAAGAGAAAAGGTTGGGTGAAAGAATAAAAAAATGTTCAGGCAATTTTTTGAGGTTATTTCCTCAACTCAAAATTCTCGCCCAAATACACTTTGCGCACCTGCTCGTCGTTTGCCAAATCTTCGGCTGAGCCGCTTTTTATTACGCTGCCCGAATAGAGCAAATAGGCACGGTCAGTTATACTTAATGTTTCGTGCACGTTGTGGTCGGTAATTAAAATGCCTATGTTTTTGTCTTTAAGTTTGCGCACTACGGTTTGTATGTCTTCTACGGCAATGGGGTCAACGCCGGCAAAAGGCTCGTCCAACAAAATAAATTTAGGGTCAGTTGCCAAGGCACGGGCTATTTCGGTTCTGCGGCGTTCGCCACCGCTCAGCTGGTCGCCCAAATTTTTACGCACATGATGCAGCGCAAATTCGTCTAATAAACTTTCGGCTTTTAAATGTTGTTCTTTTTTGGTGAGTTTGGTCATTTCTAAAATGGCGTACAAATTATCTTCAATGCTCAACTTGCGAAACACCGATGCTTCCTGCGGCAAATAACCAATGCCCAACTGTGCGCGGCGGTACATAGGCTCTTTGGTAATGTCTTTATCGTCCAAGAAAATTTTTCCGCTGTTGGGTTTTACCATGCCCACAATCATATAAAACGAAGTGGTTTTTCCCGCACCGTTCGGACCAAGCAAACCTACAATTTCGCCCTGCGCCACCTGCACCGACACATTATTTGCCACCGTGCGCGTTTTATACTTTTTTACTAAATTTTCGCTTCTTAAAATCATGATGCTACAAGGCTAACTGAAATCCGAATTTGATGCCAAAGTTATCAATCTTTCGCGGCATTTGGTAGGTAAACCGCCAAAAGGCATCAACCCGAAAAATTTTAAAAATATTTTCAATGCCCGCACTTGCTTCAAGGTACGCACCTTTATCTAAAGCAGATAATGTTTCGGGAAAAATTAAGGCAGCCTTATTTTTGTTGTTTACCGAACCCCACAAGGCTTTGGCAGACAGCACCTCGCGCCATTTGAGTTTTCGCAACAAGGGAATTTTGTTTAAAAACAAGCCTTCAAAATGATGAAATAACGATACGGAAGCATATTGGTCGCTCACAAATTCGTAATAATTCATCATATTAAAAGCGGCGTTATCGGAAATGTAGGTTTGGTTGCCTCCGTGCAGCTCCATTAAAGGATATGGCAGTGTTCCCCAGATTTTTCCGCCTGCCAGCACATAATCGGTATAGCCGAGAATGGGTGTGATGCGAATGCGGTGGCTTACGTTCATTACTGCTTTATGATAATCGTATTGCCCCTTAAATACATTTTGTAAAGACTTGGCGTAATTTAACTGAATGATAGGGTAACGGGTATCAATAGATATGCGTGTAAATCCCTCGCCCACAAATTTCTCTTTCCATGCAAAGCGAATGTTTATGCGGGCTTCGGTATTGGTAATAGAGCCTTGCTCTGCGGTAGTGCCGTCCAGCTTTTTGTACTGATATTCTCCTCCGTTCAAAGCCGTCAGTTCGCGCCCCACTAATGTAAAGCGCGTGGTTAATCCCGGAAACCACTCGCGCTCATAATAGGCTTGGGTAGTGCTTACGCGCGTAAAAATGATGTTTGGCGTGGTGCGAAACAACGAAGCAAACGCGTTGTCCTGCGAAAAGCCGTTGGTACTTTGCCCAAGAATTTCGTTATCGCTTTTAAAGTTAATACCCACTATTTGGCGGTGTGGTTTTTTGGTAAGAAAAGTTTTAAAGCCCAGGGCGTATTTCCATTTTTCGTCGCGTATGCCATAAGCCACATAACCGTTCAGCTCATACCATTTGCTGAACAGCTGACTGGTGCGCCCGCCAAATCTAAGCCGCAAACCTTCCACAATGTTGTATGACACCAAATTTGTATAGGGTCCTATTTCAAAATTGTTTACTTCTTTGTAGCCGCTCACTATCATATAAAAAATGTCCACCCACGTTTTGTATATGGGCAAAGACTGAATGGTGTCAATCATTTTAAATACTTTTAGTTCGCGCTGGGTAAGGCTGTCGTGGCGGTTTTCAGCCCAAAACGCATCGCTGCGTTTGGTGGCATCTTCGCTTACTTCAATTTTGTCGGCAAAGGCATAAAACGCATCGTCTTTTGCTTGGTTTGCAACAAATTTTTTGTACGAGGTGGTTTTTCTGCCGTAAAAACCCGTTGTGTTTTTGGTGGGCGAAAAATCAATAACTAAGCGGTCTTTGCTTAAAAACCAAGTGCTGTCGCTGTACGAAAACTCCTGAATAATGTTGGCGGTGTTTATAAAGTTAAGGTTGGCTTCTTTGGGCAGGCTCATTTCCAAACGCTTTACACCCCAGGTGGTGTCGGCAATCCAAATGTTTCCGGTAAAACTAAGCTCTTGCGTGCGCTTGGGTTTAAAGCTGAGATGATACAGATATTGGTTGTTTTCAAAAACACTGTCCTGCAAATAAAACTTGTAATAAAACAAAGCGTTTTCGCTCAGGGGGCTTGGCAATTGTTTGCTAAACACGATGATGTTATTGTCGTAAATGTTTATGTTTAAATACATATCGCCCATTACCTGCGATATGCTTTCGTTTTCTACACCCGTAATTTTTGAAGCAATTACCACTTCTTTTTTGCGCAGGGGGTTACTTTTATAATACACCTGCGATAAGTTTTCTATAATAAAAAACGGCAGCGATGGTTTTTCGCCGCTAAACGTGCTGTCCACATTATCAAACACAAAAGCAATGGGTTTCAGCAGTTTGTTGTTACGCATATCTTTCGGAATGCGGGCAAGGTCAAATTCTATTTTGTTATAGGTTTCGTATTCGTAAGCCGCAAGTTTGTTGCGGTTGTTGTGACTTTTATGTTTTATGGCGTTGCGAATAATGCGGTGCGCGGGGTTTTCGCCTGCATCCACCACAATTTCGTCCAAAGCAAAACCACCCTCGTTGCTCATGGGGAAATTAATTTCCTGCGTTTGCAAATTTTTGTTGATTGCGCGTGCCATACGTTTATAACCCACATAACTTGCAATTAAGCTGTCGCCAAGCTGCGAGGTTTTAATTACAAAGTTGCCGTCAAAATCGCTTTGTGTGCCAATGTTTAATCCTTTAATAATAACAGGCACAAAGGGCAGGGCTTCTTTGCTTTGGGCTTCAAAAATTTTTCCGCGAATGACATATTGTGCCTTTGCAAAAAAGGGAACTAAAAGCAGTAAAAAAAAAGGAATGCCTTTTGGCTTCATGCGCGTTTAAAAATACAAAATAAGAATTAAGTGAAAGGGTTCTTTTTATTCAGGGTATCAACACCAAAAATTCTGGGGAGTGTGGGTAAGTGAAACAAAAATTTATTTAGCGCAAAGGCAATCGTATCCCCTATTTATATATGGCTCTCTATCATTAATGGTTTTTGTGCTGGCTTGGTCTTTTCTGTATATAGAATCCCAGCGAATTACAATTATTGTATCAGATGAATATTTTTCGTAAAAAGTTTGTATTGAATCTGCAAGAGTTTTATCGGTATTAAAGTTAATTGTAGAGCAATATGTTTTTTGAGTAATTGTTGTGTCTGTTTTGGTATCTTTTGCTGTGAGGATAGTGCAACCAAGTTCGCGTACGCAATCACAACTGCCTGCACAAGCATAAAGTAAAGTTGAAACTATTATAATTATTAATGCGTTGATGAATTTCATGTTTTTCAAAAATATAAAAACAAACTCTAATACTCAAACACACCAAACTCCGATTTCACCGTTACTTTTTTACCCTTGCCTTTTTCAACGCGACCGATAATTTGTGCGTCCACATTAAAACTTTTGCTGATGTCAATGATTGTTTGCGCTTGGGTTTCGCTTACATACAATTCCATGCGATGCCCCATGTTAAAGACTTTGTACATTTCTTTGTAATCGGTGTGGCTTTGCTCGTGAATGGTTTTAAACAATGGCGGCACGGCAAATAAATTATCTTTTATAACGTGCAAATCGTCATTTAAAAAATGTAACACTTTGGTTTGCGCGCCACCGCTGCAATGCACAATACCGTCAATATTTCCTTTTAATTCTGAAATTACTTTTTTAATAATTGGTGCGTAAGTGCGTGTTGGCGATAACACCAATTTTGCAGCATCAATAGTTTCAGAAATTTCTTTTCCGTTTTTGTCTTTATATGAAACAGAAATTTTATCCGTCAAATTTAAACCGCCTGTATAAACAACATTTTCAGGCAAAGCGTTATCATAACTTTCAGGAAATTTTTTAGCGACTGATTTATTAAATACATCGTGTCTTGCGCTTGTTAAACCGTTGCTGCCCATACCGCCGTTGTATGCGTTTTCGTAAGTGGCTTTGCCGTAGCTGCACAAACCTACAATCACGTTTCCTGCTTTTATATTGTCGTTTGAAATAACTTTTTCGCGTTCCATGCGGCACATTACGGTGCTGTCCACAATTACGGTGCGCACCAAATCGCCCACATCAGCAGTTTCACCGCCCGTGCTGAAAATAGAAATGCCGTTGTCGCGCAAATTTTGCAACACTTCTTCCGTGCCGTTTATGATTGCAGAAATTACCTCACCCGAAATCAAATTTTTATTTCGTCCTATGGTTGATGACAACAAAATATTATCCGTTGCGCCCACACAAATTAAATCGTCCACGTTCATAATCACCGCATCTTGCGCAATGCCGCGCCACACACTTAAATCGCCTGTTTCTTTCCAATACATATAAGCGAGCGAAGATTTTGTTCCCGCGCCGTCTGCGTGCATTACCAAACAATGTTGGTTGCTTCCGCTCAAAGTATCGGGCACAATTTTGCAAAATGCTTTCGGAAACAGTCCTTTGTCTAATTTGGAAATTGCCGCGTGCACATCTTCTTTGCCCGCCGACACACCGCGCAGTTGGTATTTATTGTCGCTCATAATCAGGCGCAAAAGTAATGTTTTACGATTATGTAATGAATAATTGCCCCGTCGCACCTTTAAAATATATTGATATTCAACTATTTAATAGGTGAAAAATGAGTTATTCATCTATTTTTTACCGAAAAAACTGCCCAAACATGAGTTGGATAAAATTAAGGGGGGATAGTAAAATTACCCAAAAATGGGTAGGTTTTGTAAAAATTGTATGGTGTATATTTACCCCCGTAGTTTTAGTGTTAAACCCGCGAGTGCGTAGTTTCACTTTGTTGGGAAAAGAGGCTTTTAATTAAGCCTCTTTTTTTGTTTGGGTCATTTGCTAACTTTGCCCCCCCCTTGGTTAATTACTATCACATATTGGGCTTAGAAACAGGCGCAAACATGGAAGCCGTAAAAATTGCCTTTCGGCGTTTGGCAAAATTGTATCACCCCGATATGAACCCCGAAGACAAAAACCGTTTTGAGATTATTTTAAAAGCTTATGAAACTTTGTCAGACCAAAGTTTACGCAAGACTTACGATTACAAACTAAATTATTTTGAAACAACACAAAAGTATGTAAGCGAGAAAAAAACCGCAACAACCAAAACGTGGAGTTTTGACGAAAAGGAATTAAAACGCCGACAGTATTATAACGAGTACATAAAAAAACATGCCAAACAGGCTTCGGAATACGCAGCCGAAACGGAAAGCGCAAAACCTTACAACGAGTTTAAATATATTTTGTTTGCCACACCTTTGGCGGTAATTTTATTTTTGCTGATTATGAATGTTGCTTCGCGCGACAGAGCAGAGGTAATAAACAGCAATTTGCTGCAAACAAAAAAAGACACACTTTACACAAAACCAAAACCATGATACAAAAAATAGAACACATTGGCATTGCCGTAAAAAATTTGGAAACAAGCAATGAGTTGTTTAAAAAACTTTTCGGCAACTCACACTACAAAATTGAAGCCGTAGAAAGCGAGGGCGTAAGCACTTCTTTTTTTATGCTGGGCGAAACAAAAATTGAATTGCTGCAAGCTACAAATAACGAAAGTTCCATTGCAAAATTTATTGAAAAAAAAGGCGAGGGCATTCATCACATTGCTTATGCCGTTAATAACATTGAAGCAGAAATGCAACGTTTAAAAAACGAAGGCTTTGAACTGATTAACGCGCAACCCAAAGACGGCGCGGATAACAAACGTATTTGTTTTTTACACCCGAAAACCACAAACGGTGTTTTAGTTGAATTGTGTGAGGATAAAAAATAAAATTATGAGCGACATAAAAATAAACATTCAAAATCCCGATAACAGCGTTACTACATTAGACGCGCCAACCGACATGGGCTTGAGCCTTATGGAATTTTTAAAAGGAAATGAATACGATATTTTAGCAACTTGCGGCGGTATGGCATTATGCGCCACTTGCCATGTGCAGGTAATTAGCGGGTTTAACAAACTTCCCGAAATTTCAAACGATGAATATGCGATGTTGGATACATTGCCAAATATTACCGATACTTCGCGTTTGGCTTGTCAGTTGCGGCTGAACGAAGATTTGGATAATGTTACCGTAAAAATTATGGGCGACGGACTTTAGAAATTTAGTATGGACTTTGTTTTCTAATTAACACAGAAAATAATTTCGGGAAAAACCACCTGATTTTGATAATCAACAATTCTTTGCCGCCCACAAAAATTTCTTCTTTGTTTTTTTGAATGGCAGAAATTATTTGCAGCGCACATTCTTCGGCACTCATGGCATTTGCATGACTTTTGTCCATTTCGTTGTGTTTTTTTCCGTCGGAAGTAACTGCATTTAAAGAAACGTTTGTTTTAATTTTCCCCGGGCAAACAATCAACGTTTTAATGCCGAATTTTTCGGTTTCTAAACGTAAGGATTCAAAAAAACCGTGCAAGGCGTGTTTTGCCGCGCTGTATGATGAACGTAAATAAAACCCGAATTTTCCCGCAATACTGCTGATAACAACAATGTGTCCGCTTTTTTGACGTTTCATGTATGGCAACACGGCTTTGCTCAAACTCACATACGAAAAATAATTTACTTCCATGAGTTGGCGGTCAATTTCCAACGGTGTTTCAATCGCTTCACTTCTTTGACTGTAACCGCCGTTGTTTACCAAAATATCAATTCTGCCGAATTTATTTATCACCTGCGCTGCCAATGCCGAAGCATTTGAGGTATCACTTAAATCAAAAGGCAAAATCAACATATCTAAGTCAGCTAATTTGGTTTGTGCTGCAACGCGCTCCAATTCTTCTTTTCGGCGGGCTGATAAAATTAAGCGGGCTTCACGTTTCGCCAACTCTAACGCCAATGCCTCGCCAATGCCCGATGAAGCACCTGTTATCCAAATAACTTTGTCTTTAAATTCGTTTTTCATTTTGAAATTAGAAATCCAAAATTACCTAAATAAATTCTTTAGGAAGAGAGGATTTTATATGAACAGTTTGTTTTTAGGTTAAGTTGCTCGCCAAGTCGCTAAAAGAAAGCGAAACAAAAAACTTTGCGTCTCCGCGCCTTTGCGAGAACAAAACTAATAAGCCAACACCGTTCCCAACCACTTCTCTACTTCTTCCACACTCATATTTTTTCGTTTGGCGTAATCTTGCACTTGCTCTTTGGTAATTTTTCCTACGCCAAAATAATGCGCTCGCGGATTAGCAAAATACAAACCGCTTACCGCAGCAGTCGGGTACATAGCCAAACTGTCGGTAAGTTGAATACCTGTATTTTTTTCAACGTCCAATAATTTCCAAATGGTGCGTTTTTCGGTGTGGTCGGGTTGTGCAGGATAGCCGGGTGCGGGGCGAATGCCTTTGTATGTTTCTTTAATCAATTCTTCGTTAGAAAGATTTTCGCTTTTGGCATAACCCCAAATTTCTTTGCGCACTTTTTTGTGCATCAATTCTGCAAAGGCTTCTGCCAAGCGGTCTGCCAATGCTTTGAGCATAATAGCAGAATAATCGTCAAAATCTTTTTCAAATTTTGAAATGTGTTTTTCAATGCCGAAACCTGTGCTTAATGCGAATGCGCCAATGTAGTCACACTTCTCGACTTCGCTCGAAGTGACAGGTTTAATGAAATCTGAAAGAGCAACATTATATTGTCCTTGCGGTTTTTTGGTTTGCTGACGAATAGAGTGAAACACAAAATTTTCTTTTTCGGTTGTGAGGTTTATATCATCGCCGTTCGCGTTCGCAGGATAAATGCCAATCACCGCTTTTGCAGTCAGCCATTTTTCCAAAATAATTTTGCTCAACATGTTTTGCGCATCGTCAAATAATTTTTTTGCTTCTGCGCCGCGTTCTTTGTCGTTAAAAATTTTCGGGTAAGACCCTTTCATTTCCCAAGAGTGGAAAAACGGTGTCCAGTCAATGTATTCAGAGATTTCTTTTAAATCGTAATCGGTAAAAACTTTTGTGCCGATGAAATTTGGTTTTGCAATTTCCGTGTTATTCCAGTCAATCGGAAATTTATTTTGTCGCGCTTCTTCCAACGAAATAAATTTATTTTGAGATTGCGCGTTTTTGTTTTGCTCACGCACACGCTCGTAATCTTTGTTTACTTCTACTAAAAATTCTTTGCGCAACTCTTCCGAAATTAAATTACTCGCTACAGGCACAGATTTACTTGCGTCGTTTACATGCACTACCGCGTGAGAATAATTCGGCGCAATTTTTACCGCCGTATGAACTTTAGACGTGGTCGCGCCGCCAATTAACAAAGGAATATTAAAATTTTGTCGCTCCATTTCTTTGGCAACGTGTACCATTTCGTCCAACGATGGTGTAATCAATCCGCTTAAACCGATGATGTCCACATTTTGTTTTTTGGCTTCTTCCAAAATTTTTTCGGAAGATACCATCACGCCCAAATCAATAATTTCATAATTGTTGCAAGCGAGAACAACGCCCACAATGTTTTTACCAATATCGTGAACGTCGCCTTTTACGGTGGCGAGCAAAATTTTTCCGTTGTTTTTTTGCACGTTGCCGCTTTGTTTTTTTTCTTCTTCCAAATAAGGAAGCAAATACGCCACCGCTTTTTTCATCACGCGCGCACTCTTTACCACTTGCGGTAAAAACATTTTTCCGCTTCCGAATAAATCGCCCACCACGTTCATTCCGTCCATTAAAGGACCTTCAATAATTGACAAAGTTTTGTCAAAAGCTTTGCGACATTCTTCCACATCTTGCTCAATGTAATCGGTAATGCCTTTTACGAGCGAGTGTGTAATACGCTCTTTTACCGTGCCGTTGCGCCATTCAGCTTCCACTTTACTTTCTTGTGTGCCCGAATGTGAATTTTTTATTTCTTCGGCTTTAGTAATCAAACGTTCGGTTGCATCATCGCGGCGATTTAACAAAACATCTTCTACCAATTCCAGCAAATCTTTTTCAATATCGTCGTAAACTACGAGTTGCGCGGGATTTACGATACCCATGTCCATACCGTTTTTTACGGCGTGAAATAAAAACGCGCTGTGAATGGCTTCGCGCACATGGTCATTACCTCTGAATGAAAAGGAAACGTTGCTTACACCGCCGCTTACTTTTGCGAAAGGCAAATTTTCTTTAATCCATTTTGTGGCATTGAAAAAATCAAGCGCGTTTAAGCGATGTTCTTCCATGCCCGTAGCCACAGGAAAAATGTTGGGGTCAAAAATAATGTCCTGTGCAGGGAAATGAATTTTGTTTGTCAAAATATCGTAAGCGCGTTTGCAAATTTCTTTTCTGCGTTCCAACGTATCGGCTTGCCCTTGCTCGTCAAACGCCATGACGATGACTGCCGCGCCATATTGTTTTATTTTGCGTGCCTGTTCAATAAATTTTTCTTCGCCCTCTTTCAACGAAATAGAATTAACGATTGCCTTGCCTTGCACACATTTCAAACCCGCTTCAATCACCGTCCATTTGCTGCTGTCAATCATAATCGGAACGCGGGAAATATCAGGTTCGGAAGCAATGAGGTTTAAAAATTTTGTCATCGCTGCTTCACCGTCCATCATACCCTCGTCCATGTTCACGTCTATCACTTGCGCACCGCCTTCTACCTGTTCGCGGGCAATGGACAAAGCTGCTTCGTAATTTTCTTCCTTAATTAAACGCAAGAATTTTTTTGAACCTGTAACGTTGGTGCGTTCACCCACGTTCATAAAATTGCTTTCGGGACGAAGTGTTACAGGCTCTAATCCGCTCAGGTGCATGAGTGTATCAGCTTCGTGTTTTTTGCGAGGCTTTGATTTTTCTGCTAACTCGGCAATGCGTTTAATATGCGCGGGTGTTGTGCCGCAGCAACCACCAACGATATTTAAAAATCCTGCTTTGAGAAAATCTTCTATCTGATGTCCCATTTCGTGCGCATCTTGGTCGTACTCGCCAAACTGATTTGGCAAACCTGCGTTAGGATATGCAGAAATATAAAACGGTGCTTTGTTACTCAACTCTTCCAAATACGGACGCATATCTTTCGCGCCCAGAGCGCAATTCAAACCAACGCTCAATAAGTCAACGTGAGAAACGGAATTTAAAAATGCTTCGGTAGTTTGTCCTGATAATGTTCTTCCGCTTGCATCGGTAATTGTTCCTGAAATCATCACTGGCAGAGAAATATTTTTTTCTTCAAATACTTGTTGTGCTGCAAATAAAGCTGACTTTGCATTCAACGTGTCGGTAATGGTTTCAATCAACAATAAATCCACACCACCGTCCACCAAACCTTCAATTTGTTCTTTGTAAGCGGCAGTCATTTCGTCAAAGCTCACGGCGCGGAAACCCGGATTATTTACATCGGGTGACATAGAAAGCAGTTTGGTTGTTGGTCCCATTGCACCCGCTACAAAGCGAGGTTTTTTGGGATTTTTAGCAGTGTATTCATCTGCTATTTTGCGTGCTACTTTTGCGGCTGCAAGGTTTAGTTCGTAGCAAATAGTTTGCAAATCGTAATCTGCCATTGACACGCGGTTGCTGCTGAAAGAGTTAGTTTCAATAATATCTGCGCCTGCTTCCAAATATTGTTTGTGAATTTCGGCAATCACATCAGGGCGCGTAATGCAAAGCAAATCGTTGTTGCCTTTTTGGTCTTGATTAAAATTTTTAAAACGTTCGCCTCTGAAATCCGCTTCAGTCAATTTGTATTGTTGAATGAGCGAACCCATGGCTCCGTCAATGACGAGCACTCGTTTTTCTAATTCTTTTTTTATGTTGTTCATATACTGTTTTAAAATAAACCACATAGGAACATAGGCTGCATAGTGCTATGTCATTCTGAGCGATAGCGAAGAAACTCATAGATGCTTCCTTCGTCAGCATGACAAAAGATGTTTATGTGTTCTATGTGGTTAAATTACATTTCATAAAATAAAAAATCCCTTCACGTTATCGGAAGGGATTAGCATTATTGTTTTTTGTTGTTATTACTAATTTGTTTCCGACTTATTTTTCCTCAATTAATTTTTGAGAACGAATTACCACCTTCTTTTTCGTTTAGTTTTTAGTTTGAAGTTTTTAGTTTGAAGTTGGCTGACTTCAAACTTCTTACTTCAGACTTCCAACTTAAAAAAGGGTTGGTAAAGCTTCACAGGGCGTATCCCTCTGCTTTTCTGAATAAGTGTTTTAAAAGAACGCGGTGCAAAAATAATGATTTAATGTTATTCAAAAAAACTCTGTACATAATTCAACAATTTTTTCATGGGTATGCCGTAATGTATATTAGTACATTTGCCTGTATTAAGACAAAAGAACATTAATATCTTTGCGCCCCTTATGAATACTGAAAAAATTCGCGTTTCCATTGTAAACTACACTAATACTCTGCCTTTTAAATGGGCGTTGAACCGCAGCGAATTGTTGAACAAAATTGAACTGCACCAAGACATTCCGAGTATTTGCGCACAGAAATTAAAATTTAATCAAGTGGACATTGCGCTTGTGCCTGTTGCCTTGATTTCGGAGTTGGACACTTATTTTGTGGAAACCGATTTTTGCATTGGTGCAAACGGAAAAGTGGACAGCGTGAATTTGTACAGCGAAGTGCCTTTGAACGAAATAAAAACCATTACTTTAGATTATCAATCCAAATCTTCCATTACGCTCACCAAAATTTTAGTAAAATTTTTTTGGAAACTGAACGTAAATTTTGTGGAAGCAAAGCCCGGTTTTGAAAATGAAGTAAAAGGTGCAAACGCCGCAGTTGTTATCGGCGACAGAACTTTTGCTTTGAAAGGAAAATACAACTACACTTTTGATTTGGCAAGTGAATGGCAAAAATTTACCAATCTTCCTTTTGTGTTTGCCGCATGGGTAAGCACCGAAAAATTGCCGCAAACGTTTATTGATGAATTTAATGCCGTTTTAAAACATGGCGTTGAAAACGTTGTAAAATCGGTAGAAGAAGATTACACTGGAAAAATGTTAAGCAAAGAAGCAACGATTGAATATTTAACTCGGCGCGTTGACCACCGTTTGACTGACGATAAACGCAAAGCAATGGAATTGTTTTTGAGTTACATCAAACAACTTTAGATGTTACTTTAAGAAAATCACCAAACTAAAAAGTCCTGCAACATTGCAGGACTTTTCTTTTTTATAATAAAACTGAAAAATAATTACGCTTTCACGCCTTTCAACAAGGCAGCCATAGTTTTACCGATTTCGGCAGGGCTTTCGCAAACGGTGATGCCGCACTCGCGCATAATTTGCATTTTAGCTTGTGCCGTGTCTTCCGCGCCGCCAACAATTGCGCCTGCATGTCCCATAGTACGCCCTTTTGGTGCGGTTTGTCCCGCAATAAAACCAACCACAGGTTTTTTATTGCCATTCGCTTTAATCCAGCGCGCAGCATCGGCTTCGTAGCTTCCGCCAATTTCGCCAATCATAACAATAGCTTCGGTTTCAGGGTCATTCATCAATAATTCAACCGCGTCTTTTGTAGGTGTTCCAATAATTGGGTCGCCGCCAATACCAATGGCAGTAGTAACTCCCAAACCTGCTTTGGCAATTTGGTCAGCCGCTTCGTAAGTTAAAGTACCTGATTTAGACACAATCCCAACCTTTCCTTTTTTAAACACAAAGCCCGGCATAATGCCAACTTTGGCTTCGCCCGCAGTAATTACACCGGGACAATTTGGACCAATTAAACGAACAGCTTTTCCTTTTAAATATTCTTTGGCATAAATCATGTCTTTTACAGGAATACCCTCCGTAATGCATACTATTACTTTAATGCCTGCATCGGCAGCTTCCATAATGGCATCAGCCGCAAAAGCCGCAGGCACAAAAATAATGGAAACATCTGCGCCTGTTTTGGCAACCGCATCGGCTACGGTATTAAACACAGGGCGGTCAAGGTGCTGCGTGCCGCCTTTATTTGGTGTTACACCGCCAACCACGTTAGTTCCGTATTCAATCATTTGAGTGGCGTGAAACGTTCCTTCGCCGCCTGTAAAGCCTTGTACAATGACTTTTGAGTTTTTATTTACTAATACTGACATAAAGCAAAATTTTGAGAAAACGAAAGTAACTACTTATTTTCTAATAGGCAATTTTAATGTGAACAAAGGGTTTGTAAAGGCAATAAAGAAATTTTCAAAGCGAATGGCTTCTTACTCAATGTCCCACACGCTTGGTCTTTTGCGCGTATAAAATGGCTTAAAATAATTTTTGTGTTCCAAAATAAACGCCATAATAAAGTAAATGATAATCGGGCTGCCAAACGTAAAAAAAGAGAGGTAAATAAAATACATTCTCACCGTGTTGGTTTTAATGCCGAGTTTTTTTCCCCACCACGCACACACACCAAAGGCGCGCTGCTCAAACCAATGTGAAATGCTTTTTATCATCGTTGCAAAAGTATAAAAAAACCACAGAGGCTAACTTCTTTTTATATTTGCGCCTCAAAATTCAAAACGTGTTTAAGTTCATTTTTGCCCTTGCGGGTTTATTGTTTTTCCAAAATTTTTCGGGCATATTCATTGGTTTTATTATCGGCTCGGTAATAGACAATATGAAACTAATTAATCTTTCGGGCGGCGAAAACAGCGGCGATGTGTTTGATTATTACCGCCAGCATTCCGCGCGTTCAAGCGAAGATTTTGCTACCATGCTCATGGCTCTGTCTGCCGCAGTAATGAAAGCCGACGGCAAACCATTAAAAGTAGAATTGGAATACATTAAAAACTTTTTTGCGCATCAGTTCGGCTCGCAATACGCACACCAACATTTGCAGGTACTCAAGCATTTTTTGGGCGTACAGCAAATTCCGTTGGAGCAAATTTGCGCCGACATTCGTGCGCGTACCCAAGTGGAAGTGCGCATTCAGTTGTTGCATTATTTATTTGGCATTGCCCGTGCAGACGGTTATGTGGCAACGCAGGAAATTTCGGTATTGCGCCGCATTGCCGCTTTGCTGGAAATTCCTGCTTCCGATTTTGAGAGCGTAAAAAGTATGTTCCATCGTGATGTGAATGCAGATTATCACGTTTTGGGCATTGAACCTACCGCCACCGAAGAAGACATTAAAAAAGCCTACCGTAAAATGGCGGTGCGTTATCACCCCGACAAAGTAGTGCACATGGGTGAAGAATACCAAAAAGGCGCGAAAGAAAAATTTCAAAAAGTACAAGAGGCTTACGAAAACATTAAGAAAGAGAAGGGAATAAGTTAGTCGCAAGTCTTTAGTCGTAGGTCGCAAGTCAGAGGCAAACTAAGGACTTACAACTAATGACCTGCGACTTATATCTAAATTCTTACATTTGCACTTCATTTTTAAATTATGGCAGCAGACAATTTTCAGGCTCACGACTATTATTTAATGGACGAGCTTTTAACCGATGAACACAAACTTATTCGCGAAACCGCTCGCGCTTGGGTGAAAAAAGAAGTAACGCCAACGGTGGAAGATTTTGCGCAAAAAGCAGAATTTCCAAAACACTGGATTAAAGGTTTGGCTTCTATCGGTGCGTTTGGTCCTTATATCCCCGAAGAATACGGCGGACCGGGACTTGACCAAATTTCTTACGGAATAATTATGCAGGAAATTGAGCGCGGCGACAGCGGTTTGCGTTCAACGGCTTCGGTGCAAAGTTCTTTGGTAATGTATCCTATTTACGCTTACGGCAGCGAAGAACAACGCCGCAAATATTTACCAAAATTGGCTTCGGGCGATATGATGGGCTGCTTCGGTCTAACAGAACCTGATTACGGCTCAAATCCTGCAGGCATGATTACCAATTTTAAAGATGCAGGCGACGGAAAACACGTTGTACTAAACGGCGCAAAAATGTGGATTAGCAACGCGCCCTTTGCGGATATTGGCGTGGTGTGGGCAAAAGATGAAGAAGGTGTAATTCGCGGACTGATTGTAGAACGTGGCATGAAAGGCTTTACAACACCCGAAACACACGGCAAATGGAGCTTGCGGGCAAGTGCCACAGGCGAATTGGTGTTTGATAATGTTTTAGTTCCCAAAGAAAATATTTTCCCGAACGTGAAAGGATTGAAAGGACCTTTGGGCTGCCTGAACTCTGCGCGTTATGGCATTGCCTGGGGCGTTATCGGCGCGGCAATGGATTGTTACGACAGCGCGTTACGTTATAGCAAAGAACGCATTCAGTACGGAAAACCAATCGGTGCGTTTCAGCTCACGCAAAAAAAATTAGCCGAAATGATTACCGAAATTACCAAAGCGCAATTACTCACCTGGCGTTTGGGAGTTTTGAAAAATGAAAACCGTGCCACACCTGAACAAATCAGTATGGCAAAACGCAACAACGTAAACATGGCTTTGCAAATTGCGCGCGAAGCGCGTCAAATTCACGGCGGTATGGGCATTACAGGTGAATATCCTATTATGCGCCACATGATGAATTTAGAAAGCGTGATTACTTACGAAGGCACTCACGATATTCATTTGCTCATTACAGGCAGAGATGTTACGGGCTTTAATGCGTTTAATTAATTCTCACCACAGAGGCACAACGCTTTCGCGAAGAAGCAGAGAACACAGAGTTATAAAAAAGAAAACCGCCGTGATGTAAATACTCGCGGCGGTTTTTCGTTTTTCCCCTTTGGGGGGTTGGGGGGCATCACTTCTTTATTTTATCCACATTCATAATAGTGGCTTCACCGCTTGTGCAAACAAAGCCCTCTGGATTTTTAATAATCGTTTCTATCACGGCGCGGTTTTTGTCTTTATTTACTTCCCTTACCGTAAAGGTGGCTTCATAAGGCGTGTCCACATACATGGGCTTTAAAAACTGCAAACTTTGTTTCAGGTAAATTGTTCCTTCACCCGGAAACAAAGTACCAAATACCTTACTGAACAATGCCGCGCCCAGCATACCGTGCATAATCGGTTTTCTGAACTGAGATTTGGCAGCGTATTCGGCATCAATGTGAACAGGATTATTATCGCCCGTAACTTTTGCAAATTGGTTTACGTCTTCTTGCGAAAACTGAAAATTGTGTGTGTAGGTTTCATTTACTTCCATAAGTATATTTTATTAATGCGAACTAAAGTAAGGGTTTCCTTTCATTTTAAAAAATTTGTCTTATTTACCGCCGAGATTTTATGTAACATTGATAATTGAAAAAGAACATTTGTAACATGGTTTTCAAACCTGTTCAATGGAAAATTATCAATGTTCAATTTTACTTTTATTTTTGCGACAAGATTTTAATACATGAAACCTTCCATTCCAAGAGGCACACGAGACTTTAGCCCTTCTGATATGCAGAAGCGCAACTACATTTTAAACTGCATTCGCAAAAATTTTGAACTCTTCGGCTTTCAGCAAATTGAAACGCCTGCTATGGAAAACATCAGCACACTCACAGGAAAATACGGTGATGAGGGCGACCAACTGATTTTTAAAATTCTCAATTCGCGCATACACGAAAGCAAAAACAAAGAGGTGATGCGAAAAGAATTTGAACTCTCTTTACAATCTTCTCGTAACTCCGAAGAACTCACCGAAAAAGCCTTGCGTTACGATTTAACCGTTCCCTTTGCGCGTTATGTGGTGATGAACCAAAACGACATTACATTTCCCTTTCGCCGCTACCAAATACAACCCGTGTGGCGCGCCGACAGACCACAGAAGGGGCGTTACCGCGAATTTTACCAATGCGATGCCGACATGATTGGCAGCAATTCTTTAACCAATGAATTAGAATTAATTTCCCTGATTGATAAATCATTTTCGGAATTGAATGTTCCTGTGATTTTGAAATTCAATAACCGAAAAATTTTAACCGCACTTGCCGAAGTGATTAACGAACGCGATAAAATTATTGACATCACCGTTGCGATTGATAAATTAGACAAGATTGGTAAAGAGGGCGTGAACAAAGAACTTTTGGAAAAAGGCATTTCGCAGGAAGCCGTAAATAAATTGCAACCGCTTTTAGATTTTAAAGGAACAAACGAAGAAAAAGTTGAAGTATTAAAAAATTTGTTGGGCAATAACGAAACAGGAAAAAAAGGCATTGAAGAAATTGAATTTATTTTAAACGCCAACTTCAAACTTCAAACTTCAAACTTAGAACTTGATATTACTTTAGCTCGCGGTTTAAACTACTACACAGGAACTATTTTTGAAGTAAAAGCAAACGCAGGAACATTTACACCAAGCATTTTGGGCGGCGGACGTTACGATGACCTCACGGGAATTTTCGGATTACCGAATATGAGCGGCGTGGGCATTTCCTTTGGCATTGACCGCATTTATGATGTAATGGAAGAACTGAATGTATTTCCCGAACAAATCAGTAAAGCGGCATCATGTTCTATGTTGTTTACGCACTTTGACGAAGTTTCGCAAGCGCATTGTTTACAATTGGCGGTAGAATTGCGCAATCAAAATATTTCCTGCGAAGTATATCCCGATGTAAGCAAAAAAATAGGCAAGCAATTTGATTACGCCAACAAAAAAAATATTCCTTTTGTGTGCACCGTTGGCAGCAACGAAATAGAAAAACAAATTTATGCTATTAAGTACATGGAAAGCGGAAACAAACAAGAGTTGAATTTGCAAGACATGATTGATTATTTAAAAACAGAATTAAAATGATTTTTACCATTGACCCTCAAAAACGTTTAACCATTTCAGAATTAGAACGTTTTTTGCACGACAAAGAAGCTACGGTTTCTCTTTCCGATAACGCACGAAAAGCAATCAGCGCGTGTCGTGATTATTTGGACAAAAAATTAAAAACACAAACAAGCCCTGTGTATGGCATTAACACAGGCTTCGGCTCATTGTGCAATGTAATTGTACCCGACAGCGATTTGGAACAATTGCAGGAAAATTTGGTGAAAAGCCACGCCTGCGGCATGGGCGATGAAGTACCGCAAGAGATTGTGAAGCTGATGTTGTTTTTAAAAATTCAATCTTTGTCTTACGGTAAAAGCGGTGTGCAACTGCAAACCGTAGAAAAATTATGCGACTTGATTAATCACAAAATTTACCCTGTGGTGTTTCAGCAAGGCTCGTTGGGTGCAAGCGGCGATTTAGCGCCATTGGCGCATTTGTGTTTGCCTATTTTGGGTTTGGGAAAAGTAAATTTCAAAGGTTCAAAATTAGATACCAAAGTTGTTTACGAGCAACTCGGTTTAAAAGCCATGCGCTTAAAATCCAAAGAGGGCTTGGCTTTGCTGAACGGCACGCAATTTATGAGTGCCTACGGAATTTACAATCTCATTCAATCACACCGTTTAAACAAAGCGGCAGATTTAATCACCGCCATTTCCATTGATGCCTTTGATGCGCGCATTGACCCTTTTAAAGACCATTTGCACACCATTCGCGCACACGCAGGACAATTGCAAACTGCACGCGCCATCAGAAAAAATTTAGATGACAGCGAAATTATTACACGCGAAAAACAACAGGTGCAAGACCCTTATTCATTCCGTTGTGTGCCGCAAGTACACGGTGCTACAAAAGATACGGTGGCTTATGTTACTTCCGTTTTTGAAACAGAAATAAATTCGGTAACGGATAATCCTACCGTGTTTCCCGAAGAAGACGAAATTTTGAGCGGCGGAAATTTTCACGGACAACCTTTGGCTTTGGCTTTGGATTTTCTGTGTATCGCTATGTCAGAATTGGCGAGCATTTCGGAGCGCAGAATTTATTTGTTGATTTCGGGGCAAAGAAATTTACCCGCATTTTTAGCACCGAACGCGGGATTAAATTCAGGATTTATGATTCCGCAATACACCGCCGCAAGCATTGTGAGCCAAAGTAAACAGCTTTGCACACCTGCAAGTGCCGACAGCATTGTGAGCAGCAACGGACAGGAAGACCATGTGAGCATGGGCGCAAACGCCGCCACAAAATGTTTTCAGGTGGTAAACAATACTGAAAAAGTATTGGCGATTGAGTTGCTGAATGCTGCACAGGCTTTGGAATTTAGAAAACCCTTGCGCTCTTCAACCATTATTGAAAATGTAATTTCGGAATACAGAAAAAGTGTTCACTTTATGCGCGATGATGAAGTGCTGCATGATTTAATGAAAGCCTCGCAGAAATTTTTGCAGGAACATTTTTAAACACGGAGGCACAAAGACAGGGAGGCACAGAAAAAAACAAACTCAGTATTTTTGCGCGCCTCAGAGCCTCTGTGTTGAAATAGTTACAGTATCCACCTGAACAACAAAAACAATCCGCCTGAAAGAATAATGGTTACAGGCAAGGTGAGCAACCAAGTTAATACAATGGTTTTAATTGTTCCTTTCTGCAAATTCTTTAAGCCTTTTTTGGCAACCATAGAACCCGCAATACCTGATGACAACATGTGTGTTGTGCTTACGGGCAAGCCTTTCCAACTTGCCAAACCAATACCGATACTTGCAACAATTTCGGCACTTGCGCCCTGCGCGTAGCTCATGTGCTGTTTACCGATTTTTTCGCCGATTGTTTTTACAATGCGTTTCCAGCCCACCATAGTGCCTAATCCAAGGCACAATGAAATTAAAATGACAACCCATTTCGGCGCAAACTCGGTGAGTTTTTTGCAGGCGGTTACTTCCCGGCGCAGCACTTTTATTTCGTTTGCGCTCAACGCCAAATTTTCGCCGTGAATGAGTTTTTCAGAACCTTTAATAATTTGAAGAATATCTGTTCTTAACGCAAAACGTTTGTTTACGTCAATGTCTTTCGCGCTGAATTTGCTTCCTGTTTCCGCTCCAAAATGTTGTGCGCAGGCTAACACTTCACGGCGTAATGTTTTTTCTTTGGCGGCAAGAACCGTTGTGTCCACTTTTTGAATGAGGTGTTCAATTCTTGCCACATTACCGTTTACGCTGTTTAAATTAACGGCGGTGTCAATAGCATAATGTGCAGGGATTATGGAAATTAAAATCAACATAATTAAACCCACGCCTTTTTGTCCGTCGTTTTGTCCGTGAAAAAAACTTACCGTGCCGCAAGTTCCCCAAAGCAACATTCTAATCCAAATCGGCGGTTTCTTGCCGGGAATTGGTTCTTTGTAAATGGTTTCGTTTGTAATGAGGCGTTTAAAAATAAACATCACAATAATTGCGAGCGAAAAACCAAGCAGGGGCGAAAACAATAAAGCCAAACCTGTTTCTTTGGCTTTGTCCCAGTTCACCGCCGTTAAACCATAATTGCCCGGCAAGAAATAAAAGGCAATACCAATGCCCAGAATAGACCCGATAAGTGTGTGCGAACTTGAAGAAGGAATGCCCAGATACCAAGTGCTGAAATTCCAAACAATAGAACTTAGGAGTAAAGCCAAAATAATGGCAGCACCGTGATAAGGATTAGTGTCCAACAAAACGTCCATGGGCAGCAGGTTTACAATGCCCATAGCCACGGCAATACCGCCAAACATTACGCCCACAAAATTTAAAATACCGCTGTAAACCACCGCCACCGTAGGTTTCATGGAATTGGTGTAAATTACCGTAGCCACCGCGTTTGCCGTGTCGTGAAAGCCGTTGATGAATTCGAAAAAACAGGCTAATACAATGCAGATGATTAATAAGGCAGCTAATGTGTTATCTATTCCCAATCCGAACATAAGTGTAAAATTTGCAAAGTCGCAAAACTATTAGTTTTGAGCAATAGCCATGTTAAATTAATATTATGAAAACGGCTCGCGACTTTGCGTTGCTAACATACGTTTTTTTCTACCTTCGCAGCCCATAATGAAAAAATTTTTCGCGATTTTATGCGTAACGCTTTGTTTGTCAGCAAAAGGACAAAACGACCCGCAATGGGGCGCGTGGAATATTGTGAATGCAGAATACGAATTTGCCAAAAATTTTATTGGCTATTTTGAATTGCAGGCGCGTTCGCAAACCATGTTTAACCGCTATTTTTACTACGAAACAAAAGGCGGTGTAACTTATAAAATCAATAAAAATTTTAAAGCATTTGTGGGCGGTGGGCGTTACAACACGTTTAAAACCGAACAGAATTTTCACGACAAAATACAAACAGAATTGCGTGTATGGGAGCAGTTTATCATTACGCAGTCGCTGAACCGCTTAAAATTTGAACACCGTTACCGTGCCGAACAAGCCTTAATTAATCAAAAATACCGCAACCGTTTTCGTTACAGGTTTAATGTGATTGTGCCGGTTAATAAATCCAAAGTAGAGCCAAAAACGTTTTTCGTTTCAGTAGGCGACGAACTTTTTTTAACCCACAAAGCACCGTTTTTTATGCGAAACCGTTTTTTCGCAGGTTTCGGGTATCAGGTTAATTCTTTTCTTACGCTGCAAACAACATGGGTAAATCAATACAACTACACCCTGATAAGCGGCGGTGCAAAAAACTTTTGGCAAATTGCCGTAAACTTTAGGTTTATGCGCAGCGACAATACCTTTGAGCATATTCCGGCGCAACGGGATTAAATTTGGCTTGTTAATGTTATATTTGCCTCAATAAACACAAACAAAAATTATGGCTTACAATTTATTAAAAGGGAAACGCGGCATTATTACAGGCGCGTTAGATGAAAACTCAATTGCTTGGAAAGTGGCTTTGCGTGCACACGAGGAAGGCGCAACCTTTACTTTAACCAACGCGCCAATTGCTATGCGTATGGGCGAAATAAATAAACTTGCCGAACAAACAGGCTCAAAAATTATTCCTGCCGACGCCACCAGCACCGAAGATTTGGAAAAACTTTACACCGAAAGCATGAATGTGCTGGGCGGAAAAATTGACTTTGTGCTTCACTCCATAGGCATGAGCGTAAACATTCGCAAAAACATTCCTTACACCGAATTAAATTACGATTTCTTTCAAAAAGGCATTGATGTTTCGGCTTTGTCGCTGCACAAACTATTGGCAACGGCTCATAAATTAGATGCTTTAAACGAACACGCTTCGGTGGTGGCACTCACATACATTGCTGCACAAAAAGTATATCCTTTTTATACCGATATGGCAGACATTAAAGCCATGTTGGAAAGCATTGCGCGTACATTTGGCTACCACTACGGCAAACAAAAGAAAGTGCGCATAAACACCATTTCGCAATCGCCGACTAAAACTACAGCAGGCGGTGGCATTAAAGGTTTTACCGATTTCTTTGATTTTGCAGAACAGCAATCACCTTTAGGTAATGCAAGTGCCGACGAATGTGCCGATTACTGCGTTACCTTGTTCAGCGATTTAACACGCAAAGTTACCATGCAAAATTTGTATCACGACGGCGGATATTCTTCAACAGGCGTGAGCGCGGAGCAGTTGATGAAGTAAGTTAACAGGAACGCAGGTGAATATTTAGAAACTAAAACACTTTGTAATAAATCATCGGTTTATCAATGTTGATGAAATAAATTTTCATCTCTTTTACTTTATCAAATTTTACGGCATTTTCAACAACATGATGTATTGCCGATGTTGCAATTTTTTTCATGGCTGTTGTGTAAATAAAAAATACAGGATATTTTTCGTTCATTTCTCCGATTTTATTTTGTCCCGTTAAATATTGTGTAAAATTCCAAATACTGAAATTTACAGAATCTAAAGAGATAGCAGATTTAGGAATAAAGGTTTCAAATCGGTCATGTATGTTCCAATCTATTTTAAAACGTTTTGGGTTGGCGTAACAATTGGCATGAAAAGAAGCTAATGTATCGTTATCAAAATACATAATACAAAGGGGCTGCGAAAAATCATCCCTTCTATCTTTATTTTTCGGCATCTTGCACCATGTATTGTATTCAGTAGTATCAAAATATAATTTTTCGTACGGAATGCTTTTCAAATCCAAATTATCTACAAAAATCTCTGCATTGCTTTGACTAAATTGTTTGAGTGGTGTAATGCCGATTTTCTTATATAAAATTGCTCGGCATGAAGTAAATAAAATTCCAAATGTTACAATAACTAAAATTTTTTTCATCACATCAAAGATAGTTTAAAATAAAAAAATCAAGTAACGTATTTCTATATTCAAATACATTTTGTACAGCCGCATAAAACAGCTAATTTTAGCGCACCTTGTCAAAAACCGTTGATGATATAAAAAAGCCTGTGTCGCTGCACTTGGAAGCCTTTGAAGAAAAGTTCAAAGATGCAATGAAGAGTTCGGTTCCTTTGTTGGATAAAATCACCAATTACATTGTAAAACGCAAGGGCAAACAAATTCGTCCCATGTTTGTGTTTTTGTCGGCGCAAACAAGCGGTGAAATAAATGAAAGCACACACCGTGCGGCGGCGTTGATAGAACTGCTTCACACAGCAACATTGGTTCACGATGATGTGGTGGACGACAGCAACGAACGGCGGGGGTTTTTCAGCCTCAATGCTTTATGGAAAAATAAAATTGCGGTGTTAATCGGTGATTTTTTGTTGGCAAAAGGTTTGCTGCTTTCATTGGACAGCAACGATTTTCATTTGCTCAAAATTGTGAGTAAAGCCGTGCAGGAAATGAGCGAAGGCGAACTCTTGCAAATTGAAAAAGCACGCCGCTTGGATATTTCGGAAGAAATTTATTTTGACATCATCACAAAAAAAACAGCAACGCTGATTGCCGCTTGCTGTGCGGCGGGTGCGGCTTCGGTTACAAACAACGAAGAAACGATTGCCATTGCAAAAGAATTTGGAACACTCACGGGCATTGCCTTTCAGATAAAAGACGATTTGTTTGATTTTGGAAATGACGATAACATAGGCAAACCAACAGGCATTGACATCAAAGAAAAGAAAATGACCTTGCCTTTGATTTACGCGCTGAACAAGGCTTCGTGGAGCGAGAAAAGAAAGATGATTAATATTATTAAAAATCACAACGAAGAAAGCGAACAGGTAAAAAAAGTAATTGATTTTGTGATTGCCAAAGGCGGCATTGCTTATGCCAACAAAGTAATGCACGAGTATAAAGAAAAAGCATTGTCGGTGTTGTACAAACTGCCTGCAAGCGAAGCCCGCAACAGTTTGGAGCGTTTGTTGATTTATGCCATTGAAAGAAAAAAATAATTTATGAAGCACTTAACACATTTGTCTTTTATCTGCACCGTTCTGTTTTTAGTTTCGTGTAACAGCGAACCCAAAGAACTTACTGAACAGGAACAACGCATTTACGATTCTGTTTCCAAAGCGGAACAAAAACGTGTTTCTGACTCTTTAAAACGCGGAAATCCTTTGCTCATTTTACCTCCCGACAGTGAATACACAGGAACGTACATTGACAAATACCCAAGCGGCATTGTAAAATTTAAAGGTTTTTACCGTTTCGGCGAACGGCACGGACAATGGTTTTCCTTTTACCCGAATGGTTTAATGTGGAGCGAAATGCACTACGATAAAGGCTTGCGGCATGGCGTAAACAACACCTTTTATTTAAACGGCAAACCACGCTACACGGGCTTCTACAAAAACGACAAGCGCGACAGTATCTGGACGTTTTACGACACTTTAGGCAACCTTGCCGAGAAAGTGCTGATGAAAAATGACAGGGAAGTGAAACGCCTGCCTTAATCCCTTTCAACTCAGCCTCCGCTACCGCAAGGTTAAACAAATCTTAAAAAAAGCAGGGCAAACGGCTGACTTTTAATTTTTAACTTTTTCCTTTTAGCTTAAAAAGCCTATCTTCGCGCCCTCAAAAAAATTACATTCATGTCTGAAATCAGAAACATTGCCATTATTGCGCACGTTGACCACGGTAAAACTACCTTGGTGGACAAAATTCTTCACACCTGCAAACTGTTCCGCGAGAACCAGCAAACAGGCGAATTAATTCTTGACAACAACGATTTGGAGCGCGAACGCGGCATTACCATTTTAGCAAAAAACGTTTCTGTTACTTATAAAGGAACAAAAATTAATATCATTGACACCCCCGGGCACGCCGACTTTGGCGGTGAGGTGGAACGTGTGATGAACATGGCTGACGGTGTAATTCTGTTGGTGGACGCTTTTGAAGGACCAATGCCGCAAACGCGCTTTGTTACGCAAAAAGCCATTCAGGCAGGCAAAAAAGCCATTTTGGTAATTAATAAAGTGGACAAACCAAATTGCCGTCCCGAAGAAGTTCACGATGCGGTGTTTGATTTGTTTTTCAACTTAGAAGCCACCGAAGAACAGTTGGATTTTCCTACGGTTTACGGTTCTTCCAAACAAGGTTGGATGGGTGCGGATTATAAAACGCCAACTTCTGACATCACCTATTTATTAGACACCATTCTTGAAAAAATTCCTGTTGCGCCAAAACGTGAGGGAACTTTGCAAATTCAAATTACCTCGTTGGATTATTCGTCGTTCTTGGGGCGTATCGCCATTGGGCGTGTGTATCGCGGAACAATCAAAGAAAATATGCCTGTGAGTGTGGTGAAACGCAACGGCACTATTCAAAAATCGCGCATTAAAGAATTGTATGTGTTTGACGGTTTAGGAAAAGTGAAAGTGAGCGAAGTGGAAGCAGGCGACATTTGCGCCTTTACAGGCATTGAGGGTTTTGAAATCGGTGATACTGTTGCTGATTTTGAAAATCCCGAAGGCTTACCATTAATAAGCATTGACGAGCCGACGATGAGTATGTTGTTTACCATTAACAACTCGCCATTTTACGGTAAAGACGGAAAATATGTTACTTCACGCCACTTGCGCGACCGCTTGTATAAAGAGTTGGAAAAAAATCTTGCTTTGCGTGTAGAAGAAACCGCATCGCCCGATTCGTATTTGGTGTATGGTCGCGGTATTCTTCACTTGTCGGTATTGGTAGAAACCATGCGCCGCGAGGGTTACGAATTGCAATTAGGACAGCCGCAGGTTATTGTGAAAGAAATTGACGGCGTGAAATGCGAGCCTGTTGAGGTTTTAACGGTGGACGTTCCGCAGGAATCGGCTTCAAAAGTAATTGACTTGGTAACGCAGCGCAAAGGCGATTTGCTTATTATGGAACCAAAAGGCGATTTAACGCACATTGAATTTGAAATTCCAAGCCGCGGTATTATTGGTTTGCGTAATAACGTATTAACGGCAACCGCAGGTGAAGCCATTATGGCGCACCGTTTCAAAGCTTACGAACCTTGGAAAGGCAATATTCCGAGCCGTATTGCAGGCGTACTCATCAGCAAAGACAAAGGACAAGCCGTTGCATACTCCATTGACAAGTTGCAGGACAGAGGCAAGTTTTTTGTGGAAGCAGGCGAAGATATTTATACAGGCATGATTATCGGCGAACACATTCGCCCCGATGATTTGGTAGTGAATATTTGTGCCGAGAAAAAATTAACCAATATGCGTGCAAGCGGTTCTGATGAAAAAATGCGCATTGCTCCTAAAATTAAATTCAGCTTGGAAGAATCAATGGAATATATTCAGGCAGATGAATACGTTGAAATCACACCCAACTTTATTCGCTTGCGCAAAATTTATTTGGACGAGAACGAGCGCAAACGCATGGGCAAACAGTTGGAAGCGCAGTAGTTTTTTAGCCGCAAGATTTTAGTCATAAGTCGTTAGTTCTTTGTTCGGGCTAACGGCTTTTTTCTTTGGCAATAATAATGTAAACAGGAAAATGGTCGCTGTAACCGCCGTTATATATGCCGCCGCCGTAAGTAGAAAAAGGATAGCCTTTATAGTTGCCGAAATCGTTGCGCAAAAAATCTTTGTTAAACACGCGCACGGTGTGGTAGTTCCAAGTGTCAAATTCGTTGCGCTGCGGTACTAAATTTTTGTTCAGCAAAATTTGGTCAAACAAATTCCAACTGTCGCGGTAAGCTATCGTTCCTGTTCCGTCCTTATACAAATTTTCCATAGGATTAAAGTAGTTGTGGTTGTTTGCTTTCGCTTGCTGAATGTTGGCATAAGTGCCGATTATTTTTTTCACACTCTCGTCAATCGGGTCATCGTTAAAATCGCCCATAATAATAATTTTACTTTCGGGATTGGCAACGGCAACGCTATCCGCAATGTGGCGCGCTACTCTGGCAGCGCGGTTTCTGCTGTCGCGGCTTGCCAACTCACCACCGCGCCGCGATGACCAGTGATTTACCAACACCGTTAAAGGCTCGCCTGTAAACAATCCGCTTACCACCAAAATATCGCGGGTTTTGTAATTGGAATCAGCCATTTGCACACGATACGACACGGCGTTTGTAACTTTAAAATAGTTTGGATTATAAATAAACGAAGGGTCAATGCCCCGCGCATCGGGTCCCTCAATGTGAACAATTTGATAATTACGTTTTGCAAGGCGTGGCGATTTTACCAAATCCTGCACCACTTTTTTGTTTTCCACTTCGCACATACCCAAAACAGCCAAACCGTCGGGCGTGGCATCAGTTGCCATTTGACTGATGACCTCTGCCAAATGCTCAATTTTTGTGCGGTAGCGTTCGCCTGTCCACGCATTAATGCCCTGCGGCGTAAATGCATCATCGTTTTTCCGGGGGTCGTTTACCGTGTCATACAGGTTTTCCACATTCCAAAACCCAACAGCAGCAATGTAGTAATGTTTGTTCTTATCTAATGTTTGAGCGTTTGCCACGCTTGCAAACCAAAGCAGCAACAAAAAAGCGCGTGTGTGTTTTAACATCATAAACCAAAAAACGTTTCAAAAGTAGTGAATAAACGTTGTGCTGAAATGCTGTGTGAATTTGTAATCCATGTAATTAATTTTTATGTTCGCACAGAATACCAACGTGAAAAAGAAAGCATGATAAGAAACCCACTTTTTTCCTTAGCTCTTTTCATTTTTTCAGGCAGTATGTTTGCGCAGTTTAATTTGCAACAAGACAGCTCTTCGGTAAACGACAGACAAACCATGGATACCGTAAGTGCAGTTGCAAGCATTCCTATTTTCAGCACAAGCGGCGATGATGCCGATTTGGATATTGACAATCAAGATGTCTCAGCCTTACTGCAATCAAGCCGCGATGTGTTTACGCAAATGGCAAGTTTTCAATTTGGCGTGGCGCGTTATCGCATGAGGGGGCTGCCGCTTGAAAATCAACATATATTAATTAACGGCGTTAGTTTAAATAATTTGGAAAACGGTTTTACTTCGTGGAGCAGTTGGGGCGGATTGAATGATGTAACGCGCTTTGTTGAAAATCGTGTGGGCAACGTAAACAGCCGTTACGGATTTTCGGGCGCGGGCGGTTACACCAACATTGATTCAAAAGCATCGTCGTTTAAAAAAGGCTCACGTTTTACATATTCGTTGGCAAACCGCATTTACCGCCACCGCCTTATGTTTACACATACAACAGGAATGTTGGAAAACGGTTGGGCTTTGACCTTTTCCGCTTCAAACCGCTACGGAAACGAAGTATATATACCCGGTACATTTTTTAATGCAAGCTCTTTTTATTTAAGCCTTGATAAACACCTTAACACAAAACATCTGTTCAGTTTCACGGGTTTTGTTGCGCCTGTGCAGCAGGGGCGCGCAGCGTATGCCACCAAAGAAACTCTTGAATTGGCAGGCACACATTATTACAATCCTAACTGGGGGTATCAAAACGGAAACGTGCGCAATGCAGCGGTGAGCAGCAATGTACGCCCTGTGTTAATGCTCTCGCACATATTTAATTTGGAAGAACACGCGCGTTTAACCACTTCCATAGTTTACAATTTCGGAAAAAATTCACTTACAGGTTTGCAATGGAATTCCCCAAAAAATCCCAAACCCGATTTTTACAGAAACTTACCAAGTTATTATTATGACCGCGCCGAAACGGAGCTTGGCGACCAAACAACTGCTGCGTGGTTAAACGATATGAACACACGGCAATTACATTGGGACAAAATGATTAGCGTAAATCAAAACAATTTTTACACCCTGCCTTCAGAAACAGGGCAAAATGCAAACACTACCGAAACACGCGCCGTGTATGTGCTTGAAAACCGTGTAGAGGATTTAAAAAACTTCGGTTTTAACACCGTATTTAATAAGCGCATTAACCGCTTGTTTGTATCGGCAGGAATGAACGCTAATAGATACAAAAACAGAAAATACAAAGTCATGGAAGATTTGCTTGGCGCAACGTATTGGATAGACCACGACCGCTTTGGCTCTATGTTGGGCATTGACCCTGTTTATATGCAAAACGACATTGAAAATCCCGACAGAAAAGTAAAAGTTGGCGATGTGTTTGGTTACGATTATGCCATCAACGTAAACCGTGCCGAATTGTGGGGGCAAGCCGAATACAACTTTGGCAACTTTGAATTATACGAAGCGGTAACCTTATCACACAGTTCAATATGGCGCGAGGGCTTTATGGCAAACGGAAAATTTCCTAATGACAGCAAGGGCTTGAGCGATAAACTGAATTTTCTTAATTACGGCATAAAAGCAGGAGCGGTTTACAAAATTAACGGCAGGCATTTTATTACTGCCAACGGAACTGTTTTAAACCGTCCGCCCGATGTGGCAAACTCGTTTTTGTCGCCGCGTGTGCGCAATACCGCAGTAGGCAATATAAGCAACGAAAAAGTTTTTTCGGGCGATATTAACTACATGATAAAATACCCTGCACTGAAAATGCGGCTGACGTATTTCAACACACAGATAAACAACCAAACGTGGTTGCGCACCTATTGGGACGATAACTTTAACAACACCGTAAACCTGATTATGAAAGGCATGAACCAAAGTTATAAAGGTGTGGAATTTGGTATTGAAAAAAATCTGCTGATTGCACATACTGTTCAGGGTGCGTTTAGCTACGGACAATATATTTACAGCAACCGCCCAACGCTGGAAGCATGGCAGGACAATAACAACGCCGCATTGTATCAGGGCAGAACGGCGTATTTGGAAAATTACAAAATTGGTTCAACACCGCAAGTGGTGGCAGGTGTGGGCTATCGCTACACGGCAAAAAAATACTGGAGTATTGGCATTAACGTTAATTACTTTGACCAAATTTATGTAGAACCAAACCCTGACCGCCGTACAAAAGAAGCCATTGATAAATATGTAAGTTCCGAAAAAGAACACTACATACAAGTTGTGCAGCAGCAAAAACTCCCCAATTATTACACCATTAACCTCAACGGCGGAAAATCATTTCGCATTAACCGAAAATATTTCCTCAACCTAAATGTGAGTATTAACAATCTTACCAATAACAAAAACAATATTGTAAGCGGCTTTGAGCAGTTGCGTTGGGACAGCGGCAACATCAACAAGTTTGACAACAAATATATGTATATGCAGGGCATCAGTTTTATGTTAAACATGAATTTCAGTTTTTAATCCACTATTATGAAAGCAATATCTTTTTCAATTATCACGCTGATTGTTTTTTCGGTTTTTGTTTCCTGTAAAAAAGAATACGATATACCGCCTGTTAAAACGCCCGAAAGTTCCCCTGCCATTACCATTAAACAGATAAAAGCAAAATTTTTGGGCGAAGATTTGGTGTATCGCTTTGTAGCCGACAGCAGTTTGTATTGCACCGTAACCGCCGATGAAACAAGCGGCAATTTGTATAAAACCATTTATGTGCAGGACAGCACCGGAGCTATTGCCATAAAATTAAACTACGGCAGCAACGGCAGATTGTTTATTGGTGATAACATTCGCATTAATTTAAAAGGAACAACGCTAAACGATTACGGCAGCGTTATTCAGTTAGATTCTGTGGACATGGACAAACACATTATCAAGCAGTCAAGCGGCAATGTTGTAACGCCCTTAACAGTAAGCATTGATGACATTATTGCCAATTCTGCGGCAACAAACACTTTGCAGTCGCGTTTGGTAAAACTTGAAAATGTAGAATTTACAGAAGCAGACCGCAACATACCCTATGCCGATGCCATTGGCAAAGCCACCAAAGAAAGAACCCTGCGCAGTTGCAAAGGCAGCACCATGACGGTACGCAGCAGCGGCTTCGCTAATTTTGCAGGCAGCAAAACACCAAACGGCAACGGAAGTTTTATTTGCATCGTAAGCCAATACAGAAGCACACCCTCATCACGAACGTATTTTCAGCTTACGCTTCGCAACCCTGTTAATGATGTAAACATGAACGGAACGTTGTGTAACAACGGCGGTGGCGGCGTAGTAACGGAAACAGTAACCATTCCTGTGGTAAAAGATTTTAGCGACAACGATGTAACAAGCGGCGGTTGGGTAAATGTAAACGTAAGCGGTGCGGCAAACTGGGTAACAAGCAGCGCAGGCACTGTAAGCACCAAGCCGTATATTCAGGTAAGCGGCTATTCGGGCGGTAATCAGGTTTCGGAGGCATGGTACATTTCGCCTGCCATTGATTTAAGCACATCTGTCAATCCTGTATTAAGCTTTCAAAATGCGTACAATTATTCGGGAAACCCTTTGAAATGTTACGTTTCCACAGATTATACCTTAGGCAACCCGAACAATGCCACATGGACGGAATTAAGTTTCACGCGCTCTTTGGGGAACTGGGCATTTGTGAGTTCGGGTACTGTGCCATTAAGCAATTACAAAACCAACCGCACGCGCATTGCCTTTAAATACACAAGCACCACATCGGGAGCTTCCACTTGGGAGCTTGACGATATTGTGATAAAGGAAGAATAAAAGAAAATATTATTCCATTCCGCAAGATTTATCACAGTTTGTAATTTAGCCCAAACCCAAGCCCTGCAAAAACAGTATAGTTTGTAAGCCCCAAGTACTTCCTATCGGGTGAATATATGGAGTATCTAAATGTCGGGTCAATAATCAATTCCAATCTTTCTGCAAGTTTTATTTCTGTGCCAAAACTGAGGCATAACAGACTTTGCTGATATTTAAACTTATCATCGTGTATATCGTGTATGGTTCTGTAATAACTAATACTATTATTATAATTATTGGGTATTGCATATACGTTAATTCGTTTAGTTTCGTTTTTAAATGAAAAACCTGTAATTATACCAAGTGAAATATAAGAATTGACATTTCTCTTTTCTTTTAAGTAATACATTTTTAGTATTAATGGAATTTCAATATACTCAGTAGTTGTGTATATATAACAATTTCCACCACTACCGCCACCAGTACAAAATCCTCCACTCCAAGAACCGTGATTCAAACGTGTCCGTATATAGCTGAGTCCGCTTGTTAGAGCGTAAGCGTTTGATAATTTTTTTTCGCCCGTCAATCCTGCAAGAAAAGTATAATTAATTCTATTTGAAGTTTCGTGATTTGTCAAAATTGTCGGCATTATGAATGTGCCGATTTTCCATTTTTTTTCGCTTAACACTTCGTTTAACTCTCGGTCGTAATATTGTCCGAAAGTGTTAAGCGTTACAATCAGAAATAAAAATAGTGAGAGTTTATTTATTAAAGTTTTCATTGCACAACAATTTTTTGAGTGAAAATCTTGTCTTTAAAGGTAATGGAAATAAAATAAATGCCCAAACTCGGACTATTAAGCTGAACTTCGTTTCCTGAAAAAGAATTTTCTTCAAATATTTTTTGCCCAAGCAAATTAATAACCTGAACTTTTACTTTTTCGTTTTTGATGTAATTGAAAAATGTTTTCAGAAAAAAATATGACCTAAAGCACATTTCCTAATGGCATTTTTCAAAGGCATAAAAAGATTAACATTTTCTTAATCTTCTTGCCAATTATACAGAAAATACCGCCACTTATAAAGTTGTACGCAAATAATTCAATAAACTCTGCAATATTTGTAGATGAAATAGCGTTAAATCAAGAAAAATAGATTTTTTGGTAAAAACTATTTTAGTTAAGTTTGGCGACTTAAAAAATTCGTAGAAAAATCAATTAAAAAACATAAAACAAATAAAAGCAATATGAGCACAAAAAAAACATCGGGAGGTTTCCCATTAGCAATTTCAGCATTAGCAATCGTTATCTGCATTGTCTTGGGCTGGTTTATTTACTTATTTGTATTGGGCGCACCAAGCAATTTTGAAGGCGGCGACCCCGACAAAGGACACCCCCACGGCTTATTGGGAACAATGTATAAAGGTGGTGTAATTGTGCCGTTCCTGTTAGGGTTCTTTATTACCGTTTGGACATTTGCCATTGAGCGTTTTGTTACCATTCAAAAAGCTAACGGAAAAGGCAGAACCGATAAATTCATCGCAAAAATTAAATCGCTTATTTCTGCGCACGATTTTGACGGCGCAAAAGCAGAATGTGATAAACAGGGCGGTTCTTTGGCTAACGTGGTTCACGAGGGCATTGAAAAATACCAATATGTGAAAAGCGACAGCACAATGGATAAAGAAGCTAAAGTACACGCCATTCAAAAAGCCATTGAAGAAGCAACAGCCCTTGAATTGCCAATGTTGTCAAAAAACATGGTGGTTATTTCAACCCTTGCCTCTATTGGTACGTTGGCAGGTTTGATTGGAACGGTTGTGGGTATGATTCGCGCCTTTGCGGCGTTATCTGCGGCAGGTGCGCCCGATACATCGGCGTTGGCAACAGGTATCTCTGAGGCTTTGGTAAATACCTTGGTGGGTATCGGAACATCGGCGTTTGCGATTATCTTCTACAACTTTTTCTCTAACCGCGTTGACCAGATTACTTACGCTATGGACGAAGCAGGTTTCTCAATCATTCAGGAATTTCAATCAACCGAAAAATAATTTTTGGGTTTTGAAACATTGAACGATTTTAAACTATTTTGAACAACATTAAACAATAATTAAAATGTCAAAAAAACCATCAAAAGGCGGCGCACCAAATCTGGACATGACACCCATGGTGGACTTGGCGTTCCTCTTGGTAACGTTCTTTATGCTCACCGCGAGTTTTCGTATGGCAGAGCCTGTAACGGTTGATCCGCCCTCATCTATCGGCGAAGTGGACTTGCCCGATAACCACATCATCGTAACCATTGACAACAGTGGTCGTGCATTTTTTGGTATCAGCAACACCTCCGCTAAAATGAACGCGCTGCGCGAAATGGGTAAAAAATACAATGTGGAGTTTACCGACTTACAAATTGTAAAATTCAGCGGTTTGCCGAGTATTGGCGTGGACATTAAAGACCTGCCACGTTACATTGACGCTAAGGAAGACGAACGCACCAACTTTCAGCCTCAAAAAGGTGTGCCTTTAGATACCGTTACGCCAAACAATCAACTGAAAGACTGGATTGCCATTGGCGGGCGCGAAGCGGTGAAAATGTACAATCAGGCTAAAGAAGACGCAGCAGCAAAAAACCAGGAGTTTAAAGCCGAAAAACCGCGCTACGCAATTAAAGCAGACGGTAAAACAAAATACATATATGTAAAAGATGTAGTAAAAACGTTTACCGATTTAAAAGTTTATCAGTTCAACATGATTACTTCGCTGGAGGGCGGAGGTACTGTGATAGAACCTAAGAAATAAGAAATCAGATTTAAGATTTTGTCAGTTCGTAAGATTTTGTCAGTTCGAGCGAAGTCGAGAACAAAAAATCTTAAATCATAAATAAAAAAATTAAAAGAAAATGGCAGAAATAGCAGAAGACGGCGGTGGCGGACACAAAAAAGGCGGGAAGAAACGCGCCAAGAAACAAAGCACCAAAATAGACATGACACCCATGGTGGACTTGGCGTTTTTGTTGCTTACATTTTTTGTGCTTACGGCAACATTCAGCAAACCAAAATCTATGGAGCTGACTTTTCCTGCGCCACCCGAAAACATAGACGACCAGCCGCCGATTAAAAAAGGGATTACCTTTCTCTTAACAGGCGATGACCGTATTTTTTATTACGAGGGTGAGTTTAGAGCAAAAGCCGATGAAAACGGTGAAAAAACCGAGATTACCGAATTGAGTTACGACCGCTCGAGTTTGCATAAATTTTTGTTGGACAAAAACAAAGATATGCAAGACCAAATTCGCGCGTTAAAGGAAAAGTTTGACACCAAGCAGTTGCCCGACACCACTTACAAACGCTTGGTAAGAGAGCGCAAAGCCGATAAAGACTCATACACCTATCTGATTAAAACCGACGACAAAGCCACTTACAGAAACGTGATTGATGTAATTGACGAACTGAACGTAAACGTGGTGGGCAAATATGTGATGGTGGACATTATGAAACAGGAACTGGATTTAGTAAACGAAAAACTTGGAATTGCATCTGCCGATGCAGCTCCCGCAAAATAATTTGAACAATGAAACTTATAAATTGGAATAACCTCACCTTTGATAAGCGCAACGAATTGGTTTTTGCAGGCAGAAACCAAGCTTACGGGGCTTACGAGTTGCGCACAAATTACAACAAGCGCGTAACCTACATTATGGGCGGCATGGTTCTTTTTTCTTTCATGCTGTTGGGCATTAAAAAAATTGCCGACAGACCGCAGGAAGAACAGGAAATAGTGGAAACCATTAAAGTGGAGCAAATTGATTTAACGCCTCCGCCGCCTGTGGAAGAAATTCCACCGCCGCCACCGCCGCCACCGCCGCCGCCAATGGCTGAAATGGTGCGCTTTGTGCCGCCTGTAATTAAAGATAACGCGGTGGAAGAAGAGCCTCAGGTAATACAGGACGATGTAAAAGATACGCAGGTGGGCACAAAAAACATAGAGGGCGATAAAGACATTGTTGAAATTCCTCAGGAAAAAGATATAGGTGATGGTCAGCAAGCCGAAATTTTTATCATTGTGGAAGAAGAAGCGCAATTTCCGGGTGGTCTTGCGGCAATGGGTAAATACATTCAGCAAAACCTGCAATACCCTGCTATGGCGCGTGAAGCAGGCATCAGCGGAAAATGCCACTTAAAATTTGTGGTAAACAGTAAAGGTGAAATAGGCGATGTGCAGGTGCTGAAAGGTGTGCCGGGTTGCCCTGACTGCGACAAAGAAGCCGTTCGCGTTGTAAAATCAATGCCAAAATGGAAACCTGCAAAAATGACAGGACGTGAGGTAAACTGCTACTTTAACTTACCCATTAGCTTCAGAATACAATAACAAAACTGTTTAACAAGAAAGGTCGCGAGGGATTTGCTTCGCGACTTTTTTATTTAGATGTTTCGCTTCGCTCAACATAATTAAACACAGAGTTCACAGAGAAACAGAGAACACAGAGAAAAGAAAAAACCCGTGCCTCTGAGCCTCTGTGTCAAAAAAATAAAAAATGAAATTTGGAAATCTTATCTCTTTTTGGTTTGGTGCAATCATGATTGTGCTTGTAACAAGTGGCGCATTCGCGTTTACATTCACCAATTTTATGGACGACAGATTATTCGGCACAAAGCGCGTAGTGTTTATTCTTATACTCATAGCTTACGCCATATATCGCGGTTTCAGATTGTATCACTTAATAAAAAATTCTGATGATAAATAAGATTTTAGATTTAAGATTTAAGATTTCTGCGCGTTCTTTACTTCTTAAATCATACTTCATACTTCTGACTTTTTCCTCTTGCGAGTACGAAAAAGACAACACTCCTACCTCAGGAAAACTAAAAGTGTATTACGATGAAGGCATTGAAACGCATTTACAAAGTCAGGTTTATACCTTTGAAGTGTTGTATGAAAATGTAAGCGTTGAATTAATACAATCTTCCGAAAACCACGCCGTGCAAGCCCTGTATGCCGACAGTTGCGAAGCAATCGTCATTTCGCGCTTGCTGAGCGAAGAAGAAAAAAAAGTGTTTGCAAGTAAACAATGGTTTCCAAAATATTCTTTGGCAGCAAAAAGCGGCATTGCGTTTATCACCAATGTTCAAACGCCAATCAAAAAATTTTCTTACGATGAAATTATTTCATTGCTCACCAACACGTCAGCCCTGAAAGACAGCGCAGACAAAGAAATAAAATTGAAAGTGCTGTTTGATAAAAACAATTCTTCGGTGTTGCATTACATGATTGACAGTGTATTGCAAGGAAAAAAATTATCGCCCGATTGTAATAGTGCAAATTCTACTTTAGATTGCATTAATTATGTGGCACAAAACAAAAATGTTATTGGAATAATTGATTTTGCTTGGCTTAGCGATGTGGACGACAGTTTGTTTAAAGCAAACAAAGACAAAATCAAATTTATTCCTGTAAGCAAAAACGATACAGCGTATTATTACCCAGACCAAAGTAATTTTAAACTCGGTCTGTATCCGTTCACACGCGGCATTTACGTTATTCGCAAAACAGGCGATTTTACTTTAGCCAAAGGTTTTGAAAGTTTTGTGGCAGGACCAAAAGGACAACTCATGTTTTTGAAACAAGGCTTGCTTCCTGCACGGCAGAGCGAACGTTCTATTGAAGTGAAGACTAATTAGACAAGGTGGCAATTAGTTAATGAGCCGATTAATTGTCTAATTATCAAATTAACTAATTGCCAAAATTCTTTAAAAACACAACAATAATTTTACATTTCATTCTTTGTATAATCACATAAATAAGTATTTTTAAATCCGTTTAACAAAAACCTCTGAAAGTCGCACAAGCAGCCGAAAGAGAATGATTAGAAAGAAATAATGATTATGAAGAAAGTATTTTTTACCGCATCGGCTGTGTTGTTTATCGCAGCAGGTTTTGCACAAACGCTGCAAGATGCCATCACAAAAACAAACAACGAAAGTTTTGAATTGGCTGATGCCGATTTGCAAACCTTAATTAAACAACAGCCCACCAACGGCGTAAATTATTTTTACTTGGGCGAAAACTCGTTTAACAACGAGGATATTGACGGCGCAAACGCTTCGTACCTCAAAGGTGTGGAAGTGAACGCTACATATCCATTGAACTATGTGGGTTTGGGAAAAGTATTGTTGTTTAACGGAAAATTGGAAGAAGCCAACAAGCAATTTTTTCAGGCAAAAACCTTGGGGGCAAAAAACGCCGAAGTGTTTCGCAAAATTGCCGAAGCATGGTTGGTAACAGATAACAAAAATGCCGATGAAGCAATCAACTTGCTGAACATTGCCATTAAGTTAGAGCCAAAAAATGCAGAGAATTATATTTTGCTGGGCGATGCGCAGTTCACAAAAAATCCGTCAGACGGCAGCACGCCGATTAAAAATTATCAAAAAGCAAGCGAGCTAAATCCGAAAAGCCCGAAAGGAATTTTGCGCGAAGGGCGTTTGTACGAAGGAGGAAGAAATTACAATTTGGCTTTGGAAAAATACAAAACGGCTTTAACACTTGACCCTAACTTTGCGCCTGCTTACCGCGAAATTGCCGAGTTGTATTCAAAAGCAGGGCAACAAACAAAGTCTATTGAAAACTGGCAAAAATACTTGTCAATGAACAACAAAAACGATGCACGTTATTTGTACATGAACTCGCTGTATAGAAACAAACAATACGCCGATGCCATTACGGAATACGGCACGTTAAAAGCTAACAGCTTTAACAAACCCATTATGGAGCGTTTGGCGGCGTACAGCTATTACGAAATGGGAAACAAAACCGACACCTTAGCTTATGCAAAAGGTTTGGAAGCCATGAATAAGTTTTTTGGTACGGCAGCTTCCGATTTTAAATTTTGGGCAAGCGATTTTGAATACAAAGGTTTGTTGCTAATCCGCACGGGCAGCGAAGCAGAAGGGCTTGCCGAAATTGACAAAGGCATTGCTTTAGATGCTGCCGTTTGCAGCGATGCTTACACCAAACTCAGCAAAATTGCCGTTGAGAAAAAAGATTACGCAAAAGTAATTGCTTATGCCGAACGCAAACAATCGTGCGCAAACCCAACGTTCATCAACACCGATTATTTTGACATAGGCAAAGCATATTATTTTTATGCAAACGAAAAAGAAAGAAGTTTGAATGACTTGAAAACTGCGCTTACCAAGGCTAAAAAACCTTTGGCTGCGGCTGACATCAAGCAAAAAGAAGACAGCATTCTTGATTTAAGAACAAAAGCCGATACAGCATTTAAAAACTTAACCAAGCTCAACCCAAGTTGGGAAGTTGGCTACCAGTGGCGTGGGCGTGTAAATTCTATGATTGATTATAAAGTAGAATTGGACACCACGAAAGCCCTGTATGAAAAAGTAATTGCTTTGGTAAAAACCGCAGAAGAAAAAGGTGCAAAAGCAAACAAAGCGGCACAAACCGAAGCGTTGGAATATTTGGGTTACTACTACGTTACCAAAAAAGACAAAGCCAATTCCGATTTAATGTTTAATCAGTTAAAAGAAATTGACCCTGCCAACGAAAAAGCAAAAAGTTATTTTGCACCGCCAAAACCTGCTGTGCCTGCAAAACCTGCGGGAGCGAAATAGAAATTATAAATTGAAATGAAGAATTAAAAATGCCGTGAGGTTTACACTCGCGGCATTTTTTTTTGACTATTCAAACCTGTCCAAATATTGTTTTTGGTATGGGATTTTTAAATCGCTGAACATAGCGGATTTCATGTTGAGTGAAATGCTGTAACTTTTGTTCATGCCAAAAGGCACCCAACTGATACTCGCCTGCCAGCATTTTAAATCGCGGTAAATGCTAAATCGCGTGTATTCTATTCTTTGTCTGTCAAAATTAAAGTTGGTAGTAACGCCCATTTTCCAATATTTGGTGGGCATGGCATCGCCGCCAAAACTAAGCTGGTGCGTGGGTTGCAGGCGGTGGTCGTTGGGATTGGTGAGTGTTATGTTATATCCTATGGTTACGTTCCATGGCAATTTTTCCTGCGGACTTAAATCGCTTTTACTTCCTTTTTCTGCTCCGTTGGTTGTTTTTTCTGCATTCATTAATTTTTTTGCAGCTTCTATCATGTTGCTGCCAATGGTAGTGTTGGCGGCAATGCGAATGTAGGTGAGCCGTAAAATACGGTCATCATTGCCAAGCATAAATTTGTCTATTTTTCTATTTGCGGTTTTGTCGTACATATATGGATTAAAGGCAGAAGAAAAATTGATGTCAATGTTTTTAAACAACAACATTCGTGTGTTAAGCGCAACATCACTCATTTTAAAACTGTCGGCAGCAAAATTGTAAAAGGTGTTTATGCCCACGCCTTGCAGCAGCGATACTTTTTTGTACGTTACTCCTGTATCGCTTTTTTGTTTGATTTTTGCATCAATCATGTTGTTTAGGTTAATGCCCAAACCGTTTACTTCACCGCGACCCGGTCCGCCAAACGTGCCACGCTCAAACACAGAATAATCCAACTGATTACCCAACGTGTCTTTTTGAACTTTTTGCCAAAAACCAAAATGCGAAGCACCGAAATCGGGGGAGTATCTGTAAGTAAGCGTTGGTATTAACTGATGACGGATTTGTTTCAACCTGCCTTTTTTAAACATATAATCAAAATACACTTTGGTATTAAAGTCGGTAGAGAAAGAACCGTTAAAACCCGTTGCAAATTCGTTCACACGCTGGTTGCGTATGCGTTGATAAACCGCTATCGTATCTTCTTTTTTATCGCGCTTGACTTCTACCGTGTCCAAATAAAATTCTTTGCGAATGGTGCTCGGGTACATTTGCGCCGACAGATTAACGGCAGGTGTAACGGTAATGTATTTTAAAACCGTAAAGTTGGTTGAAACAGAGCTGCTGTGTCTTAATCCGTAATTCATACTGTCTAAAATGTTTCCTTTAAAAATGCTGCTGTCTTTCCCCTTCAGCGTGTTTTGCGCTTCGGCTATGTAAGTAACACCAATTTTGTCCAGCGCATTTTGTTTGGCGACGTTTTCTCTTTTAAACGGAAAAAAACGGTTTACATTAAAGGTAAGCGATGGAAGCGTAATATTGATGTCGCGCGTTACAATGTTTTGATTGTGCATGGCATTTAAACTTAACGAGGAGCGTTTAAAAGTTTTTGTAAAATTGATGTTGGATAAATTGGTGCTTGCCAAAAAATCTCGCGAATTATCGGCTGCCACGCGGCTGAACGTTTGGTTTTGAGCAAAATTTACGCTTGCGCCAAAGCGCATGGTAGGATTATTTTTATTGTCCTGCGTGTGTTGCCAGCGCACAGAATAAGCAATTTGTTTTTTAAACTGTGAGGGAATGTCTTTATCACCGTTGTTGTATTGACTGTAACTAAGTCCCACCGCACCCCGCGACTTGTACAGCACATAGTAATTATTTGTTGTGTTTACTTTAAAACTTCCGTTTTGGTAAATATCGCCCTGAATGGTCATGTCCGTCATATCGTTAATGCCCAAATAATACCCTCCGCCAATAAGACCGTAGCCCCACCTATCGTGATTGGTATAAGTGGGAAATAAAATGCCGTTGTGCCGTGTTTTGGTGTTGGGAAAAAAACCGAAAGGCAAGCCAAAAGGTGTGGGCGTACCACCAATTTCCAAATACATGGGTCCGGTTACAATTTTATCATCGGGAATAATTTTTGCTTTGGTGGCTTTAAAACGTGTGCGTGCATCGGCTTCCTTGCAGGGAATACATTCCATGCCTTTCATGTAAATAATATCGGTGCTGTCTTTTTTAATTTCCGTACCAATTACTAATAACTCCCCCTGATGTGTGAGTGCATTAAAAATTTTTCCGCGTTTGGTTTTCAGGTTGTACATGATTTTGTCGGCTTCCATAGTTTGCGCACCGTCTTTAAACACGGGTGTTCCCACTAATTTGCCCAAACTGTCTTTTTTGCCGTAAGCAGTTACTAAATTTTTGTTGTAATCCAATTCAATCGTTTCGGCTTCAATGTTCATGCTGCCATAATTTACTTTGGCTTTGCCGTACAAAAAGGCTTTGCGCTCGTTTGGCAGGGCTACAATACTGTCTTCGGCGGTGTAACTCACCTGTTCTTCCAGCATTTCTTCTTCGGGTTCGTTGTCGGTTAAGCGCAATGTATCTGCGTTTGGCGTTTGCAAGGTGTCGGGTGTTTGCGCTTGGGCATAAATTTTGCTCATACCAAGAGATATTAACACGGCAAAGAAGAAAAAACGTTTATTATGTGTGAGGATTATCAAACTGAAGTGAATACTTTTATTCCACGTTTGCGCAGGTACACAAAACTACAATACTTAAACGTATCACAGGGTAGATTATTGATTGAAATGGTTAAAAAATTACAACACCTCTTTGTTCTTATTTTGCTTACAAGTTTGTTTGCGAGTTTTTCTTTTCATGTAAAGCAAGGCGGCGGACGGGTAAAAGTGGTGGTGATAGACCCCGGACACGGCGGTAAAGACCCGGGTTGCCTCGGTGTTACACACAAAGAAAAAGAAGTGGCATTGGCTGTTGCTTTAAAATTAGAAAAATACATTAAAGAAAATTTTAAAGATGTTACCGTTATCCTCACGCGCCGCGAAGATGTGTTTGTGGATTTGGAAGACCGCGCACAAATTGCCAACAAAGCCAAAGCCGATTTGTTTATTTCCATTCATTGCAATGCAGCGGGGCAGCCTGTAATGATTAAAGACCCCAAGACGGGAAAGATAAAACCCAAAACGTTTAAAAATTCACGCGGAAAAATTGTAGTGCTTGAAAAGCCAAACCCTGTGCCTTATGGAACAGAAACCTACGTTATGGGCATGAAAAACGAACAGGGAAAAATGCAGGTTGCCTTGCGCGAAAACTCTGCCATGTTGTATGAAGACAATTACGAAAAACGTTACGAAGGCTTTGACCCCGAAAGCGAAGAAAGCTATATTATTATGAGCAATTACACTTCGGCTTACGTTATTCAAAGTGCCAACTTAGCCATGAAACTGCAAGCCGAATACACAAACAAAGCGGGGCGTATTGACAAAGGCGTACACCGTCAAAGTATTTGGGTGCTGTGGCGTACATCTATGCCAAGCGTTTTAACAGAGCTTGGTTATCTCACCAATCCGTTGGAAGAAACATTTTTAGCCAGCGAAAAAGGACAGGATTATTTGGCGCAAGCCATTTTCAGAGGCTTTAGAAAATACAAAGATGAAATGGAAGGCGTGAAGCGCGAATACAATGATGCCTTTGAAAATCAAGCCCCCTTGCAAAACGAAAATGTATTGGCTAAAAACGGCTTGTTGCAAAAGAGCGAAGTTGCCGAAGAAACAAAAACTCCCGAAGAAAAACCCGAACTGCCTGAAACAAAAAAACAAGATAACCCGAAATCATCGGAAAACAGGCAGGATTCAGAGGTTATGCTTTCGCCCACAAACATTGCCGAACAATTTATGAATGAAAGTATTGTTAGCGGCGAAACAACAAAAGAAGAAACAAAAACAGAGGCGCAAAACAACATTGTGTTTAAAGTTCAGTTTGCAAGCAGCGATAAAATGTTGGATTTAAAAGAAGACAGGTTTTCGGCGGTGATTGATGTTGATTTTTACAAAGTGGCAAATCTTTTAAAATACACATCGGGAATGTTTGATAACGTGCAAGCCGCCGTTGAACACAAAAATTTTCTGAAACAAAAGGGTTTCCCCGAGAGTTTTGTGATTGCCTTTAAAAATGGGCAGCGCATTGATTTAGCCGAAGCCAAACGCTTGGCAGAGAAATAAAAAAACCTCAAATTTCACTTCCATTCATCTGGAATTATACACACAGGTATCGGCAACATTTTGTGTTGGTTGGCACGGTTGCGCGAAGTATAAATTTCCATGACCTGTTTTTGTCTTGTATTGAGTGCGTAAGTTTCTTTATTGGCAAGGTATGCCATTGCCCATTCCAGTTCAGGATACGTTGCGCCGATTTGGTCTTCGTCGGTTCTTCCGTCGGTGAACAAACCGTCTGTCGGTGGCGCAGTTTGTATGCTTTGCACCACATCTAAAACCTTTCCTAATTCATACACCTGCGTTTTGTACAAATCCGCAATCGGGCTGATGTCCACACCGCCGTCGCCGTACTTGGTGTAAAAGCCAATACCAAAATCCTCTACTTTATTTCCTGTGCCTGCCACCAACAGTTTGTGATGTGTGGCAAAAGCATAAAGTGTGGTCATGCGCAAACGTGCGCGCGTGTTTGCCATAGTCAAAAAATCCTGAATATCTTTCGGAAAAACAGTTTCCAAAGCGTGTAAGGCAGCAGTCAGCTGAACGGTTTCCGTTTCCACATTACCGAATTTATGTTTCAGCCAAATAATGTGTTTGCTGCTTCTGTCAAATTCCTGTTGAGATTGATGAATGGGCATATTCAGCACCATGACACGCTTTCCTGTCATGGCACATAGTGCAGAAGTTACCGCGCTGTCAATACCGCCCGAAATGCCGACAATAAATCCGTTGGTGCGCGAAGTGTCGGAATAATTTTTTAACCAGTTTACAATGTGTTCTATCACGGCGGTTGAGTTCATGCACTTTAACGAAAACTTGTTTGTAATTTATTGCTTTGTAAAATTAACGAGCAGCGAAGATATGTAATTTTCGGTGTGGATTTAAGAGCCGTTCAGTACCAAAGAAATTCGGAAATATTGAAAAAATATTTGCCCGAACAGACTGTGGTTTTAATTGCGCAGTGGATTGTGGAGTTTGATTTTAAACTCAAAATAAAACGCGAACGCAGCACGCGGCTTGGCGATTACACACCGCCACGCGCAGGCTTAAATCACCTAATCACGGTCAATCATAATTTAAACAAGTATGCGTTTTTAATTACGCTCGTTCACGAAATTGCGCATTTGGTTACTTATAACGAGTATAAAAATCGCGTAAATCCGCACGGCGCAGAGTGGAAACAAAATTTTCAAAAACTCATGCAGCCCTTTTTAAATACAGATATTTTTCCTTTGGAAGTGTTTGCGGCACTTCGCAGATATTTGCAAAACCCTGCGGCGGCAAGTTGCACCGATATAACCTTACTCCGCACATTAAAACTGCACGATGAAAATTCAGACACCGTATTTTTGGAATACCTGCCATGTAATGCCGTGTTTTTATACAACGGCTCGCGGGTGTTTCAAAAGGGTGAAAAAATCCGCAAACGCTTTAAGTGCAAAGAAATTTCCACAGGGGCAATGTATTTGTTTAATCCTTTAACGGAAGTTGAATTGTTTGAAGCAAAACAAAAAAGCCCCGAATATTAAATTCGGGGCTTTTTAATTATCATTTCAAAAAACTAATTATTCAATAATTAATTTTTTAGTGTGAGAAGCCACACCAACTTTTACGTTTACCAAGTAAATACCTGCACTTAATCCGTCCAAATCAACATTTACTTTGTTTGAGCCGATTACACCTGCCACCGAAGTTGTTTTTACTGTTTGACCCACAAGGTTCATTACAGCAACCTCAACTTTTGCATTGTCTTTCAAGTCAATTGCCAAAGTAGCATTGTTTTTTGCAGGGTTAGGATAAATAACGCTGCTGTGAACGCTGTTTAAAGCATTTTCTTTAATACCAACTATTTTAGCGCAAGCATCGTTGCTAAACGGACTGTTTCCTGCAGCACTTACAGCACTCACTTTGTAGCAATAGTCTGTATCGTATTCCAAACCTGTGTGCGCATAAGTAATAACATTAGCGGCTACTGTGGTTAATAGGCTATATGTGCCGGCGGCACTACCGATTGTGTAGTACAATTCAAAACCTGTTTCATCGCTGCTGTTATCAGTCCAACTCACGTTATTTGTCAGGGTGCTGCCGTCATTAGCAACAGCCAATCCTGTTGGTGCTGTAGGGGCGGCAAGCTCTAACGAAAACGTAAGTGCCGAAGAAGCGTAATAATGCACAACTGAAGCCTGAGAATTTTTGCTGCCGCTAGTGGTGATGCTCATTGGCAACATCATATTTACTCTGTAACCTGCCTGTGCTGTCGGAAATTCGCTCACTTTTTTAGATTTTGGTGAAGCGTAGTGAAAGAAAGCATCATTTTCTATATAATCATCACCAAGCGTGATGTTGTGTTTTTGCGGATACAATGTATCTTCCACAGCGTTGTATGCACGAACAAACAAATTCGGTTCTCTGTTCCAGTATGTTTGCGTAAAGTCGTAATCAGAATCTGACCATGTGTATAAAATATACTTGCCGTCTGCTGAGCGGCTTAATTGTAAGCGAGCATTAACGTTTGGTTTTGTAGCACCGTCTGCCGACCATGGGTTAGAACTAAAACCCCAACCTGGCCAACCCGCTGAGCCGCTGTTGTAGCCGGGTGATTCGCTGCCTAAAGAATCAACTAAAATAGGTTTCCACGGGCTGCCGCTTGCACCTGTATATATGAAATCCCACAAATACGGTTTTTTGCCCGAAGTATAATGATCCCAAAAAAAAGTTTCTCCGCTGCCGCTGTCCACATATCCTTCATGTCCGTTGATAGAGTCATTTACACCATAAAGTGTAGAAAAAATGTGTAAATTATTGTTTGCATCAACAATACCATCGAAATCTTCTTTCGCTGCAAAATTCGGATAACACCTTTGGCGTTTCGGAATAGACGGGTCTGTTAAAGACCTGAAGTTTGCTTCGTCCAAGTAATCAAGCACATACTCCATCTCAGGTAAAGTATAATCTATGCTCGGTAACAAACTCCACGTTGGTGTACCGCCTGTGGCATCGTATTTCCATACTATAGGCTGCCACCCTTGGTTTACACTTGCATCTTGACCTACAGGAACGCCAAGTGTCCACATATAAGCTACCGTGCCGGCTTCGTTCCAGCACATATGCGGAGCAACATCAAATATAGGATTAACATTGTCACTGTATAATTCTACGCTGAAAGAGTGTGGGGCAAGGGGATTATTCACAACTGTAGAGTCCCATGCTGTCCACGAAAAACTTTGAGTGGAAGCATCTAAAGTCCCCTCATAAACAACAATCCCACGGTAGTCGCCTGTGGTACTTGCACCATTAGCATCATTCACAAGATAAGCTGCCAAATAAACCTTTCCGTTTGCAGTAGAAGTTATTTCATAACGTGCAAAGTCTGCTTTGCCTACCGATGGATGATAAGGACCGCCATAAGTTATATTGCCCGACATAAATTGCATATCGGCACCCGCGCTGTTGGTCATTGCCGAAAGCGGTTTGCTTGCAAAAAAACTGCCCGCCCAGTTACCCGTAGCACTCGGGTTGTAAGGAAGCGCAGGACCTGTGCCTATTACATAAGCACCGCCTATGCTGGTATTGCCACTCGGGTTGTGAATGATACCTTGCGGATAACGCCCTGTTTGTGTACCGTGATTCCAAATACAGGTGCTGTCCCATGTATTGCCTCCATCGGCGGAAACTTGCGCCACAATAATACCACTGAGTAAGTCGTTGGGAATTGTTGGCGTTGCAATATAAGTTGCAGATTTTCTGTGGATAAACGAAACGGCGTTAAGTGCCTCGTTGTAATGTAACGGTTTTTGATTGTGTACAATTACACCGTAAGAATTTATTGAGCCTGAAATCGGATTCCATGTGGCCAAAGAGTTAGATGCAGTAGCCGAAGTACGCTTAACAGGGTTTGTTTGTTGCTGAGGTGCAACCAACAGAGGTGCGGTTTCAGATAGTTTGTTCATCAGCGCTATTCTTTGCGCAGATGTATTCTCAGCCGAATGAATGCGGCGGTTTTGCTGCGGAAAAGCACTTATTGCTGCCAATAAGGCTGAACCAAGGAGTAATTGTTTTTTCATTTTATCTTCTGGTATTAGTTAATTTTTTTAATATAATTAAGTGAGCTAAGATACTAATTAAAAAATTCTAATTCAAAATTTTAAGCAAATAATTCTGCATTTGGCAATAATTTTTAGGCAAATGAGCAAATTTGTATGATAAGCGATAAATCAAGTATGTAAACTTTCTACAGGTCTGTTTTTTTGGTTAAAAGCAAACAAAAAAGCCCCGAGTTATATATACTCGGGACTTTTTTTAATCTGTCATGCAAATTATTTTCCTTTGTTGACAGTACCTGCCAAATCTGCACCGGCTTTAAATTTCACTACTTTTTTAGCAGCGATTTTAATTTCTTTTCCGGTTTGCGGATTGCGACCTGTACGGGCAGCACGTTTAGCTACCGAGAAAGAACCGAAACCAACTAAACCGATACGGTCACCTTTTTTCAAGGCTTTGTTGATTGATTCAATGGTTGCGTCTAACGCACGACCTGCGTCTGCTTTGGTCAATTTTGCACCTGATGCGATTGCATCAACTAATTCTGCTTTGTTCATTTTTTTTTGTTAATTTAAGGGTTAAACAATTAATTTAATTTACCACAACAAATATATGGCGAAATCCCCATGTGTCAAGTGTTTCAGCGTAAAAAAACGCTGAAATTGTTGATAAGTAGGCGTTTTGTTGATAAGTTGTCCCGAAATCAGCCCATAACAAGGCTTTTCAGGCGGGTTTATCGGGCTTGTATTGCTATGAGAGGGTTTAAGAAATACTCAAATTCCAATGTCTTAATATAATAAAGTTGTGATATTAAACAAACAATGAGTTGGCATGGATGCGAAAGCCTTTTAAAAACTCCGAAACGGGCATACGGCGTTTGCCCTGCAACTGCAAATCTGTTAGCTCTATCATTCCGTTTTTGCCATACACGTTCAAAAATGTTTTGTTATCGCTGCTTATCGTGCCAATCGGGTAGTTATGTTCTTGCAGGTTATATTTTGCGAAGAAGATTTTTATAATTAATTCCTTTCCGTTTTCATCTCTGAATTGTGTAAACGCAGTAGGATAAGGGCTAAGCCCCCGAATAAGATTGTAAATTTCCTTTACATCGTTATTCCAGTTTATTTTGCAGGTGTCTTTAAAAATTTTTGGGGCGTGCGAAACATCATTATCGTTTTGAGAAATAAAATTTAAAGGTGTGTTTTGCATAACACTTTTTTCAATTTCTTTCACGGTTTTTAAAACCAAACCTGCCCCTGTTTTCATCAGGGCATCGTGCAATTCACCTGCGGTTTCCGTGTTACTGATTTTTATATGCTCCTGAAATAAAATGTTTCCTGTATCAATTTCATGTTTCAGTTTAAAGGTAGTTACACCTGTTTCTTCTTCGCCTGTAATAATTGCCCAATTAATTGGTGCAGCACCTCTGAATTTTGGCAACAATGAGGCGTGTAAATTATATGTACCCAATTTTGGCATATTCCACACGGCTTCGGGCAGCATACGAAAGGCAACCACAATTTGCAAATCGGCTTGCAAGGCTTTTAATTCTTTCATAAAATGCCCGTCTTTTAAATTTGTGGGCTGTAACACGTTTAAGTTGTTTGTCAAAGCATATTGTTTTACCGCAGATTGTTGCAATTGCTGACCTCTGCCGGCAGGTTTATCAGGCGCGGTAACTACGGCAACCACGTTAAAGTTATTTTTCACCAAAATGTCCAAACTTGCCACCGCAAATTCGGGTGTACCCATAAAAATCAGTTTCATTGTGCTATATAATAAAAAAGCCGCGAGGTTTGTGCTCGCGGCTTTAATTAAAAAAATAAAGGCTTATTCAACAATAATTTTCTTGGTTGCTTTTTCGCCGTTAGCTTCCACGCTGAGGAAGTAAACGCCTTTTGCGTTATTGGCAACATTAATGTTCAGAGAACTTGTGTTTTTCACGCTTTCTTCGTAAACCACCGAACCTAATACATTTATCATTTTAATGGTGTATATGCTGTTTGCGTTTGGCAAATACACGGTAAACTGCTCATGTGCAGGATTTGGATAAACACTTAAACGTTCTGAAAGTGTGTTTTCTGAAATGCCCACACAGGTATTTTCTATGACGTATGTTCTGCTTACAGTATTAGTACCGCAAAAGTTAGTGCCCGATATTGAATAGGTAACATTCGAAGAGGAAACATTAGGAACAGGAATATCTATTACGGAAGTGGTTGAACCATCACTCCAAATATAACTGTCTGCACCACCCGGAGAAACGCCAAGTGTTGTTGTTAGCGCACATACTGAAATGAGGGGGGTGTTCGGCAAAATAACAGGAATTGGTGTACGCGGAACTACTGCAATGGTTTGGCTGATAGAAGCAGTACCCGAACCGTTAGCAGCTCTTAACGTAACCGTATATACCTGCGTAGCAGTAATGTTTGCGTTTGTGGAAGCATTGAATATGATACGTCTGCTTCCATTTGGAATAGGGTGAGCAGGACTTTGAGTTGCAGTAAAGGCAATTGGTTGGTTTGGATTACTGCTCGGAGACCATGTCCATAAATAGGTGTTGTTTGTGGCTCCGGGAACATTTTGTGTTTGATTCCATGCAAATACGGTAGCTGTTCTGCAAACAACAGGTTCTAAGGTAAAGTTAGGGGAAGGAGCGCAATCGTTTACCACAATGGCTTGCGTTTCGGTTGTTGTGCCAAAAATATTTGTAGCAATGAGGCTAAGCGTATATGTGCCGGGATTTAGAACCTTTATTTCAGGATTAGCAACAGCAGGTGAAGGTGTGATAGTTGTGTTATTTGACGGCGAAATTGACCACGCTAAACCTGCAGCAGGATTAGCCTGAACCGTAGAATTAACGGCAAACGTTGCGTTATTACACGCCGATGTTGCAAGGGAAAAACTTACTGTTGGCGCGTTGCAGGAAATAACATTTACAACCTGAGAAGAAACGCTGGTGCTGCCTGAGCCAGCCACAGTAAGGCTAACAGTATAAGAACCCACAGACGGAAACGTAACCGAAGGAGCAAGCGCGCTTGTACTTGAAAAAACCACACCCACAGGGCTTGCCGACCATGTGTAAGATAAAGGTGCAGTACCCGTAGAATTATTTACCACAGTAGCACTTGGATTATTTGAACATAAGGTTGGAGGAAGATAAAAAGCAGAACTTGGAGGCGTAGTACTTGGTGCAAGAGAGCTGCTGAATTTATACAGGTTTGAAAACCCAAGTAACCCGTTAGAGTTTGTACCTACCCAACCTGCACTGGCACTTGCCATATCTACTTTTACATAAGTTATGCCGGTAGTTCCCCAATCTGTCCATGAAGAGCCATTATTGTTTGAATAAGAAATCATATCGTTGCTGTTTGTTGTATTGGAATTAAACCCCGCAGAAACGTAATAATTTGTACCCGGAACGGCAACGATTTCAGAAAGTCCTGTATTTGCAGGCGTGGGATTAATTAGCGACCAGGTTACACCGCCATTAGTTGTATTGTACATTTCGTATGTAGTACCGTTCCACACATAACATACACCGTCTAACGCGCTTGAGAAAGCAATTTCGGTAAGTGTGGTGTTGCTTGCCGCAACTGCAGAAACAGCCCATGTCAAACCTGCATCGTTAGAACGGTAAATTCTCCCCGCGTTAGTTCCAAACCATATATTTGAGTTTCCGTGTTTGGCAAACAAATCAACAATGTTATACTCACCTGTCATTAACGGATTTGGGATATTAGCTCCCGGCACCAATGCCCATGTGTTACCGCCATCAACCGTCCTCCAGATTTCGTATTCGTCTTGCCCACCCATATTTATAGGGTCGCCCACGGTTAAACCAATAGAAGGCGTAAGGAATGTAACAAGATTTAAAAATGATTGTGTATTGTTGGTGTACATACCGGCAGCAGTCATATTTACCCATGTAGTACCGCCGTTACTTGTTTTAAAAATTGCTCCGTTGCCCCCTGAAATTTGGTTGTAACAGGCAATCCATGCCGTGTTGGCATCAACCGCTTCCAAGTTTGCAACCTCCCATGGGTTGCCGCCTACACCGGGAATAACACCCGACACAAAAGTATTGCCGCCGTTAGTTGTTCTTGAATAATATTGCGTGGGATACTGCCCACCTGATACGGCGTAGTCTCCACTAATAACCCATACTACGTTTTGGTCAACCGCGTCCAAAAACTTAATCCCTAGTGTGGGATTTGGGAATGCCGCCTGTTGAGAAGTTGCCCAGCTTGGGCTTGGAGTTTGTGCAAAAACAGAGGCTGTTACCGTTAATGCCGCAAAAACTGAAAGTAATTGTTTTTTCATGTCTATGAATCTGAAATTTTTATTAAGTCCGTAAATGTAGAGATTTTTCACTTAAACATTTAAAAAAAATCATTTTTAACAATTTTCTGCCAAATCAACCTTAATGGCTTAAAAACAGTAAAATTCATAATTCCCTCTGCAAAAATCTGCTACATTTGCGAAAATTTTTTTGAACATGATTAATACCGACATAGCAATCATAGGGGCGGGTCCAGTAGGGTTATTCGCCATTTTTGAAGCAGGACTTTTAAAAATGCGTTGCCATTTGATTGACTATTTGCCGCAGGTTGGGGGGCAACTTTCTGAAATTTATCCTAAAAAACCCATTTACGATATTCCGGGTTACCCGTCAGTTCTTGCGCATGAATTAGTTGAAAATTTAATGAAACAAGCCGAGCCTTTTCACCCGACTTTTACGCTTGGCGAACGCATTGAAGCCCTGGAAAAACGCGATGAGCGTGATTTTTTGCTCACCACCAACATGGGTACTCAAATTCATGCCAAAGTGGTAGTAATTGCAGGCGGCTTAGGTGTGTTTGAACCCCGCAAACCCGAAGTGTCAGGCTTGGAAAAATTTGAAAACGGCAAAGGCATTAATTATATGATTATTGACCCCGAAAAATACAGAGGTCAAAAAATGGTGATTGCGGGCGGTGGCGACAGTGCGCTTGACTGGACAATTTTTTTGAGCGATGTGTGCAGCGAATTGACTTTAGTTCACCGTAGCGAAAGTTTCAGAGGTGCGCCCGACAGCGTAAACAAAGTAATGCGTTTGGCACAGGAAGGAAAAATTAAATTGCATTTAAACAGCAATCTTTTGTCGGTAAACGGAAACGAGCGTTTACAAAGTGTGGAAGTACTAAACACAAAAACACAAGAACAAATACGCATTGAAACCGAACATTTAATTCCTTTATTCGGGCTTTCGCCAAAGTTGGGACCCATTGAAAACTGGGGTTTGAATTTGGATAAAAACGCCATTGAAGTAAACACCGAAGATTACAGCACCAACATTTCAGGCATTTACGCCATTGGCGACATTAACACATACAAAAACAAACTGAAACTGATTTTGTGCGGTTTTCACGAAGCGGCGTTGATGAGCCACAGCGCGTATAAATACATAAACCCGGGGATTAAATACACCATGAAATATACAACGGTGCAAGGTGTGCATGAGTTTTGATGTAGGCGATTCTGAATCTAAAATAAGGCTTAATCCGCTCTCTTATAACTTATTCTAACATAAATTCTAAACAGGCTCTCAAACCTTTGAAAAATTTTAAACAAGACTTAGGCAATTCTCACCAACTTACTCAAAGGAATTTCCAACACAATTGTTGTGCCTTGTTCGCTTGAATGTATGTTGAAATTTCCGCCAATGTTTTCGGCGCGGTGTTTCATATTCAGCAAGCCGTTGCCTTGCGTATTTTCCTGCGAAATGCCTTTGCCGTTGTCCGCAATGTGCAAATTAAATCGGCTGTTGTTAAAATTTACGGTCATTTCTACCTGCGTGGCTTGGGCGTGTTTCACTATGTTTTGCAGGGCTTCTTTGGCTATAAAGAAAATATTGCGGTGCGCTTCATGATTTATTTTTTCTGCGGGAATGCTGTTTGGAATATGCAAACTCAGTTGTTGCCCTGTTTCGCTTAAATAATCGCTGCCGTATTCGCGAATGTGTGCCACCAAGCCGTCAAGCGTAGTGTTTTCGGGGTTCATAGCCCAAATTAAATCGTGCATATTTTCCACCAACCGCATGGAAGTGTCGGCAATGGTATCAATACCCGACACGAGTTCGGGATTGCTGTTGGCTTTGGAAGACAATTTTTCGCTTACAAATTTTATTTTTGACAAACCCGAACCCAAGTCATCGTGAAGGTCTTTTGCCATACGGCGGCGTTCGTTTTCTTCGGCTTGGTTTACTTTTTGAATATGTTTAACGTGCTGATACCTGAACAGCAAAATGCCTGTAAAAACCAGCATTAAAAACGTAACGAGTACAAGTGCAACAATCAAATTCCGCTCTTTGAGTTGTGCGTTTTTTTGTTCCAGCTCCAGCACTCTGATTTCTTCCTGCTGTTGCAGTTTTTCTATTTGGTTTTCTTTCTTTTCTGTATCGTATTTGGTTTGAAGTTCGGTAGTTTGTTTAAAGGTTTCTTCGTTCAGTAAACTGTCTTTGTAAATGTTGTACAGTTTAAAATGATAATAGGCTTCTTTGTAATTGCCGAGCATAGTGTCGGCACAGGCTATTTGTTTGTAGCTTGCTTTAATGCTGCTTTTATCGCCTGTTGTTTTTGCTGCCGCAAGTCCCTTTTGCAGCCAGGGCATAGCTTCGGCGGGTTTTTTCAAACTCATGTACACCTCGCCGATATTGGTGCAGGCAGAAGCAACAGCGGGGACATCGTTTATTTCTTCGCATAATTTTAAGGCAGAAAAAAGTTGTTTAAGGCTTTCGCGGTAATTGCCCTGCTCCGAATAAATGAAAGCCATATTGTTGTATAAGCCCGCCAAACCAATCGGGTCATTAATCTCGTCTTTTATTTTTAAAGCAAGGTTATAATATTTCAGTGCTTCGGGATAATTCTTTTTTTCTGCATACACATCTCCTATGCCCGTGTAGCAAGCATTGGCGTTTCTTTTATTGCCAACGGCTTCCATTAATTTTAAAGCAGTTTGGTAGTGCATAAGTGCTTTGTCATATTGCTCTTGTCCAAAAAACACATTGCCTATATTAAAATGAGATGAACCCATTTCTAACTTATCCTCTGCTTCTTCCGCCGATTTCAAAGAAATTAAAAGCATTTTAAGTGCCTCCACATAATTGCCCTGCCGTTCATATACAAGCCCTATGTTGTTGTATGTGGAGGCTACTCCTTTTTGGTTGCCCATTTTTTTGTACGCGGTTACGGCAGCATAATAATGTGCAAGGGCTTGAGGATAATTGCCCTGCACGCCGTGAATGTTTCCTGCAATTTTGTTGGCGGAAGCTATGCCTTTTGTGTAAGATAATTTTTGCGCCAATTCGTCTGCTCGTTCTTCCAGCACAATAGCCGTGTCAAAATCACCTTTCATGTACAATTCACGCCCAAGCTGCCAAAGCGCATTTATTTTATTGGTGTCTTCTTTCGCAGTTTTTAAAACTTGCCTTAAACTGTCAATCGGGTTGGATTGAGAAAACAATGTCTTTCCAAAAATTAATAAAACAAAAAGAAAGGGGTAAATGCGTGAACGTATCATATTTTACAGGGCGCAAAGATAAAATCTAAACCTAAGAATATGTGATATATGTCAGTTTATTACCAAAAGATTTACACCTATCTTTGCCACACTTTTGTTATGAACGAATTTAGAGAAGAACTTTTAATTAAATTGTCTATTCCTGTTTACGCCATAGTTATTGGCGCGGAAATTTTATTCAGCTACCTGCACGACAAAAAATATTACAGCACCAAAGGCACGTTGTCAAACATTTATTTAAGTGTATTAAACTTTTCATTGGATATTTTGCTGCGTGGCTTGTGTTTGGCGGTGCTTTGGTATTTCTACCAATTTAAGTTTATGGAAATTGATAAAGTGACACACCCCTTTTGGTATTGGTTTGTTTTGCTCGTTGCGCAAGATTTTATGTTTTACTGGCTGCACCGCGTTGACCACTATTGTCGCTTGTTTTGGGCGGTTCACGTTACGCACCATTCGTCTGAAGAATTTAATCTCACGGTGGGATTTCGCTCCTCTGTGTTTCAGCCTTTGTACCGTTTCATTTATTTTATTCCGCTTTCTCTCGTTGGTTTTAATCCCTTAGATGTAATGTTTATGTACGCCGCCACGCAGATTTACGGCATTTTAATTCACACCAAGTTTATCGGTAAGCTCGGGTTTTTGGAATGGTTTCTTTCTACGCCCTCACACCACCGCGTTCACCACGCCAGCAATGTAAAATACTTAGACAAAAATATGGGCATGGTGTTTATTATATGGGACAGGCTTTTTGGCACGTTTGCTAAAGAAGAAGAAGAGGTTGTTTACGGCTTAACCAAAAACATTGAAACGTATCACCCGATAAAAATGGTGTTTCACGAATGGAAAAATATTTACGCTGACCTCGTAAAAAAGAAAGCACCGCTCAAAGCAAAATTTATGTACGTTTTTGGACCTCCGGGTTGGAGTCATGACGGAAGCACAAAAACAAGTAAGCAATTGAGGAAAGAATTAGGCAATTAGGCGATGGGGGGTGTTGCTAATAAATTATAGATAACGATTTATTTCTTTT
>JAHBTI010000019.1 GCA_019638705.1 Bacteroidota bacterium
GTTGCCGTGTTGCCGCTGCATAAAAGAGTTGATGAGGAGTTAGCTGTTATGCTTGGTATAGTGCCATATACAGTAATGGCAATGGTTTTGCTGGTTACAGGCATAGTAGGGTGTGTGCCTTGCACGGTATAAACAGTTGTTACCGTAGGATTAACCGCAATGGTTGGTGAATTAGAGCCTGCAAAATTACCAACGGGCAACCAAGTGTATGAAGACACTCCGTTTGCACTTGCTGTCATGGTTATCGGACTTCCTCCAATACACATTTCAAGAGATGAGGCAGTAACATCTATGGGTATAGATAACGGAGTAATAATGACATAACCGTGTCCTGTATTAACGGGATTGGTTATAAAACCGCTTGCACCTGTCACAATAGTTGTCCCATTGGTTACACCGCCAATGTAGGCTGAACCGCCGCCGCCGCCGCCGTCTACGCCACTACCTGCACCGCGTCCGCCACCATACCAACCGCCACCGCCGCCGCCGCCGTTACCTGTAGTGCCACCACCCTGACCAAATGTTCCGACATCTCCATTAGTAGCACCCGTACCTCCTGCTCCGCCTGCCATTTGAGTGCCGCCGCCTGCAAATGTTGTTGCCGAACCCTGACCACCATTAAGACCTGTTAAGCCGCCGCCATGACCGCCATTTGTGGTTGAATAACCGCTACCGCCACCGCCGCCGGCAACAATAAGTACTGCTGATTGATTTCCCGATAAAGCACTCAAAACACCTGTTGTTGTTGCAACGTGCGATGCACCGCCGCCAGAGCCACCATAAGTGCCACCGCTGCCGCCACCGTTATAACATGCCCCTTGGTTGCCGCCTGTAGTTGCACCCCTACATTGACCAACGACTATATATAAAGTTATTGGGGCAGTTGCTACATATATGCCTTTTGAGTATCCACCCTTTGTGGCAACACTGCTGCCTGAATAGCGGTTGCCATCCGCTCCCCAACACTCTATTTGATACACACCTGCCGAAAGATTTACGGTTTGCACCGCTCCCGTGTAATTGTAAGTGATAGGTGTTTGCGCTTTTGAATTAAAAAGCAACATTGATAACATTAAAGACAATGTTATTTTTTTGATAAGAGAATAATAATTTTTCATCGTCATAAATTTTTGTATATGCGTAGTAAATATATTCCATTAAAATGATAGAGGCAAATTTTGTAAGAGATAAAATTTACGCCGTTTCTCACATATTTGGATTTTCCTTATAAATTTGCGTTCACTTTTTAAAAATATTATGAGCAAAATTAAAGTAGCAAATCCCGTTGTAGAGCTTGACGGCGATGAAATGACACGCATTATCTGGAAATTTATTAAAGACAAATTAATCCTCCCTTACCTTGATGTGGATATTAAGTATTACGACCTGGGTATTGAGCACCGTGATAAAACCAACGACCAAGTTACCGTTGACGCGGCGGAAGCCATTAAAAAATATCAGGTGGGCATTAAATGTGCCACCATTACTCCTGACGAAGCGCGCGTAAAAGAATTTAACCTGAAACAAATGTGGAAATCGCCAAACGGCACTATCCGTAATATTTTGGACGGTACGGTGTTTCGCGAACCGATTGTTTGCAAAAACGTTCCGAGATTGGTTACTAACTGGACTGCGCCAATCATCGTTGGTCGTCATGCTTTCGGCGACCAATACAAAGCCACCGATTTTGTTGTTCCGGGTAAAGGAAAATTGACCATTAAATTCGTAGGCGAAGACGGAAAAGAAATTGAACACGAAATTTTCAACTTCAAAGGTGCGGGCGTGGCAATGGGTATGTACAACACCGAAGATAGTATTCGCGGTTTTGCTTACTCATGCTTTAATATGGCGTTGAGCAAAAAATGGCCTCTCTATCTCTCCACAAAAAATACTATTTTGAAAAAATACGACGGGCGTTTTAAAGATATTTTCCAGGAAATTTACAATGCTGAATTCAAATCAAAATTTGAAGCGGCAGGGATTGTTTACGAACACCGTTTGATTGACGACATGGTGGCATCTGCGTTGAAATGGAACGGAAATTTTGTGTGGGCTTGTAAAAACTACGACGGCGACGTGCAATCAGATACCGTTGCGCAAGGTTTTGGTTCGTTGGGTTTAATGACTTCTGTGTTGGTAACACCTGACGGAAAAATTATGGAAGCGGAAGCGGCACACGGTACTGTAACCCGTCACTACCGAGAACATCAGGCGGGTAAACCAACATCAACCAATCCGATTGCTTCTATTTTTGCATGGACACGCGGTTTGGAGTTTCGCGGCAAATTAGACGGAAACCAAGATTTGGTAAACTTCTGCCAAACCTTAGAAAAAGTTTGCGTGGCAACTGTGGAAAGCGGCAAAATGACCAAAGATTTGGCGGTTTGCGCTTTTGGCAACAACGTAAAACACGGCGAACATTTTTTATATACCGAAGAGTTTTTGGACGCGCTGGACACAAATTTAAAAGCGGCGTTGGGAAAATAAAGCCTCCCCAACCCCTCCAAAGAAGGGGCTTTAGCGTACATTAAAAAAGTCCCGAGATTAACTCTCGGGACTTTTTTCTTAGCTTTTTACCAACTCAATATGTTTTACATACTGCGAGGCTTTCACTTCTAAATTCCGGCTGAAACTCAGAATGTTTTGAATGATGTGCTGCGAGGGGGCTGCAAAATCGGGAAACCCGCTTTTTTGAGGCGATTGTTTGGTTTTTGCAGTAAAATCAAGTGTTTGAGTAAAAATTTGTGTCATAGGCAGAATATTTGTTTTTAGCTAATAACGAACTGATGTTTTAATTATTGTGTGGAGCAAAAAAAATCTCTGTTGTGTTAATATTTCTATTTTTGCCCCGTAATTATTATGAGCAAGGACAAAAAAAATGCAAAAGCAGCCGTTGTCAAAAATCCGACAAGCATTTTTGACAGGGTTGAAAATTGGGCGGAAAAAAATGATAAAAAAATATTTTATACACTCATTGCGCTGTGTTTGTTTTTGTCTTTTATTTCCTTTAACGCTCGCATCAGCGAAGCACATGATGATGCCCTGTATTTAGAGGGCGGCTGGCGTTATGTCAATGAATTTCCCAATTATTTTTACACGCAAAATGCACCGCTTTATCCCATGTTTTTGGCGGTGATGATAAAACTCATCGGTTTTAAACTCATTATTTTTAAATTGATTTCTGTACTGTTTAATGTTTTTGGCTTTGTGTTTTTCTACAAGGCTTTAAAAGGCAGAGTGCCGGCGGTGGTGTTTTTGCCTGTGGCGGTATTTCAGGCGACAAACTATTTAATTATTTATTATGCAAGCATGACGTTTACCGAAGCTTTTTATTTTTTCCTGCAAGGAATTTTCTTTTGGTACGCGGTAAAAGTTTTAGATGAAATAAAAAATAAGGGTGTAAACATTAAACCTCAATTAAAATTATGGCTGATGTTTGGTTTGAGTTTGTTTTTAATCAGCACCGCCAAAAGTTCGGCTATTGTGGTAATTCCTGCCGTGTTGTTGTTTTTTGTATTGGAAAAAAATTGGAAAGCAGCAGGCGTTTCTTTAGCAAGCTATTTAATTTTTAAACTTCCATACGAACTGATTGTGAAAACAGTTTGGAAAGCGCAAAATCAATTTTCAGGGCAGGGAAAAATTTTGTTGCAAAAAGACCCTTACGACAAATCGCTTGGCGATGAAGATTTGGCAGGCTTTATACAGCGTTTTGTGGACAATTGCAATTTAGGTTTAAGTAAACGTTTTTACCAATTGCTTGGTTGGCGCGATGAGTGGAGCGTTGAAGTTCACGGCGCAATCACCTTAATTACTATTGCAATTATTCTCGTTGGTTTTTGGAAAATATTTAAAGCACAAAATAAGGTCATGATTTTATTGGCTTTGTTTACAGGTGCGCAATTGGTTTTATCGTACATTATTTTGCAAGCCCGTTGGGACCAAGCCCGCATTACCTTAATTAATATGCCTGTATTATTGCTGCTTATGTTTTATGCCTTGCAAAGTTTTACCAAAAAATTTCAGGCGGTTTATTTGGTTATTGCTTTGTTGGTGGCAGGTTCAGTGTGTATGTCGTCATTTAAACGCGGATTTAAAAATTTTCCTGTTGTGCAACGGAATTTGAAAGGCGATAAATATTTTGGTTACACACCCGACTGGCAAAACTTTTTAAAATGCAGCGAATGGTGCGCCGACAATTTGCCTGAAACTGCTTTTGTAGCAAGCCGCAAAGCACCCATGAGTTTTGTGTATGGTAAAGGGAAAAAGTTTTTTCCTGTATATAGCGTGGTGAAAAAAGACACAGCAACCAATCAATCTAATCCCGACAGTGCATTGGTTTACTTTAAACAAAATGGTGTAACGCACATTATGGATTGCCGTTTGCGTTTAAATCCCAATAACCCCACCTACGGCTTTATAAATACGGTGTATAATATTTTGTATCCCATTGCTACGAAATATCCCGAAAAATTAAAGTTAATCCACACCGAAAACTCTGTGGGTATAGAGGAAGAAGCGTATGTGTATGAAATTATTTATTAAGCAGTTTTTAGAATTTAGAAATTAGGATTTAGATTTTTTTCAGATGTCTTTCAGCATAAAACTCGGAAATTTTTTATACAAAAATGCGTTTGGTATTTACAAACCCATGTATGCGGCGTTTAAAAACCGTCAGGATAAATTTGAAATTCAACTTTTAAAAAAACACATTCGTAAACATGATGTGGTGTTGGATATTGGCGCAAACATTGGTTTTTACGCAACAATTCTTTCAAACATGGTTGGTGAAAACGGTAAGGTACATTGCTTTGAACCTGACACAAAAAACTTTTCGCATTTAAAAAATGTAACTAAAAATCGCGCGAATATTGTTATCAACAACAAAGCCGTGAGTTCAAAAACCGAAACGCTGAAAATTTACACCTCTAAAAATTTAAACGTTGACCACCGCACTTACAAGCCCGAAGAATACGATGAAGAAATTTCTATTGAAGCGGTAAGTATTGACGATTATCTCGGTACAAATCAAAAAGTTGATTTTATAAAAATAGACATTCAGGGCTTTGAAATGCAAGCCATACAAGGCATGGCAAAAATTTTGGAAGCGAACCCAAACGTAAAAATTATTTCAGAATTTTGGGGCTACGGATTAAAAAAAGCAGGGAGTTCGTTAAGTGAATACTACCAGTTTTTGCGCAATAAAAATTTTGTTTGTTACCTCTTGGAAAAAAACTCTTTAACCGAACTCTCTTTAGAAAAAGTAAAAACGCTTGAACCTTTGGGCGAAGAGCATTACTTTAATATTTTCGCCACACGCCATGTTTAAAAAATACCAAATACCGTTTGATTTAGACGACCCAAATGCAACCTTGGCTCACCGCGACATTATTTTACAAAAACCATTTTTGAAACGTTTGTATAAAGACTGGTACGAAGTGTTTATTAAAAAAGCGCGTGAAGTAAAAAACGGAAAACATCTTGAAATCGGTTCAGGCGGCGGTTTTTTGAAAGAAGTGTTTCCTGAAGTGATTACCAGCGATATTTTAAACCTGCCCAATGTGGATATGGTGTTTAGTGCGGAACAAATGCCGTTTAAAAATGAAGAACTGGCGAGTATTGTCATGCTGAATGTGTTTCATCACATACCAAAACCCTATTTGTTTTTAAAAGAAGCGGAACGCACGTTGATAAAAGGCGGAAAAATAATTATGACAGAACCTGCGAATAGTATGCTTGGTCGCTTCATCTACAAAAAATTTCATCACGAACCTTTTGACGAAAAAGGCGGCTTGGAAATTGAAGCGGGAAATCCTTTATCAAACAGCAATCAGGCTTTGCCTTACATTTACTTTGAGCGCGAAACAGACTATTTCAAAAAAGAATTTCCGCAACTGAAAATAAAATCCGTGCGTTATCATTCGCCGTTTTCGTACATCATCAGCGGCGGCGTTTCGCGTAGTGCCATGTTGCCTTATTTTTTATACAATACCGTAAAATTTACAGAGTGGTTATTCTCGCCGTTTTCAAGGCACTTGGGCTTATTTTACACCATTGAAATTGAAAAAATGTAAATTTTATTTTGAGAAAATGTTATTGCGTAAAATTCCGAAGGAATGATATGATGATAATAGACCTCTTTAGGGGTTAAACGCCTAACAAAAAAATCAGATAAAAATTAAACAGTTTCTTATATTTGCCGCGCTTTAAACATCTCAAACAGCGCAATCTGCATCGTGCTTTTTTCTGTACTGTTTTGAGGATAATTGATTGTTAAAAATAATACAGCAACTGAATATGTTGAACAACAAAAGTATTTTAATTACAGGCGGCACAGGCTCTTTCGGAAAAATGTTTGCAAAACTCATTTTTGAAAGATACCCCAATGTAAAACGCTTGGTCATTTTTTCGCGCGACGAACAAAAACATTATCAAATGGGAATGGAATATCCTGAAAATAAATACAGAGCCATTCGTTATTTTGTGGGTGATGTGCGCGATGAAAGTCGCTTAATCAGCGCCTTTGAAGGCATTGATATTGTGATACACGCTGCCGCCATGAAACACGTTCACATTGCAGAATACAATCCTATGGAATGTGTGAAAACAAATATCCTCGGCGCGGAAAATGTGATTAATGCTGCGTTTAAAACAGGCGTGAAAAAAGTTGTTGCACTCTCAACCGATAAAGCTGCTGCACCAATTAATTTATATGGTGCAACAAAATTGGCTTCCGATAAATTATTTATTGCCGCCAACAACATTAAAGGAAAGCGCGATTTAGCGTTTTCGGTGGTGCGCTACGGAAACGTAATGGGCTCTAACGGTTCGGTGATGCCTTTCTTTTTGAAAAAACGCAAAGAAGGTGTATTGCCCATTACCGACAAACGCATGACACGCTTCAATATTTCGTTGGAAGACGGTTGCGAAATGGTGTTTAATGCCATTGAAAATGCCTGGGGCGGAGAAATTTTTGTTCCGAAAATTCCGTCTTATAAAATTACAGATGTGGCAACAGCCATTGCGCCCGAATGTAAACAAGTGGAAGTTGGTATTCGTCCCGGTGAAAAACTGCATGAAGAAATGATTACCGCTTCCGATTCATTTAACACATTAGACTTAGGAAAATATTACGCCATTTTGCCGCAACAACCTATTTTTGATGTGGAGGCTTACAAAAAACATTTTAATGCCAAAGAAGTTCCCGCACAGTTTTGTTACAATTCAGGTACAAACGACCAATGGGAAACTATTGAAAGTTTGCGCGCTTTGGTAAAAAAACACGTTGACCCAAGTTTTGATTTGAAATAAATTATGAGTTTTAAAATCCCCTACGGCAAACAATTTATTTCGCAGGAAGACATTAATGCTGTTGTTGAAACCTTGCAATCCGATTTTTTAACGCAAGGTCCAAAAATTGCCGAATTTGAAAAAGCATTTGCGGAATATATTGGTTGCAACTATGCCATAGCTGTAAGTAACGGAACAGCGGCTTTGCATTTGTGCGCTATGGCTCTTGATGTAAAAGAAGGACAAAAAGTTATTACCACGCCAATCACCTTTGCAGCTTCTGCCAACTGTGTGCGCTATTGCGGTGGCGAAGTGGTGTTTGGCGACATTGACACCGAAACCTATTTGTTGGATATAAATTCAGTAAAAAAATTATTGGAAGCATCGCCAAAAGGAACATATCAAGGTATTATTCCCGTTGATTTTGCAGGCAGAGCCGTGAATTTGGAAGAATACAAAAAATTAGCCGATGAATATAATTTGTGGATAATTGAAGATGCCTGCCACGCACCCGGCGGATATTTTATTGACAGCAAAAACAAAAAACAACATTGCGGAAACGGCAATTTTGCCGACTTAGCCATTTTTTCCTTTCACCCTGTAAAGCACATTGCAAGCGGTGAAGGCGGAATGATTACAACCAATGACGAAAAGTTGTATAAAAAATTACTCACACTTCGCACACACGGCATTACAAAAGAAGAAAAACACTATTCAAACTCAATAGAATTTGCAGGCGGAAAAGACAGCTATCCGTTTTGGTATATGGAAATGCAGGAGTTGGGCTATAATTATCGCCTCACCGATTTTCAGGCAGCGTTGGGTATTTCGCAACTGAAACGTGCCGATGAAGGATTAAAAAAGAGAAGAGAAATTGCTGCGAAATATCAGCAAGCATTTTCCGGAAAAAATTATATCAAAGGGCAATCGGGCGTGGTGGAAGGTCATGCCTATCACTTATACATTATTGAAACTGATGACAGATTAGGTTTGTACAATTATTTGCGGAGCAAACATATTTTTGCGCAAATTCATTACATACCTTGTCATTTAATGCCATACTACAAACAATTTGGCTGGAAAGAAGGCGACAGAGAAAAATCAGAAAATTATTACAAACATTGTTTAAGTTTACCGATGTTTCCGACTTTGACAAACGAAGAACAAGATTATGTAATTAAATCCGTTAATGAATTTTTCTCAAAATAATTTATGTATTATTCCTGCCCGCGGCGGAAGTAAACGCATTCCAAGAAAAAATATAAAAGATTTTTTTGGCAAGCCCATTCTCGCCTACTCCATTCAGGCGGCAACAGAAAGCAATTTATTTAAAGAAATTATTGTTTCAACCGACGATGATGAAATTGCTGAGATGGCGAAAAAATTCGGCGCAACTGTTCCGTTTATGCGCAGTGCTAAAACCTCTGATGATTTTGCTACCACCGTTGATGTGATTGAAGAAGTTGTTTCTCAATACAAAAATATCGGTTTAACTTTTGACACTACTTGTTGTATTTATCCTTGTGCGCCTTTTGTAAACGCAAACAAAATTACAAACGCATTCAATTTACTCAACGAAAAAAAATTTGACAGCGTGTTTCCTGTTGTGGCATTTGGTTTTCCTGTGCAACGCGCGTTAAAATTGTCAGAAGAAAAATTAAGTTTTATTCAACCTGAATATGCTTTAAGCCGTTCACAAGATTTGGAAAAAGCCTATCACGATGCGGGACAATTTTATTGGATAAACACCAACTCATTTCTTTCCACGAAAAAAATTGTTAGCGATAATTGCGGCGCAATTGTTGTTTCAGAAATGGAAGCACAGGACATAGACAACGAAAGCGATTGGAAATTGGCGGAATTAAAATATCAATTACTTAAATGACACCGTTCCCGAAAACATACCGAGTGCTGACAAAGAATGAATTTGTGATGAGTAATTACAAACTTATTCCCATTCGTTACGAAGACCGAATGTTGATTATGAAATGGCGCAACGAGCAGATTTATCATTTGCGTCAGGCAAAACTTTTAACCGAACCAGACCAGGAAAATTATTTCAATAACGTTGTTTCAAAATTGTTTGAGCAAGAAAAACCCGGACAAATTTTGTTTTCGTATTTGGAAAATGATGTGTGTATTGGTTACGGCGGTTTGGTTCACATTAATTGGATAGACAAGCACGCGGAACTTTCCTTTATCATCAATACCGAATTGGATAAAAAAGAATTTCACAAACATTGGGGCATTTATTTGGATTTGATTGAACAAGTTGCTTTCGGTGAATTGAAATTGCATAAACTCTTTACTTATGCTTTTGATTTACGTCCTCATTTGTACGAAGCTATTGAAGCGAAAGGCTATGAAAAAGAAGCCGTGCTGAAAGAACATTGTTTTTTTAACGGTGAATTTAAAGATGTGATTATTCATTCAAAAATAGATAGAAAATTATAGCTTTGTGTGTTGATGAAAAAATAAGTTATAGCAAAATTTGCGATAACTGAACGGACTACAAAATGACACAACAGGAAATTGTAATATATAAGCCCTCTGATGATATTTCTTCTCAAATTGAAGTACGCATAGAAGAAGAAACTGTTTGGCTTTCACAAGCGCAAATGGTTGAGTTGTTTGCCGCTACAAAACAAAATATCAGTTTGCACATAAATAATGTGTTTAAAGAGCGGGAATTAGACGAAAAAGCAACTGTCAAGTATTCCTTGACAGTTCAAAAAGAAGGGAACAGAACCGTAAAACGCAAAGTATTATTATACAATCTTGATGTTATTATTTCCGTTGGCTATCGCGTAAAATCTCAACGAGGCACACAATTCCGTATTTGGGCAAACAGAATTTTGAAAGACTATCTTTTAAAAGGTTATGTCATACATCAGCGCATTGACAGAATTGAAAAAAAAGTGCTGCAACACGAGCAACAAATAGAAGCACTGGTAAATACGGCTTTACCGCCAAAAGAAGGAATTTTTTATGACGGACAAGTTTTTGATGCGTACAGCTTTGTATCAGGTATAATTAAATCCGCAAAAAAATCCATTATTTTGATAGACAACTATATTGATGAAACTGTTTTAATTTTGCTTTCAAAAAGAAAAAAAGATGTTGCGGTAAAAATGTTTACCAAAAACATTTCCAAACAATTACAGTTAGATGTTACAAAGTACAATGCTCAATACGGAAATATAGAAGTAGTCGGATTTTCAAAATCGCACGACCGTTTTTTGATTATTGACCAACAAGTTGTTTACCATATAGGAGCTTCGCTGAAAGATTTAGGAAAAAAGTGGTTTGCTTTTTCAAAAATAATGCTTGATTCACGGCAATTAATTGCACAACTAAATAAAACAGATTAAAAACTTATTATTTACTCAAAAATAAATAAAACATGAACGACATTACTCTTTCTGAATTAACCATAGTTGATATTGAACTTGTCCGAAATTGGCGAAACTCACCTGAAGTTTCTCAATATATGTATACTGATGCCGAAATAACAGCAGAACAACAATTAAATTGGTTTAAAAAAATTTCTGTTGACCAATCGTGTAAATATTGGATAATAGAATATGAAAATAAAAAGTTAGGCTTAGTAAGTATTACAGGAATTGATAAAACATTAAGCAGTTGTTATTGGGCGTTTTATCTTGGCGATACGAGTGTTCGGGGCGGCGGCATAGGTTCAAAAATTGAGTACAATATTTTGCAATATGTTTTTAACAAGTTAAAATTAAACAAACTGCGCTGCGAAGTATTTGTTTCTAATGATAAAGTTATAAAAATGCACGAAAAATTCGGTTTTAGGCGAGAAGCCTATTACAGAGAACATTGCATTAAAGGCGAAAATAAACTCGATGTTGTCGGACTTGGCATTCTAAAAAGCGAATGGCAAATTATAGAACCCTTGATGAAAGAAAAAATATACGGAACAAAAAATTAAAAAGAAATGAAGTTTATTGAAAACGATAAAGTTTTTATTATAGCCGAACTTTCTGCCAATCACGGCGGGCAATTGGAGATTGCAAAAGAAACCGTTCGTGCGGCAAAACGTGCAGGTGCTGATGCAATCAAACTGCAAACTTACACGGCTGATACAATTACACTCAATGTGAAAAATGATTTGTTTAAAATAAAACAAGGCACGCATTGGGACGGACAGTATTTGTATGATTTATACGCCGACGCTTCTTTGTCGTGGGATTGGCACAAACCTTTGTTTGACGTGGCAAAAGAAGAAGGTTTGATTTGTTTTTCTTCGCCATTTGATAAAACTGCTGTTGATTTTTTGGAAACATTAAATGTTCCTGCATATAAAATCGCTTCCTTTGAAATCACCGACATTCCTTTGATTGACTACGTAGCTTCAAAAAAGAAACCGATTATCATTTCAACAGGCATTGCAAGTTTGGAAGACATTGAACTGGCTTTGGAAACCTGCCGAAAAGCGGGAAACAACGATATTACTTTATTGCAATGCACTTCTGAATATCCGGCAGTGCCCGAACACGCCAATTTGCTGATGATACCCGATTTAAAAAAACGTTTCAACGTAAAGGTGGGTTTAAGCGACCATACCATGGGCATTGAAGCTCCTGTAATTGCAACGGCTTTGGGCGCAAAGGTGATTGAAAAACATTTTATTTTAAATCGTAATATAGAAAGTGCAGACGCACATTTTTCATTAGACGAAACTGAATTTAAACAAATGGTTGATGCCGTTCGTTTGGCAGAAAAAATGTTGGGCAAAGTGAATTATGAATTAACCGACAAAAAATTGAAAAGCCGTGAGTTTTCACGTTCTTTGTTTGTTGCCGAAGACCTAAAAAAAGGTGAAATGTTTACAGAAAAAAATGTGCGCTCCGTTCGTCCCGCTTATGGTTTACACACTAAATATCTGAAAGATGTGCTCGGTAAAAAAGCAAAAAATGATATTGAAAAGGGAACGCCGTTAAACTTTGATTTAATTGAAAAAGCATGAATTTTTTAAAGAAAATAATCACGTTGAAACTTTGTTTTTTGTTTCCGACATGGTCAGTTTTTTGGCTTTTAAATCTGCTCGGACATAAAGTAAGCGCGAAAAGTAAAATAGGTTTTTCTTTTCTTTGGATGCAAGGAAAATTGGAATTGAACGAAACTTCTCGTATCGGGCATTTCAATATTATTCGCATTAACAGTTTGACTATTCAAAAAGGCGGCTATATCGGGAAATTCAACAACATAAAAGGACCGATTGAAATTAGTTTAGCCGAAAAAGCTGCCATCGGAAACTGGAACAGCATTTATCGCGCTCCCAATGGTGTTACTTATGGAAAAGCGGTTTTAAAAATCGGCAGTCTTTCAAAAATTACAACACATCACCGATTGGATTGCACACGCAGCATTACGATTGGCAATTACTCAATCATTGCAGGCAACGAAAGTCAATTATGGACACACGCTTATTATCACGACAAAGAAGGCGTGGGAAGGTTTAGAATTGACGGAGAAATTTTTATCGGTAACAATGTTTATGTGGGTTCGTGTTGCATTATTAACGGCGGCGTAAGCATTGCAAACGCGGTAACAGTGGGCGCGGGCGTTTGTGTTTCCAAATCGCTAACCGAAGCAGGAACTTATGTCAATCAAACATTGCGGTACATTCCAAAAGATGAAACAGACCCGCGATTGAAATTTAAAAAAGTAGAAGGCTTTACTCTTTGCGAAGATGTTTACGAAAAAAAAGATAAAGCCTGATGCTGAATTTTCTGAAAACAAAATATACAAAGTCAAAAGGATTGGTCATTTATTTTTTTCTGACTTATCTTGACAGAGCCGTTTCTTTTGCCTTGCCGTTGTCCATTTTGTTTTTACTCAAAGACAAAGAACAATACGCTTTTGTGGAAGTTGTTTTTTCTTATGCTACCATTGCCGTTATAGCCGTAGAACTCGGCATGAGCAGTTTTCTTTTTTACGGCTACAAGCACGCCGAAGACAAAGAAAAATTTACATTAAACGCCGTTGTAAATTTCAAGTTTTTGTTACTGATTTATTGCGCACTGTCTGCTTTGCTTTTCTTGGGCGCGTTTTTTTATGATGAAAATTTACTTTCTCTTTTTCTGCTCATCAGCATCAGAACGCTGTTTACGCTCTACTTAAATTTTAATACCAATATTTTCAGATTAAAAGATAATCCTGCGGGCATTTATCTTACTTCTATTTTAATAAATGTTGCTTCGTTTTTTTTGCTCATGGCGGCTGATTATTTTTCGTGGCAACATAAAATCGTTTACTTTTTCTTGCCTGCGTTTATATTAATCGGCTTTGTGTGTGTAAAATTTATTGTGCTTGAATTTCGTTTATTCAATTTCAAATTGTTTCAGAATTTTTTGTCGCAATCGCTGCGCTATTCATGGGCAATTATTTTAAATGCTTTTGCCATGAGCTTTATAAATAATTACGCAAAAATTTACGCTTACGGAAATTTATCGGCACAGGAAATGGTGCAGGTTTCATACGTTTTACGAATAGGATTAATTATTCAACTCACCCACTCTGCTTTTGCTTCGTATTTTTCAAAATCATTGTTTATGGATACGGCGCACAAATTAAATTTCAAAATTCTGAAACAATACAGTGCGGTGCTTTTATCGGCGGCGTTTATGGTTTTATTAATTATTTTAGCAACCAATTATTTTTTCAGTTCTCAAATAACTGTTCCGTTAAGTATGTCCACTTTTTTATTTCTACTGTACATTGTATTATGGTGTTTTGTTGCCTATCTTGAAATTTATTTTGGTGTAATGAACGCAAATAGAAAAGTATTGTATTATTCTGTTATTTCATCGCTGGTTTACATTACGCTTTTAAAAATTTTCGGAAATGTTGGTGTATTTGAACTTTCTGTTTGTATGGCAAGCGCGGGAATTTTAAATTTACTGCTCGTTATTTTCGGCTTGCAAAAACTAAATGTGCTAAACCTGAAAAAACAAAACATACCGAATGAATAAATCTGTGAATATTTGCTTTGTTGCCAATTTTTATAAAACATTTTTGTTTCACGAACTCTCTAAAAAATTAGCAGAAAAAGACATAAACGCATTTTGGATTGTTACCAAATTAGAGCAATACAATTTTTTGAAACAACATTACCGCAGCGAAAACATTTTATACATCAACAGAACGTTTATCAAAAAAACAAACCAAACAGTTGATGATTTTCGTTTAAACGAATTGGTTTTTGGCGACCGTGTGTTTAAACACGAATTAAAAAACGGCTTGGATTTTCTTACCAATATTCAAAAACCTGTTTATGATTTTCTTTTGCAAAACAACATTCGTTTTGTGTTTGGAGAAATTACCTGGGCACACGAATTGCTCATTCAGCGCATCACCGAAAAACGAAAAGAATTAAATTGCCGCTATCTGGAAGCTGCCGTTGTGAGAATTCCGAACAAGCGTTTTGCATTTTTTACGGGAGGCTGTCAGGCTTCCATGCTTGAATTTGATGAAGCGACAAACAATGAAATTATTACGCTGGAAAAACCTACGTATTTGAAACTGAACGACAAAATTGTTGCCAAAAAAAGTTCGTTTGCAGGGAAATTTAATCGCCTAAAACGTTTTTTAACGGGAGAAAATATTGAAATCAATGACCCGAACGTGATTACAAAAACTTCTGTCAGATTTAAGGTGATGAGCAAAGAAGAGTTGAACCGCATTACATACAAACGCATTAAAACCCTAAGCTTTTCCGAAATAGAAAACGACAATTTTATTTTTGTTGGATTTCACAAACAGCCCGAAGCCTCTATTGATGTGAGCGGCAGATATTACGAAGACCAGTCAAAAAACATTATTAATCTTTGGCGTTTGTTGCCGCAGGGTTGGAAAATTGTAGTGAAAGAACATACCAACGCCATTGGCGACAGAAGTTATTCTTTTTACAAAAAACTGTTGGCTTACCCCAATATTGTAATGGTGCATGAAACAACAGACTCAAAAAAACTGATTGAAAAATGCAAATTGGTGGCTACGGTTACAGGAACAATGGCTTACGAAGCAGCCATGATGAAAGTGCCTGCCATTACGTTTTCAAATGTGTTTTTTAACCGATTGAATTATTGCAAATATGTGAGCTTAGACGATTTAAGAAAATACGACAGCTTAAATACCTTGGTAAATGAACTAAAATCTCAACCCGACAACCGTTTGGAGTTTAGCAATTACCTGATGAAAAATACCTTTGACGGTTATATCAGCGATTATGTTTCTGATGCTTCCGTAATGAGCAATGAAAATCTTGAACAGGTGGGTGCGGCGTTTGTGAAACTGATAAACAAATACGGAGAATAAAAACAACAAAAAGATTTATAAGATGAAAAAACTTATTTGTTTATTTTTAGTTGTATTGTCTTTTACAAATCTTGGATTTTTTAAAATAGGCTCTGCCGTTTTTACCCTGTTTCATGCTTTGTTTCCGATAGTTTTGTTTTTTTTACTGTTTATAGGTGTAGCCAAAAAACGCCTTGTTATAAAAAAGCCGCCTTTGTATTTTATGTCTGCTGTTTATATCTGCGTAATTAATCTGATGTATTATGACAGTATCAAACATTCATCATTTGTTTTTTCGCTCATTATTTTATCCGAATTACTTCTCATATATAATTGCGTAAAAAAACTTGACATAACAGATATTAAATGGATTGTAAAAGCAATTATTCTGATTTATTTTATCAACATTTCAATCACCTCCGTTCTTATATGGACACAACATTACCCGCAGGGTTTTTTAAGTAAAATTTTTGCGATTTATTTTTTTGACGGGCGTATCCGACCTTTCGGCTTTTCAAGCGAACCTTCTTATGCCGCAATAACTATTGTATTTAGTTTATATCTGCTTTTAAAATCCGATAATTTTACCTATCAAAAATCTGAAATGAAATGGTATGTTATGGCAATGATTACTGTTTTGCTTACAGGTTCTGCGTATGGCTATCTATTTTTGGCACTTGTGCTTATTTATTTTCTTATTACAAGCGGGGTGTTTATTCAAAAACTTTCTCTTATCATAAAAAGCAATGTGCTTTCAAAACGAGAATTGATACTAGTTCCGATTATCGCGCTTATCTTAATCATCGCTGCGTTAAACCGTGCAGATTTCAGCAAAAATAAATCCATAAAGCGTTTAACCACATTATATACGGCTTTAACAACTTCCGATGAAGGACTTTCAGAAACGCTGAAACACACGGCTTATGTGGACGGAAGCGCAAGTATGCGAATTACGCCGACACTTCATTTGATAGATGATTTTAAACAAAGTGATTTAAAATATGTTTTATTTGGCAGAGGAGCAGGACAATCCGTTCCGTTTTTTTCTTCCAAATACAACGTAAATGCAGGCGACAGTTTAGTTATTGTTTTAGGATTTATACCCTCATTTGTATATAACTACGGACTTATAGGAGCTTTGCTGTTCCTGTGTTTTTTCTTTTATATGTTCCCAAAACGAAAACTTATGCTCGTTATTTTATTTCTGCTGATGTTACCGAATGCCGACTTCAATACTCAATTATTTTTGTTTATCCTTTTTAGTGTAATGGCGGCAAAACATATTGAGGAAATTCAGCAACAACAAGTAAAATATTTAACACATGAAAAAAATTAAAATCTTTGTTGATGCTCATGTGTTTGATAATTCCTTTCAGGGAACAACAACGTACCTGAAAGGGCTTTATTCTGCACTTGTAAAAAACGAAAATTTTGAAATTACACTGGCGGCAGAAAACACCGAAAAATTAAAATTGTTTTTTACTGATGAGCGTTTTCGTTTTATTCAATTGAAAACACGGTCAAAATACAAACGTTTGGCTCTTGAAATTCCGAAATTATTGAAAGAACATAAATTTGATTACGCACATTTTCAATACATCACACCGCTTGTAAAAGTGAGAAATTGCAAATACATCAACACCATTCACGATTTGTTGTTTCTTGATTTTCCGCAGTATTTCCCCTTTTCATACCGCTTTACAAAGAAACAGTTGTTCAAATTTTCGGCACGCAAATCGGATATTATTTGCACCGTTTCCGACTATTCAAAAAACGCGCTTATCAGGCATTTTCATATCTCGCCCGAAAACATTGTGATTACGCCCAATGCCGTTGTTATTTACAACGAAAGTTATGTAAACGTAAAAGCAAAATATAATTTGGATAAATACATTTTGTTTGTAAGCCGCGTTGAGCCAAGAAAAAATCATTATCTCCTGCTAAAAACGTTTGTTGAAATGGAATTGTATAAGCAAGGTTACCAACTGATTTTTATAGGCAGAAAAAACGATGTAACAAGCGAAAATTATTTCAACTATTACCATGCTCTGCCTGATGAAATAAAAAAACGGGTGCTTCATTTTGAAAATATTTCTCACGATGATTTGTATGGTTTTTACAGATATGCCGACCTTTTTGTTTATCCGTCGTTGGCTGAAGGTTTTGGTATTCCACCCTTAGAAGCTGCTATGGCAGGTTGCAAAGTTATTTGCAGCAATCAAACTGCCATGAGCGATTTTGATTTTTTCGGTAATTATTTATTTAATCCAAACAATGAAAACGAGCTGAAAGAAAAAATTGAAATGGTGTTAAACGACAAACTTTATAATTTCAACTATATCAAGCAAGCGATTGAAAAAAAATATAATTGGGAAATTATTGCCAAAAATTTTGCAGTAAGATTGCAATAACTAAATTTGAAACCGTTCGGTGAAAAATTTTTATTCCATACTTGAATACATAAAGGAGAACAAGCTCAAAAGCCTTGCGCTGTGTTTGTTTCTTGCAGGGATTTTAAATTTTTATTTTTTCACCAAATACCAAGTTTCAGAACCTTTCATTGAAAAAATTTCTTTGCAATCCGATGTTCGTGTACAGGACATTCTTATTTATGCTTCCGCAGAAAACAATGATGAAATTGATTTTTCAAAACCAATAAAACCTGCAATAGAAAACGATAAGCTTGTTTTTACGCTTGGAGAAAAAACAAGATTATTCAGAATTTATATTGGAAACGATTACGAAAAAGTTTCTGTCGGAAATGTTGAATTATTTCATTCAGACCATACAGAAAACTTATCCATTAAGGATTTTAAACTGAATGAAATTTTTGCTTTAGGAAAAATAAAACCAAGTAATATAGATTTTTCATGCCATGTAAATTCTCATTTTGAATTAAAGAGACAACTCATCACAAGACAAGAATGCCTTGTTTCCGAAGTTTTAATTTTTGTGTTCAGCTTATTATTTAGTTTTTTGGTAATAGCTGCATTTCACAAATTGTTTGATTTCAAAATCAACAAAACAAATTACAAACTGGCTTTAGCTTGTGTCTTTTTTATATCCATTTTTCTGCCGCAACCAATTTTCAACGTTGCATTTATGCTGTCTTTTTTCTTTATAGTTCGTGATTTTAATTACAAAATATTTTTTTCAAACAAAACTGCTCTTTTGTTTCTCTTATATTTCCTTGTGTTTATGGCAAACAATGTGTTTCTTTCACAAAGTTTCAATAAACCGTTTACGGAAACCATGTTGCCTTTTTTCTTTTTACCGTTTTACTTTGCTTGTTTGCCGCACAAAAATTATTTGCCTGCATTTGTGTTTGGCGCGTTTACGGTAAGTTTGTATTTCTTTTTCACTTCTGCCATTGACACGAGTTTATATCACGATTTGAGTTATTTTTCTTTTGACAATTTTTCCAAATACGTTCACCCAGTTTATTTCAGTTATCTCTTATTTTTTTGCATTTGTTATATTGAATTGTCAAACGATTTTTCATTCAACAAAACACTTATTCAAGCGGTGTTATTATTTGCTTTAATTTTTTGCGCTTCTAAACTAATTATAAGTCTTACTGTTTTATTTTATGCTTTCCGGTTTTTCAGAAAAAAACAAATTTTGGGTTGGACGGTTGTGGCATTAAGCATTATTGCCGTGCTGTTTTTCTCGCCAACACGCAAACGTTTTCAGGAAGTTTTCAGTCCCGAAAATCTAAGTGTGTTACATGAAAATCCCGTACAACGGCACGACCCGCGTATTAACGGCTTAACCATTCGTTTAATTATTTGGCAGGAAACCTTGTCTTCATTTGAAACTGCAAAAGACATTTTTTTTGGCAAAGGCGTAGATAAAAATGCCGCACAACTTTTAGAAAACCGTTTAAAAAATCGTGGCTTGGAGCGCGGGCACACAAAATACGACCCGCATAATCAGTTTATTGCCACCTGCTATAAAACGGGACTTGCCGGATTAATTGTTTTGTTGGGCATTTGTTTTATTACATTTTATTACGCCATAAAAAATCGCAATACTTTACTTTTATGCGCTGCGGTTTTATTTATTTGTGCCATGTTTACCGAATCGGTTTTACAAAGAGTAACGGGTATTTATTTTTTTATTTGTATTTTGTCTTTACTTTCGCTTTCACTAAAAACTCCCGGTTATCAAATTGAAAATAGCCATACTCGGAACAAGAGGAATTCCCAATAACTACGGCGGATTTGAACAATTTGCAGAATATCTGTCTGAAAAACTGGTTGCCAAAGGACATGAGGTTTCTGTATATAATTCTCACAATCATTCTTATCAAGAAAAAAAATGGCGTGGTGTAAGTATCATTCACAAATTTGACCCCGAATATAAAATAGGAACAAAGGGGCAGTTTATTTACGACTTAAACTGCATACTTGACAGCCGAAAACGGAATTTTGATATCATCTTGCAGTTAGGCTACACCAGTAGTGCCGTTTGGAATTTTTTGTTTCCTCAAAAATCAATTATTCTTACCAATATGGACGGTTTGGAATGGAAACGCACGAAATACAGTAAAAGGGTACAAAATTTTTTAAAGTATGCCGAAAAACTTGCCGTAAAAAAAAGCCATGTATTAATTGCAGATTCTTTGGGCATAAAAAAATACCTGAAAGAAACTTACAATGCCGAATCCGAATACATTCCTTATGGTGCAAACACGTTCAGTAATCCAAATTCCCGCATCCTTGCAACATACCATTTAGCAGAAAAAAATTACGATATGCTGATTGCCCGCTTAGAACCCGAAAACAGCATTGATATTATTTTAGAAGGCGTTTCAAGAAACAAAACCGGCAGAAAATTTATTGTTATCGGAAACAACAAAACAAATTACGGACAATATTTAACCGATAAATACAAAGGCTTTGAAAACATTGTTTTTCTCGGGTCTATATATGATATGGAGGCGGTAAACAACCTGCGTTATTTTTCTAATCTTTATTTTCACGGGCACACCGTTGGCGGAACAAACCCCTCTTTGCTGGAAGCCATGGCAAGCAATGCCTTAATTGTTGCCAATAAAAACGATTTTAATGCATCTATTCTCGGAAATGATGCGTATTATTTCAGCTCGTCAAGCGATGTGGAAAACATAGTAAACTTAATTTCTAAAAACCAAACCGAAGAAAAAAAATTAAACGCCAACCTCACAAAAATTAAAGAAAAATACTCTTGGGATATTATTTTAGACAGTTACGAAAAACTGTTTATTAAAAGTATGCTTAAAAATTAAGCAGCGTTTATTTTGCCGTTTTTTCTCAAAAATAAAAACAACAAGCCTGCTGCATAGCCGGCAAGCGCGCTGAAAAACGAATAAAACTTGTACCCGCGATTAACAGGCACATCATTTTTGTTAAAGCTGATGACCACCTGAAAACTGTTATTCAACGCTTTCTTTTTATTTACCTCAAGTAGTTTTTCGTATGAAAACTGCGCACGCTGATAAATGTGAACAGGATTAATCGGTTCGCCTAAAATAATGCCCGTGCCGTTGCCTCTTGGAATAATTGCCTGATTAACGATGTTTTTTAAACTGTCTATTTCTCTTATTTCAGCCGTTACACGCTGTTCCATTTTATCAAGCGATGTTTGGTCTATCTCTTTTAATTTTGAAGCATACGCGTTGTTTTCCAAATAATCCAAAATGCCTGTTTGCAACTCAGGCAAAATTTTATTGTCATAAATTTCAACCCCTACTTTAAACGGAAGCATTACCTTAACCGAATCTTTATATAATTTTTCAAAATTACTGCTGAAAGGATAGTAGCTGAAACTTTTTACCGAACCCGCAATGTTTATATCAATGTGCAAAGCATCGGCTAAGGCTTCGTTTATGCCATCGTCCGTAATGTATAAATTCAAGTTATCTATCATTTCCCTGCAAAAATCGTTTTCAAAACGAACGTGAGAAACAGTAAGTTCGGAAGCGTAATATGTTTTTTGAAAATTGCGCAACAAAATACCCGCTCCAATTCCCAAAAACACAAACGGTAAAAGAACAAGTGCTTTTTTGAAAGAAAAATTAATTAGCCAAGCCATGCTTCTAAACAAAGAAAGCACTCCGTTTTTCAGAGCTTTAATAACATATACAATATCTAAATCATCTTGCTTGTTGTTTTCCATAACTAATTTTAAAGTTGCTAAAGTAACAATTTATCATTTCACTTTTTTGGCTGCCACCATCATTTCTTCGCCAATATTAAAGCACGAAAGTGTGTTGTAAATAATGTTATGAAAAAACACAAACAGTTTCATTTGCCACAGTGGTTTGTTGGTGAATTTATTAAAATAGTGCTGTCGTTCGGCGGCGTTAATGCTTGTATTGGTTTCGCGTAAACTTTGTTTTTTATTGCCTTTCAGCTTTTTTATTAAAGGCAATAAGGTGTACATGATAAATAATTTCAGCTCAAACGACGATTTTATTTTTTGTACTTCGTAGCCGTGATTAGCCAAAATTTGCGTAATGGTTTTTTTACCGAAATAGTTCACATGGTCAAGCCCCATCATCTTCCATTTGTCTTTGTGGCGGCGGGCAAAATAGCTGTCAATTTGTGGCACTTGCAAAATAAGGTAGCCGCCCTCTTTGGTAAGTTTGGCGCATTTGGCTAAAAACTCATCGGCTTTGTCAATGTGTTCTAAAACGTCCCACATGGTAATGACATCAAACTTTTTTGTTTCGTCCATTTCAAAAAAGTCAATATGTTCCACAGGCAGTTTTAAATCGTTTACGCAATACAAATAGGGCTGCTCCGAAATTTCAATGCCATGCACATCGTAGCCTAATTCTTTTCCTGCCAGCATAAAATGCCCCCAGCCTGCGCCTAAGTCAAACAACGTTCCGCTCTTTACAAATTTTTGAATGAATTTAAACCGCAATTTGTGTCGCTGAATTTTTATCCAGTTGTTTCCTGCACGCACGGCAGCCGTAACATCGGCGTTTTTATACTGTGTGTATTCAATTTTTTTGCGGTAATACGGCGGAATAAAATGAAAAGAACAGTCGTTGCAAGTTACCACTGCAAAATTTTCTTTTTGGCAGTTTAATTGAAATTTGCCGGAATTTGTATTACCACACACACAACATCTGATTTCTTCCGCCATAAAAGCGGGCAAGTGGTCTGACATAACAATCTTTTTACTTTTTTGTTTCTGCTTCAAACACGTTTTCCGTAATAGGGTCGCCGTCCCGGTAACAAGAAATTCCTCCCCATTCAAATCTTTTCTTTTCGTAAACAAAGGCTTTTTTGTTTTTTACCAACACGCGCTTTATAATTACAAAACCATCTCCCGGAACAATTTCTTCCGTTACGCCCTCAGGGTATTTTGCCAACAACTGTTTTTGGCGTTCATTTATTTCCTCAGGAGTTTCTTCTTTTGGTTTAGCAGCGGCTTCGGCTTTTTGTTTAGCAGCTAACTCTGCGGCAGTTCTCTCTTTTGCTAATTTTTCGGCTTTTGCTTTCGCATCGGCATCAGCCTTGGCTTTTGCCGCAGCAGCCTGTTCTGCTTTCAGTTTCGCTTCGGCATCGGCTTTTTGTTTGGCTGCCAGTTCTGCTGCCGCTTTTTCTTTCGCTAATTTTTCCGCTTCTGCCTTAGCTTTGGCTTCCGCATCGGCTTTTTCTTTGGCTAAACGTTCTGCTTCGGCTTTTGCCTTAGCTTCCTGTTCAGCTTTCAGTTTTGCATCGGCATCGGCTTTTTGCTTGGCTGCCAGTTCTGCGGCGGCTTTTTCTTTTTCCAACCTTTCGGCTTCTGCCTTAGCTTTGGCTTCGGCATCGGCTTTTTCTTTCGCCAAACGTTCTGCTTCGGCTTTTGCTTCTTGCTCTGCTTTCAGTTTTGCATCGGCTTCGGCTTTTTGCTTGGCTGCCAATTCTGCTGCTGCTTTTTCTTTCGCTAATTTTTCCGCTTCTGCCTTAGCTTTCACTTCGGCATCGGCTTTTTCTTTCGCCAAACGTTCTGCCTCGGCTTTTGCTTTGGCTTCTGCATCGGCTTTTTCTTTTGCCGCAGCAGCCTGTTCTGCTTTCAGTTTCGCTTCGGCTTCGGCTTTTTGTTTGGCGGCTAATTCCGCTGCTGCTTTTTCTTTCGCTAATCGTTCCGCTTCTGCCTTAGCTTTGGCTTCCGCATCGGCTTTCTCTTTGGCTAAACGTTCTGCATCGGCTTTTGCTTTAGCTTCCTGTTCTGCTTTCAGCTTTGCATCGGCATCGGCTTTTTGTTTGGCTGCAAGTTCTGCTGCTGCTTTTTCTTTCGCTAATTTTTCCACTTCTGCCTTAGCTTTGGCTTCCGCATCGGCTTTCTCTTTGGCTAAACGTTCTGCATCGGCTTTTGCTTTAGCTTCCTGTTCTGCTTTCAGTTTTGCATCGGCATCGGCTTTTTGTTTGGCTGCAAGTTCTGCTGCTGCTTTTTCTTTCGCTAATCTTTCGGCTTCTGCCTTAGCTTTGGCATCGGCATCGGTTTTTTCTTTGGCTAAACGTTCTGCATCGGCTTTTGATTTTGCCTCATCGGCTACTAAAGCATTAATTATATCTGTCTGAGATTTTGGATAAGCCTCTTCCGGTTTTATTTTAGAGGCTTCGGCATAAGCGTTCAAAGCCTCCTGCCACTTTTTTGTTTTATAGGCTTTATCGGCATTTTTAACCGCCGCCAAATACAAATCCTCTTTTCGTTTTTCTTTTTCTTTGGCTTCTTTTTCGGAGGCTTTTATCCCCTCCATGCCGCTAATCATTTGGGCTAAATAATTTTTATCGTATTCAAACGTTTCTTTTGCTGCGCTGTAACTGTATTTGGTGAGCGGCAAATTCAACAGAGAATAATCAACCCCCTCCATTTTTTTAAACAGAGAAAGGCTTGCCTCAATAATAGGAAGCGGAGTAGCCAACCTTTCTTGCGGAACACCGCGCGTGTTTACAGCAAAACGTTTTGAAACATACTCTTCTTTTGAAACTGTAACCAAAAACTCGCCGTCTAAGGGAACTAAAAACTCATAATCGCCTTTATAGTCGGTTACAACGGTGTTTATTACCTTGCCGTTTTGCGTAACCTGTACGGTAACTCCCGACAAATTTCTTTTTTCGTCGGTTATATTGCCTTCAAATTTTAAAGTGGAAGTGGTTTGTGTAAAAGAAAAAAAACTGTGCAGTAATGTTACGGTTAAAAAAAATGCTCTGTTAAGACCCATGTGTGAGATGTCTGAAAATAATTATTAAAATTTAAGGGATAAATTTACAAAAAAATTAAGAAGGTATTTTTAATGCACTTATCCAAAGATTTCAACCATAGTTACTGGGAACTTAAACAGTACTTTTCGCAGTTTGATTTAATTATTGTGGGCAGCGGCATTGTAGGCTTGAGTGCTGCCGTTTCTTTTAAAGAAAAAAATAAAAAAGCGCGGGTACTGGTTTTGGAAAGAGGCTTTATGCCAAACGGAGCAAGCACAAAAAATGCAGGCTTTGCCTGTTTTGGCAGCCCAAGCGAGTTGCTTGACGATTTACAGAAAATGAATGAAGATGCCGTTTGGAAAACCGTAGAAATGCGTTGGCAAGGCTTGCAACTGCTAAGAAAAAGACTCGGCGATAAAAACATTGGTTTTAAAAATTACGGCGGCTACGAATTGTTTGAAAACAAAAATTTATATGAAAATACTTTGTACAATATTCCGTACCTCAACAAACAAATAAAGTCTTTGCTGGGGTTGAAAACGTGTTACGAGGAAACTCCGGAAACAATAAAACAATTCCATAAAATAAAAGGTGCTTTTGTCAATCGTTACGAAGGGCAAATTGACACAGGCTTGATGATGAACAACCTTGAACAGTTGGCGAGAGAAAAAGGTATTTTAATTTTGAATAATATCAATATTTTAAAAATTAAAGATGGGGATTCTCATGTTGAGTTGGAAAGCAAGTCGGGAGTTTTTAAATCACAAAAAGTAATTGTGGCTACCAATGGGTTTGCAAAACAATTATTAAACATAAAAGATGTGCAACCCGCCAGAGCACAGGTGTTAATTACCAAGCCAATTAAAGATTTAAAAATAAAAGGCGCATTTCATTTTGAACAGGGATATTATTATTTCAGAAACATTGACAAATGCATTTTGTTTGGTGGCGGCAGAAACCTTGATTTTAAAGGCGAAACCACCGGTGAGTTGGGTTTAAACAAAAAAATTCAACAGCAATTAGATAAACTTTTAAAAGAAAGAATTTTACCAAACACAGGTTTTGAAATAGAACACCGCTGGAGTGGCATTATGGGTGTGGGCAAAGAAAAAAAGCCGATAATTGAATTTACGGATAAAAACGTATTAGCGGCAGTTCGTATGGGGGGCATGGGCATTGCCATTGGCTCTTTGGTGGGCGAAATTGCCGCGCAAAAACTATGTTAATTTTATAACTTGGCTTAATTCCTTTTACCATTGCAGCTTTGCAAGATGAGTATAAAATTGTAGCGCAACAACAAGAACAATTAGCAGCGCAACAACAACAATTAACTCAACAAGCGCAACAAATTCAAGAACTCCAAAACCAAATTGCTGCTTTGCAACAACAAAAACAAGCTGCACCAACAGGTATTGAGCAACTGAACTCTAATAGCAGCAATGGTTTCTATATGGAACAAAATATTCCTAATCCGTACAGCGATGAAACGACTATTAAATACGCCTTGCCTCAAAGTGTAAATAGTGCTTACATGGCGGTTTATGATTTAAGCGGCAAACAATTGGCTACGTTTCCTATGGAAAAAGGCGGCACTTCTTTAACCATAAGCGGCAGAGATTTAGCAGCAGGTATTTATTTGTATTCTATTATTGCTGACGGCAAAGTAATGGGTACAAAACGTATGGTTGTGTCAGGTAAGTAATCTTTTCTTTAATAAAAGTCATTCGGAAATTAATTTCCGAATGGCTTTTTATTTTTTTGTAACTTGGTACTCATAATTCATTACTATAGCTTCATTTTGTGTAGTATAAAAACATATTTTCTCATTTTCTCTCTTTTTGTTTCAACGCTTACTTTTGCTCAAAATGAAGGTTCAAAATGGTATTTTGGTCAGTATGCTGCTTTGGATTTTATGACTAATCCGCCAACAACTTTAAATAACAGTACCATGACTGCGAATTCGGGTAGTGCAAGTATGGCAGATGGAGCAGGTAATTTATTATTTTATACAGATGGTAGCACTATTTGGAATCAAAATCATGCGGTTATGGCAAATGGTACAGGCTTATACGGTACTGGTACTACTCATTTGCAACCTGCATTAATTATTCAAAATTCTGCTAACAGTAGTTTATACTATGTAATTACAATTAATGCTTTTTCAAATGTTTCACCTTATGGTTTATATTACTCGGTAGTAGATATGAGTTTAGCGGCAGGTATGGGTTCAGTAACTGTAAAAAATGCTACTCTCATTGCAGGTGTAGTCGCTGAAAAGTTGGCAGCAACAAAGCATTGTAATGGCACAGACTATTGGATTATGTGCCATGACCAGACAGGAAATAATTTTAATGCTTTTTTACTTACGGCAGCAAATATAAATACTACTGCTGTTGTATCTGCGGTAGGTACGGCATATTCGTTGAGTGGTTTGGGAAGCGTTTACATTGGGCAACAAGGACAAATGAAATTTTCACCTAATGGCAGAAAGTTAGGAGTTGCGGTAAGTAATAGTAGTCCTAATGTTTTTTCTTCATTTGAGTTGTTTGACTTTGACGCTTCTACAGGTGTTGTTTCTAATTCTTTATCTTTATTAAGCGCAACAACTTCACTTTATGCTTCTGGTTGCGAATTTTCTCCCGATAATTCTAAATTTTATGGGACAAAATACACTTGGGATAGTTATAGCCATATATTCCAATGGGACTTATGTGCAGGTTCAGGCACTGCAATAGCAGCTTCTTTAAGTTCAGTTGCTATTACCCCCACAGCAACTATAAGAGCAGCCATGCAATTAGCTCCTGACGGGAAAATTTATGTGGCAAGATTTGGGGCGCAAACTCTTGGGGTTATTCAAAATCCAAACATAGCAGGTGTTGGTTGTAATTATGTAGATGCGGGGCAATCTTTATCTCCCAAGTCATCGTCAAATGGTCTTCCTAACTTTCCTTCTTCTTATTTTTATCAAAATCCTACATTAACACTTTCTCCATATACATACACAACTAATGGCTGTCAAATAGTTTCTTTTACTGCTCCGCCCATACCTACAATATCGGTCAATTGTGTTAATGGTTATTCTATGAATACACAATGGAATTTTGGAGATATAACTTCAGGTTCGGCTAATACTTCAACATTAAGTAATCCGCAACACTTTTATACAAGTACAGGAACATATACTGCTCAATTCATAATGAATTACAGTACCACTTGCAATAGTGGTACTGATACCGTAAAACAAACAATAAACATTACCCAACCTTGCATAACCGTAAATACAAGTTCAGGTTCTTGCTACGGCGCGGGTTCTGCCACTGCTACCTCCAATGGCGGCGGGGCTTATACTTACACATGGTTGCCTACAAATCAAACAAACTCTGTGGCTTCAAATTTAACGGCAGGTGTTCACACACTCATTGTGCATGATGTAAACAGCAACTTTACTTACACTATGGGTACTTACACCATAACTACACCGCCCGCCATTACTATAAATATTTCAAGCAGCAACCCTACCGCTTGTGTAAACAGCAGCGTTACACTTAATGCAAACGCTTCGGGCGGTGTAAGCGGTTTTACTTACACTTGGCAAGGCGTAAGCGCAAACAACACCTACACCACCACACAAAATACACAAGGCACATACATTTACACGGCAAGCGTAACCGATGCCAATAATTGTACCGCAAGCCAAACTACTGCACTTACTTTTATACCAAGTCCAACACTAAGCGCATTGCCCAATCAAACCATTTGCCCAAATATTTCTACTACGCTTAGCATAAGCGGTGCAGATACTTATACTTGGCAACCAAATAATACCATTTCCAATTCAATTAGTGTCAGCCCAAGCGTGCAAAGCACATACAGCATAACAGGCACAAACACGCTTACAGGTTGCATAAGCACACAAACAACTACCATTTATATAAAACCAACGCCCACGCTTGCCATAACGCAAGCCTCAATCACCTGCGGCGCGCTTGGTTTTGGCACAGTTACGCCAATCGGCGGCATTGGCGCATTTTCTTACACTTGGTCGCCCACTAACCAAACCACCCAAATTGCCAACAATCTAAACACAAGCACTTACACCGTTACGGTTTTAGATAACGGCACAGGTTGCACAACCACAGCTACCACGCAGTACACGCCCTTGCAGCCGCTCACAGGGCAACTTAATTATCAAAATTTACTTTTGTGCAACAGCATAAACACAGGCACAGCCAATTTCAGCAATCTGACTAACGGCTCGGGTACAGAAAACTATCTGTGGACGAACGGAACAATTACACTTACAACAAATACCGTAAACACATTGAGCGCAGGTCAATGGAGCGTAACAGTAACCGATGCCCTCACCGCTTGTCAAATAAATTCTGTGTTTATCATTACCCAACCGCCTGCATTAACATTAAACATTGTAGCCAGCACACCCACCGCTTGCGCCAATGCTTCTATTGTGCTAACAGGCACAACAAGTGGCGGCACGGGCACAAATTATTTATACACTTGGGTTAATGGCGCAAACACCTTTTCACAAACCGTGAGTGAAACGATTGCGGGAACTTTTGTTTATACACTCACAAGCACAGATGAAAACACCTGTACAATCACAGAAACACACACGTTGGACTTTATACAAAACCCAACACTCACGGTAAGCGACGTAAGTATTTGCCCATTAGAAACCGCCACCCTCACCGCAAGCGGCGCAACAAATTATACTTGGACAAGCCCGCAAAACACCAACTCATTTACAAATACATTCGCGGATAATCCTTTAACGACAAGCGTTTACACAGTAACAGGCGAAGCCTTAACTTGTACAAGTCAAACAACGGCAAGCATTATTTTAAAACCTGTTCCAACGCTTACCATAACCCCTACAAGCACCGTTTGTGAAAACCACAGCTTTAATTTTTCAGCAGGCACAGGCACAAGCTATGTATGGAGTGGTGTTTCGGGTTTTGCTTCCAACAATGCAAACAACACAATTTTATTGGCGCAACCCAATCAAACAGGTTTGTATAACGTAACTGTTACCGCCGCCAACTCTTGTACTGCAAGTACCAACTTCTCTTTAACAGTAAATCCTTTGCCTGTTATAAACATTTCTCCAAGCTCTCCGAGTTTGTGTTTAAATACCAATGCTGCCACGCTTACCGCCAATGGTGCAGCAGACAGCTATTCTTGGTTTCCGCAAAATTCTTTGAGTAATGCAAACACGGCAACAACCTTTGCAAGTCCGAATACAAATACAACGTACTCATTAATTACTTCACTCAACAACTGCACGGTGATGAATACAATGTTTGTTTCCGTAATTCCACCGCCAAGTTTAACCATTTCATTAAGCAGCCCAAGTATGTGCGCACAGGCATTTAACGGCTCGCCCAACACCATAACCGTTACCGCCAACGGCGCAACAACATACACACTCAGCACCCCCGATAATATCAGCAGTCCGCCGCCGCCAAATGCAAGCGTGCAAATAAGTACCGTGCCGCCTTATGTTCCCACAGGCTTATCAACGGCTACATTATACGGCAGTAACGGCGTTTGTACACTCAGCACAACGGCAATTTTTTCAATTATTCCAAACCCAACGGTTACAGTAAATAATTACACACCCGTTATTTGTGCAGGACAAAATTTTACATATACGAGCTACGGCGCAAATTCTTATACATGGAACTCATCAACGCCGAATTATACCACTTACACATCGGGCAGCATTGCCGTAACCAATCCGAGTATCAACTCCGTGCTTTCCGTTGTAGGAAACAGCTTGGGTTGTTTATCTCCGCTTGTAACTACAAGCATTACGGTAAATCCCATTCCCGAAGTAGAAATAACGCCAAGCAATACTTATGTGTGTTTGGGAAAATCCGTTCAACTCAATGCAAGCGGGACAATCGGTAATTCTTACGCTTGGTCGCCAACTGAAAGTTTAAACCAAAACACAGGAAACACAGTATTTGCAAGCCCCACAACACAGCAAACTTACACCGTCATTGCAAGTTTAAATAATTGTACCAACTCGGCTGTTGCAAGCGTTTCCATAAGACCATTACCAAATCCAAACATTCAACTCATCAAAAACGGAAAATGTGCAGGCGACAGCATTGTTTTAAAAGGCAGCGGCGGCATGGGTTATGAGTGGATTTTCCCTAATGGACAAACACTGTGGGGTTTTCCCGAATTGAGAATAAAAGCAAGCAACGAAAGTTTTTCGGGAAATTATACATTGACGGTTTATGATATTTATTCTTGTTCAAATTCAAAAATACAAAGTGTAACCATAAATCCATTGCCAACAGGACAAATAAGCACAAACAAATTTGAGGGTTGTGTACCGCTTTGTAATAATTTTTCTTTTAAAGCAAATTCTCAAAATTCAATCACAGCCATAAGTTGGCAAATGAACAACAGAAATTTTTCGGGCGAGAAAATAAATTATTGTTTCAGCACGGCGGGAACGCATACAATACAAGCAAACGTAAAAGACCAAAATTCGTGTGCCAATAGTTTCACAACGCAAGTGATTGTCTATCCTCAACCGATTGCCGATTTTACATACTCACCCAAAGAACCTGTTGAAAGTTTGGATAATGTAATTTTTACCAACACAAGCAAAGGCGCAGAAAAATTTGAATGGAATTTTTCGGTCATCAATCAATCATCGCAAGAAAAAAATCCTGAAATATTGTTTGAAAACACAGGTACTTATGCCGTAGCTCTTGTTGTGCAAAACGAAAACCAATGTTTGGACACGGCAATAAAATCAATTTACGTTCTTCCTGATTTTACAATCTTCGTTCCTAACATTTTCACACCAAACAGCGACAACCTCAATGAAACGTTTAAACCAATCGTCAGGGGACAAAAGGAATACCGTTTTCAAATCTTTAACCGTTGGGGTGCAAAAATCTTTGAAACTACTGATGTCAATCAGGGTTGGGACGGCACATACAGAGGCGAACCCGCAAAAGCGGATAGCTATGTTTGGAAAATTACGGTTGTAAATGCTAAGGAAGAAAAGAAATTGCAGGGAACGGTGGTGTTGGAGAGGTGAAAAACTCTCCCTATCTGGCAACATGACAAATGATTGGAACGTAAACAAGTTCAATAAAAGCCCTTGTTTCAATGCACTCATAAAACTTGTTAAAAAAAATCCGGCTCCATATCTCCCTTTGTTATCAAATGTATAGACGGATATGAGGTAAATATGCAATTAGAAAAATAGTTGTCGGTCTGAAATTTTTAAGTTTTTAACCCGAACCTTTTTTATTTGCACCCGTAAAAATCATTTAAGTATTTAAAAAATTTTGAGTTGATGCAAATCTAAAGATTTGAGGAAATTAAGTCATAATTTTTACTACTTTTGGGGGCTTTAAAAAAATTAAAATCCCACAAATAAACACTTTAGCACCTTGTAACCTTAAATATGGGCATAAAAAAATATACACTATTACTGTCATTTTTACTTTTCGCGTTGTGCAATTCTGTATTCGGTCAAAAAAAACAAACGGTGGCAGACACCGGCGCGTTTGATTATGCTTACTGGAATGCGGTAGCCGACAAAATGCAATTTGACAAAGCTGGAAAAGAAGAGTTTATTATCGGGCAGAAAGGAAATTACCTTGCAGAACTAAATCATAATCATGTTCATGTAAAAGAAGAAGATATTGTTTGGACAAACATTACGCCACAAAATCAAGGAAACGGAAAACACGGCGGTGGTTCTATTAACGCAGCAGGCGATGACTGTAACAATATGGATTTTGAAACGGGTACTATTGCCGGTTGGACATTATTGCGGGCAGGTGCAAACACCACAAGTGTAAGCATTGCAAGTGCTAATTTTGGTGCATCAACCAATGGTGTAGATTACGCTATTGTAACCGCAGGTGCCGACCCTAATGCTCCTTTTCCACGAGTGTTTCCGGGTGGTAATTTTTCATTACGCTTGGGCAACACAGACAATAACCAAGCAAGTGGGGCAAGGGGATTTGCAACAAGAGCCCAACAGACTTTTTCCGTGACTGCCGCCAACGCAAAATTTACATACAGGTATGCCGTAGTGCTTAACATTCCGGGCAACGACAACAGCCATAATTTTGATTTTCAAAAACCACGGTTTATAGCCGAAATAGTTGATGCGGTGGGAGGCATATCTTCTTGTTCTATGTTTTCTGTAACAGCCGGTGTGGGAGCTACGGGATTTTCATTAGCAACCAATGCTATTCAATACAAGCCTTGGAGTACTGTAATAGCCGACCTTACGCCGTTTATAGGACAAAACATAACCGTTAGATTTACTGCTTATGACTGCGCCCCAACAGGACACTTTGGTTACGCATATATTGATGCGTACTGTGATGCCTGGGAAGCAGGTGCTGTTGATACAGTTTGCGTTGGCAGTCCCGTTACTATGTGCGCCCCCGAAGGATTGAGAACTTATACCTGGGCTACTTCGGGAGGCTTGCAGCTTAGCACTAACCGTTGTTATTCTACAACCGCAACCGGTTCGTTTGTGTGTTACACCACTTTATTTGCATCAGGGGCAACCACAGCCGTTTGTAACGGGCCAACATTTACTCACACCATAGTAAACCGTCCTTCTCCTGTAATTGATTTTACCCCTACGCCGGCAGCTTCCTGTATCAAAAACTTTACTTTTACCAATGGTATGGCTGCTGTACCACCGTTTAGCGGTCTTATCAGTTCTTTTATGTGGCGGTTTGGCGATAATACTACCAACACAATTTCCCCAAATCCGGTTCATACTTATTCTGCGGCAGGTACATTTTCTGTAAAACTTAAAGGGACAACTACTTTTGGCTGCTCCGATTCTATTGTAAGAACAATAATTGCCCACCCCGAACCGACAGTTTCCTTCAATCCACCGTCCTATTGTGAAAACTCGGCAGTTCCCTTTATCAGCACCAGCAGTGTTACTGCCCCTGGTGCTATTACAGGCTACACATGGAATTTGGGAGGAGGTTCTGTGCCGACATCTACATTGCAAAATCCAGTAAGTGTTTACGCAACTCAAGGCATATATCCAATTACTTTAGATGTTATTACCAATCAGGGTTGCACAGGTACACTCACTCAAACACTTAATATTCTTCCTCCGCCTTCTATCACTTTTACGGCACAAAACAAATGTGACGTGAACGGAACTGCTTTTTCGGCTGATACATACACAAACATTACATGGGGCAGTATTACAAGCTACACATGGAATTTTGGAGACGGACAAACCTCTAATGCCGCTATTCCGACACACAATTACGCCGCTCCAGGTGCATACACCATAACGTTTGCCGCAACATCGGCAGCTAACTGCACCGCCGTTACAAGTAACAGTTTTTTTATTGCGCCGTCCCCGAGTGTGGCATTCGCCACCACATCTATTAGTGCTTGTGAACCTCAATATACGTTTGCTCATGTGTATGCCCAAGCCTTAAATACAGGAGTTCTGCCATTTATAGGCTTTCATTATTACTGGGATTTTGGCAACTCGGTACCTACTGCCACAAATAACCCTAATAATCCGTACACTTTTCCTGCAATTGGTTCTTACACCGTTAAGATGATAGGGGTTTCTGAATTTGCAGGGGGAGTTTTTTGCGCTGATACGGCGGTACATCAGATAACCATACACCCGTATCCCAACATAAATATTAATGTACCCTCCGAATGTGAAAATGCCGTGTTTACCGTTGTGAGTAATACCACGGCAGGCAGTGGCATTGTAGCCACTTACGACTGGGACTTCGGTGACGGTTCACCTCACTCTAACCAACCTGCACCTTCACACGCCTATTCTGCTTTTAATACATACACCGTTGATTTACACACCGTAAGCGATGTAGGTTGTGTAAGAAATTTCAGCAACGTGATTACGGCATATCCAAACCCTGTGGCTGCATTCTCATACAGCACATTAAACAATTGTTCATTGCCATATACCTACACAAACACCTCTTCGGTAGCTAATTCGGGAGGAAGTTTTATTTCAGGCTATTTATGGGACTTTAGTGGTGTAGGCACAAACACTAGTGCCGTGTTTCAACCGGGTATTGTCAATTTTCCGGCTAACGGCGATTATACGGTAAGCCTTATTGCTATTTCCAATCACGACTGCCGCGATACACTAACTGTAAATATTTTAGTTCACCCCAATCCTGAAATTGCTTTTGAGGCAGAGCCAAAATGTTTCGGTAATGATGTTCCGATTAGCACGTCCATATCTATTTCTCCAATTCCTAACCCAGGTGCCAGTATGACTTACACATGGAATTTTGGGGATAACACCACCACGGGAGTAGCTTCGCCGCCACCACACACTTACATTACAAGCGGCACTTACCTTATTACGTTTACAGCAACAAGCAATATGGGGTGCGTGGCTACGGCATCTCAGAATGTTGATGTTTTTCCCATACCTGTTGTTGATTTCACTACAAACCTGAATGTGTGTTTAGGGGACATAAATACGTTTACCAACACCGCTTCCATTGCATTTCCGGGTGCAATTGTTTCTTACGCCTGGGATTTTGGCGATGGTAATTTTGCTGCCGGCGTGGGCGGTGGAGCACCTGTTTCAAACGCTTATGCCGCAGTAGGTTCTTATTCGGCAACGTATATAGCCTATTCTGACGAGGAGTGTACAACCGCAGTAACCAAAACAATAACTGTTCGCCCAACACCAACAGCCTCATTTACCACCAACGGCGGTTGTTTAAACATTGTTTCTAACTTTGTTGATAACAGCACAATTACAGGTGTGGGCAATAACATTGTTTCATGGAACTGGGATTTTAACGACAACAATACCTCTGCCCTGCAAAATCCAAATTACACTTACACTAATTCAGGCATATTTACACCCTCGCTCACGGTAACAACCAACTTCGGCTGTATAGGAGTTGTTTCAAACACATTGCAAATATTTCCGTTGCCCTCTATTTCTTTTGACCCTCCTGATGTTTGCACAGGTGTGGTTGTGCAATTTACAAACACGCCCACTGTTCCCACAGGTACTGTAAACTCATTTGTTTGGGATTTTGCCGACAGCACACCTACCGTTTCTACGCCTGTACCAAGCCACACTTATGCTACGGGTGCTTATGTGGTTACGGTTACAGTTGGCACAGACCAAAACTGTTTTAACACCAATACCGCAAATATTTCTGTGTATCCTTATCCTGAAGCTACAATTACGCCGGTAAATAATTCCTGTGTGAATGATATGGTTTCCATTAACACCAACGTTTCCATAACACAGGGCGTTGTGGCATCGCACACGTTATCTTATGGCGATGGCGGACAAAGCATTTCTACCACTACTGCACCATATCTTGCTGCACACACCTACACGGCTTACAATACATATACCATATCGCTTGCTGCAGAGGGAAGTTTAGGAGGTTGCACCAGAACATTTACCAATACTATTCAGGTTTACCCCAAACCGTTTACCGATTTTAATGCCGACAACTTTTGTTTGAATGATGTTACAACATTCACAAACATAAGCACCATTCCTGCAACATACAGCATTACATCTCATCTGTGGGAGTTTGGCGATGCCTCACCAAATTCCAATTTAAGTTCTGTTACGCATTTATACGCCGGGGCTGGAATGTATGCTGTGAAACTAACAGAGTTCAGTTACATTGATGCGAATTTAACCTGCTCAACATCTATTGTAAAAACAGTTACCATTAATCCTTTACCTGTTCCTTCATTTACAAACAACAAAGTTTGTGCAGGAACAGCAATGTCGTTTACCGATACAAGTATTGGCAACAATAATGTTGTCGGTTGGTCGTGGGATTTTGAAAATGTGGGCACAGAAAACAGTTCGTTACAAAATCCTACACATACATACAGCGTGGCAGGTACGCACACCGTAGAATTTACTGCAAGGAACAATTTTGGATGCTCGAGCAGTACATTACAACAAGTTTCTGTTATTTCCATTCCGACACCGTCATTTGTTACAAGCAACGTTTGTTTTAATTTGCTTACTAACTTCACAGACCTGAGTACGCAAGATGCAATAGTAACACCAACTAATTTATCTTATGCTTGGAATTTGTCTAACGGCGCAACAAGTAACGCGCAAAATCCTGCGCACACCTATACCACCCCCGGAAACTATACGGTTCAATTAACTGTTACAAATTTCTCTAATTGCAGCAATGCGTTTACATCAACGTTATCCGTGTATCCTCTGCCTACTGTTTCGTTTAACGCACCTGATGTATGTTTAGGTACAGCCATTCAGTTTACCAACAACAGCAGCATTTCGTCAGGCACAATAGTGAGCAAGGAGTGGAATTTTAACGACGGAACACCTACGGTATTGGCAAATGCACCAACATATACTTACGCTCTTGACGGCGCGTATGTTGTTACACTTACCGCCACCAGCGACCATGGCTGTGTGCAAACCGCCACCGACAACCTTACCGTTCACCCGTATGCTTCGGCTATAGTATTTCCTGTGGGGGGTACATTCAAATGTATAAACGACCAGGTAACGTTTAATACCAATTTAACTGTTCCTGCGGGAAGCGTAGCCAGCACGCTGTTTTACGGCGATGGCGCGTTTACCAACTCGGCAGCACAAACTTATACGTCGGCACATACCTATACGACATACGGCACTTATACCGTACAGTTAAATACGGTAACGAGTTTGGGTGGTTGCAGCAGAACTTTTACAACCGGTGTTACCGTTTACCCGAGACCGTTTGTGAATTTTGCGGTAAGCAACGTTTGCCATAACGATACCACCTTATTTACAAATCTGACTACCGTGCCGGGAGGTTATTCGATAGATTCATACCTGTGGAACTTTGGAATTATAGGCGCACCTAATGCCACCACCACCAATACAAAATTTAAGTACACAAACTCGGGTTCATACAACATTACATTAGTGGCATTCAGCAATGGCTGCTCTTCACAACAGCAAACGTTAATTAACATTCGCCCATTGCCTGTGCCTTCATTTACCGCCAACACCGTTTGTGAAGGCTTGCCGACAACCTTTACCAATACAAGCACAGGCAGCGGAAGTTTATCGCCGCTTTGGGATTTATACAATAACGGACAGGTTTTGGGCACGTTTAACTCTTTCCCTTACACTTACCCTGTTGCCAATACATACAGCGTTAAACTAACCATTACAACAGCTTTTAATTGTACCGCAAACATTGTTAAAACAGTAACCGTGCTTGCCAAACCAATTCCGTCTTTTACTGCAACCGAAGTGTGTTTTGGCAACCCTACTTTATTTACCGACCAAAGTGCTGTTGGGTCGGGCATTCAACTAACCTACACATGGACTATGGAAAACGGCGTACCAAACAGTGTATTAAACGCCCAAAACCCTTCATATACATACCCTACGGCAGGTTTGCACCTTGTTAAACTCGTTACAAAAAACGATAATCAGTGCAGAGACTCTGTTTACAAAAACATTATGGTAAACTTCAGACCAAACGTGAATTTTACCGTGAACACCACTTGCCTTAACCAAAGTACCACGTTCTCTAATCAAACCACTATTCCAACAGGCTCTATTACATCGTGGAACTGGGATTTTGACAACGATTCCAACTGGGACAGTCAATTGCTTACGCCAAGTCATACTTATACGGCAGGCGGCATTTACTCGTGCATATTGCAAGCTACAAGCAATAAGGGCTGCGTGGCTGCAAAAACAGGAACGGTGTTAGTACACGAAAAACCGACCGCCGATTTCAGTTTCCCACGAAGACCCTGCCTCAGCGATGTTGTTGAATATACCAACCTCACCACATCACCAAACGGGTTCATCAGGGGGTATGAGTGGGATTACACATCTGACGGAACGGTAGATAATACAACGGCAGAAGCCAAGCACACATTTTCGGTAAACGGCGTGGTGGCTACCAGACTTGCCGTAATAAACAACTTTGGCTGTACCAGCGTGATAACAAAAACCTTGTACATCAATCCAAAAGCAAAAGCATCGTTTTATGCCGATAAAACAGACGGCTGCCCTGCTTTGTGTGTTATGTTTTCAAATTTGTCTTCTATTCCGTCAGGTTCTATAACCAACATTGAATGGGATTTTGGAGACGGAGATGTGCCAAGCTACGGACCAAATCCTGTGCACTGTTTTAATTCGGGTGCTTACGATATTACCATTAAGCTAACCAGCGACAGCGGTTGTGTAACCACACACAATGCCGAAAACTACATAAATGTGCGTAATTTGCCGGTGGCAGGGTTTAATGTCTTTCCTTCGGAAGTGGACGAAGATGAGCCGAATATTTCCATTGTTTCCAATGCCTCGTCAGATGCAACCTCAGCACGCTATTTTATAAGCGACGGTGCTAACTTTAATACGTTTGATTTTAACCATACCATTCGTAACCTTGACACAAGAGTGAAACCAATGATAGTGCAGGTAGTAAGAAACCAATACGGCTGTGCCGATACCACGTTTAAATTATTAGACCTTAAACCGTCGTTTAATGTTTATGTGCCTGATGTGTTTACACCTAACGGCGACGGACTGAATGATGTTTTTCAGGTAAAAGGATTGGGAATAAGTAAATTTAATATGAGAATTTTTGACCGTTGGGGACATTTGATTTTTGAATCAAACGACATTAACCAATCGTGGGACGGCAGAGCAAGAAACAGCGATTCGCCCATAAAAGAAGGGGTGTATATTTGGAAAGCGCGTATAATGGATATTTTCGGGAAAACACACGATTTATCGGGACACGTTACGGCTCTGATTGATGACGGGGATTATTAATAATTTTAAATAGTATCGATAAAATACGGAAACGAAAACAAAAAACCGTAATTCTTTAAAGAATTACGGTTTTTTTACGCTAATATTCTATAAACCTCCTCTGTTTATTCTACCTTTATTATCTTTTTTTCAGACAAGCCATTTATGCTCAACACATATACACCTTCCGCCAATTCAGAAAAGTTTAGTTGAAATTCTTCGTACAGTATCTTATCGCTTAAAATTACTTTTCCTGTGATGTTAGTTATTTTGTAATCAGAACCTACTAATTTGCTATCAACTTTAATGGTCATAAATCTATTTACAGGATTTGGAAAAACAGACAAGATATTTTCATCATCATTTTCATTAATTCCTGTAATATTTTTTACTGTAAGCATAGAGGTATTACTCATATAATGAAACCCACAATCGTCGGCAACTGCACATCTATACATAGCATTATTGTGAGTTTGAGTTACGTTGGCAATAGTAAGTACCGATGTTGTAACTCCGCTATAAGGAAAGGAATCCGTTAAAACAGAAAATGATGTATCTAATATTTTTGCCTCCTGCCATTGATACGTTACATTGGTATTTGTAGAGATTACTGAAAATTGTGTAGTGCTTGAAATATTTACGGTTTGGTTTGGCGAAACCACCAACAACGGAGTTTGAGTTTGACAACCTATATAAATAGATGAAATTTCATCGTTTGATAATATTCTATCCCAAATGGCAATGTCATCTATTTTTCCATTCCAATAATAAGAGAGAACGCCGTACTCACGTCCTGTTCCTATAGTCCACATATCAGAATCGTAACCAATGCTCATACTTACTGTCTGGCTAGTGCTAAAAGCACCATTGATAAATAGCTTCTGAACATTATTAACATCATCAAATTGAAATACTATATTATACCAAACACCTGTGCTGAAATTAGAAAGGGGATTCAAAAACGGACCATTCCCAATAGGCGAACCAATGCAACAAAGCCACCCTATATTATAATTGTTATCCTTGCTATACCCCATATAAACGGATTCAAAATAACTATTACCTAAAATATTTTTAGCTAAAATCGATTTATACGCAGTATTAGGATTAGTATTAAATAGTACCCAAGAAGAAATTGTAAGATTTTTCGGGCGCAAATTTGTTGCATTGTCAAGAATGGATATATAATCATTAACTCCGTCAAAACTATATGCGCTGTTTTGATTATTGAATCTGTCAGTAGTTAATGTTGCTCCATGTACTGTGCCATGATTTTCGTTTCCGCTATTATCATTGGCATTGCCGCTAAACGGATAAGAGGCTAATAGACCTAATGTGGGAGTGTATTGTGCTTTTACTGCTAAAACTAATAACACCACACTACAAAGTAAAGCCGATTTAGTTTTCATGATTGTGAAGTTGGTAAACGCTAAATTAAATCATTTATACTTCACAACAAAACTCTCTAAAAAATTTAAAAATTCACTCTTTCCTTTTCAATCACCAAAGGGCGTTTTCTTACTTGTGTGTGAATAGCTCCAATGTACTCGCCAATAATTCCTATAAAAAACAACTGTATGGAAGAGAAAAAGAAAATACCAATTACCATAGGTGCTGTGCCAACCTGAAAATTATCCCAATAAATTAATTTATAAACTAAATAACCAATAGCTACAAGAAGGCTTATAATTGCGGTGAAAAAACCAATAAATGCCGATAAACGCAATGGTATCTTGGAATGATTGACGAAACCAAGCATTGCAAGGTCGTAAAGGGTAAAGAAATTATTTTTTGATTTGCCAAATTCTCTTTTATCCTGTGTATATTCCAAAGTTTTTATATTCCACCCGTATTCTATCACCATTCCTCTAAAATAAGGATAAGGGTCATCTATCATTCTCACAACATTTAAAAATTTCTGGTCATATAAACCGAATCCGGTGAAATTGGAAAGTTGATCTATGTTTGAAATTCTCTTAATAATAAAGTAAAATATTTTCCGGATAAAAAACATAAAAGGATTTTCTTTGCTTTTTGTTTTAATTCCAAGCACTAAAACAGACCCTTTTTCCCATTCTTTTATAAATTTCGGTATCATTTCCGGAGGGTCTTGTAAATCTGCAACCATTGCAATAACAGCTTCGCCTGTACATTGAAGAAGTCCATAATAAGGCGAACGGACATGACCAAAATTACGGACATTGGATATAACCTTCACTCGCCTGTCTTTCTCTGCGATTGTTTTAATAACAGACAGTGTATTGTCTGATGAGGCGTTATCTATAAATAAATGTTCAAAATCATAATCTGAAATAGTATTGGTAACTTGGCGTACGCGCAGGTATAAGTTTTCAATGTTTTTTTCTTCATTGTAACATGGTGTGAATATGGTTATTTTCTTTCGCTCTTCCATATTTTTATAATACATTTACGCCACTAAGATAGTGCTTAAGTATGAATTTAATTCAAAAAAAAATACTCCGCTTGGGATACAATTTGGTGCGATTATCCAAGCCTTATAAAAAAAATAACCTGACATATAGCAGGGTATTGCCTTTGGCGATTTATTCGCCGTGGTACGATGATAAAATATTTCAGGATACCTATAAAAAAATAGCTACAAAATATACATTGGTGGACGAATTCAGGTGTTTTGAACTTTGGAAATTAATTGAACAAACAAATAAATTAGATGAAACCGCTGCTGTTCTTGAAGTTGGAGTTTGGAGAGGTGGAACAAGTGTAATAATGGCAACTAAACTGAAACTATTGAATTCATCTTCCGTAGTTTATGCAGCTGACACGTTTGAAGGAGTGGTTAAAACATCGGAAAAAGATGCCAGCTATCGTGGAGGTGAACATGCCGATACAAGTTTAGACCTCTTTTTCAATTTATATACAAGTCTTGGATTAAAAAATATTAATACACTAAAAGGTATTTTCCCTGAACAAACAGCGAGTCAAGTTCCTACAGATACCAAGTTTAAATTATGTCATATAGATGTTGATGTATATTTATCCGCCAAAGATGTGCAGGATTGGATTTGGGATAAGCTTATTATAGGTGGCATGATTTTATTTGATGATTACGGTTTTAGCTCTACGAATGGTATTACCAATTTTGTGAACGAGCAAATGCTTCTGAATGACCGTGTAATTCTTCATAACTTAAATGGTCATGCAGTTATTATAAAAATAAAGTAAACACCAGAACAATATTTCGGTTGTTTTAAATCAGTCCGTTTTCAAATTAGGAGTTTGGGTTTCTTTGATAGACTCTTCAATAGTTGTCCATACGTTTAAACCTAAAGATATGGCTTTGGCAATTGATGGCACATAATTTAATCTCCGTTCTTGTTTTATCGTTCCAAGCACTACCACTTTTTTTTCAGGTGCCAGTATGTCTCGTACCAATTCAGCCAGTTTTATGATGGAATAAGCTTTGTCAGACCCGACATTATATGGTTCACTTTTTCCGTCTGCAAGCAATTTAAGTAGCCAAACGGCTAAATCTTGACCATGCAAAAAACTTCTTCTGGCAAGACCGCTGCCATTTATCCGTAGTTCTTTATCATTAAGAGCCTGCCGGATTAAAATATTTAAAATCAAATGTGAGCCTATCCCAAAGCCTGCAAATGCAAAACAGCGAGCTGTTATCACTTCAAAACCGTTTTCTTTACCATAACTGTATGCAAGCATTTCTGAGGCGCGCTTAGCCTCTCCATACACGTTTTCAGTATAGTTGGATTCGGGAGCAGTTGTTAAGTTTTCAGGAATGAAAGGAATATCTTTTGAAACCTCACCGTAAACAGCACCTGAACTGATTATTAATACTCTTTCGGCTCTGCTGGCAACAATATGCTCTAATACATGATTTGTACCTGCTACAATTTCATTAAACACAGTAACCGGCTTTTCAAATCCAAGTGGTTTTGTGTTTGCAGCCCCATGAATAAACATATCAAATTTTTCACTCGTGAAAGGGTAGTTCAATACATCACCTTTAACCCAATTTAGCCAATCAATACTATTGTATTCCGGATTATTTTTTAAAAAAATCTCCGGGTTTCTAGAAAGGAGAGTAATCCTTATCTGAAAACCGTTTGTGTTGAGCAGATTAAATAATTTCAGCAACCAGTAGCCAAAAAAACCTGTTCCGCCTGTTATAAATATTGATTTGCCCTTTAATGCGGATAAATTAACTCGGTTAATGATTTGCTCATATTTTTCAGATGTAACAGGTGCCACTATATAATCATCAATGTTCTGTCAAAACTAATATAATTTAATGACTTTATTCGTAAGCCCAAGGGTATTTCTTATCTGACTCTCAATCTCATTTTGATAAGGACGGGTAGAAATAAGAATAGTATCTGTTTTTGATTTCAAAGATTCAGGAGATATAACATTAACACCATTCAAACTCTTTCCCTGATATTTTGGATTAGAATCTACAAAAGCAGATATTTTTACATCTCTTAATTTGCTGTTTACGAGTAAACGCAACGTTTGTGCGCCGGTACCCCAGACAATTATAGATTCATTTTCACCCCCTATTTTTTCAATAATGGCGTTTATTTCTTTTTCTTTCGCATGGCACATTTCAACGTAAGCAGCTATATTTTTAGGCGACTCTTTGTCCATCACAAAATTAGTATCAGCAGCAAGTTCTTTCCTAAACACAGAAAGGATAGCCGGTGTAACCGTGTTGTGATTAACATTAAGCGGTACTTGTGAAATGTCAACTTTCGAGAATTTATTTTTTTTCATCAGGTTATCCAGCGAACCGGGTCCGAAGAAGTTAATATGCTCAACGCTAAATTCCTGAAAAGGAGCATCCTGACCATTAAAGTACTGTGAACCATCAGGTACACCAATAAAAATATGCCCATCGGGCGTTAATAATTTCCATAATTTTTCCAAGGACTCATCTAGGTCTTTAATGTGTTCCAACACTCCCACGAGTATCAGCATATCTATTGAGCCATTAGGCAATTCAATATTTGAAATTGTGTTGGTGAGCACATTGATGCCATAATGTCTTTTTGCCGCGGAAGTACACCCCGGCGAAGGGTCTATTCCCGTGAGGTTCAGATACCCTTCCTTTTTAAACATTGACAACAAAAATCCGGTTGCACAACCCACTTCTACTATATGCATATGTGTATCGGGTAGAAATGGTTTAAGATATTTTACCATTGCTTCAAATCTCAACCTATCATAATACCCTTCTTTTACCTCAACGGTATTACTTTCATATTTTGACAGTTCGCGATAATAAACATCAAACTTTTTTTGGTCAGGAATGTTATCTGCATAACAAAAACCGCAATTATTGCAAGCAACAACATCATAGGAGTCTAACAAGTTAGTGTCTGAAAAACCTGAAAAACTCTGATGAAATAATTTTTGATTTTTTTTACCGTCACAAATCGGACAATTTCTTTTTTCCATTGATTAAAATTAAATAATAAATACAATTCAAACTTTATTTAAATCCTAAGCCGATAGAATATCTTCAATTCCTATAATACGCTCATTTTCAATTCCGTAAATCATTAAATCCATCTTTATTTCTTCAAAAAAATCAATAGAAGAAATAAGTATTTTTTCTCTTTTTAATAAGACCTCATCTACTTTCAGATAATTATGTTTAACGTATTCCTTTTTTTCCTCTTTATCCAATATTCCGATTACATGTTCCATAATCTTATCCACCGGTTTGATAAGTGCCAAAAAATTTCCTCCTGTACCGTAGATATAAAATTTATCTCCACACCTTTCAATAACTCTTTCTAAAAAATCTGTTTTAACAGCAGGCTTTATCGCCATTACACGAATACAATCATTGTAGCGTGGGGACTCGAATCCTCTCGTTTCCATGTGCAGAATTTTTAACCCCACAGATTTCATTAAATGCATCATGGATAGTGGTGAAAAAAAATGAATATGTTCCTGATTTAAATCGTATTCAACATGAGCATTACCACTCTGATTCGGCACTTCTATACAAATGTATTTGTTACTAAGTGCCAAGCAATCGGATAAAAATTGTATAGGATTTTGTATGTGCTCAACAACATGGAAAAGGCTTAGAACATCGTACCTTGATTTGAATTTACCCAAATCATGTATATCATGGTCATACACATGGTCAAGATTTTTGGTGGCAACGATTTTATCCATGGATAGTTCTACACCGTCCACCCGTTTTAAGGTTAATTTTTGTTTGAGATATGCTCCTAAAAAACCCTCGGCACAACCTACATCAATCATCGAACTAAATTTATACTTTTTCAGAAACTCATACCGTTCCCTATTCTTACGGTCGGTATGCAGCACCCGGTTATTTCTGTTGTGTTTTTCCTTATAGTCTTGCGCAATAATATTTTTCCGGAAAAGATGTTGGCAATTACTGCAATTTAACAGCTCATATTTAGTTTCTGTAACCGATTGGGAATTACAACAAGGGCATTTTTGGATTTCCATCTCAACAATCAAAATAATTTTTACACATAAACCAAGTCAGGAATTACGAACCCTCAAACTCTCAGGGCTAATATCAACCAACATTTGTTCTTTTAATTCTTCAATACTCAACAAGGGGGTCATATCTTCCAAAGGCATAGAAATCATACTTCCGTCTGCTTGAGGAATTGCGGCTACTTTAGGAGACAATACCTCGTTAGGGATTAATTTCACATTTACAATAGCAGGCTTTTGAGAACTAATAGCAGTTGCCAATGTTTTTTCCATTGTTTCCACATTACTCGTTTCATAATAATCTAAGCCGTATGTTGCGGCAATATCTTTTAAGTTCGGCAACCACAAGCCCGCTTCAGGTCCTGTTCCTACAAGTCTGCCTTTAAAATAATTATTTTGTGTGTTGCGAATTGAAGTGTAACCATTGTTGTTTAATACCACCAAGCAAATTGGTAATTGATGTTGCCTGATTGTAGCAAACTCTTGTATATTTAATTGAAGACTACCGTCACTTTCCACAGCTACAATCGGCTTCATATCATTGCCCACACAAGCACCAATGGCTGCTGGTAAACCATAACCCATTGCACCCAAACCGGCTGTTAAAAACAGCCTCTGCCCTTTTTTATTTTTAAATACTGTATAAAACGCTTCCACGGCTAAACCTGAGCTTCCTGTTCCTATCAATGTGTTTTCAGGAATTACATTTGAAAGGGCTAATGCAATGTGATAATGACTTATTACACCTGATGTGCTAAATGGTTTGCCGTCATTAACAGAGTATTTGTTTTTCCAATCCAAGCATTTTCTTCGCCATTCATCAATACTCAACTTTTTAAGGTTAGATTTGTTTAACAAAGTAAAGAATAGTGTTGCATCGGTAAGAATTTTTTCTTCAACAATCATGTCAAGTTTATCCAACTCTTTAATGTCAATATCTACCACTACTTTTTTTGCATTACGTGCAAACTGCTTTGGATTAAAAGCTGTGATAATATTATCCAATCTGCAACCAACACTAATTAATAAATCAGAATTTTGAATTGCAAAATTAGGAGCACGCAAAGCAACCGAACCAGGCTTACCTACATTTAAAGGGTGGTCAAAAGGTAGAAAGTCCATAGCGTTCCAAGTTGCTATCACAGGCATTTGTGTTTTTTCTACAAACTTCTCAAATTCTTGTTTAGCCCCTGAAAGCCTTGCGCCGTTACCAATTAAAAGAAGTGGGCGTTTTGCGCCATTTATTAATTTTAGCGTTTGTTCAATGCTGTTTTCTAAAGCCACATTATCTTCCTGAATTTTTTCCGGAACAAAACCTTTCAATTTTGTTTCATCTATTGGTGCGCCCTGAACATCTAATGGTATGTCAATCCAAACCGGTCCTTTACGCCCTGTGGTTGACAAATGAATAGCTTTTTCCAATTCGTATTTAATATCTTCAGGCACTTCAATTGTTTTAGCATATTTGGTAATTGTTTTTACCATAGTTACAATATCCACTTCTTGCACACCTTTTTGCCGCAAGCCAGAATCTTTAAGAAGGTCTGAACGTTTTGCTTGTCCCGAAATAACCAACATGGGAATAGAGTCTATCCATGCTCCGGCAACGGGTGTTATTATATTGGTTGTGCCAGGACCCGTTGTAACTACTGCTACTCCAAATGTTTCTCGTACTCGTCCTGCCGCTTCTGCAGAAATACCAACAGCCTGCTCATGATGACAAGCGATTGTTTTAATACCGTTTTGTTTGCCAAAAGCATCTATCAAATGCATGGCTCCACCGCCGGGTAATAAAAAAACTTCTTTAATTCCTATACTCTGAATATACGCGGAGATAAAATCCGCCACACGAAACACTTCTTTTGACATAATTTCTCAGGAAATCCAATAAGTTAAAAGAGTTTTTCTGTTTTTGTTTTTGCTGATGCTTTCATCTGTATAAAACGAATCGTTTACAAAATGGGTAGATGAAATTTCTTCTATTACACTTCCTGTTTCGGTAATAAATGAATGGCGAACACCAGGTTGAATAGTTATCACATCGCCGGGTTTCATTTCGCTTTCTTCACCGTTTAATTTTACTTTTACATTACCATACAGTACATGAAAAGTTTCTTCTTTTTGATTATGGTATTGCTCGGGGTGAAATTGACCGGGTAGCGAAATGAGTAATTTTTTACAATACTCTCTATTTACAACGGTAATCATTGTTAAACCTGTTTCGTAAAATTTTTCAATTCCGTAGTGATGAGAAATTTCCAAATCGGCTTTCTGAGGAATAGTGATACCACTTTCTTTAAGTAATCTTTTTACTTCACCTGCAATTTCCAATACTTTATCGCTTGAGTTATAACTGGTGGTATTAGTTGTGTTTACTGCTGCATTTGCAGCAATTTCTGCTTTAGCAGTAAACGTGGTATATTTTGACCAATCGTTGGCTCTAATTTGTCCTTCTGATGCAGGAAAAGCAAAATAAACATCGTTTGTAGAAACTGTTTCGCCTGCTTTTATATCTCTTTTTACAAATGCCCCACGTTGTAATGACAATAAGCTGTCGCGCTCGTTTTTATTTACAGTAAGCAATCTGTCTGTTTGCCCGCACATAATAAAGGCTTCTTTGGCTGAGTTCAACCATTTTTCATATTGTTCAGGAGTTGAAGAATATGCATTTAACGGTGCATTTGGAGTAGGAACACCAACGTGTTTTTCAAAAATAGAAGCATTTTTTGCTACGGCAATTTTCACAAGGTCTAAATTGTCAGGCTCTTCATGAGTTGAAAAGCCAACGGTTAAACCCGGATACCTTTGTTTCAGAAAGTCAAGTTGAGATAAATTCATTTTTTCAATTGGTGTTGGATATTCGCCAACACAGTGCATAATGGCAAATTCTTTGTTTCGGTGAGAAAGGAAACTTACAACTCTGTCTATTTCTTCAATCGAAGCACCGGCTGTTGAAGCAATAACAGGCTTGTCAGTTTTTACGATACGCTCTAATAATGACCAATCTGTAAAAGAGCAACTTGCTACTTTTATTATTTCAAGATTTTGCTCCAAAATAACATCAACTGAAGGTTCGTCAAACGGAGTTGACATAGTGATAAAACCATTATTGCGCATTTCTTCCACCAAACGGTTAAAATCATTTCTACTTAACTTAGTTTCAGAAAAACGTTTTACATATTTCACATCATCACGCCCTTTAAATGAGGGGTGAATAAAAGTGTCCAAATCTCTGTATTGCAATTTAAAAGCAAATTTGAACATTGGAAAATTCCTACATACTTCTCCAAAGGCTTTTATTATTGTTATTCCATGGTTTACATCTCCCATGTGATTGTTCGCCATCTCCAGCACAAAAAGTGGTTTATCTGCTATTTTCATATTCATTATATTCTTCCCTTTTATTGATTTTAATTACTGATTACTCTCATCAACTCCAAAATAGAGTGAATGGCAAATTTAGGATTTTTCTTAATCAAATCTTCTTTTTTTTCGTAACCGTAAGTTATTGCTACTGTGATTAGTCCACAAACCTTTCCTGCTTCTATGTCTTTCTGACCGTCTCCAACCATAATCCCCTCTTTTATATTATTTTCTGCGCAAATTTGCCTAACCATTTCTTCTTTTGAAGTGATTTTTCCTTTTGTTTGGTCGCTTGCTTTTACTGAAGTTATAAAGTTTGACAATTGCTTTTGTGCCAAAATTTTTAACGTAGGTGCTAAACGCTTGTTTGTTGCTATATGAAGAATATAGTTGTTGTTGTGCAATTGTTTTAATGTTTCGTAAACATGAGGATACAACAACGTTTTTTCAAAAGTTGAATTGTCATATACTTCCGAAAAAATATTCTTTGCTTCTGTAATCTTTTTCGCATCACCTTTGTAGATAATTTCCAAAGTGGCTTGCAAAGTAGCTGTAAGGCTTATGGAATTCAAATCAAGTGGGTCGCTTGGTGGCAATTTTTCACACACTTGTTTAAATGTATCCAAAACCTCTTGTTTGGAATCAACTAAAGTACCGTCAAGGTCAAATATAATATGCTGAGTCATTTGATTGTTTTACGCTGCTTTTTCAACTTTATTTTTTGCACTAAACTTTTTTGTATTGAAAAAAAGCAAACCCACAAAAATCACCATAAAGATTAAAGATATAATTATCCCCTCCCTTTTAAAACGAGGCTCAAACTTCAATTCCACCTCATTACTCCCCTTTTGCGTAAGCAAACCCGTCAATCCGCAATTCAAACGGTACAACTTTGCTTCTTGACCGTTAATTGTGGCTTTCCAACCTGCATCAAACGGAAATGAGAAAAATAAAATTTTTGGCTCGTTTGTGTTTACGCTTCCTGTAATATGGTTTTCGGAAAACTTGGTAACGGAAAAATTATCTTGCTTTAATTCGTTTCCAAACGCAGCGTAATTATCAAATGTAATTGGCTGCAACGTATCCATGGCATTAAATTTTTGAATGAAAGCAAAACTTTGCAAATCCTCATCATCAATTACGCAAGCACGAAGCATGGCAAAATCCTTTTGATTAGGCGAAAACTTCATAAAATCGGTGTGCGAAATAACTTTGTTGTATGTTAAACCAAACGGAAGTGCATATTTATTTTGATACACGCGCACATCACCAAAGGCATGAATAGAATCCATACCCATGCCGCTTAAAGCATTGTCGGTGCGTTTGCTCAACCAATATTTTCCTGCGCACAACGAAAACAACACAGGTCTGTCTGCCAAGCCTTTTGCCCAACGTGTAGAATTTTCATCACTCGCATCAATCACATCTAATTCGCCCAAAAACTTAATGTAATTTTTTTGATTGAAAGAAAAGTATGACGGCGTTCCGTAAAAACCCTGCACTTTGGCATCGTTAATGCTTCCGTGAATAGCCATGCCCGAAGCATATTCTTTATTTACGCGGTAGAAACTTTTGTCAATGCTTTTTAAATAGTTTATGCTTTCAACCGTGTAATCGTTGTAACCAACTTTTGCCTGCAATAATTGTTTGGTCATTACATCGCGTTTGTTTACCGTAATGTTTGAATTGACAAACAGTTCCAACACACACAGCACAAGAATTGCCGTTTTAGAAAAATTTTTAATGTTAGCTTTTTGCGTTAATCCAAACAACAAGCCTGAATACGCTAAAATTAAAAACGTTGCAAAAGAACGCAAACCTGTGTTTATACCCTGTTTAAACTGTGCGTTTGGCGAGTACAATAAAATCAATAAAAACGCGACTGTTATAATCAAAGTGATTTTATTCAACTTACCGTTTTTTTCAATGTGTGAAATGGCGCGCACCGCAAACATCAACATAAACAAAACAATTACTAAAGAAAATGTACGGAAATAATCTCCCGTAAACGCCCAAAACGCATAACGGAAAAAGGGAAACATAATCGGCAAACACAACAAAGCCGTGAGTATGCCGTAAAAATATTTTTGACGTTTATTTAAAGAACTAAAAAATTGCGGAAAAGCCACCAAACTCAAAATACCGCAGTAAAACAAAGGAGCTTCCAAATAATTTTGCCAACCTCTAAAATTGTTTCCTGTGCCAATCATGTCGCTGCCAAAACTTCTGAAAACCGTTGTAAACCTCAACACAGGGTCAGCCAAAGCAAACATGGGTTGATTTTGAAGCTTTGCAAAAAAACTTGCTTCGCCGCCCACACGCGGACTTTCGGTGTATTGCAACATATCCGCAAACAATTGATAAGAACTTATAAGTACCGCAACCGCAGCAATGCCAATGGTTTTAAGCGTGAACAAAATAAATTGTTTTGTGTTTTTTTCTTTTACATCGTGGTAGCGAACTATGGCATAGCCAGCCAGCAAAATGGTGTACATAAACAAAAAGAAAGGTTGCAAAAACGCCAACAGGGTAATGCCAACTGCCAACCACAAAAATTTTCCGTGCTGCAACCAACGTTCAAAACCATAAAGAATAATTGCCGCGTAAAGGGCTTCCACCGAAAAAATTGTCCAGCAACCACCAAGAATAACATAGCCCGAAAAAGCGTAACACAAAGCGCCAATCAATGAGGAGTAGTTACCAAGTTTCAATTCTTTTAAAAATTTATAGAATACAAAACCTGCCAAGAAAATTTTCAAAATCTCAACAAACACCAACACATAAGGAATTGTTTGCTTGTCAAAAAAAGTAACAACAGTTGTAAAAAAATCGCTGAGGTACATGGGAAATAAATTTTGCCCCATACCCTGTTGAAACGACCAGCCCACAACAAAACCCTCATTTTTCATGTAATCGGACTGAGCGGCAATTCCGGGGAAATAAATGTTTATGGAATCGCTGCCAATATCGCGAAACAAATACACTTTTTTTAAACTTATAAAATCACTGAACACGAAATAACTTACAAGCATGGTAATGCCAAGCAAATAATACAATTCTTTGCCTTTAATATAAGTGTCGTAAAAATTTTTGTCGGAAGCAGGTGCGGCAGTTTTTGCAGCTGATTTATTTTGTTTGGACATATACTTTAACTATTCTCTGTTTTTTGAAAGAAGCCTAAAATTAAGTTGAATAAATGCCTTGACAAAATTTTTTTTCGGAAACAAAAACTCAACAATAAAAAATTTAACCACATAGTAACAATAGAAAGCATAGTTTCTAATCAGACAATACAACTTCACACATAGTTATGTCGCTATGCGACACTATGTGAGTTCTTTAAAAACTATGAAAACTCTGTTACTATGTGGTTAAAAAAATTGGTACTTTTAAAAACTATTTCAGCAAAATTTTATGTCAGATTTTTCATCGTACAAATTCGGAACTCGCGCCATACACGCAGGCGCAGAGCCTGACCCAAGCACAGGCGCAGTTATGACACCCATTTTTCAAACAAGCACGTTTGTTCAGGAATATCCTGGCAAACACAAAGGTTACGCTTACGCGCGCGGAAAAAACCCAACCCGCGAAGCCCTGCAAAAAAACATTGCCGCTTTGGAAAACGGAAAACATTGTTTGTGCTTTAGCAGCGGCATGGGCGCGGTGGACGCAGTGATTAAATTATTGCGACCAAACGATGAAGTAATTACAGGCGATGATTTATATGGCGGAAGCTACCGTATGTTTACCAAAGTGTTTGCCAATTACGGCATCAAATTTCATTTTGTGGACATGACCAAGGCGAGCAACATTGAAAAATACATCAACTCAAACACAAAATTAATTTGGGCTGAAACGCCTACCAATCCTACCATGCAGATTATTGACATTGAGGCTTGCGCAAAAATTGCCAAACAGCACAAGTTAATTTTGGCAGTGGATAATACCTTTGCTTCGCCTTATTTGCAAAATCCTTTGTCGTTGGGTGCAGACATTGTGATGCACAGCGTTACCAAATATTTGGGCGGACACAGCGATGTGATAATGGGCGCACTCATTACCAACGATGATAAATTGCACGAGCAACTGGCGTTTATTCACAACTCCTGCGGCGCAACGCCCGGACCAATGGACAGCTTTCTTGTGATGCGCGGCATTAAAACGCTACATCTTCGAATGGAACGCCATTGCTTTAACGGAAAAAAAATTGCCGACTATTTAAAATCTCACCCAAAGATTGAAAAGGTTTACTATCCGGGTTTTCCCGAACACCCAAACCACAACATTGCAAAAAAACAAATGCGCGATTTTGGCGGCATGATTTCCATTGTGCTGAAAGATAAAAGCATTGACACTACATTTAAAGTAGCTTCCTCATTTAAAGTTTTTTCTTTAGCCGAAAGTTTGGGCGGTGTGGAAAGTTTAATTAATCACCCTGCCACTATGACACACGCTTCCATACCAAAAGAAGAACGCGAAAAAGCAGGCGTGGTGGACAATCTCTTGCGTTTAAGCGTGGGCGTGGAAGACGTAGAAGATTTATTGGAAGATTTAAAACAGGCGTTGGGGTAAGCCTGAAAAATCACCTTTTTTGGTGATGTTGTAATTCAATTCAGAAACGTATATTTAGCAAGGTAAAATTATCGCACTAAATTTTTTAACCTGACGAAAATGATTTTAAAGAAGACATATTTTGTTATTGCAATGTTATTGCACCTGCTTACACCCGTTGTACAAGCGCAAAAAACCAATGCACAAGCACAAAAAACCAATCCTCCAAAAGTTGATGTAACCATGGTGAAAGCCGCTTTTATTTTCGGCTTTACCAAATACGTTTACTGGAATAACGAAGACCGAATGCAAACCTTTAAAATTTGTGTGCTTAACAGCGATGACATTGCACAGCGTTTAAATCAGGTTGCACAAATAAGACAATTCAGGAAGGATATTCCCATTGAAGTAATTACATGCCGTTCGGTAAATGATATTAAGCCTTGCCAGATACTTGTGGTAAACGGTGCAAGCAAAGACAACCTTTGGTCGGCTTACGCAAAAATCCGCAATAAAAACACCTTAATGATTGCCGAGAATTTGGTCGATTACAAAAAGTCAATGGTGTCGTTTGTTGAAATGAACGGAAAGTTAAAATACATTGCAAACAAAGTGAAAGTGGACGAAGCCAATTTAGTAACCGCCCCTTTGTTTTACACCCTCGCCATTACAAAAGAAGAGGAGTGGACTTCGGTTTTTGATAAGCTGAAAGGGGGAGGTAACTTAGACGAGTCTGACAGAAAAGAGATAGAGAAATTGTGGAAGAATTTGCAGCATGATAATGCAAGTAAAAAGGCATTTATTGAGCAAATGGAAGACAGTATCCGCATAAAAACAGAAGAATTTAACCGCAAAATAACCGAGTACAACGAAGAATATAATAAAGTGGCTCAAAACATTGAGCAACAAAAAAGAGTGTTGGCAAAACAAGACTCCTTAGTGAAAGTACAGGAATCTGAAATTTATTCTCGCGGAGCTTTAATCAGCCAGCAAAGAAATGTAATTATGATTATTATCGGACTGGGTATTATTGTTTTGCTCGTGTTATTATTTGCTGTCAGGAGTAATTATCTGCGTAAAAAAGCAAACAAACTGCTGGAAAAACAAAAAGATGAAATTGCCGAGCAAAAACATTTGGTTGATGAAAAACAAAAAGAAATTGTGGACAGTATTAATTACGCCAAACGCATACAAACCGCGCTGATTGCCAACGACAGATTGCTGAACACGCACCTGCCCGAACACTTTGTTATGTATAAGCCAAAAGATATTGTTGCCGGTGATTTTTACTGGGCTACTCCTGTTAAAGACGGCTTTTTGTACATTACCGCCGACTGCACAGGGCACGGCGTACCCGGTGCGTTTATGAGTTTGCTCAACATCAGCAAACTGAGCGAAACCATTAATCAACGCGGCATTACCCGCCCCGATGCGGTTTTAAACGATGTAAGGCGAAAAATTATTCAAGCCTTAAATCCCGAAGGCGTTTTGGAAGAAAGTAAAGACGGCATGGATGCTATTTTGTGTAACCTTGATACCAAAGGGTTGAAACTGCACTATGCTGCCGCCAACAACAGTTTTTGCATTGTAAGAAACAACGATATTTTAGTTTGCAAAGCCGATAAAATGCCTGTTGGAAAATATCACGACGACAACGCGGCATTGTTTACCTGCCATGAAATTGACCTGCAGCGCGGTGATATGATTTACACTTATACCGATGGTTTTGAAGACCAGTTTGGCGGCGAAAGAGGAAAAAAATTCAAACAACAGCAATTAAAAGAACTAATGCTGCGCGTAGCCAAACAATCTATGTTTGAACAAAAATTGGCATTTGAACAGGCATTTCAAAACTGGAAAGGAGATTTAGAACAGGTTGATGATGTGCTTTTAATTGGCGTGAGGGTTTAATATTATGTAGAGCCGTGAATTGCACGGCTCTACTACAAACACAAAAAACCTCCGAAAGATTTCTTTCGGAGGTTTTTTTATTGAGTGCTACAAGTCCCTCTCCTTTGGAGAGGGATTTAGGGTGAGGCTTCTTACATCATACCGCCCATGCCGCCCATATCAGGTGCGCCGTGCATAGCAGGCTTGTCTTCTTTTTTCTCTGCCAATACGCAATCCGTAGTTAAAAGCATAGCAGCTACCGAAGCAGCGTTTTCCAAAGCTACGCGACTTACTTTAGTCGGGTCAATAACACCGGCTTTCAATAAGTTCTCAAAGTTTTCAGTACGGGCATTAAACCCAAAATCGCCTTTGCCTTCTTTTACTTTTTGAACCACAATAGAACCTTCAATGCCGCAATTAGCACATATTTGGCGCAACGGTTCTTCAATGGCACGTTTCACAATTTGAATACCTGTCAGTTCATCTTCATTTGAACCTTTCAATTTTTCTAACGAAGCAACCGCACGAATGTAAGCTACGCCGCCCCCCGGAACAATGCCTTCTTCCACCGCCGCGCGGGTAGCTGCCAAAGCATCATCAACACGGTCTTTTTTCTCTTTCATTTCCACTTCGCTTGCTGCACCCACATAAAGCACCGCAACACCGCCGGCTAATTTTGCCAAACGTTCCTGCAATTTTTCTTTATCGTAGTCAGAAGTTGTGTTTTCAATTTGAGATTTAATTTGACCCACACGCGATGTGATGTCGGCTTTTTTACCTGCACCGCCAACAATGGTTGTGTTGTCTTTGTCAATGGTAATTTTTTCGGCACGACCCAAATCAGTTAATTGCGCATCTTCTAATTTGCGTCCTTGTTCTTCGCTGATGAATGTTCCGCCTGTTAAAATCGCAATGTCTTCCAACATGGCTTTTCTGCGGTCGCCGAAGCCCGGAGCTTTTACGGCTGCAATTTTCAAGTTGGCACGCAAACGGTTTACTACCAAAGTCTGCAAAGCTTCGCCGTCCAAATCTTCGGCAATAATTAACAATGGTTTACCTGTTTGAACTGCTTTTTCAAGAATTGGCAGCAATTCTTTCATGGCAGAAATTTTCTTTTCGTAAATCAGCACATAAGGATTTTCCAACACAGCTTCCATTTTATCCACGTTGGTTACAAAGTAGGCAGAAACATAGCCTCTGTCAAATTGCATACCTTCAACAACTTCTACGGTTGTTTCAGTTCCTTTGGCTTCCTCCACGGTAATAACGCCTTCTTTTTTTACTTTGCCCATGGCTTCGGCAATCAGTTTGCCGATAGCACTGTCGTTGTTTGCAGAAATGGTTGCAACCTGTTCAATTTTTTTGTTGTCGTTACCAATTTCCTGCGATTGTTCTTCCAGACTTTTAACCACAGCGGCAACAGCTTTGTCAATACCACGTTTCAAATCCATTGGGTTTGCGCCTGCGGCAACGTTTTTTAAACCTGCCGTTACAATGGCTTGCCCCAAAACGGTGGCGGTGGTTGTTCCGTCTCCCGCCACATCGGCGGTTTTAGAAGCAACTTCTTTCAACAACTGCGCGCCCATGTTTTCAACAGGGTGAGAGAGTTCTATTTCTTTTGCCACGGTTACGCCGTCTTTTGTAATAGCGGGCGAACCAAATTTTTTGTCAATAATTACATTGCGCCCTTTTGGACCTAATGTTACTTTTACTGCGTTAGCCAACGCATCTACGCCGCGTTTCAATGCATCGCGGGCTTCTATGTTAAAGGTGATTTCTTTTGCCATTTTTATTTTAGTTTAAAGTTTAATGTTGAAAGTTTAAAGACAAGACTTTGAACTTTCATTTTTGAATTTTGAATTAAATGATTGCATAAATATCGCTTTCGCGCATAATGAGGTAATCTTTACCTTCAACTTGCAATTCTGTTCCCGAATATTTTCCGTAAAGTACGGTGTCGCCCGCTTTCACGGTCATAGGTTCATCGGGTTTGCCTTTGCCTGCGGCAATTACTTTGCCGCGTTGCGGTTTTTCTTTTGCCGTATCGGGAATAATAATACCTCCCGATGTTTTTGTTTCAGCCGGTGCAGGCTCTACCAACACGCGGTCTGCTATTGGTTGTATGTTTACTTTTGCCATAATTAAATTAATTTATGTGTTTATGATTAAAAACTTTTATCGGCAAAGATACCTCACAAACTATGCCACAGGTTTTTTGTCCTGAAAAAATTACAATTTGGCAGAGATTGAAGTGAAATCCTGACAGAATTAAGGTTTTATTTTACCCTTTGCCCGTTTTTATATGTTACCACAAAACAATCCGTAAAACCCTTTTCTATCATTTTAAGACGTTGGTTTAAGGCATCTTCTTTGTTGGTAAATTTACCGTACAGCACTTTGTACATACTGTCTTCCTGTACAATTTTTATAACTTTCAAATGTTTTATCAGGGCTTGGTCGGGGTTTTGGGTAAAAGCCCCAATCTGTATGTAATACATGGTTTCGGAAGTAAACTCAACAGCTGATAAATGTTCAATATCGTAGGCTTCTTTTTCAAGGGCTTTTGCCAGTGCCAGTATTTTGTCGGCGGTGGTTTTATCGTTTTCGGCTTTTTGTTTTTTTTCCTGTGCTTTGGCTAATACCGTGCTGCGTTCATCTTCATCTTTAATTTTTTCTGCTTTTTTAATTTCCTTATTGGCTTCCAAAATCATGTCTTCCGCTGTTTGCTTTTCTGCCGTTCCTAATCTGTACGCTTCTTTAGCATCTTTTTTAAGTTGTGTGGCTTGTTGCGGAGTTACGGCTTTGTGAGGCGTTTCGGCAGGTTTGTGTAAAGAATCTTCTTTTACAAAAACGCTTACCGGATTTGCACTTACCTCTTTGCGCTCATCGTTTTGCAGGTATTCAAATGTTTGAGAGAGTGTTTTTTCGCCAGTTTCATTTCCCGATACCAAAATTAATTTCAGAACCAATTCTGTATCTGTCGGAATTTTGCCCCAAATAATTTTCACATGGTTTTTATCAAAACTGAATGTTCCGCCCCTGCTTTCGTCAAGTTTTACCGAAAGGCTTTTATCCACCTCCATTTGGTATTTGCACAAGCCCTCAATATCTACACTTTTGTTTATTATAACCGTAAACGGAATTTCTGTGTTCAGCGTAACGGTATCGGGCAAGGAAACTGTGATGGCAACCTGCCCGAATAAAAACGAATGTGTAAAAACCAGTAAGTAAAAAATAAACCGTTGCTTCATTTTAGTATAGTTTGTGTTAATACAAATATATTCAGAAAACAATTTGCCAAGCCTTAAATTACATTTTTCTGCTTTATGCAATATTACAAATATAAAAAAAAGCCACTCTTTTCGGGAGTGGCTTTTTCTTTTTTGTTACAGAAAAAAAATTATTTACGAAAATCAACAGGATATGAAATGCCTTTTATATACACACTTCCGCTGTTATCGCATTGTGCACCTGAGCCTCTTTCAGAACCTCCGTAATTAATTTCGCGAGGATACAAGGTATCAGGCGTAAATATTGCTACACCTTCAATAAAAGGGTGAAACTCTTCTTTTCGTGTGGCAGTAACACTACCCGAAGATGATACCGTAATACCAGAAACCTGGTCAGGGTAGCAGTTAAAGTTTCTTTTCAGCATTTTTTCTTTTGAAATAGTAAGTGTAAACGGTTTGCCGTCAGAAAGTATTCCGCTCATTTCGCCGTAATAACCCACTTTAACCGAATCTTTTTTAGCAGGGTCAACAAATCCCCATTTTAGTGGCGCATCTGTACCGCCTGCTCCGCCCGGAATGGGCCATACTGCTTCGGCAAACGTTTTGGTGGTAGTTGCAAGCAACAACACTTTGGTTATATTAATACGGCATTGGGTGATAGTACCCGGTGTGAAAATTTCGGTGAGGTAGGTATTTGAAGTAGGAACAGTATCTATATGCGCCCGTCCTATTTTAAATGCCCCTGAAATAGTCCACGACAAATCATTGTTGGTGCTGCTTGTATGTTTATCGTCAGCTAAATTGTTGACGATTTTAATGCGTGAACCTGCATCACCATCAGCCCAATCAATCGGCGAAACTTCGTCTATTTTCCAGTCGTCAACTTTATATTGCTCAAAAGTCATATAAGCACTAAAGCCATAACGACGTGCATAAATAGAGTTGCTGTTTACCTTGCTTGGACTAAGCGGCGGATTGGCTGCATGATTTTTATCCACATTAAACTGCAATGCCACTACGCTGCCCGCACCGCGTCTGCGTCCGTCGGCACAGGTTACAAACGTACCGCCCGAGGTTGATATCCAACCGATGCTAAACGCACCGTCCACCTCGCCAGATTGCACTCTTGTGATGTCTGCCGGTACTACCGCGTTAAGCGTGTTGCCCGAAGTAGCTGGCATATAAAATTTGGGCTGCTGGTCTGTTTCGGCTACAAAACTTACCGCTTGCTCTGCATCAATAAACGCATACAGCGCGTGAGAAATTTCAACAGATGTTTCAAGATTTTTGTCTGCTACGGGCGCAGTTCTAACCGTTTTTTTGCAGCCTACGGCAACTATTAGTGCGGATACCGCTAAAATTGAAAATGTTAAAGTGATTTTTTTCATTTCTTTTTAAATTAGTTTGAGATAAATTCGCTGCAATTTATAAAAATGTTTTGTATCAAACAAAAAATGTTAAACAGATGATAGCTTTTCCTAATTGTAAAATAAATTTTGGCTTGCACGTTATTAATAAAAGAAGCGACGGTTTTCACACAATTGAAACGGTTTTTTACCCCGTAAACTGGTGCGATGCTTTGGAAGTGATTGAAAATAAAGGCTCAAAAGAAAGTTTTACTTTTTCGCACAGCGGCTTGCCCATTGACGGTGCTCCCGAAAGCAACCTTATTTACAAGGCTTGGAAATTAATTTCAACAGAAAAAAAATTACCCCCCCTAAGCGTGCATTTGCACAAAAACATACCTATGGGAGCAGGTTTAGGCGGTGGGAGTTCTGATGCCGCCGCGTTTATTAATTTATTAAACACCCAATTTGAGCTTAATTACAGCGAACATGACAGGCTGAACATCGCCTCGCAATTGGGCAGTGACTGCGCCTTTTTTATAAAAAACAGCCCTGTGCTGGCAAAGGGAAAAGGCAATGAGTTTTCCGATATTCAAATAAATCTTTCAAAGTATTACATAGTGTTGGTTTACCCCAACATTCACAGCAATACCAAAGCGGCTTACGAAGGTTTAACGCCCAAAGAACCGCAACATTCGCTGAAAGACATTTTGGAAACGTATTCTGTAAACGAATGGAAAGATGTTTTGGTAAATGATTTTGAGGTTTCTATTTTCAAAAAATATCCCGAAATAAAAACGCTGAAAGAAACATTATACAATTGCGGTGCGCTTTATGCTGCCATGAGCGGCAGCGGCAGCAGCGTGTTTGCTGTGTTTGAAAAACGCCCTGATGTTTCTTTTCCTGCGGAGTACAGTTTTTATTTGCAAGAACCGGCCTCACCCTAAATCCCTCTCCAAAAGAGAGGGACTTTGATTAAATTTGCGGCATGAAAAAATATTGGTTACTCATTTTAATTCCCCTTGTGTTTATAGTTTGGTTTTTTGTTTCAAAACAAGAAAATAAACCTCTGCGCTATCTTCCGCACTATGGTGCAAAAAATGCCGTAAAACTAAACGACACAAGCTATCACCGTATTCCCGATTTTGAATTTGTAAATCAATACAACGATGTTGTAACTCAGGAAACCGTAAAAAATAAAATATACGTTACCGAATATTTTTTTACCACCTGCAAAAGCATTTGTCCTGTTATGAACCGTCATTTACAATCCGTTTATAAAGAGTTTCACAACAATCCCGATTTTTTAATTCTTTCTCATACCGTTGACCCTGAAACGGACAGCGTTTCTGTGTTGCGAGATTATGCAGAAATGCACGGCGTTCAGGATAAAAAATGGCTGTTTGTTACAGGCGAAAAGAAAAAACTATACGAGCTTGCCCGACAAGGCTATTTACTGAATGCAGAAGAAGGCAACGGCGGCGAAGAAGATTTTATACATACCCAAAACTTTGCGTTAATTGACAAAAACCGCCATATTCGCGGCTTTTACGATGGCACGGACAGTTTGGAAATTGTGCGCCTGATTCAGGAAATTAAACTGTTGATGAAAGAGTAAAAAAAATCCCCTCTGCAAATACAGAAGGGATTTCAAACACTATGACTTTATAGGACATTGGCTTTGCAGCCTACTAACTGCTAATAAATACGCCATTGCTCACCAAGAGGTTGGGTCAATTCCCGAAAAAAAATTAATACGATATTGCCAGCACCGCTTCGCCGCTTACGGCAGAACTTTGATTGTTGCTGTCTTTTACAAGGCAGTTAAATTTCACCTTAATTTTTTTAGTTGGCTCGCCTTTCTCATTTTCTTTGTAATTGGCTATGTCGGTAATTTCAAACTTGCTGTTGGTTGGCTGCAACACATCTTTTGAAGAATACACCGTTCCGTCAGGCGCAGTAAGAATAATTGTAACCGCAGGAAAAATTTTAGGGTTTGGCAATGGCGAAAACTCCGCCGTATAATTGGGATTGCAAATATTTACCCCAACCGTTGAAACAGTTTCTTTTGAAAAAGCTGCACACATATAATTTGCTACGCAGGTATCGTTATTGGCATCAATTAATTTTAATACAACTGTGTAGTAGCCCTCCTTTGAATAGGTGTGTTCGGGCGAGGCTTCGGCAGAAACTTCATACGTGTTATCCCCAAAATCCCACAGGTATGTGTAAGGTGCTTTGCCTGTGGGCGTGGCTGTAAATTTATAGGTATAACCTCTTTTGCTGCTGCTTGTTTGATTTGCGGTAATTGCCGTTTGCAAAGGATTTCCCACATCAAAAACATTGTAATAAGAGGTATAGCATTTTCCCTCTGAAAAGAAACTGACCGAATATTTTTTGTTGGCGGATAACGCCACATGAGCCTCGTAAGTGTTTACCTGCATGGTATCGCCAAACTTCCAGATGTATTTATTTTCTAAAGATGCTGCCTGAACAGGTGTAAACTTAGCCATATAGCGCAAAGGCGACTGTTCTGCCACAGTAAAAAAAGCATACTCGCCTGTTTTTAAGCCGTTGTTTTGGGCAATAACATTTCTTGCGGCAAATTCATCAGTATTATTAATGAGCAGCGCAACAGAATAGCCGCAATTATTATTGGTGCATGACTTTTGGCATAAATCGGCTTTATATACATAAACACCTTTTGTATCACGATAATGCGATGAATTCATGTAATAATTATCAACACCGGCAGCTAATGCCACAGGCGTTCCGTTTATGCTGCACTTTGTATAAAATACAGGCGTGGCATCGTTATTCGGGTGTTCCTCGGGCAACTTGGTTTTTTTGCAGAAAGTAAAAATTACTCCGCACAACAACATAATATATATACTCTTTTTCATGTTTAGTTTTTAGTGAATTTATTTATCAAACAAATGGTATTGCAAGCCAATGCGCACTCCCATTAAATTTTCTTGATTTTTTACGTTTTTATTGTTCTTAAAAATATCGGTAACACCGTAAACCAACTCACCATTTAAAAACAGGCGCGGAGCTATTTCGGTTTTGTATGAAGCCGTGAGCATCAGGTTTAAAGAATTTACACCGTCATACAATGCCGTGTTTTTAACCGTTGTAAAATTTGATTTTGCATTGCCTTCTTTCTCTTGATACGTTTGAACGGTGTTTTTTGCAGCCACCACATAACCCGCATTTACACCCAACGCCAAATGATTGGCTGAGTTGAGGGCATAATTTAATTTAAGCGGAACAGCCATGTAATATAAATGATTGCTTGTAATAACGGTGTTGGAGGTAACAACGCCAAAGTCATATTCGGTTTTTTGGTTGGTGTAAAATGCCTGATTGATGTTGCGGATATTATAAGTTTGCAAACCTGCACTCACATTTATTTTTTTGCTGAGATACACGCCGTAATTAAATCCGCCAAACCAGTCTGCGCCGTGTCCGTCTTTGCCCTCCTGGGTTTGCCAGCCCAAAACATAAATACCGCCTAATTCAACATTTAAGTAATGTGTTTTGCGTTTTGCGTTTTTGTGGTAATAATCGTCATCGTAGTTTTTTAAAACCGTAAAAGGCAAATTATTTATTTCCTGTGTTTCGATATTTTCAGGCAATTCTGCGGTAACGGGCGAAAGCAAATAAATGTCGTTTTCCTGCGCCAAATCGTTGTTTTCAAAAACCTGATTGGTATTTTCCGAAACACTGCTTTCTTCTTTTAAAACTGTGTTATTTTCATTAGAAGATGTTTTTAAAATATTGTTTCTGTTTACAGGAATTTCAGGTTGTTTTGTTTCATTTACCTGTTGCGGCTTGGTTTCGGCAACTTTATTGTTTTGAGAAATTATTGAAGTTGTTTGGGGTTTAAATTCTTTTTGCGCCGTAATTTTTTCCTGATTGGTTGAATTATTTACCAAACTCACACCTACCACCGCAGAAGCAACAAACACTACCACCATTGCCGATACAATATACCCTGCTCTAAAGCCTCCGCCACCTGCTGCTTTCCTTTCAGCATCAAGCATAGCAGCAGCTTTCTCCCAATTTTTTTCATCAAAAGGAAACTTCATTTCGCCTGCCTTTTGCCTGATAATGCCGTCAAATTCTTCTTCTAAATTCATCACTCTGTTTTTATTATACTGTTACCAACATACTTTCTTCTATTTGTTCTTTTAAACGCTGCCGTGCCGCGTTTAAATGCCATTTTGATGTTCCCTCGCTGATGTTCAGCATTTCGCTTATTTCTTTGTGCGAATACCCGTCAATTACAAAAAGATTAAACACATTTTTTGTGGCTTCGGGCAACTTGTTTATTTCTGCAAAAATCTGTTTACAGCCCATAATGCTCAATGCTTCGTTCACATCAGAGTAGCTTACCGTGTCAAAATAATCGTCCACATATTGCAAACGTTCGCGCTCGCGTTTGTTTTTTCTGTATTCGTCAATCAGCGTGTTTATCATAATGCGGCGTATCCACACTTTAAACGGAATCTCTGGTTTATAATGAGTTAAGTTGTTCAATATTTTTAAATATCCCATGTTCAGGGCTTCCGACGCGCTGTCTTTGTCTCTTGAATAGCGCATACAAATAGCCATTAAATAACTGTATGAAAGTTTATACAATTCATACTCAGCCTTGCGGTCGCGCTTAATGCACAATGCGATTAATTTTGGCTGAACATTCATAAAACAAAAAATACCTTAGATTAGTACGACCGAAGGTAAGCAAAAGTTGGGTAGGTTTTACGGGAAAATTTTAGGATTAAGGTTGGTTTTCAGTAGATGTTTTTACTACCTCTGCAACACCACCGTCCCATTCAGCACTTTTTCTTCCTTAGCACTTACAACGGTAATTTTCCAAACGTACACATCACTTTTACATTCTTCACCGTTAAACGTGCCGTCCCAACCCTGATTGATATTGGTAGTTTCAAAGATTTTTGCACCCCAGCGATTAAAAATTTGAAAGCGGTATTCTTTTTGACCTCTGACAACGGGTTTAAAGGTTTCGTTTAAGTTGTCGCCGTTTGGTGTGAAAATATTGGGAACGAAGATTGTAAAATCAGGAAGAACATAAATTGATTTTATTGCGGTGTCCAAACATTGCTTTTCGTTTTGTGCGGTGAGTGCTACAACGTAAGTGCCTGTGTTTTCAAATAAAACACTTGTGTGTTTTTCTTGCGATGTTTGATTGATAACGGAAATAC
>JAHBTI010000002.1 GCA_019638705.1 Bacteroidota bacterium
TGTGGGTATAAAAGAAAACAATCTAAACCAAATCAATCTTTCAGTTTACCCCAACCCTGCTAATTCAATACTAAATATTGAAAGCCCCCTAAGCCCAAAAGGGGGAACAATTAAAATTGTTGATGTGCTTGGGAAAGAAATGCTGAATGAAAAATTGAGAATTGAAAATGGTGCAGCACAAATAAATGTGAGCGAATTAAAAAGTGGCATTTACTTTTTGCAGGTGTATGAAAAAGGCAAACTGCTTGCCGTGCAAAAAGTGATTAAAGAGTAACATCCGCTCAATTTCTTTTTCTGGCGCTTCATATTCTATACTTCGCCAATCTAATTTTCTAAGTATATTTGAAACCTGAACTTATAAATTTTGACAGAATGAAAGCCACGTTTACTAAAAAAAATTATTACATCTTGTTGGCAGGAATTGCCTTAATTGCTTTGGGGTATATACTCATGGTGGGCGGCGGCAGCGAAGACCCCAACGTGTTTAATCCTGCCATTTTTAATTTTCAACGCATTACCTTAGCTCCAATGGTGTGTTTGGCGGGCTTTATTACCATTATTTTCTCTATTATGTGGCGACCAAAAGCAAGCGAGTAAAACCCCTGCCGACTTCTAACTTATGACTTACCTCCAAGCCCTGATTATTGCCATTGTTGAAGGACTAACGGAATTTCTTCCCGTTTCTTCTACGGGACATATCATGATTACCACAGCCCTGTTGGGCATGGAGGCAACGCCTTTTGTAAAATTATTTACGGTGGCTATTCAGTTAGGTGCAATTATGAGCGTGGTGGTGCTGTACTTTAAACGTTTTTTTAAGTCGGTAAATTTTTATTTAAAATTACTGGTTGCCTTTGTACCTGCTGCCATTGCAGGCATTTTGTTGGGCGACTGGATTGATACACAATTAGAAAATGTGTTTGGCGTAGCGGTGGCTTTATTTATCGGCGGCATTATTTTGTTGTTTGTGGACAAATGGTTTAAGCAAACTTACATTGCCGACAGCGATGATGTAACCTTTCCGAAAGCCTTTAAAATTGGGCTGTTTCAATGCTTGGCGTTGTTTCCGGGTGTGAGCAGAAGCGCGGCAACCATCATTGGCGGTATGGCGCAAAAGCTGAACAGGCAAGCCGCCGCAGAGTTCTCGTTTTTTTTGGCTGTGCCAACCATGTTTGCCGCCACCGCTAAAAAATTATTGGATTTTTATAAAGACGGCATTACAATCTCTTCTCACGAAATAAATTTATTGGTCTTCGGAAACATAGCTGCATTCATTGTTGCCCTGCTCGCTATCAAATCGTTTATCGGCATACTGAACAAACACGGTTTTAAAGCATTCGGCATTTACCGCATTATTGTGGGCGGCATTTTAATTGCACTTTTTTTGGCAGGCGTTGAAATTGCTGTGGTATAACACCACAAATGAAAAAAATTGAACCCCTGCAACAAAAAATTTCAAACTCTTTCAATTTCATTATCTTTGCCCTCCTCATTATTCAATGGATTACGAAACATCTATTAATAAAAACAACATTCCGCAGCACGTTGCCATTATAATGGACGGCAACGGACGTTGGGCTAAAAAGCAAGGCGAAGACCGTATTTTCGGGCATCACGAGGGGGTAAACTCGGTACGCGAAATTGTGGAAGCCTGCGGAGAAATCGGCGTAAAATATTTAACGCTTTACGCTTTCAGCACCGAAAACTGGGACAGACCCAAAGAAGAGGTGGACGCATTAATGGAATTGCTGGTTTCCACCATCAGCATGGAAGCTCAAAACCTGCACAAAAAAGGCGTGAAGCTGGAAGTGATTGGCGATGTGTTGAGTTTACCGCTTTCCTGCCAAAAAGAATTACAGCAATCTATGGACTTAACAGCAGCCAACACGCGCGTAACCTTAATTTTGGCGTTAAGTTATTCAAGCCAATGGGAAATTACCGAAGCCGTGAAAAAAATTGCCGCACAGGTGCAAAGCGGACACCTCGCAATAAAAGACATTAATCCGCGTTTGATAGAACAAAATTTGAATACAAAACATTTTCCTGACCCCGAACTGATGATTAGAACCAGCGGCGAACATAGAATCAGTAATTTTTTGCTGTGGCAATTAGCTTATGCCGAATTTTATTTTACCGATGTGCTGTGGCCCGATTTTCGCAAACAGGAATTTTTTAAAGCCATTGCCGATTATCAGCAGCGCGAACGCCGCTTCGGTAAAACAGGCGAACAAATTCAAAACAATTAAGTGAACACAAGAATTTTTAAAATAACCGCAGTTCTTCTGTTCCTTTGCTCTTACGGCGTTTCGCAAACAAGCGAAGACAGTTTGCTTTTACAAAATTTCCGCAACCCGAAAAAATACCGCCTTGCGCCTTTGCGTGTAGAAGGCGCAGAGTTTAGCGATAAAAATGTGATTGCGCTGTTATCGGGTTTAAGCGAGGGCGATGAGGTGTCAGTACCCGGCGATAAAATTACCGATGCCATAAAAAAATTATGGAAACAAAGTATGTTTGAAGACATACAGATTATTCAGGATAAAATTGTGGGGCGCGATTTGTTTTTAATAATTAAAGTGGTGGAACGCCCCCGACTGACCAAATTCCGTTTTAAAGGTGATGTAAAAAAAGGCGAAGCCGATGAAATTCGCAACAAAGTAAAACTGATGCAGGAAAAAGTGGTTACCGATTACATGATTGGCAACATTAAAAACACCGTAAAAGATTTTTACATGGACAAAGGCTTTTATTTTGCCAAAGTGGAGGTAACGCAGCAAAGGGATACAAGCAAAAAAACACCGCACACCATTCTTACCATTGATGTAAACAAAGGGCGCAAAGTGCGTATTCAAAATGTAAACATTATCGGTAACACCGTAATAGCAAGCTGGAAACTGCGCCGCAAGTTAGACGACTGCAAACCGCGCCGCTGGTGGAATCCCTTTAATTCGGGAAAATACATAGAAGAAAATTTGCCTAAAGCCTTACCCGCCATTGCAGAAAAATATAATGCCAAAGGCTATCGCGATGCGCGTGTGGTAAAAGACAGCGTGTATTTTGTAAGCGATGACCGCGTAGCCATTGACATTACCATTGACGAAGGACACAAATACTATTTCGGGAAATTTAACTGGTTTGGTAATACTAAATACCGCAGCGGACAGTTAGATACCATTTTAAACATTCAGCCGGGCGATGTGTATGACCAAAGCCGCTTGGAACAACGCCTGTACATGAACCCCAACGGTATGGACATTTCCAGTTTATATTTGGACGACGGATATTTGTTCTTTCAATTGAATCCGCAGGAAAACAATGTACACAACGATACCATTGATTACGATATTTTGATGTACGAAGGCAAGCAAGCCACCGTGAACAAAATTACCGTAAAAGGAAACGACAAAACCAACGACCACGTTATTTACCGCGAAATTACCACACGCCCCGGTCAGTTGTTTCGCCGTTCGCAGGTTATATACAGCAACCGTCAGTTGGCACAGCTAAGCTACTTTAACCCCGAAAAGTTAAACGTTATTCCTACACCCAATCCCGCTGACGGCACGGTGGACATTGAATACATTGTAGAAGAAAAACCAAGCGACCAGATTGAATTAAGCGGCGGCTGGGGCGGTCGCAATCTTTCAAATTACGGATACGGTACTGTGAGATACAATCCCGGTATTGTAGGCACATTGGGTTTAACGTTTAATAATTTTTCGGCAAAAAACTTTTTGAAGAAAGAAGCGTGGAAACCCTTACCTGCAGGGGACGGACAACGGTTGAGTATGCGCGCCTCAACAACAGGTTTGTATTATCAGTCTTACAATATGTCGTTTACAGAACCATGGCTTGGCGGTAAAAAACCAAATTCATTAACGGTGTCGGTATTTCACTCGTTGTTTGGCAACGGCGAAAAAAGAAACATTAAAGATGCCGCCGGAAATAAACTGTTTAATCCTGCCCGCCAAAGCATGAGCATTGTAGGCAGTTCTATCGGGCTGGGTCGCCGATTAAAATTTCCCGACAATTATTTTACCATGTACTCTGCACTTAACTACAATTATTACGAGCTTCACAAATACGGCTCTTACTTTATTTTTTCTGACGGTTACGCCAACGACTTTAACCTGAACATCAATATTTCACGCAATTCGGTGGACGCGCCCATTTATCCTAAAAACGGTTCAAACATTGCATTTACAGGGCAATTTACACCACCCTACTCGTTGCTTAACGGAAAAGATTATTCTACCATGAGTACAGCCCAGTATTACAAATTTGTAGAATATCAAAAATATAAATTCACCGCCGAATGGTTTACACAGCTTACCAACAAAAAAGCGGCGGAAGGCAAAGAAGCCCGCAACTTAGTGTTGCGTACAAAAATAGGCTACGGCTTTTTGGGCAGATACAACAGCAAGTTGAACTATGCTCCTTTTGAACGGTTTTACATGGGCGGCAGCGGGCTAAGCGGACAGTACATGACATTTGTGGCGCGTGAAATTGTCGGGTTGCGCGGCTATACTGACAATGCCCTTTCATCGCAAACAGGCGACCCTATTTGTGCACGCTATACTATGGAATTGCGTTACCCGATTACCTTAAACCCGAGTGCCACCATTTTTGTATTGGGTTTTGCCGAAGCGGGTAATGCGTGGAGCAGCTTTAAAGCCTTTAATCCTTTTCAGGTGAAACGCAGCGCAGGTTTTGGACTTCGCGTATTTTTGCCTATGTTTGGCTTGCTGGGCATTGATTACGGCTGGGGCTTTGACAATATACCAAACGACCCAAGCAACGGAAACGGCAAAGGTCAGTTTCACTTTAGCATTGGCGGCAATTTGGGCGAATTATAAAAAGACGTTAATTTCAACACACACAAATTTAACTTATGAAGCATTTCTTTCATCTCAACAAAAACACAAAAATTATGACACGCATTTTTTTTACAGCAATGTTATTATTTACGGCATCGTTTGCATTTTCGCAAGCTGCCGCCAAATTTGCTTATGTGGACACGGAATACATCATGGGGCAAATTCCCGAATACAAGGCAGCACAAACCGAATTGGACAAAACAAGTGCGCAATGGCAAAAAGAAATTGAAAACAAATATGCCGATATTGATAAATTGTATAAAGCTTACCAAGCCGATGCCATTTTGCTGACCGACGACATGAAAAAGAAACGCGAAAATGAAATTATTAACCGCGAAAAAGAAGCAAAAGAATTGCAAAAACAACGCTTTGGCGTGGACGGCGAATTGTTTAAAAAACGTCAGGAGCTTGTAAAACCCCTGCAAGACAAAGTTTACAACGCCATTAAATCGGTAGCCGAAAAAAAAGGCTATGGGTTTGTAATAGATAAGAGCGGACAAACAGCTTTGCTGTATGCAAGTGCCAAATACGATTTAAGTGATGATGTATTGGTTAGTCTCGGGTATAAAAAATAAAAAGTAATTTTAGCAAAAATAAAAAACAGAAAAAAGTATGAACACAACAATGAAGAAAATAGCCCTGATTATTGCAGCAGCAGGATTTGTAACGTATGCACAGGCACAAAAAATTGCGCACATCAGATTTGACTCTTTGGTAACGATGATGCCTGAAACCAAAGTGGCGCAAGATGCGGCTCAAAATTATTTAAAAGGCATTGAGCAGGAATTAATGACCATGCAAAACGAATTTGAAACCAAATACAAAGAATATTTGGAAAAAGAAATGCACATGAGCGAGTTGCAGAAACGCAACAGACAGGAAGACTTGCAACAGTTGCAAAAACGTATTGAAGATTTTCGTTCGCAGGCACAGCAAGATTACCAAATGAAATATGCCGAATTAACCGCACCGATTATCACAAAAGCCAAACAGGGCATTGAAGCGGTAGCAAAAGAGGGCAATTATAAATATGTGTTAGACACAAGCATTGAAACAACCAATGTATTGTACAGCGAACCTGCCGATGATATTTTAAATGCCGTAAAAAAGAAATTGGACACCATGCCTAAAGCCGTAATTCCGGGTACAGGCGTTCCTCAGGGTACAGGCGGCATTAAAGCACCACCGCCAAGCACACCGAAAAAATAATACCGTTGTTTTACCATTTCGCCGTTGGGTGCATTCTCGGAAGAGTTTGCATTTCGGCGAGTATGAACCCTAAGTATTCGGTATGTAAGCCTTGACGGCTGCCTTTTTGCATAAATGTAGTTTCAGGAATGTTGATGTGTGCTTCACGCAATAATTCCTGAATTTCTTTTTCCCACATTGGTTTTAATGTTGCCAAATCAACAGCAATGTTTTCTTTGATTAAGATTGTGTCTGTTTCGGTCATTTCAAACAATTCGCCTGTAAACTGCCAAAGCTCGTCAAAGGCATGCTGCAAGCGGCTGGCACTTTCTTCCGTGCCGTTGCCGAAACGTTTTATCCAACTAAAGCTGTGGCGTTTGTGATAGGTAATTTCTTTTACTGATTTTGCTGCAATGCCTGCCAGCACGCTGTCTTTACTTTTGGCAAGTTCGGTGTAAAACAGCAAATCAAAACAATCTATAAAGGCTTGGCGCAACATGGTTTTGGCATAATCGCCGTTTGATTGCTCCACAATTAAGGCGTTAAAATATTCGCGTTCGTTTCTGAAAAACGCGAGGTCGTCTGCGCTTCTGCCTTTACCTTCAATTTGCGCGGCATATTCCAACAAACTTTTTCCGCGACCTAAAATATCCAAGGCAATGTTGGTGAGAGCCAAATCTTCTTCCAAAAAAGGTCCATGTCCTGTCCATTCAGACAAACGTTGCGCCAAAATAAGGCTTGTATCGCCCAAGCGCAAGGTGTAATTAAATAATGCTTCGTTACTGTTCATAAATGAAAGTTTTTAATGTTTAGTTTTTAGTGTTTAATAATTCGTTCATTCATAATTCAAAACTAAACACTAAATAACTCAAAACTTTTTTACATGTGTCCCACTCCGTCCGGAATTTGATAAAACGTCGGGTGGCGGAAAATTTTATCGTTTGCCGGTTCAAAAAACGAACCGATGTCTTCGGGGCTGCTTGCCACAATTGCCGTGCTTAGCACCACCCACAACGCCATACCCTCGTTGCGGCGGGTATAAACATCGCGCGCATTTTGCAATGCCATTTCTTTATCAAAAGCGTGCACGTTTCCGCAATGCACAAAGGGTTGTCCCGATTTTTTCTGAACAAATACTTCCCACAATTGTCCTTGATTATCGCTCATAATTTTTTGTTTTTAGTTCTTAAATCTTATTTCAAACTTCGTACTTACTAAGCTGCTTCTTTTTCCGGTTGCTTTTTTCCGTAAGCCTCTGCTGCTGCGCGCACCCAAGCTCCCTCGCTGTGTGCTTTGTTGCGCGAAGCCAAACGTTCTTTGTTGCAAATACCGTTGCCTTTAATTACGTTTTTAAATTCGTCCCAATCAGGCTCGCTGAAATCATAGCCTTGTTTTGCTTCGTTCCATTTCAAATGTTTGTCAGGCACGGTTAAGCCCAAATATTCCACTTGCTTCACGGTTTGGTTTACAAAACGCTGACGGAGTTGGTCATTCGTTTCGCGCTTGATGCGCCATTTCAACGCATTTTCGCTGTTCGGGCTTTCACGGTCAGGTGGTCCAAACATCATCAAAGTCGGAAACCACCAACGGTTTAAAGCATCTTGCGCCATAGCTTTTTGTTCGGGCGTACCAAAGGCTAAATGCGTTATGCTTTCATACCCTTGTCGCTGATGAAAACTTTCTTCTTTGCAAATGCGCACCATCGCACGGCTGTAAGGTCCGTAAGACGAACGTTGCAACATCACCTGGTTCATAATGGCTGCACCGTCCACCAACCAGCCGATTGCGCCAATGTCTGCCCAAGTGAGCGTAGGATAATTAAAAATGGAAGAATATTTTGCTTTGCCTGTAAGTAAAGCATTTAACATTTCATCGCGGGAAATGCCCAATGATTCTGCTGCGGTGTAGAGATACAAACCGTGTCCGCCTTCGTCCTGCACTTTTGCCAACAACACTAATTTTGCGCGCAAACTCGGGGCGCGGGTAATCCAGTTGCCTTCGGGGAGCATACCCACAATTTCGCTGTGTGCGTGCTGCGATACCTGACGGATTAAATGCTTGCGGTAATTTTCGGGCATCCAATCTTTGGGTTCAATAAAATCGTTTTTTGCCAGTTTGGCTTCAAACACCTCTTCAAATTTTGCTGTGTCCATTGATTGATTTTTTTAATTCGGGCAAATATAGGGTTTATGCACTAAAACTGATTTATGATTTTAGTCATGTTTTGCTAAACCCTCTGCAATTCAATCACCGTAATTTCGGGCCAAATGCCCAACCTGCCGGGATAACCGAGAAATCCAAGCCCGCGATTAACGTATAAAAACTGCTTGCCGTCTTTATACAAACCTGCCCATTGCTTATACACCCAACTTGCAGGACTCCATTTTAAAATACCCGGAATTTCAATGCCCATTTGCATACCGTGCGTATGTCCGCTTAACGTTAAATCAATGTCGCCGTATTCGGGGCGCACTTGTTTATCCCAATGGCTCGGGTCGTGGGTCATTAAAATTTTAAACGGAAATTTTTCTGCCCCCGCGTAAGCTTCGTTTAACTTGCCGTAGCGAGGAAAGCGTAAACTTCCGCCCCAATTTTCAACACCAATTAAGCCGATGTGTTGTCCGTTTTTCTCAATAGCAATGTGTTCATTCATCAGCAAATGCCAGCCACACGATTTTTGTGTGGCTTTTAGTTTTTCGAAATTTTGTTGCTTGCTTTGTAAATTGTCCCATTCCACATAATCGCCGTAATCGTGATTGCCCAGCACAGAATATACGCCGTGCGGAGCTTTCAGGCATTTAAATGTTTCGGTAAATTCGGCAACCTCTTCCGAAATGTTGTTTACCAAATCGCCCGTAAACAAAATTAAATCGGCGTTTTGCTGCATCACTATATCAAAGGCTTTGTTTAAGGGATTGGTGTTTGCAAACGAGCCTGTGTGAATGTCGGAAAGCTGAACTATTTTAAATCCGTTAAATGCTTCGGGTAAATTCGGCGAAGGGATTTTTACATTATGAACACGGTATTTGTATGCGCCGCGCACAATGCCGTACAAAAATCCAACGGCGGGAACAACTGTGAATGTTATTGCTAACTGACTTAAAAATTTTAATCGGTTAATGCCCTGCGTTGCCACAACCGCTTCTTCGGTTTTTGGTTTGGAAGCAATCAAACTCCACAACCAACGGAACAAACGAATGAGGTCGTCAATCAACAAAAAACTGCTGCCCAAAATTTTGCAGATTAAAAGCAAAAATGCTGTTCCAAAAAATAGTCGTAAAGGTGAAGACGGACTCCATCTGTACGGCGGATTAAAAATGTTCAAAAGCCCCATGCTTATGCTGTACGCCGCAAGTATATAGGTAATCCATAAAATAATTTGTTTTGTGTTTGGCGAAAAATCTTGCGAAAAAACTTTAACGGCTTGCAAAAAATACCATTCAATAAGACAAACAGCAAGAAAAATTAAAACGCAAATCCAAAAGTAAACAGTTAGCAAATACATGAGAGAAATTTTTAGAAAGAGTGCGAAGTTAGAGATTGCAACGGCAAGAAAAAAGCAACGCAACTTGTTTTACACTTGCTTAACTTTTATGTGCAAATCAATAATGTTTATATTTGCGCCATAAAAATTAATTCTCATGTTATCACCACAATTAAGTAAAGCATTAAACAAGCAAATTGAATTAGAAGGCTATTCTTCGCAATATTATTTAGCCATGGCAAGCTGGGCTGAAACACAGGGTTTAAACGGCGTTTCGGCATTTTTGTATCATCATGCCGATGAAGAACGTATGCACATGCTTAAACTCGTTAAGTTTGTAAACGAACGCGGCGGACACGGTGTAGTGCCTGCATTAAAGCAACCCCCTGTTACGTTTAAATCTGTAAAAAGCGTGTTTGAAGAAATTTTGAAACACGAAATTACGGTTACGGGCGACATTAACGCTTTGGTGGAAATTACGTTAAAAGAAAAAGATTACACCACACATAATTTTTTACAATGGTATGTGAGCGAACAAATTGAAGAAGAATCGTTGGCGCGCCAAATTGTAGATAAATTAAAACTCATCGGCAACGATAAAGGCGGCTTGTACTTTTTTGACCGCGATTTGGAAGTGATTGCAGGTGAAGCGGTGGCGGCGGAAGAAGCAACTGCCAAAGGAAAAAAGTAAGAAGCCACTTTTTTTCGTAATATTGTTACTTCTAAAAAATTATGGCAAAAGTAGCACTCATCACAGGGGTAACAGGGCAAGACGGCGCATACCTCGCCGAATTATTATTGAATAAAGGCTATGAGGTTCACGGCATCAAACGCCGCAGTTCTTTGTTTAACACCGACAGAATTGACCACCTGTATCAAGACCAACACGAAAAAAATGTAAACTTTAAATTGCATTACGGCGATTTAACTGACAGCACCAATCTCATTCGCATTGTGCAGGAAGTTCAGCCCGACGAAATTTATAACCTCGCGGCGCAAAGCCATGTGAAAGTAAGTTTTGAAACGCCCGAATACACCGCCAATTCTGATGCTTTGGGAACTCTAAGAATTTTGGAAGCCATTCGCATTTTGAAATTGGAAAACAAAACACGTTTCTATCAAGCCTCTACAAGCGAGTTATACGGTTTGGTGCAGGAAATTCCGCAAAAAGAAACCACGCCGTTTTATCCGCGCAGTCCTTATGGTGTGGCGAAATTGTACGGATTTTGGATTACAAAAAATTACCGCGAGAGTTACGGTATATACGCTTGCAACGGCATTTTGTTTAATCACGAAAGCCCTTTGCGCGGTGAAACCTTTGTAACGCGCAAAATTACACGCGCTGCCGCAAAAATCAGCTTGGGTATGCAAGACAAACTCTTCATGGGAAACATTGACTCCGAGCGCGATTGGGGACATGCCAAAGATTATGTAGAGGGAATGTGGCGTATGTTGCAGCAAGAAAAGCCTGATGATTATGTTCTCGCAACAGGCGTAAAAATTACCGTGCGTGAGTTTATCAATATGGCTTTTGCCGAAATTGGCATTTCATTGAAATGGGAAGGCAAAGGCGAAAACGAAAAAGGCATTGACGCAAAAACAGGAAAAACAATTATTGAAATTGACCCGAAATATTATCGTCCCGCCGAAGTGGATTTGTTGGTTGGCGATGCCACCAAAGCCAAAACAGTTTTGGGTTGGAAACCGACCTACACCGTGCAAACGCTTTGCAAAGAAATGGTGCAATGCGATTTGGAATTATTTAAACGCGACAAATATTTGTTGGAAGGCGGACACAAAGTTTTGAATTATAAAGAATAATCTGATTGACAATTTTTTGATTTACGATTGACAATTGTTTGCAGCACTTCAATCGTAAATTGTCAATTTCAAAATTGTAAATTAAATCATGGAATTAACATCTAAAATATACATTGCAGGTCATCGCGGAATGGTTGGTTCTGCTATTCTTCGCAACTTGCAAAAAAAAGGATTTAAAAATTTTATTTTAAAAACTTCCGAAGAAATTGATTTGCGCAATCAGCAGCAAGTTGCCGATTTTTACGAAAAAGAAAAACCCGATTACGTTTTTATTGCGGCAGCCAAAGTAGGCGGCATTCAGGCGAACAACACTTACCGTGCAGAATTTTTGTACGACAATTTGATGATACAAAACAATCTTATTCATCAGGCATACATGAATAAAGTGCGGAAATTATTGTTTCTCGGTTCGTCCTGCATTTATCCTAAACTTGCGCCGCAGCCTTTGAAAGAAGATTATTTGTTGAGCGGATTTTTGGAAGACACCAACGAGCCTTACGCCATTGCAAAAATTGCGGGAATAAAGATGTGCGAAAATTATCGCCGCCAATACGGTTGCGATTTTATTTCGGCGATGCCTACAAATATGTACGGACCAAACGACAATTACAATCTCAACAACTCGCACGTTTTGCCCGCGCTCATTCGCAAGTTTCACGAAGCCAAAGAACAAAATTTGCCTTTTGTGGAAATGTGGGGAACAGGCGCACCGCTGCGCGAATTTCTTCACGCTGATGATTTGGGTGATGCCTGCGTTTTTTTAATGCAAAACTATGACGGCATTAAGCACGTGAACGTTGGCACGGGAACAGATTTATCCATTAAAGACCTTGCTTTGCTGATTAAAAAAATTGTGGGTTACAACGGCGAAATAAAACACGACCTCAGCAAACCCGATGGTACACCGCGCAAACTCATGGACGTAAGCTATATTCACAGCCTCGGTTGGAAACACAAAATAGAATTGGAAGAGGGTATTCGCATGGTGTACGAAGATTTTAAAAAGAAAACGGGAATTAAAGTATGGTAATTCTTAGATTTAAGATGTATGATTTAAGATTTAAGAAGTTTACACTCCTTTTGTTTTTCATTTCTCTTTTTTCTTTTCAAAAAATTTCAGCGCAAGTTATTAATGATACAGCTCAGATTATCACGAAGCTGGATGACGAATGTCAGATGAGAGATTTGGAATTTTATCCCTATACAGAAATATATTCTGCACCATTTTATAATCTGCCTGCGGACTATTTCTTTTTAATCTCCACTCAAAAAGAATTAGCAGCGCGTGATAACTCCATTCATAGCAGTATTCAACCGTACATTCCTTTTTTTTCATATAAGTATAGTATAAATAGTATCATACACAATGCAAAAAGAAACGAAGTAATTAATTCTTTGTTTTACGAAGATGTGTTGCGTGTAAAATCAAAAGATGAAGACGAAAAACGTTTTTATTTACGTCTTGACCCACTTTTGAATTTAGAATTTGGCAGAGATAGAGAAAGCACAACACCGCAACAAAATTTATACACCAACACGCGCGGATTTATTGGCAGCGGCAGCGTAGGCAGCAAAGTATATTTTGAAACCATGTTTGCCGAAAATCAATCTCTGTTTCCTGATTACATTGCAACAGCTGCAAAAAATTCTTCGGTTGTTCCCGGGCAAGGGCGTTGGAAAGACTATAAAAAAACAGGATTTGATTATGCGTTTTCTTCGGGCTTTGTTTCCGTGCAAGCATTTAAAAATGTGAATGTGCAAGTGGGGCACGGCAAACAAAAAATCGGAAACGGTTACCGTTCGCTGTTGTTAAGCGACAATTCATTCAATTATCCTTATGCACGCATTACGCAGCAATGGTTTAAAGGGCGTTTGCAATACACAAACATTTACGCCGTGCTGATGAATTTGACTTCTGCTTCGGCAATCATAAACCCGAATGTGGAACGTTTGTGGCAAAAGAAAGCGGCTTCCTTTCAGTATTTAAGCGTAAACCCAACCAAATGGTTAAACATAGGTTTTTTTCAAGGCTTAATTTGGCAACCCGCAGATGAGCGCAACAAACAACATTTGAGCTGGCAATATTTTAATCCTGTTATTTACACCAACTTACCGGAATACGGCTTAAACAACCGAAACAATATTTTAATTGGCGCAGATTTGAAAATTAAATTGACTAATAAATTTAATGTGTATGGGCAAGTGATGTTGGATAATTTGAAAGACACAAGATACCTTATACCCTCAAACGGTTACGGCGGGCAAGCAGGATTTAATTACTTTGACGCTTTCGGAATTAAAAATTTGTTTCTGCAAATGGAATATAATGAAGTACATCAATCGTCTGTTATTCCTATCGCACCCAATCAACCAATTCCCGAAGCCTATACTCATTACGGACAAAGCTTGGCTTATACCAACACTACTTTGCTGTATAAAAACAGCTTACAATGGTTTGGGTATTATACACAGGAAATTATTTTCATTGCTGCCTACAAATGGAAACGTTTTTTTGTGAATGCAAAGTATAATTATATAAATATAGACCCACCACTCGCTGCGAGTTTTGGGTATGGTGCCTCTATCATAAATACAAAAATCGGTTACACCATAAATCCCGCATACAACTTAAACATTGCTCTCGGTATGAATTACAGAACAGGTTACAACCGAAACCCCGCTATTCCTCAATCTTTACAAGCAGAAAAAACAAACTATATTTACATCGCTTTAAGAACAAATCTATACAACTTATACTACGATTTTTAAATGACTACGCTCATACTTGTTTTTATAACATCTTTTCTTGTGGTGCTTTATTCCACGCCCTCTTTAATAAAGGTGGCTATTTTAAAGCGTTTGTTTGACACACCTTCCGAAGAGCGTAAAATTCATAAACGCGCCGTTCCGTCTATTGGCGGTATAATAATTTTTGCAGGCACAATTTTTTCTTTCGCGCTGTGGTATAAAGTAGATAATGGAAATGTGTTTCAGTCGGTAAACGAATTTAAACTTATTGTTGCCACAAGTTTGGTGTTGTTTTTTGTGGGCGTAAAAGACGACATCATTGGCACTGCACCCATTATAAAATTAGTTGCTCACATTGTGGTTGCTTTAATTTTAGCCTTAATGGGCGACATTCGCATCACAAGCCTGCACGGTATTTTTGGCGTGGACGAGATACCGCAATGGGGCAGCGTGTTTATTTCTATTTTTACTTATGTGGTGGTGGTAAACGCCTTTAATTTAATTGACGGTGTGGACGGACTTGCCGCAGGTGTGGGTTTTATTGCCTGCTGCGCCTTTGGCACTTGGTTTATTTTTGCAGGAAATTATCCGTATGCATCGTTGGCGTTTGCTCTGGCAGGAGCGTTGGGAGGATTTTTAATTTTTAATTTTTCGCCTGCACGCATTTTTATGGGCGATTCGGGGTCTTTGGTGATTGGCGTATTTGTGTGTGTGCTGGCAATTAAAATGATAGAATATCCTATTGACCAATTAGATAAATTTTGGGTGCATGTGAGCAAACCCGTGTTTGCCATTGCCGCGCTTGCTTATCCTTTGTTAGATACCTTGCGCGTGTTTCTTATCCGTGCGTTTAAGGGGCAATCGCCGTTTGCTGCCGACAGAAATCACATTCACCATAAATTATTAGATTGCAAATTCAGCCATGCAAAAGCCGTAGGCATTATTTATGCTTTTTCGGTAGTTGCCATTTTAACGGCTGCTTCAACGTATTACCTGCTGTACCCCACGCTTGGTTTGTTGGCGGTTATTGCGGTGTGTGCCTTGTTTTTGTTTATTGTGTTTAATCTCAACAAGCGGAAAGCCAAACAAAGAAATTCTCACGCAGGATAATAATTGTTTTCTTTTTCAATCAAAAAACACCCATTTTAACCCAAACCGAAAGGCACGGTCAGTTTGATAGTAACCCGGCACAAGAAAATAATCGTTCCCCACAAAACCCTGTAAGGCATTTTCCATTTTTAAAAAAACAGAAACAGGGCGAATGCGCACATTAAGATAAACATCTAAATACGGGTATTCGGATGTTTTAATTTGATTTTGCAAATAAAAAATTTCGGTGGCAGGCATATAGCTGTAAGCGTAAAACGAAGAATATTGCTGCACCTGCACACCAAGCTGCACATTCATATTGCCCTTAAATAAATTGCCGTTAAGAAACAGTTTTGCGCTTAGGGTGTGCTGCGGAATCCTCACAATATTTTTTTGCGAAGTAGTTTGATACAGATAAGTTAAGCCCACACCCAAATGTTTAAAAAACAGTTTTGTAACATCTGCCGAAAGCCCTGTGTTGCTAATTGCTCCCGAATGTTGCTGAGGCGTGGCAGCATGGTCAAAATACAAATAATTAGATACGGCTTGATAAAACGCTGACAGGGTAAACAGCTTATATAAACTAATGCCAAACTTTGCTTGCAGTTGTGTTTGCGGACTGTAATTATTGTTTTGCCAAACAAAGTGATTGCTAAACCAGTTGTTGTAAATAAAATCGGGGTTGCGTTTTTCAAACAGCACATCAAGAAAAATTTTGTTGTGTTTTTTGGCGTTAAACACAAAAAACGAATTGCTTTCAGCCTTTGCATTTCCTGCATAAAAGCCCGACACAATGTATTGCGCATTTACTTTGCTTTCAAACAATGTTGGCGTTGTGTTAAGCGAGTCGGGCTTGCTGTCTGTTCTGTAAACCGCGTCAGCCGACAAAATATGATTGGTAAAAAAGTTTTGGTACAGCAGGGTGTTTAAGGTATCTTTCCACACATATTGCCTCAGTTTTGTGTATTCGTGTTTATATCCTGCCGAGAGCGCAAAGGTTTTGTTTATACTCATTACAGCATAATTCACTTCGTTTACAAATTGCGTAACGCGCGAACTGTCGTTTGTTTTCAGCGTATCCACGTTTTTTATGGGATAAACCCTGTTGGTGGAAACATTATTATCCCTGTATCGGAACGTATTAAAGTTTGCGTTTGATTTTACCTGAATAAAATGGTCAATCCCTTTTAAAGTATCGCTGTGTTTGTTTAGTTTAAACCATGGGTTAAACATAAACTTTGTTTCGCCGTTGCTGCGGCTTGCGGTAGTAATGCGTGTTCGCACTAATTCTTTGCGCAGGGCTTGGGTAGAAGCGTTTAACAAGGTATCGTATATGCCGCCGTTTTCCGAATTTTTATTTCCGTTGTTGAGCGCATACACATAATACCCCCAGCGGTTATTTTTTGTGCTGTAATTGCTTGTAAAAAAAACGTTGTTGGTATAAGTTTGCTGATGTTTGTAAAAACCTGTGGAGGTGTAGCGGTTAAGTTTCAGCGTAAGGTTTACACGTTTGTAAGTATGCGTAAACAACAATTTAAAAATTTGCAACTGCTTGCTTCCCGCCACACCTGTTAAATCGGCATAAGGTCCTTTGCTGCGGTAATAGGTAATGTCTTTTTCTTTAAACACATCGTTGCGTGTGGGCGGCTGAAACAAAATAAAACCCAAATTTTCTGTGCCGTAATTAAATAAATAATTGGGCGAGGGTAAGCCGATGTTTCCCATAAAATTTCTTGGAAAATAATTTTGTAACTCCGTAATGGAGCTGTCGGGGTAATTGCTTCTGAAAACGGAAAGCAAATTATTTTGTTCGGTTTTGTTTTTAAAATAATTGCTGTCGGTTGAGTAAGCCACCTGTGCGTTTGCGCCTGTGCATAACAGTCCTCCGCAAAAAACTGCCATTAACAACCGAAACATGAATGAGCGCGAGGTTTGCACAATAGATTAAAAAGCGAAACTAAGAAAATTATACCTATCGGCTTGTAAAGAAAGTTAAACAGGTTCTAATTTCAGCTACATTTGCGCTTCTGTTTTTATGAACTCCAAAACGCTCTCGTGGCTCATTCTTATTTTTTTGGCTGTTGTTTGGGGTAGTTCGTTTATTTTAATGAAATTGGGCATGAACGCCTTTAGCAGCAGCGAAGTGGCGGCTTTGCGCATTGGCATGGCATTTTTGGTATTGCTGCCTTTTCAGTTGAAATATTACAAAATCAACCTCAAAAAACATTTACTTGGCTTGCTGCTTATGGGTTTTTTCGGAAACCTTATTCCTGCCTTTTTATTTACCGCCGCCGAAACCCAAGTAAGCAGCAGTTTGGCAGGTATGTTAAATGCGCTTACGCCGTTGTTTACCATTATTGTAGGCTCGGTATGGCTCAAATCAAAACCCAATCAACAGCAAATTATTGGCGTGATAACGGGTTTTATTGCTGCCCTGTGTTTGGTAATTTTTGATAACAACAAAAATGTTTCTCAAAATGCCGCTTATAGCCTGCTTGTTATTATTGCTGTGCTGTTTTATGGCGTAAGCAACAATGCCATTAAACACTATCTGCACGATTTAGATTCGCTAAAAGCCACCGTGTGGGCGTTTTCGTTTACAGGACCAATAGCCTTAGTTTACCTTTTCGGCTTTACCGATTTTACGGCGCATTTAACGCAACACCCGCAGGCTTTAACATCATTGGGCTACATTGGCATTTTAGCCGTTGTGGGCACGGCTTTGGCGGTAATTATTTATAATGTGCTTATTAAAAAAGCAGGCGTGGTGTTTGCAAGTTCCTGCACATACCTTATTCCCATTGTGGCTGTTTTTTGGGGCGTTTTAAACGGCGAAAGCGTAAACCTGAAACAGATGTTGAGTATTGCAGCCATTATGATTAGCGTGTATGTTATTAACCGCCCTGCTAAAACGTAAGTTTTTTCATTTAACACCCCAAAAAATTCCGCCAAAAAACAGCCCTTTGTGCGAAATACCCTTTTTTTTGTGTGAAATACCCTTTTAACTGTGTGAACGAACAGCACATTGTAAAAATAACTTTGTACTTTACCTGCACTTAACCATTAAAAAAATACAACATGAAAACGAGCATTACCTTTTTACTTTTTTTATTGCTTGCCTTTTTTGCCGCGCAGAGCCAAACTCAAACTTGGCAATGGGCAAAGCGTGTGGGCACTGTAAACGACAATAACGGCGACCCCTTTAACCCCACTTTTAACGAGCAGATAAACGATGTAAAAGCAGATAAATATGGTAATGTGTATGCGACAGGAAGTTTTTATTCTAACCCTACTTTTGTAAATGTAACTAACGGACTGCCTACCACAGGCGGTTACGGTGGACTTGACGGGTATTTAATAAAATACAACTCTTGCGGCAGCGTTTTGTGGTGGCGCAGACTTGGAAGTACGGGCGATGATGGATTGAGTTCATTGGTATTTGATAATGACGAAAACATACAGGTATTAAGTGGTGCTGCTTCTACTGCTACCATTGACGGTAATAACGGAATAGATACCATAATTAGTGGAGGAGGTACGTTTATTGCAAAATTTGATACCGCAGGAAACTTTATAAACAAATTAGATGTTCCGAATGTGGGCAAACTATTTATTACAAGTCAGGGAGATTATTTTATTACAAATGGAATAACAGGAGTGAGGGTAAACACTTTGGGAATAACAACAGCTTCCTATACTTACGCAACAGTCAGTGTAGGGGTTTATCCCCCTGTAATTAATGGTATATTTCTTGATAAAAATGATAACTTATACTTATCTGGTTATTTTGACAAAACAATAAATATAGGAGGGGGAACAACTTTAACTCCTGCGGGTACAACTATAACTCCAATCTCATACTGGGGAAATTCCTTAATAGTTAAATTTTCTTCAACAGGAAGTATGTTATGGTACGAAAGGAGTTACAGTACCATTACAGGTGGAGATTTATTATTCCACAATGCGGTTGATAGTTCTGGAAATGTGGTATCAGTTGGCGGAAATGCAAGAGATGGAGCTGTTATTTTCGGTTATACTGTTAATGCTCTTACTAATGGTAATAAAGCTAATGTGATTTATTTTTTAGATGCTAATACCGGAAATTTAATATCTGCAATAACCGGTACACTCAGTTTAGCTGGGGCAGGAGGTATATCGCCCTATGTTACCGACCACGATAATTATCATCATTGCATAGGGTCAATTATTGGTAATTCTCTTACTTTTAATACTACAACATACACTACATCTACAATAGGAGGAGGCGGACAAAGTTGTATAGGTAAATTAAGTGCAACGGGTAATTTTATCAATATAAATATGTTACCCCAATCAGGTTCTCAAAGGGAAGCAATTAACGGTTTAGATGTAAACGAACAAGGCAATATATATATAGGTGGTATGTTTGGCGGTACATTGGATAGCGCGGGTACAGCCGTAAACATAATGGGCGGCGCAGAAGACGGTTTTATTGCAAAATTTGGTTTTCCCTGCGGCAGCACGCTTACAACTTTAAGCCCGCTACCGCCCACAAGCTTAACAGCGCAATACCAAGCTACGCTTACCAATTATGTAACATGGATAGATAACGCCAACTACGAAACAGGTTTTGAGTTGTGGTACAATATAAACGGCGCGGCAAATTTTTCGCTGTTGGCTACGCTGCCCGCCAATACCACAAGCTACACGCATACAGGTTTAAGTTACACAACTACCTACTGCTATAAAGCCCGCGCCGTAAACAATATAGGCGCAAGTTTTTTTACTAACATTGGTTGTGCCGCCACACCCGCCGCACCTACCAACACAGGCACAGCACCCAACGCACCGCTTAACTTAACCGCAACAAACAACGGCAGCCTCACCAACCATGTGGCATGGACAGACAACAGCAACGATGAAGATAGTTTTGAGTTATGGTACACAAGCACAGGCAACAGCACATATAGTTTGTTGGTTACCTTGCCCGCCAATACCACAAGCTACCTGCATACCAATTTAACTTACAGCACCAATTATTGCTATCAGGTTGCTGCCACCAACAGCATAGGCAGCGCGTACAGCAACACCGCCTGTGCAGGCACACCCGGTGCGCCAAACGACACCACAAGTCTTATGGAGTTAAGCGCGCTTAATTTTATAAGCAAGGTAATTCCCAACCCCGCGCATGGTGAGTGCGTGGTGCAATACCCGCCGCTTGGCGGCACAACGCTTATTGAGCTGCTCAACGTTTCGGGACAGGTGTTGCAAACAATTTCTGTGCCTGCTTTGGAAAAACACACTTACGATATGCAGCAGCAACAAATAAAACTGCCCGCCGAAAAAGGCTTGTATTTTATAAAAATTACCACAGGTGTAAGTAAAGCAAGCACGGTGAAGAAGGTGGTAGTGGAGTGAAAATAAAAATTTGCAGGAACAAAGAAAAGCGTATATTTGCGTCCCTTTTTTAAGGAAATTATTAACAATTAAAAATCAAAAACCAATGTACGCAATTGTAGAAATAGCCGGGCAACAGTTTAAAGTGGAACGTGGAAACAAAGTTTACGTTCACCGCCTTGAGGCTAATGAGGGTGCAAAAGTGGAATTTGACCGTGTGTTGTTGTTAGACAACGGCGGAAAAGTTTCAGTAGGCAACCCAACCGTAGATGGCGCAAAAGTAGCAGCCACAGTAATCAGTCACGTTAAAGGTGACAAAGTGATTGTATTCAAAAAGAAACGCCGCAAAGGCTATCAAAAATGGAACAACCACCGCCAAAGCTATACACAAATCCTTATTCAAGGTGTGTTGGGCAAAGGCGAAACCGTAAAAGAAGAACTGAAAGCCGAAAGAGTAGTTCGTGTTCACAACGCGAAAAAAGGCGTTCAGGTGGCAGAAGCCAAAGCAGAAGTAGCTGTAGAAGCAGCCGCTCCCGCTAAAAAAGCACCTGCAAAAAAAGCTGCGCCTAAAAAGGCAGCCGCTAAAAAAACAAGTAAAAAAGATTAAGTAAGAAGTTAGATTTAAGAAGTCGGAAGTATGACGGAAATCTTAAATCTGAAATCATAAATTTAAAATTATAAGAAAATGGCACATAAGAAAGGCGTAGGCTCGTCAGACAATGGTCGCGAGTCGCACAGTAAACGATTAGGCATTAAAATTTTTGGCGGGCAATCTTGCATCGCAGGAAACATCATCGTTCGCCAACGCGGAACAAAACACAACCCCGGTGAAAACGTAGGTATCGGCAAAGACCATACCTTGTTTGCGTTGGTTGACGGAACCGTTGTATTTAAAAAGAAACGTAACGACCGCTCGTATGTATCGGTTGTTACCGCTCAATAATTACAAGGGTTTAAACGAAAATTGAAAAGCTTTCCGTGAAAACGGAAGGCTTTTTGTGTTTTTGTAAAAATGCGTAAACAGTTTCTTAAATTCCCTTCAAAATATATTTTGTAGTTTAAAAATTACGTTATAATATTGCGTACCAAGAGTTTTTGGGTTTAAACTCATTACAATACATTAATGAAACAAATTTTTTTATACGCAATTGCCCTGTTGTTTATGTCAAATAACGTGCGTGCGCAAGGCAACGTAATCATTTTGGAAGGCAATTATCAAGGCAAAGCACTGTATGTACAAAATCCTTTTGGGCAGGGTGGCGTAGGTTTTTGTGCCTCTGAAGTAAAGGTAAACGGCAACATTACTACCGACGAAACCAATTCAAGCGCGTTTGAAATTGATTTAAAAGCGCACAAGCTGAACATTGGCGATAAAGTTGAAGTGAAAATTTTTTATAAAGACGGCTGCAAGCCAAAAGTTCTGAACCCCGAAGTGCTGAAACCAAGAAGCACCTTTGAGGTGGTGGAAATGACGGTGGACAAAGAAGGTATTTTAAACTGGAAAACCAAATCGGAGGCAGGCAAATTAGCCTTTGTAGTAGAGCAGTTTCGCTGGAACAAATGGGTAAAAATAGGCGAAGTGGAAGGCAAAGGAACGCCAAGCATAAACGACTACTCTTTTAAAGTAACACCGCACAGCGGCAAAAATCAGTTTCGTGTGCGCCAAACCGATTACAGCGGACAGCCGCGCGTAAGCCAAGCCACAAACTATACAAGCGTTTTGCCCGAAATAGACTTTGCACCAACGCGGATAAGCAAAGAAAGAGAAATTACGTTTTCGCAAAAAGGCAACAGCAGCACTATTGAAACCTCGTTTGAAGTGTATGACCAGTACGGCAACGTGGTAAAAAAAGGTTACGATTCAAAAGTGGACATCAGCAATTTGCCTAAAGGAAGTTACTTTATAAACTACGACAATAAAATGGGCGAGTTTTCTAAAAAGTAAGTTGCCGTCCTTATCTATTTTTGTTTGGATTGCTAAATTGCATACCTTTACGCCCCGATAAATAAAAACGAACAATCATGTCAACAAAAACAGTTCCGTTATCCGCCAAAGTACACGAGGTAACGATGTTTGAATCGGTTTTGGCTCGCCTTGATGCAGCCGCAAAACTGATGAATCTCAGCTCAGAATTAGCACAGATTTTACGCAATCCGCAAAAACAGGTGAAAGTAAGCCTGCCCATTATGATGGACAGCGGCAACATTCAGGTGTTTGAAGGCTACCGTACCGTACACAGCACACATTTAGGTCCGAGCAAAGGCGGCATTCGCTATGCCTTAGATGTAAACACCGACGAAGTTCGCGCTTTGGCAGCGTGGATGACATTTAAGTGTGCTGTTGCCAACCTGCCTTACGGCGGTGCAAAAGGCGGCATTAAATGCGACCCCCGCGCTATGAGCGTTGGCGAATTGGAACGTTTGAGCCGTGCTTATGCCAAAGCCATGAAAGATGTTATCGGCATAAACAAAGATATTCCTGCGCCCGACATGGGAACAGGCGGACGCGAAATGGCTTGGATTTTAGACGAGTTTAACAAAATTACAGGCGAAGATAATCCGGGTGTGATTACCGGCAAACCAATTGCTTTGGGCGGCTCTTTGGGGCGCGATGCAGCAACAGGTCGCGGTGTAATGGTAAATACCTTGGAAGCACTTAAAAAAATGAACCTGAAACCAATCGCGGTTACTGCCGTGGTGCAGGGTTTTGGCAACGTAGGCTCGCACGCTGCGCGCCTGTTATCTGAACAGGGCGTAAAAATTGTGGGCATTGGCGACCACACCGCTTCGTTTTACAGCGAAAAAGGCATTAACATTGCCGAAGCGTTGGAATACGCGGCACAAAACGGTCGTGTGTTAAAAGGCTTTAAAGGTGCAACCGAAATCCGTTCCGAAGAACTGCTGATTAGCAAATGCGATGTGTTAGTACCTGCGGCTTTGCAAAACGTAATTACCGAAGAAAACGCACCGAAAATTCAGGCAAAACTGATTGTGGAAGGTGCAAATGGTCCAACCATGCCCGAAGCCGACCCGATTATTCACGAAAAAGGAATTATTTGTGTGCCCGATATTTTGGCAAACAGCGGCGGCGTAACCGTAAGTTATTTTGAGTGGGTTCAAAACAAAGCAGGTTACTACTGGACGGAGCAAGAAGTAAACGCCAAACACGACGAAAAAATGGAACTTGCGTTTGATGCCGTTTGGAACAATAAAGGCAAATACAAAACAAGTATGCGCATAGCCGCTTATATTACAGCTTTGCAAAAAATTGAGCAGGGTGTAAAACTAAAAGGCGCGTACTAAACTTTATAACTAACTGACTTTAAGCGATTAGGCTTTTTTTAATAAAAGTTTAGTCGCTTTTTGTAGTTTAAAATTTTACATTTGCTAACCTTATTTTAACAGTACAGATACATTGCCTGCCATTTTAATATTCATAGCATACCTTTTAGGCTCTGTTCCTACATCTATCTGGATAGGAAAACGCTTTTACAAAATTGATGTGCGTGAGTTTGGCAGCGGCAATGCAGGCGCAACCAACACATTCAGGGTTTTAGGAAAAAAAGCAGGTATTCCCGTTTTAATTATTGACATTTTAAAAGGTACTTGCGCGGTTGCATTATCTTACCTCAGCGGTTTTGAATACGGAAGTGCCGAGTTTGTGAATTTACAGCTTGGTTTGGGTGTGGCGGCTTTAATCGGGCATATTTTTCCTGTGTTTGCAGGATTCAGAGGCGGTAAAGGCGTGGCTACCATGTTGGGCGTGGTAGTTTGCATTACGCCTGTGTCTTGTTCGTTGGCATTAATCGTATTTTTATTTGTGTTGTTTTCAAGCCGCATGGTGTCTTTGTCTTCTATGCTGGCAGGTGTATCTTTCCCTGTTATTTTAAACGTGCTTTTAGGCAACCAAAATCCTGTGCTGATGACTTTTTCTATTGTGGTTGCCGTTTTATTAATCATCACGCACCGCAAAAACATCAAACGCATACTCAGCAAACAAGAAAGCAAAATAGTTTTGTTTTCTTCTGCGGTAAAAAAATAAACAATCTCTTTGTTTATTTTTCTTTTTCCTTAACATAAATCACAATCGGCAATTCAGCAACTTTGCTGAGTGGAAAAAAGTCTTGAAATACAGCCAAAACCTTTTTACAAAAAGCTGTTGAGGTTTTTTCTTTGGTGTTTTATCGTTTCGGTTGTTTTTATCACATCGTTAATGGCTTTGCTGTTTGTTTACGAAGACGAGGTGAAAGCCGCTGTGGTAAAGGAACTGAACAGGCATTTGAAAGCCGAAGTAAAGGTAAATCCCGAAAACATTACACTCACCATTATAAAAACGTTTCCTGATTGCTCCGTTGAATTTAAAAATATGCTCATGTTGGAAGCCTTGCCAATTAAGCAGCGCGACACCCTGCTGTTTGCCGAACAACTGAATTTGCATTTTAACATTCAAAACCTGTGGCACAAAACATACGGCATTGAAAAAATAAAGCTCAAAAACGCTGTGGCAAAATTGAAGCAATTAAAAAACGGCAAAAACAATTACACCTTTTGGGAAAGTTCCAACGACACAAGTTCGGCGAACAATGTTGCTTTTAATCTGAATTTAATTACCGTTGAAAATTGCTACTTACATTACACGAACATTCCGAACAGTTTTAACGCCGAAGTGTTTATTAAAACCCTTGAATTTAAAGGACATTTTAAGGACACACAATTTGATTTATATACAAAAGCACAGGCACAAATTCAACACATCGCGTATAAAAAATCAACTTTGCTGAAAAGTAAACATTTGGATTTTGCTTTTGATTTAGATGTGAACAAAGACCATTACACGTTCAAAAAAACATCATTCAACTTAAATCAATTAGCACTTGAACTCAATGGCGGATTTACATACAACACAACGCTGAAAAACCTCAACGTTAATTTTAACGCCCCCTCTTTTGATATTGCTTCCGTTTTATCTTTATTGCCCGAAGAATTTAAAAGCAACATAAACGATTACCAAAGCGAGGGCAGTTTTTACGCGCAGGGAAACATAAACTATGCCGACAAAAACAATTACAACATTGTAAGCAACTTCGGCATAAAAAACGGAAAAATTACTTACAAGCCGCAGTCTGCCGAAGCGCATAACGTAAATGCCGAAGGAAACTTGCAATGGTCAAACTCGGCTTCTGTGCTTGACATAAAAAATATTTCTCTGAATTTAACAGATGATGAAATACGCGGAAAATTTTTACTGAAAGATTTTTCAAAACCCTATTTGCAGGTTACGGCACAGGCAAATGTGCATTTAGAAAATGTAATTCGCTTTTTTCCGATTGATACCCTGACTTTATTAAACGGCGAACTCATATTAAATTCTGAAATAGAAGGTGCGCTTAACGATTTGAAAAACGAAACGTTTTCTACCAAAGTAAAATTAGAAATGGAAGCCGTTGTTTCTGCGCTGCAAGCGCAGTTTAAAGGCGACGAAAAAATTTACGCCGTTGAAAACTGTTCGCTGGTGGCACTAAACCGCGAAGTGGAAGTGCATGATTTAAGGTTGAAACGCGGCAACTCCGATATAAAAGTAAACGGAAAAATTCCTGCCTTGTTTAATTATTTGTTTGATAAAAGTTCCCCGCTCATTATTCAGGGTAATTTGGTTTCGGAGCAACTTTATATGGAAGATTTTTTAGCCCCAACCAAACCCTCCCCAAAGGGGAAGGAGCAGAACGCCGCGCCTTTAATTCCAAAACACATACAATTAAAACTGAACGCTGAAATTGCCAAATTTTATTTCGGAAAATTTGAAGCAAACAACATCAGCGGCAATATTGAAGTGAGAAATCAAAAAGCAATGCTCAATAATATGACATTGCAAACCATGCAGGGCGAAGCAGAAATACAAGCCTTTGCCGACAATTCAAAAAATAAATTAGATGTGATGCTGCAAAGCCGTTTAAAAAACATCAACATCACTCATCTGTTTTCGCAAATGGAAAATTTCGGGCAAACCACTTTGCAGGACAAACATTTAAAAGGCATTGCCTCTGCCACGCTTGATTTTAGCGGCACTTGGAACAACCAATTAGAAGCGGATTACAACAGCATAAAATCGGCTTGTAATTTGGTTATTATGCGCGGCGAGTTAATTGATTTTTCGCCGTTGCGTTCGCTTTCAAAATTTGTAGATGTGCAGGATTTGCAACACATTCGTTTTTCTGATTTGGAAAGTGCCGTGCAAATAAATAACAGTGTCATTTCCATTGCAAAAACTTCTATAAAAAACTCCGCGCTCAACATTGATTTTTTTGGTACGCATACGTTTGACGGAAACATTGATTATCACTTTCAGCTCTTAATCAGCGAGCTTTTGGCTAAAAAACGCAAACGTAAAATTGACGATGAGTTTGGCGCAGTAGAAAACGACAAAGACAACCGCCGCAGCGCATTTATACGCATGACGGGCACTTTGGACAAACCCGTTTTTAAATACGACAGAAAAACGCTGCGCGAAAAAGTAAAAACCGATATTAAAACCGAAAAACAAACCGTGCGCGAACTTTTGAAAGAAGAATTTAAACTGTTTAAAAAAGATACTGCGGAAAAAAAACAACAGTTTCAGTTGGAAAAGCCAAACAACAACACTTCTAAAAAGTTGGAAGAAGCAGAGGACGATGATTTTTAGGGCGCAAGAGCAAAAGAAATTTTTTTAAACAAAATATTCTGTCTATATTTGCAGCGTTAAAATAAAACGGTGATTGAAAAGGGGGACAAAAAGTCCCCCTCTTTATTGCAAAAAATTTGATAACAAAAGAACATATTCTTAACCTTGCCGATGCGCATTTAGCGGGCAGCAGCGTGTATATTACCAACATTAAAATTGGCGGTGATAATCACATCAACATAAACATTGACGGCGACAAGGGCGTAAACATTGACGACTGCGTTGCTCTGAGCCGTGCCATTGAAGGGGCTTTGGACAGAGATGAAGAAGATTATTCGTTAGATGTAAGTTCGCACGGAGCAACCACGCCTTTAGTTTTGCCCCGCCAGTACAAACGCCACATTGGTCGCACGCTTGAAGTAAAGTTTCCTGACGGAAACAATGCCGAAGGCGAATTGATAAAATTAAATGACAACGGTTTTACGTTGCAATACAGTGTGCGCGAGAACAAACCCATTGGCAAAGGAAAAGTAACCGTAGTAAAAGAACAAACCATTCTCTTTGCCGAAATAAAAGAAGCGAGAATAAAATTGAAGTATTAATAAACTAATAAACAAAAAATAAAAATCAAAAAAACATGGAAAGCGTAAACCTTATCGAATCGTTTTCGGAATTTAAAGAAGTCAAAAACATTGACCGCGCCACGCTGATGAGCATTATTGAAGATGTATTCCGCAGTATGCTTGTAAAAAAACACGGCAGCGACAAAAATTTTGACATCATTGTAAACCCTGACAAGGGTGATGTGGAAATTTATAAAAACCGCACCATCGTTGATGACGAATTTGCGGAAGACTCGTTTGATTACGACGAAAACAAACACATCAGCCTCAGCGAAGCGCACAAAATTGAACCCGATTTTGAAATCGGCGAAGATGTGTCGGAGCGTGTGCCGTTTGAAGAATTTGGTCGCCGCGCCGTATTGTCGGTGCGCCAAAACTTAGTACAAAAAATTCTTGAATTAGAGAAAAGCGAAATCTACAACAAGTACAAAGAAAAAGTTGGCGATGTGGTTACCGCCGAAGTGTATCAGGTGTGGAAAAAGGAAATTATGCTTATGGACGATGAGGGCAACGAACTCTTGTTGCCAAAAACAGAGCAAATTCCGTCAGACTTTTTCAAAAAAGGCGACACCGTAAAAGCAGTAGTTTCAAAAGTAGAAATGAAAAACGGAACGCCGTCAATTATTGTGTCACGAACATCACCTGCTTTCCTGGAGCGTTTGTTTGAAAACGAAGTTCCCGAAATTTTTGACGGATTAATTACCATTAAAAAAATTGTGCGCGAACCGGGCGAACGTGCCAAAGTTGCCGTAGAAAGTTACGATGACCGCATTGACCCTGTTGGTGCTTGCGTGGGCATGAAAGGCTCGCGTATTCACGGCATTGTGCGCGAACTGAAAAACGAAAATATTGACGTTATTAATTACACAAGCAATCCAACCTTGTTAATTCAACGTGCGTTAAGCCCTGCAAAAATTACTTCGGTTAAAATTGACGAAGACACCAAACGCGCCGAAGTATTTTTGAAACCCGACCAAATCAGCCTTGCTATTGGTAAAGGCGGTTTTAATATTAAATTAGCAGGCAAATTAACAGGTTACGAAATTGATGTGTTCCGCGATACGGATATAGATGTGGAAACAGAAGATGTGGACTTGGAAGAATTTGCAGACGAAATAGAAAGCAATATTTTGGACGAGTTGAAAGCCATTGGCTGCGACACCGCAAAAGCCGTGCTGGAACTGAGCGACGAAGAATTAGTTCGCCGCACCAAATTAGATGCCGATGCCATTGCAAACGTGCGTACTATTTTAAGCGCAGAGTTTGAAGATTAATTTTATTAAAAGCCACGAATTGCACGAATGAACACAAATTTAAACACATAGAAACATAGACTTCATAGTACCAAAGAAAATGTAGTGTTACATAGCGCGTTCAACAAAGTTGAACATTCTATTGTGGAGCTAATAAAATCTATGCAAGTTCACAAAAAACTATGTCCCTATGTGGTTAAAAATTTTTAGTGAGAATTAGTGAAATTCGTGGCAAAAAACAAAAAGAGAGAAATTAAAGTATATGTCAGAAGGAGCAAAAACACTTCGCTTGAGCAAAGCAGCCAAAGAGTTTAACCTGTCTTTAGGAAAGATAGTTGAATTTCTTGCCTCAAAAGGGCACTCGGTAGAAAGTAACCCCAACGCCAAAATAGGCGATGAGGAGTACAGCCTTTTGCTTAAAGAATTTTCAAGCGATAAATCTGCGCGTGAAGAAGCGGAAACCGTTGCTCAACAACACAAAAAAATAAACAAAGGCAGCGAAACCATAGTGATTGCCGATGTAAAACTCAAAAAAGAAAAAGAAGAAGAGCCCGAAGAAGTGGTGATTAAAGACCTCACCGCTGCCGTAAAACCTGACATTGCCGCTCCCGAAACTAAAACCGAACAAGAAGAAGCAAAACAACCCGAACAGATAAAACCTCAACCCGAAACTATTGGCGGACCAAAGGTTTTGGGCAAGGTGGATTTATCTGCATTAAACCCAAAAACCAAACCCGATAAAAAATCGGCTAAGAAAACGGCTGAAAAACCTGCCGAGAAGTCTGCTAAGGAAAAAGAAAAGAAAAAAGAAGTTGAAAAACCAAAAGCAGTTGAAGTTCCTAAAGCGGCTGATGTTGCGCCCATTGTTGAAGCACCTGCTCCACCCGAACACGTTGAAACCAAATATTTAAAGGTAGATGGTCCAAAAATTTTGGGGCGGGTGGAATTGCCAGTAATTAAAGAAACACCGAAAAAATCTTCGGCAGACGGTGATAAAAAGAAACGCAAACGCATTCGCAAAGGCGGCTTATCGCAGGAAGAAATTAAGAAAGTTGGCAAAGAGCAAGCGCAGCAAGCCCGCGAACGTGCCAAAGAAAAATACGGCGACCCGCGCGGCACTAAAAAACCGGGCACGCACGCACGACAAGACAACAAGCCCCGCCACGAATTAACCGAAGAAGAAATTCAGGCACAGATTAAAGAAACCTTGGCGCGCTTACAGAAAGGCGGACGTAAATCTACAACCTCAAAACACTCACGCGCAAAACGTGATGAAGTGCGCGAGCGTTTGGCAGAAAAAGCAGAAATGCTTGAAGCCGAAAAGAAAACTTTGAAAGTAGCAGAGTTTGTAAGTGCAAATCAACTCGCGCAAATGATGGATGTTCCCGTAACAAAAATTATTTCTGTGTGTATGTCGCTTGGTTTGTTTGTGTCCATCAATCAGCGTTTAGATGCTGAAACCATTTCCATTGTTGCCGAAGAGTTTGGTTATGGCGTAGAGTTTGCATCTGCCGAAGACATTGAAGCCATTAACGAAGAAGACAAAGACAAACCCGAAGATTTAATTCCCCGTCCGCCGATTGTTACCGTAATGGGACACGTTGACCACGGTAAAACGTCATTACTTGACTTTATCCGTAAAGCAAACGTGGTAGCGGGCGAAGCGGGCGGCATTACGCAGCACATCGGCGCGTATAACGTAACGCTGCCGAACAACCGAAGCATTACATTTTTAGATACTCCCGGACACGAAGCCTTTACAGCCATGCGTGCACGCGGTGCGAAATTAACGGATATTGCAATTATTGTTATTGCGGCTGACGACAGCATTATGCCTCAAACCAAAGAAGCTATTACGCACGCGCAGGCGGCGGGTGTTTCCATGATTTTTGCGATTAATAAAATTGATAAACCGGGTGCAAATCCCGATAAAATCCGTGAAGGACTTTCGCAAATGAATATTTTGGTGGAAGAATGGGGTGGAAAATTCCAATGTCAGGAAGTATCAGCGAAACAAGGGCAAAATATTGATTTGCTTTTGGAAAAAGTGTTGCTGGAAGCGGATATGATGGATTTGAAAGCCAATCCAAAACGCAACGCCGTGGGAAGTGTGATAGAAGCAAGTATGGAAGAGGGGCGCGGTTATGTTTCTACAATTTTAGTTCAATCAGGCACATTAAAAGTTGGCGATATTATATTAGCAGGAAGTTACAGCGGGCGTGTGCGCGCCATGTTTAACGAGCGCGGACAACGGGTGGATAAAACCGAGCCTTCGCACCCTGTAAAAGTATTGGGTTTGAGCGGTGCGCCGCAGGCAGGCGATAAATTTAACGTGATGAACGATGAACGCGAAGCGCGTGAAATTGCCAACAAACGCCAGCAGTTGCAACGCGAACAAGGCATTCGCACACACAAACATATTACGCTGGACGAAATTGGTCGCCGTTTGGCAATCGGTGATTTTAAAGAACTGAACGTGATTGTGAAAGGTGATGTGGACGGTTCTATTGAAGCCTTGTCAGATTCCTTATTAAAACTTTCAACCGAAAAAATTGCCGTAAACATTATTCTCAAAGCCGTTGGTGCAATCAGCGAAAGCGATGTGTTGTTGGCTTCGGCTTCAAATGCCATTATCATCGGCTTCCAGGTGCGACCAACGCCAAGTGCGCGTAAACTTGCCGAAGCCGAAGAAATTGACATTCGTTTGTACTCTATTATTTACGATGCCATTAACGAAATTAAAGCGGCAATGGAAGGTATGCTTGCACCTGAATTTGAAGAAAAAGTGGTGTGCAACATTGAAATCCGCGAGGTGTTTAAAATCAGCCGCGTAGGTACGATTGCAGGTTGCTATGTGCTGGACGGAAAAGTTACCCGCAATACCAAAGTGCGTGTCATCCGCGATGGTATCGTCATTCATACAGGCTCGCTCGGCTCGTTAAAACGTTTTAAAGACGATGTGAAAGAAGTGGCAGCAGGCTACGAATGCGGTTTAAATATTGAAGGCTTTAACGACATTAACGTAGGCGACATTATTGAAGGCTACGATATGATTGAAGTGAAAGCGAAGTTGTAAAGCCCCTAACTCACAAAGGGGGGGCTTTAAAAAACCCCGCAGAATACCACCAATCCATTATATTGCCCTTTCAGGGTGTTGTTGGTGTTTTATATTTGTTTGCGCAAGGCGTTGCCGTTGCGTTATGTATATAAAAGGCTTTCAGCCTACACACCAAAGCAGGTGAAAGAAATTTTTAGCAAGCTGAGCGAACCTGAATAGTATAACAAATATTCCAACTTTTTCTTGTAAATTTGTATATGGCACTTTTAATTTCAACCAACACATATAAAAATCAAATCTTTGAAGAAATTGAAGGTTTGAAAGACCCACAGCTTGAAGAGCTTTTACGTATTATCCGTGTAAACAAATTGCGCGGGCAAAAACTTTCTAAGCCACGCCGCACAAGCCTAAGCACAAAAAAAATTAATGAGCTAAAATACAGAGCGCGCCACGAAAAAGATAATGCGGGCAGATAACTTTGTTTTAGATGTTAATGTATTGCTTCGCTTTTTTGTAAAAAACAGGCAAGATTTTTTGATTGACATTATTACTTACTTTCCGAAAACAAAATTTTATTATTGTGCAGAACTGCTTGAAGAATTTGAACGAATTTTAACTTACGAAGAGTTAAAAGACTTTGAATTAAAAACAAAATCAATCTCAAAATTTATCAAAACGGTTTTTACAGAACACAAACTAAAAAAGCCTATAAAAAAACGTATTCCCGAAGACCCTAAAGATGATTACTTAATTGCTTTGGCTTTAGAAACAAATTCAGCTTGTTTGGTAACAGAAGACGACAAAGCCTTTCATAACAACAAAGAAAGGTTGTATAAATTTTACCCGCATTTAAAATTTTTGTACAAAAAAGATTTTGAAAAATTGTTTTACGACAAAATAAAAAAGAAACTTAACTAAACTTTAGCCGTTTTTCAAATTTACGCGCCCTGAAAGAGCAACCTATCCGCAGCCCAATGCACCGCATTGGGTTTAATGCGCCATTGTAATTTTGCAAAAAGTACCATTTTACCGTTGCAAAACAGTATCTGATTATCTACCTTTGCATGGTGGTGAACAAAAATGAAAGTAAAAGAAATAATCAAACTATTAGAACAAGATGGTTGGAAAGCAGTAAGGCAAAAAGGAAGTCATCGCCAATACAGACACCCGACAAAATTGGGAACAGTAACGGTATCAGGACACAAAATGAGTGATGACATACCAAAGGGAACTGAAAATTCAATAAAGAAACAAGCGGGGCTTAAATAAGCAGCACTTTTAATTATTATAAAAAATGAGTATGAAAAAAATTAATGTAATAGTAGAGCACAGCGGAAAAAATTTTGCTGCCTACGTTGAAGAATTACCGGGTTGCACCACCACCGCAAGTTCAGCACAAGAATTAGATAAAAATATGCGTGAAGCCATTGCCGGACATTTGGAAGTGATGAAAGAGTACGGGGATAAAATTCCAGCCGTGTTTAACGGCAAATATGAATTGATATATAAATACGAACCCGAAGCCCTTATGTCAATATATAAAGGGGTATTTACCAATACAGGTTTGGAACGTATTACAGGTATTAATTCAAAGCAATTATCGCATTACGGTACAGGGTTAAAAAAACCCCGCACGGCTCAAAAAGAAAAAATTGTGCATGGTTTACATGAATTAGGAAGACAATTATTATCGGTTGAAATGCGATAATTTTAGTACACCGCAACCTTCCATTATATTGCCCTTTCAGGGCGTTGTTGGTGTTTTATATTTGTGTGCGCAAGGCGTTGCCGTTGCGTTATGTATATAAAAGGCTTTCAGCCTTTGCTGTTTTTCAAAATAAGAAATATTATTTTTTTATAAATTAGCCTTTTAGCAAAGTAGAATATGGCAAAGGGCAAGAAAATAGAAATTGGCGGAAAGGAAATAAGTATCATCTCTCAAAAACAAGATGATTATATTTCACTTACCGATATGGCAAAAAACCAAATGCAGGAAGCTATCATTATCAAATGGCTTACTCTAAAAAGCACTATTGAATACATTGGCGAATGGGAAGCTCTATACAACCCTGATTTTAATTATACCGAATTCGGTACAATTAAAAATATGGCAGGAAGCAACAATTTTGTTTTGTCAGCTAAAAATTGGATTGAAGCCACAAACGCTAAGAAACTGAAATAACAAAACAATGAACGGCTAACTTTCAGCCTTTGCTGTTTTCAAATTTACGCGCCCTGAAAGGGCAATCTATCCGCAGCCTAATGCACCGCATTGGGTTTAATGCGCATTTTGTTTAATGTTTTGTTTAATACAACACAACCACACATTTCATCGCGCCCCACAACCTTAAACCAATCCATTATATTGCCCTTTCAGGGCGTTGTTGGTGTTTTACATTTGTTTGCACAAGGCGTTGCCGTTGCGCTGCGTATATAAAAGACTTTCAGCCTTTGTTGGGTCGTATGTTGTTGTCGCTTTATTCTGTAAAATGAGTAGGGGAAAATTAAATAAAGCACTTCACTTAATTCCTGTAAAAAAATCTTCTAGCGTGAGTTTATGAATTTCAAGCACCCGTAATAAAGAGGCTATGGTCGTGTTTGCACCTTTTTCCATTCTGCCGTATTGAACGCGGTTAAGTTCATTATCAAAGGCAAAGGTTTCGTATGATTTATAGCCTGCGTTTTTGCGCAGTTCCCTTAACTTTTCGCCAATGCTTTGCAGTTTTTTCTCCTGTTTTGTGGTAAGAGGCATACAGGCTAAAGTTCTCATAAGCCCTTATTATAATTTACCTAATATATTAAGTTTATTTTTTGCGGTTTATTATTTTATATGTATAATTGCATGATAATAAACTCTATGTAAAAGGAAAAGCACGAAAAGCCTGTAAAATGAGTAGTTAAAATTTAAAAAATGAAAGAAGATGTGTTAGAGCAAATAATTGAAGATTGGTTGTTGAGCCAATCGGGTACTTTTACAAAACATAATGTAAAATACAGACCAAGTAAGACCGAACTCGATTACAATTCTAAAGCAGACTCATCACATTCTGATATTGATGTGCTTGCAGTTCATTTGAATGAGAGTGGGAAAAAAAGAGTATCTGTGGTTTCATGCAAATCATGGCAGCAAGGTTTTAACCCAATGTCTTGGCATGATGCCTTAATTAATAACCCCTCCGACAAAAAATTTGCCAATAAAAAAGTATGGAAATCTTTTAGAGAGCTTGTTATTCCAAAATGGAGTAACGCTTTTAGGGAAAAAATATATGAAGAAACGCAATCTTACGACTTTACATATTACATAGCCATTGCAAAACTATCAGGAGGAAAAGAAGCAGAGGTGTACAAATCGGTATTTGAAACGGAAAAATCTTTTTTGTCGTTACTAAAGAAAAACACAAATAGTAAAGTAGAAATTAAAATAATAACAGTTAATGAACTGCTTGATGAATTTTTCAATAAACCAAATTCTACAACGTTGGAAGCAACACTTGTTGGTCGTTTCATGCAAGTATTAAAAGCCTCGAATTTTTTTAATCAAACAAAATCAATAACCTCTAAAAAACCATAATCAAAATGAAAAAAATCATCACCATTTTGGCAGCAGCGTTTTGTTTACATATAAACGCACAAATAATAAATACCATTGCAGGCACAGGCACACAAGGCTTTAGCGGTGACGGCGGGCAAGCCACAGCAGCGCAATTAAACTACCCAAGCGGTGTAGCCACAGATGCTGCGGGCAATGTATATATTATAAATGAGCATCGCATACGCAAAGTAAGCAGCAACGGCATTATTACCACCATTGCAGGTAATGGCACAGGCGGCTTTAGTGGCGACGGAGGGGCAGCCACAGCAGCGCAATTATACAATCCATCGGGTGTAGCCACAGATGCTGCAGGCAATGTATATATTGCAGATGTGGATAATCACCGCATACGCAAAGTAAGCAGCAACGGCATTATTACCACCATAGCAGGTAATGGCGGAATTGGCTTTAGTGGCGACGGAGGAGCAGCCACAGCAGCGCAATTAAACTACCCACAGAGTGTAGCCGTAGATGGTTCGGGCAATGTATATATTGCAGACGGGTATAATATCCGCATACGCAAAGTAAGCAGCAACGGCATTATTACCACCATAGCAGGTAATGGCACGCAAGGCTTTAGTGGCGACGGAGGAGCAGCCACAGCAGCGCAATTTTGGTTTTCAATGGGTGTAGCCACAGATGCTGTGGGCAATGTATATATTACAGATTCTAACAGTCGCATACGCAAAGTAAACAGCAACGGTATCATTACCACCATAGCAGGTAATGGCACAGGCATTTTTAGCGGCGACGGAGGAGCAGCCACAGCAGCGGGATTAATCCAACCAAACGGTGTAGCCGTAGATGCTGCAGGTAATGTGTATATTTCAGACATTGATAGCCGCATACGCAAAGTAAGCAGCAGCGGCATTATTACCACCATAGCTGGCAATGGCTCAGGCAGTTTTAGCGGCGACGGTGGGGCAGCCACAGCAGCGCAATTAAACTATCCAACTAGTGTAGCTGTAGATACTGTCAATGGCAATATATACATTGCTGACAAAGATAACCACCGTGTGCGAAAAGTATATTGCAGTAATGTAAGCAATGCAGGTATTGCAAGTTCGGCTACCGTAATTTGCGCAGGTCATTCGGCAGTGCTTACCCTAATCGGTTCGGCTTCATCTTACACATGGAGTACAGGGCAAAGCAGCTCAAGCATCAGCGTAAGCCCTGCCACAAGTAGCACATACAGCCTGTTTAGTACCTGCAACATAAGCAATCATGTTTCTACTTATACTGCTGCGCTTAATATACAGGTCAATCCCCTGCCAAGCCTGTCGGTAAGCATTTTGGCAAGCACACCAAGCGTGTGTGCAGGCAGCACGGCAACGCTTGTGCCCTCAGGCGCGCTGTCTTATTCGTTGGGCAATGTTTCGGGCAGCTCGTTTACCGTCAGCTCTGCCACCACTTCGGTTTACACCATTAGCGGCACAAACCAGCACGCCTGTGTAAATACCGTTACGGTGCTGCTGAATGTGCTGCCGCTGCCCACCCCGCAAATTTGCATGGTAAGCACCGACAGCACCAGCTATTACAACTATAACATTGTGTATTGGGATAACACCCAGTACCAAAGCGTGGACAGTTTTTATATTTACCGCTACGATGTGGCTTTAAACACTAATTTAAAAATTGGCACGGTGGCAGCCCACAAAGGGCAATACATGGATACCGCCCGCCACAAAGGCAGCACCGTGGGCACAAACGGCGACCCTAATTACAGTTCGTACCGCTACGCCCTGTCTATAAAAGGTTTGTGCGGTGGCGAGAGTGCAAAAAGTCCGTATCACATCACCGAGTTTTTGCAAAATCAGCATAACGGCAATTTTAATGTGAGCCAGTATGTGATAGAAAACTCCACTGCCCTGCCAACAGGTTACGGCTTGCTGCGCGATGATAACAGCAAAGGCACTTACGCGCTTATTGCCACCATACCAGGCGGGGCTACAAGTGCCACCGACCCGCAGTATTCAAATTTCCCCAATGCCAACTACCGCGTGGATATTTTTGGGTTTAACTGCACCGCCTCAAATGCCAAAACCACGGCATTAATTAAAGCGCACAGCAACACCGCCAACCGAATAGCAGAGCCTGCGGGAATTAAGGAGTTGAAAAATGAAAGTGCAGGCTTGAGAGTTTATCCAAATCCTGTGGGTTCGGTGCTTAGTGTTGAAAGCCCCCTAAGCCACAAAGGGGGAATGATTAAAATTTCAATAACAGATGTGCTTGGAAAGGAAATTTTGAGTAAGCAATTGACCATAAGCAATGGCGCAGCGCAAATAAACGTGAGCACATTGGATAAAGGGATTTATTTTGTAAAAATCGGAAATGCCATGAGCAAATTTGTGAAGGAGTAAGCCCCTAAGCCCCCTAAATCCCCCAAAGGGGGACATTAAAAGCCGTCCCACAAAATTTGTGGGACGGCTTTTTTGTGACCCCGGGGAGGCTCGAACTCCCGACCCATTGATTAAGAGTCAATTGCTCTACCAACTGAGCTACGAAGTCAATTTAATTGGTTGTAAATGTAAAGAAAAAACTACCCGTTCGTTACAGCGTTAATCCCTTAAACACAAAGCCTTTTTCAGAAAAATGTTTTAAAAAAAGCGGTAAAGCATATTTTACGTTTGCTTCGGCTTTTATATTGTCGTGAAACAACACAATGCTGCCGTTTTGGGTGTGTTTAACGGCTTTATGGGCGCAGGCTTCGGGAGAAATGTTTTCGTAATCGTAAGTAATCACGTCCCACATCACAATTTTAAACCCCTGTTTCAGCAGGGCTTTGTATTGTGCGCGTTTCATGCGTCCATACGGCGGGCGAAAAAGATTGTTGTTTACCAAAGCACGGCATTCATTGGCTTGGAGTAAATATTCGGCAACGGAATGTTTAAAGCCTTTTATGTGCGTTACGGTATGGTTGGCAACCTGGTGTCCTTCGCGAACCATGCGCTCAAAAACAGGTTTGTTTTTTACAATGTTTTGCCCCACACAAAAAAAAGTGGCTGTTGCTTTGTGTTTAGCCAATTCGTCCAAAATCCATTCTGTTAATTCAGGAATGGGTCCATCGTCAAAAGTAAGGTAAATGGTTTTTTCCTTTCGGCTCAAATTCCACACCGCTTTTGGATAAAGGTTTCGCAAAAGGCGGTTGGGTTGTATGAGCAAAGATTTATTCATTTTGGTTTAGCCGCGAATTTCACTAATTGCACAAATTAGGATTTAAGTAAAATTAGTGTCACGTCGAGCGAAGTCGAGACGTGCTGCCGAAATATTCATTTCTCGACTTCGCTCGAAATGACAAAGTTGGATTAGTGAAAATTCGTGGCTTCACAAATTACGGCATTTGAGGTTCTGTAATCGGTGCTAAATCTTCGGCAGAAAGCACTCTTTGAATCCTGTCCATAAACTCTTTTGCCAAATCTTCCTGTTTAAACTGATGCGCCAAACTTGTTAATCGTCTCAAAATTTCTTTTGCCTGATTTATATCTCTGCCGTAAGCTGCACGGCGGTTAGGTTTTTGCGCAGAGTAAATTCTCAAATCCCCTTCAAAAATGTCAAACAGTTTTTTAGCCAGCTTGTTTGCATTTTCAAAATCGTTTATTTCGTAATACGACCCGCAAATTGAAAACAGCGTTACATCAAACGGAATGTTTTCGTCAGGCATCATGGCAATACATTTATCCAACACGGCTTTGGCTTTGTCGTTTTTGCCTTCGTTAATTAACGCGCCTGCCAAAATGCTCATTTGCATACGCAGGTTGCCTGTCATGCGTGTACAGTTTTCATCAAGGTTTACGCCTTTTTTATCCATACCGCCCCACAAAAATTTATTCATAATGTTATCGTACATCACATCGGTATTTACACGACCGCCTGTTGCCGCTTCCATTTCGCCCTGCTTAACAGGTACAAAACGATATGCCAAACCCTCTAACTGAAAATAATCTTTTAATCCAACGTAAGCCTCATCGCCTGTGGTTACGGCAAAATAAATAGGGCGACTCCAGTCGTTGTTGGCAATTAAATCCAACACCAGCAAATCGTTTTTCAAAATGTGATTTCTTCCGCCCAAATCCCATTCAATTTGTTTGCTGAGGCGGCTCATGTCTTTTTCATTTAACACCTTGCTTTTTGCTACCTGTGCACTGTCAATATTCACCACAAATTTGTTGGTAGGCAATATGTCAATAAGTTCGCCATTGCCGGCATCGTACTTGGTGTTCACATCATTGCTTGTTACATACGCCAACGCCTCCTGTAAATCCATGCGTTGTTTATTTTGTCTGTTTATCACCACATATTCCAACTTACTTGCTTCTACTTTTTCTAACGGAATGGTAAACGGCACAGGCGCACTTTCATACGCCGCACGGCACATTTGTTTGTAATACCAGTCGGTTTGCAACAAACTTAAATTCACCACGCGCACATCGGTGCGAATGCCCTCTACTTCCTGCGCGTACCAAAGCGGAAACGTATCGTTATCGCCGTTGGTAAATAAAATGGCGTTTGGTGCGCAGCTTTCCAAATAATCAATGGCGCAGTCGCGCGATAAGGTTCTTAACGAGCGGTTGTGGTCGTCCCAGCCCTGTTGCGCCATAATGCCGGGTACAACCAAGCACAAAGCCGTTGAGCCGATTGCCAAACCCATAGTGGCAGATTTAGATTTTTTGCTCAGGAAATCGAAGATTGCCATTACACCCAAACCAATCCAAATGGCAAAGGCGTAGAAACTTCCCGCATAGGCGTAATCACGTTCGCGCGGCTGATAGGGCGACTGATTTAAGTACACCACAATAGCCAAACCTGTGAGCAGGAAGAAACACAGCACCACCCAGGCATCGGGTTTGTTGCGTTTAAAGTGGAAAAACATTCCGAACAAGCCCAAAATCAATGGAAGCGCGTAAAAATGATTATTCGCAAAATTATTTTTGTCGCGGTAAATCGGGTTTGTGGTATCGTAATCCAAACGGAAATTATCAATGGCTTTAATGCCTGTAATCCAGTTGCCCTCCATGTTATTTCCTGTTGAACCCTGTATATCGTTTTGTCTTCCCACAAAATTCCAGTAGAAATAACGCAAATACATATAATTAATCTGGTAGCGGAAAAAGAAGGTTAAATTGGCTGCCATAGTAGGAATTTCAACGGTTTCCGATTCGCCGTAATAATTTTGTATGACTTTGTTGCGACGGTTTTCTGCCACATTGCCCCAATATTTATAACCTGTTTCGTGATGCGGTTGGCGGCTGTACATACGCGGAAAAGGCGTGCAAAAATCTTTCTCGTACTTAGGAATTATTTTTTTGCGAGCGTCCACCAAACGGTAATTTTTCTTTGCTTCATCTTTAGCATAAATAGGCGTTCCGTCTTCAAACTTGCTTCTTGAAACAGTTGGTGCATTATAATATTGTCCGTATAATATGGGCCAATCGCCGTATTGTTCGCGTAACAGATATGAAAGCATATTCGGCGCGTTTTCAGGGTCGTTTTCGTCCATAGGCGTATTGGCTTGCGAACGGATAACCAACACAAAGAACGATGAAAAGCCGATTAACAAGGTAGTAAAACTCAAAAAGATAGCATTGAGTGCAACGGTTTTGGTTTTGAATTTGTGAATGACAGCATAAATGCCCGACATAAACACCACTCGCCAAAACATTTCAGAACCTGATTCTGCCGAAATCGCGGCAAAGGCAGTAAAAGCAAAAAATCCGATGTAACCGATTTTGTAATGTTTTTCGTTTTTATTGGTTGTGTACAGAATGAAATACACCAAGGTAACAATGAGCAACAAAAAGAAAATGATAGTTCCCGTGCTGAACGGCAAATGAAATTTGTTGGTGAAAAATACTTCGTAATCGCTTAAAAACTTTACGAATTTTGGCACTAACATACTTTGCACAAAACCCAGCACCACCACGGAAATAAACCCTGCAATGAAGAAACTTTTCCATGTGAATGTGTATTTTTTAAAGTAAATAATAAAACCGATTGCAGGAATTACCAATAAGTTCAATAAGTGTACGCCGATTGACAAGCCAACCAAATAGGCGATAAGCACCAACCAACGCAATGCGCTTGTCGGGTCAACGCTGTCTTCTTCGTCCCATTTTAAAATTGCCCAAAACACCACAGCGGTAAAGAAAGATGACATGGCATACACCTCGCCCTCAACCGCGCTGAACCAAAACGAATCTGAAAAAGTATAAGCCAATCCGCCAATAATACCTGCGCCCAAAACAGCCCATTGTTGTGGTTTTGAAAGGTCTTCGGTTTTTTTGCCGTAAACTTTTATACCCAAGCGGGTAATTGTCCAAAACAAAAATAAAATGCTGAACGAGCTTGACAGCGCGCTCATAATGTTTATCATCATGGCTGCATTGGCAGGGTCAGAGCCGCCAAACAAGGTAAAGAACCGCCCCACCAACAAAAAGAACGGTGCGCCGGGCGGATGCCCCACTTCCAATTTATACGCACAGGCAATGTATTCGCCACAATCCCAAAAACTCGCGGTGGGTTCAATGGTGGCACAGTAAGTAAAGGTAGCAACGGCAAAAACTATCCAACCAATCAGGTTATTGAGTTTGCGAAATTCTTTTGTCATCATAAGAAAAAATCAAGTAAGGGTGCGAAGATAAGAAACGAATTAAACTTTGCTTTATTTTTTTATTAAAGTGTTTTGTGGAAACAAAAAATTAGTATTTTTGTCGCCTCTTAATTGAGAAATTGCCCGATCGTCTAATGGCAGGACTTCGGTTTTTGGTGCCGACTATGTTGGTTCGAATCCAGCTCGGGCAACTTGAAGAAAGAAAAAACCTCCGCAGTTGCGGAGGTTTTTTTTATTCCTTACTCAACATACCAAAATCATATTTCAGTTTTACAATGCGAATAGTTTTGTTTTGGTGGTCACGGATTACGAAAGAGTGTAACAGGTTAGTGTCTTTTGTGCTTACATACGAAATTTCTTTCATCAGCACATCATTGCGATATTGTTTTTCGCCGTACAATTCGTTTTGTTCATCGTATTCATAAACGTTTTTTAGAATAACACTGTTGTTGGCATTGCCTTTAAATTGCGCTGAAATCAAGTGTTTGGAGTTATATTCAAATTTGCTTTCCTGTTTTATCCACGAAGCCGAAACGTAATTTTCATATACCGATGTTTTTCTTCCCGCGCTGTCAAAGTTGATTATGTTTTCTTTGTATGGGCGGTTTTCGTTATTCAACAAAATACATTTGCGTTGTTTAGTGCCGTAAACAATCCATTGGCAACTGTCTTGACTCAACAACATTTGGTTGCCGAGCATAAACACGGTTTTGTCGCTGCTGTTGTTGGTTTCTTTGTAGCGCAATTCTTTGGTGAGGTTGCCCAAAGTGTCGTAGTGATAATAACGCGCTTCGTAATAATTTGCACCGTCGTGATAACGTTTTAAAATCAATTTATTTTCAGCATAAAAGTAAGCAGTGCTGATAGTATCATAAACATATTGGTTGTACGTTTCTGTAACGCCGCGATAATTTTTTTCGCGCACAATGGTTTTGGCGATTGTAGTATAGTAGTAGCGCGATAAAAAACCGTTCTCGTTAAACTCATAAGTTTCGGTAAGATTTCTGTCCACCACTTCTTCAAAATCTTTTTTATCAACTATTTCAAACACAATTTTTTTTATGCCCCGTGTTTTTATCACTTCGGGATTAAAATTGTGTTGCTGTGCATTAAAAGCCGTTTCGGGCGTTGGCAGTAACACTTGCGCGTTTGCAAAAGAGATTGCAAAGAAAAAAATGAGTATGAAAAAATGTTTAAGCAAGTTGTTGTAAGGCTTCATCTGTTGTGTTCACAGGCAACTTGCAGGCATTGTTTTCGCAGACATAAAACAGAGTTTTGTTTTCCACAAACCTGTTTTTGAGCAAAGGCAATGATGATGCGCTGCCATGTACAGCGAAAATCGCATTTACAATGCCCTGTTGGTAAAGCTCCGCGATTTTTTCATCAACATCTTTACCAACAATCGCCACTTCCTTAAACGGATAAACCAAATGCAAAGCCAAACAGCCCCAATTACTGTATCCCGCGCCGTAATTTTTGAGTTCGTCCAATACTTTGGAGAGCATTTTTTCGGCGCGAGTTTTCCATTCGGGTTTATCAAAATATGCGGCGAGATAAAATAAATTCAACGCCATTTGCGAATTGGAAGCAGGAATAACATTGTCGCTGCTTTCGGTAGTACGCGCTACGAGTGTTTGAGAATGTTTGTCGGTGTAAAACAAAAATTCGCTTTGTGGATTGTGAAATAAATCCAATGTTAATTCACAGAACTGTTTTGCTTTTTGCAAATACATTTCGTTTTGTGTAATCAAATAAACATTCATCAAGGCTTCAATCACAAAAGCGTAATCTTCCAAAAATCCGTTTATTTTTACTTGTCCGTTTTTGTAAGTGCGAAACAATTTTCCGTTTTTATCCGACAACGTATTCAACAAAAATTCTGCCGAAGAAATTGCAATGTCTTTGTAAGATTTATTTTTAAAAATCAAAAACGCTTTTGCAAACGCGCTGCACATCATGGCATTCCACGATGTTATGGTTTTGTCGTCCAATGCAGGTTTTAAGCGCGATTTGGCTTCCTGTTTCAACAGGTTTTTACATTCGGTAATTTTTTCGTTGAGTTGTTCTTTTGTCAAATTAAATTCTGTCAAAATTTTTGCCGTGTTGTCGGAGCGCATTAAAATATAATTGCCCTGCTCCCAATATCCTTTTTCGTTTATCTCGTAAAACTGACTGAAAATTTTAAAGCGTTCTTCGCCCAACAATTCTTCCAAATCCAATTTATTCCACACATAATATTTTCCTTCTTCGCCCTCGCTGTCGGCATCGTAAGCCGAATAAAAAAATCCTTTCGGGTTATACCATTCTTGCGCAACAAAATCAAGCGTTTGCAAAACCGTTTCTTTATACAATTCGTTTTTTGTGTGCGTGTAAGCTTCGCAATACAAGGACATGAGTTGCGCATTGTCGTACAACATTTTTTCAAAGTGCGGAATTTTCCAAAGCGTGTCGGTGCTGTATCGCGCAAAGCCGCCGTGTAATTGGTCGTAAATGCCGCCCATTGCCATTTTGCTCAAGGTCAAATTTACGTGGTCAAGCAATTGTTGGTCTTTTTCCAACAGTGCGTAACGCAACAAAAATTGATAATTATTCGGCAAAGGAAATTTTGGTGCGCGGTTTGCGCCGCCCTCTGTGTTGTCTAAACGTGTTTTCCATTTGGCAATGCAATCTTTTAAAACAGTTTTATGTAAAGCACTTTCGCTTTTGTTTGATGTTGTAATTAATTCCGCTTGCTGAATGCCTTGCGTTAATTGCCGAGCGTAATCTTCCACACGTTGTTTGTCGTTTTTATAAACCTCAGCTAAATTTTGCAGAATGTTTATCCATTGCTCTTTGCGAAAATACGTTCCGCCGTAAAATGGTTTTCCGTCGGGCAACACAAAACAGTTGAGGGGCCAGCCGCCTTGCCCTGTCATCAGTTGCACGGCTTGCATATACAGCATATCTACATCAGCGCGTTCTTCTCTGTCCACTTTCACGTTGATAAAATGTTCGTTCATCAATGCCGCCACGTTTTCATCTTCAAAACTTTCGTGTTCCATCACATGACACCAATGACAAGCACTATAACCAATACTAATCAACAAAGGCTTGTTTTCTTTTTTCGCCAAATCAAATGCTTTGTCCGAAAAGGGCAACCAATTAACGGGATTGTGCGCGTGCTGCAACAAATAGGGGCTTGTTTCGTGAATTAATTGGTTGGGAGATTTTTTGGTGCTCATTGTGGCGGTAAAGGTAAGGAAACGCCTTCAGAATGATTGATAGAATTGGTGAGACTTACAGCAGAAATGAAAAAGGGCGGAAAGCTGATTTTTCAGACTCTTACTTTAAAAGCAGCTCCGGCAGGAATCGAACCTGCATCAAAAGTTTAGGAAACTTCTATTCTATCCATTGAACTACGGAGCCTATTTTTTTGGAAGCGCAAAAGTAAGAACTAATCTTCGTTTTCTTCTTTCTTTTCTTCATCTTCGCCGCTGCTGTACGCACCCATTTGTTTCAGCTTTTCCAAAAACTGTGTGCGTTTGTTTGCCGAAGTTAATTCAAAACGGTACGAAGCCCCTTTATCTACTTTCAGTTTTTTGTTTTTGGGTTTCAGCTCGCTTAAAGCTTTGTTAAACTCTTTGTTGCTGCTTACAACCAACATAGTGCCTCTGCCATATACAAAGTAGTACCAAGTATTGGGGTCGGCTTCCAAATAAACATCAATAAAATCGTAGCCGCGCTGTTTGCGAATTTGAATAACACCGTCCATATAACGGAAAATTTCGTGCTTCATAATGTTGCCAAGCCCCAATTGCCCTTCGGAAATGTAGGCTTTGGCTTTTGGGTTGTAAATCAGTTTCACATCGTTAAACACTAATGTTTTTTCAAACTCGTCAGGAAATTTTTTATAGCTGCCGTACAGGTTCAGTTCCGACAAGGCACGGTCGCCACGCTCTTTGCCAAGCAACTCCACAATGCCGTGATTAAATAAATCACCTTCAAACGGCACAGGATTAAGCATACCCATAGACAGTTCAAAATCTTTTGCCATGCTTTTAAGCAAACCGTTGTCAAAAAAGAAATCTATCATCATCATCAAATTAAAATTTACCTGACTTTTTGCAGGGTTAAACACGGCGTTGCCCACCGAAGCTAATTGCACCTGCCCCAAATCGCTGCTGATGTTGTAACGCCCCTCAGAGGTAATCATACAGTTTTCGGTATTTAAACTCACATAATTTCCGGGCAAACTTCTTTCTTCCAATTTCTCTTTGTTTGAAATTTCGTACAGGTTGGTTTCTTTATCATAGGTCAAAATTCCGCTTGCTTCCTGTATAATGTTTCGGGTGTTGCGGTTGGCTTGTGCCGAACTTGTTTCCTGCAAGGCATTTCGGTTGGGGCGCGGTGCGGCGGCTTGCGGCGAAATAAACGCAGAATACACTTTGTTGGAATCGGGGCTGTAATATAAGCCTGTGCCCACCATTACGTTGTTTATATCCTGCGCGCTTGGCGGAATGGGAATTTGAATTTCCTTAGGATTAATTTCGCCCCTGAATTTTAAATACGATTTGCCTATGCTGTTGCAGGCGTGAACAATTTTTGTACCGCCGTCAAACGTTAAAAACTCCATAGAGGCTTGCAGAAACACATTGCCCGCAAACGAAAAATAATCGTTGAATTTGAAATTATCCTGTTCGGGAATTACACCCTCTGAGGTGGTTTGCCCTGTGGCATCGGGCTTAATGGTTTGAAATTTGATGAGGTAATTTTTTTCGTTTTCATCAACGTATTGGTATTCGCCCGAAGCAAGGTAGCTGCGCCGTCCGTAAATATTGCCTGTTACGCTGCGTATGCTGTGGTATTTGGTTACGGTGTTTGCCAATATGCGCGCCTCTTTCAGCGTGTCCATTACTGCATCGCGGCGAATAACCACATCGCCGTCTTTCGGAAAAAAGCGTGCATCGGCTACATCAATGTACGGCACGTTCTGGCATCTGATAATGTATTTGCGTGTATTGTATTTTGCACCGGGGGCATAAAAGCGCAGGGAGTCTTGCTTCGGGTGTGTGCTTATAAATTCAGGTCCTTCCAAATCCAACCCTTGTTCAGCGGCTTCGGTGTCCATTTTTTTGTTGGCATCACCAAGCTCAATTTCCTCGGCATCCATATACCACTTAAACCTGTCCATAAAAGCGATGTATTGATTTTTTACAAACGTTACATACGAGCCTTCGCCGTTGCTCACAAAATCGCCTCTGCGTTCGTCAAAATCAATTTTTGAGTTCATGTTTTTGGTACTGAACGACAAGCCGCTTTCCCCGTCTAAGGCTTTTAAATGAAAGTCGGCAGTATCGCTGTTCATCTTTCGCTGCAAAAACAAAATTTTTCCTGAAATCAAATCTGCTTTCTCAAAATCCACTTTTCCGTTGCCCGTCAGTTCTTGGTTGGTTAAATCAAACCGCCCTTTGAACGCGTATTTTTCTTTGTAAGCAGTAAATGCTTTTTTGGTGCTGTGTGCCTGCAACAATTCTTTGTACGGCATAAAATGTAAACGTACCGTGTCGCCGTGAGCAACAGGAAATTCGGGTGCGCCGCTTTCTTCCACATCAAAGGTGCTTGCCACGCCGTTGGCACTGTCGGGGAAAAAAATTAAATCGGGAATTTTAGAACTGCTTACACTGAATTTCATTTCGCCGCCGCCACGCAAACCTTTGTTGCTTAAACGGATTTGGCTGGTGTAATTTCCTTTGCCGCCGTAAATGGGATAGCCTCCTTCGGGCGTTTGGCGTTTAAAGCCGAGTGAGTAATCTTCCTGCAACACGAGGGTTTCGGTAAAATCGGGAAAAATGCCTGCCGATGAAAACGTGCCGCCAAAACGCAAACGCTCGTGGCGGAAGTTATCCAAGCTGTCCATTTTAAACGGGTCAAGTTTAAAATAAAATTTATCGCGGTTATACACGCCTTTAAATGTTTGCCGTTTATCGTAAAACGCATAACTCTCTTTAAAACTTTGAAACTTGGGAAAGGTGGGTGCATTTTTCCAGCCTGCTTTGTTTGTGGGAGCATCAATGCGCAATTCGCCGTCCACGTTTTCAATCATGGTTTGCACTTTGCGGTAATTTATGTTGCCGTTTACATCGGGTTGATATGCTTCCACAAAAATGCGAATGGAATCAATGGTGTTCATGCTTACTTTAAACTGCTCGTAGTCAAACGAAAAATCTTTGCCTATAAATTCAAATTTGCCCGAAGATACCGTGCCGCTGAATTTCATGCCACGGTTTTTTTTCAGCGTAATTTCGCCGTGCTTCGGAAACATAAACACTTTTTGCGTATCGCTGAGCATCACATTTTTCACGCCGTGTATGCTGATGTCGTAATTGAGCAAATTCATGGTGGCGTTTGGTTTGCCCGGATTAACGGAGTGCAGCGTAATAATGTCGTAATCGCGTTTGCGTTTGGCATTAAGGTCGTAATTAAACAACCGCTGACGCAGACTAATCACATCTGTTTCGGGACTGTAATTTACCAAGCCGTAAATAGCCATTTTAAAAATAATGGGGCGTATGTCCACCGCCATGGCTTTTATAAATTTGGCAAAATCAATTACCGTAAACGAGGTGGTTTTTGCGGCGTTGGCATAATCAATCATCTGCCGTACAGGGCTTACATTTTCATTGCCTTTAATGATTTCTAATTTTTGTTTTGTGTAAAAATCAGCCGACTCAAAAAAGGCTTCGCCCTGAAAATTGTTGGGCAAAAATCCAAACGAAATAATTGGCTCGTCCACTTCCCACTCCAAACGTTCAAAATACATATCGTACTGGTGATACGAATTGGAAAAAGGCGTTTTCTGCAAGCCGTCATCGCCGCGCATCATGGTTATTAAACGTTTTTCTACGTTGTAATTAAAACTAATGGCGGGGTGATACATGGTATCTTCTTTATCAAGAAAAAATTTAATGGTAGCAGGATTTGCCACAATGCGCTCTTTGCCCATGCCAAACGCCTGCGCGGTAATTTCCAAAAACCGTTTTACCTGTTTGGTTTTGGGGTCTTCGCGGTTAAACACAATGCGCGCAGGGTTTGCCGTTGAACCAAAGCCTGCAAACTTTGCGCCGCGCATACCAAAACCGCCGTCATAATCCACATCGGGGTAAATATTTTTTACCAACAAACGCTTGCTGTACGAATCAAAACGCGGATAGGTTTTTTCGCCGTTTTCGGTAATAATGCGGTCGCTTAATTTGCCTAATTGTGGTTTGTCAAAATATTGTTCGCCTGTAAACACTGCGCTGTCGCTGCTGTAATTGCCTGCTTTGCAATCAATGGTATAGCGTTTTATGGCGGCATACACGCCATTGTCAAGCCCCACGCGCGACCAACTGACTTTGCCGCCGCGTCCCACAAATTTTCCGGTGGTGGGATAAAACGTGCCTTTGGTGTCTTCAATGGCAATGCTGTCGCCACGCGGATTTACGCCAATCAAGGTCATTTCGCTGAATTTTACCATTGGAACGGAATCATACATGAAATTGAAAACAGGGTCGCTGCTGTAATAAGAGTAGGCAGGGCTTTTGAAAAACATATTGTTTTTAAAAATGTTTTCGCTCATTTCAAGAAAATCCTGCAAGCCGCGTGTGGACTTTACTTTCATGGCTTTGTCCACACACAGTTTCCAGTTTTCAAAATTTTCGTCGCTGTGCTTTGCCACGCAAAAATTAGTAATGGTATTAAAATAACTTACAAAAAACGGAAAGGGCTTTAAGCGTTTTTCAAGCATTTGGTTTGCCATTTCCATAGATACTTCTTTGTAGTAACCTGCAATAACGTTGCCTTTCCATGTTTTTTCCAACTGATTGATGTAATCGGCAGCTTTGTCTTTATCGGCAGAGTTTTCGGCAAAGTACGCGCCCAAGTCTTTTAAAAACTTAAGGGTGTCGGTTGAAAATTGGTTGATGCGTTGTTGGGCTTTAATGCCTGCCGAACAACATAAAAGCAAGGAAGCAACAAAATAAAAATGAGCGCGTTTACAAAACATAGTTTCAGTATTTGGAGATACCAAATATAAAAATTCAATCAGGAAAGTACCGTTTAAATTTATTCCAATAAATCAGGTCTTCTTTCTTTTGTGCGCTCCACGCTTTGTTCGTGCCGCCATTTATCAATGTTGGCAGAGTGCCCGCTCATTAAAATATCGGGCACTTTCCAGCCGTTAAATTCCTGCGGACGTGTAAACACAGGCGGAGCAAGCAAATTATCCTGAAAAGAATCGCTTAACGCAGAGGTTTCGTCATTTAACACACCCGGCAGTAAACGAATAATGGCATCGCTCAACACGGCTGCAGGCAATTCGCCGCCGCTCAATACATAATCGCCGATAGAAATTTCGCGCGTAATAAAATGCTGGCGCACGCGCTCATCAACGCCTTTGTAATGTCCGCATAAAATAATGAGGTTTTTTTTTAAAGAAAACTGATTGCATAATTTCTGGTTCAGCAATTCGCCGTCGGGCGACATATAAATTACTTCATCGTATTCGCGCTGCGCTTTTAATGAATTAATGCACGCCGCAATGGGTTCAATCATCAGCACCATGCCCGCGCCGCCGCCAAAAGCATAATCGTCAATTTGCTTTTGCTTGTTTGTGGCATAATCGCGCAGGTTAATGAGATTGACTTCCGCCAGTTTATTTTGAGCGGCACGTTTTAAAATGGAATGAGAAAACGCGCTTGTCATCAAATCGGGAACAGCACTGATAATATCTATACGCATAGCGGGGCAAAGATAGATTTATTGGGGAAATGGCAGTTTCTAAAAAACACCCGAACAGGTTTTGTTCGGGTATTTTATTTGCACTAATTTTGGGCAAATCTTTAATAATTAAAAACAATGAAAAGAATGGCAAAACATTTAATCATGGCTATCACAGGGGTAGTGTTAGTAATGGGCTTATCTCTTTCTTCATGTAAGAAAGGCGACACGGGACCTCAAGGACCTGCGGGCAAAGACGGAATTAACGGAACAGACGGCAAGGACGGGAAAGATGGAACAAATGGCGCGAACGGTACTAATGGCACAAACGGTACTAATGGTACAGACGGCACTAATGGTGCAAACGGCATGGACGGAAATGCAAATGTTACATCTGGAACTGTAACTATTTCTAACTGGACTCAGATAAACAATAGTCGCTATTCTGCAACGATAATAGATGAGAGTATTACAGAAGATATTGTAAATAATGGTGTTGTAATTGTTTATCTATTAGAAGACGGTTTAAGTGCAAATCTGCCTGTCACGCTGTCTCCGGGAACAGCAAACTCTACGGTTATTTTTTTTACTTATAGTGTAGAGCAACTTGATATAAGAGTATGGGACAGATATATAGACCCGGGAACTTTAACTTTTCGCGTAGTAAAAATTGCAGGCTCATATTTAAAAGCTAATCCAAATATAGATTGGACAGATTACAGCCAAGTGGAAAAAGTAATTAACGCAAACGTTGCACAATAAGATTTGACAACTTTCAAAAAGTTGTCAAATCTGTAAACAAAAAATCCCGAACAAGTTTTGTTCGGGATTTTTTTATTCTTTGTGTTTCTGTGCCTCCGTGTCAAAAATCAATTATACGCAGGCAACAAACTATACTCCTTTCCGTATTCCAACATCTGCGTTTTAAAATCTTCGGGATATTCAATGTTTACATTGGTAATTTTTCCGTTTTCAATCACAGGCACTAATTTAGGTTGAATGAAACCTGCATACGGCGCAATATTTAATTTCGCATAACGCTCTAACACTTCTTTGTGCAAGGCTTGGTCAATTTTTACGCCGTAGTTTTCAATCAAATTATGTCCTGCTTTGTAATCGCCTTGCGATTTAATGCGTTGAATTTCGCGCAACAACTCACCAAACAACGCGCGAAGTTTGTTATAATCGTTCACCACATAAAAGGTTTTTCCGTTTTCCGATTTCTTTTCAATCACGTTGTCTTTCGCGCCTTTTTCAAACGCCCAGGCAGCAATCATTTTGCGGTTGCGCATGTGTGCTTCTTCAATGTCTTTGCCCAATTTAATGCGTGAAAGTTGCACAATCAAACCTTTGGTAATGTATTCGTCATAAGCCGATTTGCCGTAATCTAAAGACGGCATTACGCCCAAGTCCACCAATTTCGGGTCAAGCAAATAATACAGTGCCACCAAATCCGCGCGACCTTCTTCCAAAGCAGATGCGTAATTTTTCAGGGTTTCATGAGGTTGCCCGATGCCTTTTTCAATTTGTCCGCTCGCGTGTCCGATTACTTCGTGCATATCGGTATGCAATTTATCAGCGAGTGAAGCGTAATTTTTTACGCGCGTTTTTATTTCATCGTTATAATAAAATTCGTCCACCGAACTGCCGCCCGATGCTTGGTCGTATGCTTCCACAATGTTGCCGAGATTTACGGATTTGCTTCCGTGCGTTTCGCGTATCCATTCGTTGTTCGGAAGATTTATTCCGATTGGCGTGCTTGGCGCAGAACCGCCACTTTCTATAACGGCATTAATCACTTTTGCCGAAATGCCTTTTACATTTTGTTTTTTATGTTGAGGTAAAATCGGTGAATTGTCTTCAAACCATTGCGCATTTTCGCCGATGGTTGCAATGCGTTTGCTTGCTTCAAAATCTTTCACCGAAACAACCGATTCAAACGAACCTTTTTTTCCGAGCGGGTCATCATACACTTCAATGTAGCCGTTTACCACGTCAATCGCGCTTTCGGTGTCTTTTACCCAAGCAATGTTGTAGGTGTCAAAATCAACCAAGCTGCCTGTTTGATAAAATTTAATCAATGCCTGCAACGCTGCTTTTTGATTTTCGTTTTCGGCAACCGTTACGGCTTTTTCTAACCAATACACAATTTTCTCAACAGATGCAGAATACATTCCGCCCACTTTCCAAACTTTCTCCACCAATTTTCCGTTTTCTTTTGTGAGCTTGCTGTTTAAGCCGTACATAGGATTTTGATTGGTGTTGGCGGCTTTGGCTTGCGCAGCATAAAAATCCATAGCTTCTTTTTGTGTAACACCTTCATAAAAATTAACCGCCGATGATTTTACCAAATCTTGTTTTGAGTCAAGGCTTACTTTTTTGGCTGCAATTTTTTCGTCAAAAATTAAAGGCGTAATAAAATTGATAAAGTCGGCTTTTGTTTGTCCTGCCTGCAATGGAAGTTTACTGTCATCTACATGCCCCAATACATGGGTAAAAAACTCCTGTGAACATTCGGGAATAAATTTATCGTTGTTATAATGATGATGAATACCGTTGCTGAACCACACACGTTTGGCGTAAATTTCCAACTTTTTAAAATCTTCGCTTTGGCTGTCGTGGCTTTCGGTGCTCAAAAGGGCTTCTAAGGTTTTGCGAATAACAAGGTTGTATTTATAATTTTGGTCGTAATAAATATCGCGCCCGCTCAACGCTGCTTCGTACAGGTAATACAACAATTCTTTTTGTTCCAAACTCAATTGGTCAAAATCTTGCACCTTGTAACGCAACACACGCAAGTCGGCAAACTGCTCGGCAACGTATTTAAAGTTGTCTTCGGTTTTCATAACTGTTTCGGCTTTTTGTGAATTTTTGTTTGCCAATTCGTTTTCGTTTGACTGGCACGCCGCGAGCAACGTTGCAGCAGCAGCTATTTTTAAATAATTCTTCATTGTGTAGAAAATTTGATGAGGTGCAAGTTTAGTGTTTTTAAATTCTTTTTCACAATTTTTATTCCCTCTTTTTCTTTAGCCTTTCCTTATATTTGAAAGCTATGCTTAAAAGATTTCTGCTGCTGTTTGCATTGTTGCCTGTGTTTGTTTTTTCTCAAAACGAGGAAGACGATTATGTAAACGACAATGTGCTGAAGTACGATGATTACGTTTACAAACCAAACATTCGCACGGTGCAGTTTCACGAAAGCACCTGGGAATACGCCGCACCGCTTATTGAATTAGACGGCGACAAACAAATTGAATTAAGTTTTGATGATTTGAATGCAGACGGAACACAATATTCCATTTCCTTTATTCATTGCAATGCCGACTGGACACCAAGCGATTTAATGGAAAGCGAATATATGCAGGGCTTTTTTGATTTGAATATTATCAATTACAGTTTTTCACAAGCCACCACACAAAATTACGCGCATTATTCCATTTTGTTTCCGCAGCAAAATATGCGTTTTACCAAAAGCGGAAACTATTTGCTCTATGTTTATGCCAATCACGACAAAAAAGAGTTGGTGCTCACACGCCGCTTTATGTTGTTTGACAATAAAATAAACGTAAACGCCACGTTTCGTCAAACTATTGGCGGCGATGACCAATTTAAAAAACAACAAATTGATTTTGTTATTTCAAGCGTTGGTTACGACATTAACAATCCTCAACGCGACATGAAAGTGGTGTTGGTGCAAAACAACCGTTGGGACAACGCCGCTACGGGCATTCAGCCAACGTTTATTTCAGCAAATAAATTCACATATTCTTTAGACGAAAAAAGCACATTTAACGGTGGAAACGAGTTTCGTTATTTTGACATTCGCAGCACACGGTTTTTAACCGAGCGCGTAGAAAGTATTTTCAGAGATGATGAATTAAAATTTCACGCGGTGCTGTTGCCCGACCAACTGCGCGCCGCAAAACCCTATTTGTTTTACAACGACTTTAACGGAAATTTTTTAATTAAAAACAGCGAACTGCGCGGCGACCCCGATTTGGAAGCGGATTACGCTTTTGTTGATTTTTTTATGCCCTACCCGACACCCGAAACGCAGGGAAATTTTTATGTGATGGGCAAGCTCACCGATTGGCGCATGAACAAAGCAAGTAAAATGACTTACGATTACAAACGCATGGGCTACAAAACAACGTTGTACTTAAAACAAGGATATTACAATTATATGTATGTGTTAAGCAGCGATACCAAAAAAGGCGGCGACGAAACCCTTACCGAGGGCAGTTTTTGGGACACCGAAAATGATTATAACATTTATGTGTATCACCGTAAGTTCGGAACGTACTATGACCAACTAATCGGTGTGAAGAAATTAAATTCGCTGAAGAAGTAAAGTTTTTTTGGAAACTGTTATGCTAAACCCCGCGGTGCAAGCAAACTCGCTGCCACGCCGCATTTCAAACATTGTTTTAAAACACAATAATTATCATGCAACTGAATTAAAGCCTGACTGTCTGCCGCAGTTTTTAATACCCCGTTTTTCTCGGCAAACAATTTTGTTTTGGAATTAGTTTCGGCTTTACATTCTTGCAGAAGCTGAACGGCAATGTCCTGAAATTCGGGCTTCATCAGCTTTTGAGCGTAAAAGAAGAAAAACGGCGCAAAAGTATTGATTGCAATTATTTCAATGGAAGCATTGCCGAGATGAATGTTTTTTTCCTGCGCTCCGCCGTGAAGCGTGTAATGATTTTTCCAATACCCTTTCAGTTCCAATTCAAAAGCAATTTTTAATTGCGAAAGATTTTGAATGTTTTGCGGCTCTGTAAAAATGCGTTTGTTCTTATGTAAAAGTTGCGCCAACTGCGCCAAACGCAGGTTAGGGAAATTTGCAGGGCGCAATTTTGAAAACTTAAACATTTCTTTTGGCAGGGGCACGAGTTGGTATTTTGTTTTTAAATACTCAAACTCATTTTGTAATTGGCGTATGTAATCGTTTTCAAACTGTTCGTCCAACAAACCCGAAGTGCCAAGCAACAGGGCTTCCAACTGCAACAAATTATCCGAATGTTTTAAAAGCAAATGCATCGGCAAAGCCAAAGCCAACTGCTCAAAGGGCTGCGCATTGGTTTTAAATCCAAAATTGCGAAGCAACACCGCATAAAACGTTTGGGTGTAATCGTTGCCAAAAGTTGCAAAGGTTTTTTCAATGTGTTTTACTTTGTTTTCCAAACGCTCTATTGTCAGGCGTTCTAACCAGTTCAAAAATTTAAAATCGTTTACCTGCACCAACTGTCCCTTACAGGCAATGCTGCTTTTTGCCGAAGCCAAACGTTCGTATTCGGTTAAGGTGCTTTTGTCAATCAAATGTTTCAGTTCCAAAACCTCCACGTTGTTGTTGGCGTTTTGAGCCAGTTCCAAATCGTGTTCATACACAACGTGCAAAATTAAATTGTCGTAACTTTTATTGTGCTGATGTTTGTGTTTGAGCCAGTCGCTTGTTTTAATATGCACTTCAATATTTCCCGCCAGCACAAGTTGGTTGATGCGAATTTGCGCGTTAAAAAAATCAGGTCCTGCATCAGGGTTTCGCGCGCCCGTTTTCAAAACCACAATTTCATTTCCCGCCGCCGTGCGCAGCGGCAAAGGTTTCAGTAATCTGTATTGCCAAATAAATTGAAGCAGGTTTTCGGAAAAATTCATCGCTTAATTTTTCTCAAAAGTAATGCTATGTCAGGTTGGGTGTTGCTACATATTGTAGCAAGAAAAAATTACTTTGTTACAAAAACAAAAACGTCTTCGTTATCTTTTTTCATCAGGTATTTTTCGCGGGCAAGAATTTCTAAACTTTTTGTGTTGCTGCGAAGTTCCACAAGATTTTTTTTATTGTTTTCAATTTCGGCGAGGTAATATTGCTTTTCGTGCTTTAGTTTGCGGCATTTTTGAGCCAATTCGTATTGTGTCATAACATCGTTTTTATCAAAAAACAACAACCACACCATGACACCGATGACAGCCAAGCCGTATTTGTTACGAAGTAGTTTAAACAATTTCACGGCTTCAAATTTATACAAACGCACCGTCAAAATTTTCAGCCGCATAAAAGATTATTAAAAATGGTTTGTTAGCTGCGTGTTCTCTGTACCTCTGCGGTGAATAAGTTGTATATTTGAAATCCAAAAAAAATAACGGTATGCAGCCCCTGATTATTTACAACACATTAACGAGAAAGAAAGAAGAGTTTACCCCGATGAACCCGCCCTTTGTGGGTTTGTATGTGTGCGGACCAACGGTTTACAGCGATGTGCATTTGGGAAATTGCCGCACCTTTATTTCGTTTGACATGATTTACCGTTACCTCTTGCATTTGGGGTACAAAGTGCGTTATGTGCGCAACATTACCGATGCAGGGCATTTGGAAGGCGACCGCGATGAGGGCGATGATAAATTTGCAAAAAAAGCCAAGCTGGAACAATTAGAACCTATGGAAATTGTTCAGAAATACACGTTGGGTTTTCACGATGTGTTGAGGGAGTTTAACACGCTGCCGCCAAGCATTGAGCCGACTGCCACAGGGCATATTAGCGAGCAAATTGAAATGATAAAAGAGATTCTGGCAAACGGTTTGGCTTACGAAAAAAACGGTACGGTTTATTTTGATGTAGAAAAATACAGCAAAGAATTTAATTACGGGCAACTCACCAACCGCAAATTAGAAGAGCTTTTGGAAGGCACGCGCGAATTGGGCGGACAAGACGAAAAGCACGGGCGTTTGGATTTTGCCCTGTGGATAAAAGCAAAACCCGAAACCTTAATGCGCTGGAATTCGCCATGGGGTTGGGGTTTTCCGGGTTGGCACATTGAATGTTCTGCCATGAGTAGAAAATATTTGGGTGATACTTTTGACATTCACGGCGGAGGCATGGATTTGCAAGCTACTCACCACACCAATGAAATTGCGCAGTCGCAGGCTTGCTATCACAAAGCTCCTGTAAAATATTGGCTGCACACCAATATGCTCACCGTAAACGGAACGCGCATGAGCAAAAGCGCGGGCAATGGATTTTTACCCCAAGAATTATTTACAGGCAATCATAAATTGTTGGAACGCGGCTATGCGCCAATGGTGGTGCGCTTTTTTATGATGCAAACGCATTACCGCAGCACTTTGGATTTCAGCAACGAGGCATTGCAGGCAAGCGAAAAAGGCTTTGAGCGTTTAATGGAAAGTTATAAAACGCTGTTAAGTTTACAGGCTTCCGACAAATCAGACGAAAACATAAAAGATTTGCAAAACAAATGTTATGAGGCAATGAATGATGATTTTAATACTTCCATTCTCATTGCGCATTTGTTTGATGCGGTAAGAATTATCAATTCTGCCAACGATAAAAAATTAAATCTCACGCAAAGCGACATTGATTTGCTGAAAAAAATTTATAACGATTTTGTGTTTGATGTGTTGGGTTTAAAACAAGACGATGTCGGGAACAGCAAATTAGACACGGCTTTAAACAAGGTGATGGATTTTGTGTTGGATATGCGCCAAAAAGCAAAAACAGGAAAAGATTTTAAGTTGAGCGATGAAATCCGCGACAAACTGCTTGCTGCGGGCATTCAGATAAAAGACGGAAAAGAGGGCAGCACTTGGAAAATATGAATTAGTGTGCTGTCATGCTGACGAAGGAAGCATCTCAGATTCTTCGTACCTCAGAATGACAGAACGTCCAAAATGACAAACTGAAACATTGTATTTATGAACTTTAAAAAATTTATTTCTCTTTCAATCCTTGCAATCTTGTTTTACGCTTGCGGTAACGAAACAACAAATAAAAATGTTTCACAACAAAACACGGAAACAAAAAAACCGAAACTCACGCCGATGATAGATTTCAGCGTGGTAAAAAAATATCCGCACGATAAAACAGTTTTTACCGAAGGTTTTTTGTTTCACAACAATCAATTATTTGAAAGTTCGGGTGCGCCCGATTATTTGCCGCAAACCCGCTCTGTGTTTGGTATTGTAGATTTGGAAAAAGGTAAACTCAACATCAAAGGCGAGTTGGACAAAAACACATATTTCGGCGAGGGCATTGTGATTGTAAATAACCGTTTGTATCAGCTTACTTACCTTAATCAAACAGGTTTTGTTTACGATGCAACAACCTTTCAGCGCATAGGACAATTTTCTTACCAAAACAAACAGGGCTGGGGCATGACTACCGAAGGAAAACATTTAATTATGAGCGACGGTACAAATATTTTAACATGGCTCAATCCTAACGATTACAGCATTGTACGCGAACTTTCGGTTACCGAAAACGGTTATGCTTTGGATTATTTAAACGAACTGGAATTAATTGACGGATATATTTACGCCAATGTGTGGCTCAAAAACACCATTGTAAAAATTGATACTTCAAACGGCGAAGTAGTGGGGAAATTAGATTTGACAAGCCTTGTGAACGAGGCGAAAAGAAACAATCCCGAAAGTTTGGAATTGAACGGCATTGCTTACGACAGTATTTCAAAACGGGTATTGGTAACAGGAAAATTGTGGAGCGATATTTACGAGATTACGTTTGATTATTAAATCTGTCGCTCACTTTCTAAACACCGCTCTCACCACAGGAATTGCCGTTAAAATAATCAGCGCAATAAAAATATAACCCATGTAATCGGTAATTTGCGGAAACACCTGCACCAAAAAATAACCGATAGAAGTAAGGCTTACAATCCACGCCAGCGCACCAATAATATTGAACAACATAAATTTTCCGAAATCAATTTTTATAACGCCTGCGATTACAGGCGCAAAGGTGCGTACCACAGGCAAAAAACGCGCCAAAATTAACGTAACGTTTCCGCCGTATTTGTGGTAATAGGTGTTGGTGAGTTCAACGTGTTTTTGCTTGAAAAACAAACTGTCTTTTCTGGCATACAATTTTGTTCCTGCAACTCTGCCAAACCAGTAACCAAAAATATTGCCAAGCACCGCCGCTAAAGTCATTAAAGATACCAACGGAAAAAAATCAATGCGCATGAGTTCGGGTTTGGCTTTGCATAAAATTCCCGCCAACAAAATCAAATTATCGCCGGGTAAAAAAAATCCCACCAACAAACCTGTTTCGGCAAAAATCACAAACAGCAAAAGCCACAAACCGCCGTATTCAATAATGCTGTTTGGGTCGGTCAGTTGTTTTAAAAATTCCCACATAAGTTTTAAATTTCTCGTTTTACTTCAACATAGAATAATAAATATGTGTTAATTCTACTCCAATTTCTGCTTTCGTGAAATTTTCCATTACAAATTGACGACTGAATGTATTATCATATTTACTTTTTTCTTTATCGAAATTCAAAATTGCTTCTGTGAGTTGTTCTTCGTTTTTTCGCTCAACCATTGCACAAAGTTTATGAGCAATTTTAGGAGGAACTTCATTTGTTATTCCTCCCGCTTTACTTGAAATAACAAATTTCCCGCAAGCCCACGCTTCGGCAGTTGTGAGCGAAAATGTTTCGTAATTGCTGAACATAATTAAGGCATCGTGTTCGTTTATGGCGTTCACTAAATCTTGTCCCATTAATCTGCCCGCAAATTTTATTTGGTTGGCGGCGTTTAATTCTTTTACCAATTTTTCAAGCGTATGTCTGTTTTCACCTTCGCCGATAATGGTTAATTCCATGTTGGGTTTGATTTTTAAAGCATTTGCAAAGGCGCGGATAATGCCACTTACGTTTTTTTGCGCGTCGTCTAACGAAGAAACATGATAAAATTTTGTTGTATTGTCTGAAACCTTTTTTTCTTTAGGAACAAATAAATTTACGTCCACTACATTTGGTACAACAACATAATTTCCTTGTAAACCGTGATGTTGCATGGCTTTCATTAAGTCCTTGCTCACGGGCATAATGATTTTGGCTTTTGAAATAATTTTTTTGGTAAAATATGTTTGAAAAAAGCCTTTGTAATTTCCGTCTTGGGGCAGGTAGCCCGACCAAGCCTCGTTTACCACAAACGGAATGTTGTGTTTTTTTGAGAGATGAAGCGCGGCAATACCCATTGGCATAACCACATTCAGTTGAATTAAATCGGGTTTGCCCGCTTTTGAAATCAATTTTGAAAAACCCAAATTTGCCAGTTGCAACACTTTTCTTCGTTTCAGCAGCAAATCAACAAAAGGCGATGCCGACTTTATTTTTTTGTAGTAAACAATCAGGGTGTAAATATTGTTTTCTTCGCTTTCAACCCATTCCGTACCCGAACTCATATTTTCATCGGAACAAATATGCAACACACTTACTTTATTATACAAGGCAGCCGCTTTTGCAAACTCTTTATTAAAAATGCCGTGAGTAGGATTATTACGATTAGGATACCATGAAGAAATAAAGAGAATATGTGTTTGTTTCTCCATGTGTGTTTTTGGTAAAGGCGCGAGAAAAATTTATTCCACGTTAATGGTTACTTCAAGTTGGAACAAAGCATACGCTTCACTTATTTTTTCAAAGGTTAAACCGAGTTTGTTTCCGCTTTTCATGCCAATGGTAATAAAGCCCAAACCTGCGCCGCCTTTTTCGCTCAGTTCATTGGTTTCAAGGTGGTGGAGGTAGTAATTTCTTAAATCGGCAGGGTTATCAAACGAATTTATTTTGTCAATAAAGCCTTTTACTCTTTCTATTGCCGAATTGGCAATGAGATTGGCTGTGATAATTTTCACCGAATCGCCCGCCAAATATAAAATAAAGAAGTTGTGTTTTTCGCCTTGCGTGTCTTTATACCCGTGAATAAACATATTTTGCAAAGACTCTATGCTGATGAAAAACACTTTTCTTACCACCGGTTTTGGCAAGGCTTTGTCAAGAATTTTGTTTTCTATTTCTCCTTCTAATTTAGAGATAATTTCGGGGGTTAAAACACCATCAAACGCTAAAATCAGTTCACCTTTAGCGTTTACATTTTCCACCTGTTTGGAAAAGTTCTGTTTAAAAAATTCGGCGTTGTCGTTCACAGTGGGTATGTTTTTTATTGTTATTTGAATAATCCGTTTAGTTCCGCATCTATCATACGAATGACTTTTCCCAAGTCTTCTTTACTTTCGCTAAAGTTAATATCGTCCACATCAACCACCAAAACTTTTCCGCCCTCGTAAGACGTATGCCATGCCTCGTAACGTTCGTTCAGGCGTTTTAAATAATCCAAACGAATGCTGTTTTCGTAATCGCGCCCGCGTTTTTGAATTTGTTTTACCAAGGTAGGCACGCTGGCGCGCAAATAAATAATCAAATCGGGAGCTTTAATCAGGCTTTCCATTAATTTGAATAATGAAAAATAATTGTCGTAATCGCGCGAGGTCATTAAGCCCATGGCGTGCAGGTTGGGAGCAAAAATATAAGCGTCCTCATAAATAGTCCTGTCCTGAACCACCGTGTGTTTGCCTTTGCGAATGTCTAAAATCTGACTGAAACGGTTATTTAAAAAATACACCTGCAAGTTGAATGACCAGCGCTGCATATCTTCGTAAAAATCGTTTAAATAAGGATTATCGTCAGCGTCTTCGTAATGAGCGTGCCATTTATAGTGTTTAGCCAAAAGAGATGTTAAAGTAGTTTTTCCCGACCCGATGTTACCTGCAATTGCAATATGCATACCCTAATCTTAATTAAAATTAAGAACCGAAAGTAATAAAAAATAACTTATAAGTAACAAAAAATGTTAGTCAAAAAAGTTTTTAACAATACTCGCATCTTTCGGGCGGCGGAAAGCATGAAACTACTCCTCAACAACCCACACAAATTTGTTGTGCGCCTTGTAATACAAAAACAAGGTATAATTGCCTTTTTCCAAACCTAATTGTTTTGTGTTTAAGACAATTTCATGCTTTCCTTTTTTGAATTTTTTGCCTGTGAACATCACTCTTTCAAAATAAGGGTCAAGCGGTTTGGTAATAACGGCGGTGATTGTTGTTGTGTCTTGCAGCTCAATCGGCAAGCTAATTTTTTCGGAGAAAGAAACTGTTTTTTGGGTTTGTAAAAAGTTTTCTTGGGCTGCGAATGCTTTGTTATTTGCTGCATAAGAACTGTCGTCCAATCTCACATAATAACAAGCATTGTCTTGTCGCCAAAAAAATTCACTCGGATTATGATTGTTGATACAATAAATATTTAATAAATAAGGAGGAATATCATCGTCAGAAAGCCTAAAACTTTTTTCGTTCACTCTTTATAGTACTTCAAATTTTAACCTCGCCATTTTTACTTACAGCCAAAGTCAGGTCTGTTAATTCTCCGTCAACCGAATTTTGTTTGTCGTAATATAGTAAATACAAAACGCCGCATGGGTCTATTGCCATTTGTACAGCAAACTGCGCTTTATGATTAGGACGGTATGTAATTAAAATCGGTTCTGTCCACGTTTCGCCTTTATCATCACTATATATCAAAAAAACATCTTTGTCTTCCGTGCTGTACTTCGTGTCTGTGTAGCAAACATAAATACGCCCTTTAAATTCACCTTTACTCTTATCGTAAATTATGAACGGAAGATTTCTAAACGATATGTCGTCCAGTTTATATTCAGAACCAATGTTTGTGCCAATTAAAAATTTCTCTTCGGGTAACCACCCTCCTCCGCCATTAACTGAACGCTGAAACATAATATCTCGCCCGTTGAACCAACAAGCAAATACATCTTCTTTTGTTTCGCTATAGCAAACCATGAGATTTTTTCCTTTACTTTTTTTATTCAAAAGTGTTTTTGAAACTATTGGTGTTTGATTACAGCCTTCGCTAATATATCCACCAACTTGAACATAATAAATGCTGTCTTGTTTTTCTATGAAATTATTTCCGGGAAATCTCTCTTCCAATGAAACATCAAATGGATTGGTAAGATAGCAACTCACCCATTTAAAAGCAGGAAACTGCGCAAACACTCCTTGCGCCAAAAAAATAAAAACTATGAAATGAAAAAAACGAAACATCATTGCAAATTTAGAATTTAGAAAATTAGGCTTTAGAATTTTTTTCCGCCATTCCCTCCAAAATTCTACCTTTGGCGTTCAAAATTTTTTCTATGGACAAATCAACAATCACTACTTATCTCAACGCCAACAAAGAGCGTGTGTTAAACGAATTACTTGAGCTATTACGCATTCCGTCAGTAAGCGCAGACAGCAAATACAACAACGATGTTTTAAAAACCGCCGAAGCCGTAAAGCAACGCTTGGTTGAAGCAGGCGCAGACAAGGTAGAGGTTTCTAAAACCAAAGGTTTCCCTGTTATTTACGGCGAAAAAATAATTGACCCGAAAAAACCAACCGTAGTTGTTTACGGGCATTACGATGTGCAACCCGCCGACCCTTTGAATTTGTGGGATACTCCGCCGTTTGAACCCACACTACGCAAAACCGCCGTTCACCCCGAAGGCGCAATTTTTGCGCGCGGCGCGTGTGATGACAAAGGTCAAATGTATATGCACGTAAAAGCGTTTGAATTGATGATGAAAACAAACACGCTTCCCTGCAACGTAAAATTTATGATTGAAGGTGAAGAAGAAGTCGGCTCGCCGAGTTTAGGGCAATGGGTAAGAGATAACAAAGAGCGTTTGAAAGGCGATGTGATTTTGATTTCTGACACATCAATTATTGCAAACGACACACCAAGTATTGATGCAGGTTTGCGCGGCTTGGCGTATATGGAAGTGGAAGTTACCGGACCAAACCGCGATTTGCATAGTGGCGTGTACGGCGGTGCGGTGGCTAATCCAATCAACATTTTGTGCAAGATGATTGCCGATTGCCACGACGAAAACCGTCATATCACCATTCCGAAATTTTATGATGATGTTGTGGAATTGAGCAAAGCAGAACGCGATGACATGGCGAAAGCGCCTTTCAACTTAGATGAATACAAAAAAGATTTAGGCATTGCCGATGTATTGGGCGAAAAAGGTTTTACAACTATTGAGCGCACAGGTATTCGCCCAACGCTTGATGTGAACGGTATATGGGGCGGCTACACAGGCGAAGGTGCAAAAACGGTGTTGCCTTCAAAAGCCTTTGCAAAAATAAGTATGCGTTTAGTGCCAAATCAAAATTCGGATAAAATTGCGGCTTTGTTTCAAAAACATTTTGAGAGCGTTGCGCCAAACTATGTAAGCGTAAAAGTTACAGTTCATCATGGCGGCGAGCCTGTTGTTGTCAGCACCGAAAGCATCGGTTACAAAGCGGCAAGCAAAGCAATGGAAGAAACCTATGGCAAAAAACCTGTGCCAACGCGCGGCGGTGGAAGTATTCCGATTGTGGCTTTGTTTAAAAAAGAATTGGGCTTAGACAGTATTCTCATGGGCTTTGGTTTGGACTCTGACGCACTTCACTCGCCAAACGAACATTACGGCTTGTTTAATTATTACAAAGGCATTGAAACCATTCCTTTGTTTTATAAACATTATACCGAAATGTCGAAGAAATAAATTTTAATGTCACATCGAGCGAAGTCGAGACGTGCTGCCGAAACGTTCATTTCTCGACTTCGCTCGAAATGACATAGCTTTATTACAACAATTAATGAAAAAACTTTCTCTCTTTTATCTTCTATCGTTCATCTTGATTTTTGCTTCATGCAGAAATTTTAAAGACTTGGAATGTACAGGCGTAAGCGGTTTTACCGTAAACAAAATAAACACCGAAGGCATTGATGCCAACATTTTACTCAAAATTAAAAATCCGAACAGGGTTGGTTTTTCCATTTACAAAAGCGAGTTTGACATTGCCTTTAGCGGCATTGGTTTGGGAAAAGCAAAATTGGTAAAGCGTGTGCACATTAAAGGCAATACCGAAGAAACATACAGTTTTAATTTAAAAAACGATTTTAAAGACATTAACGTTATGGACATTCTTAAACTTTTAGGCAGTAATGCCGCTTCACGTCGCGGCATGGTAGAAGTAAAAGGCGACCTTCGCGCAGGAAAATTTTATTTGAAGAAAAAAATTCGGGTTGATGTGAAAGAAAAAATCGGGTTGAATTAAGGTTTGCTTCAATGTGTTTTTATTTACAAGCTATCTCAAAAATAGGAACTGTCAGTTCGAGTAGGTTTGCTGCCTCTTTGCAAACCGTATCGAGAACTGATTTTCGTAAGCACTTCTCGATACGCCTCCTATCGTCGGCTACTCGAAGTGACATGAATTTTATTTACGCGACTGAAATGCACCTAAATTTTATCGTCCACAGCTCTTATATCCAAAGCATCGCGCAAGCCGTTTCCAACCAACATAAAAGACAACACCAACAACATAATGGCTATGCCGGGGATAAACGCGAGATAAGCTTTGTCCATTAAAATATAACCGCGATGTGCGTTTATCATTTCACCCCACGAGGGAACAGGCGGTTGCGCACCAATGCCAAGAAAGCTCAAACCTGCTTCGGTGAGAATGGCGGAAGCAAAATTTCCTGCCGCCATAACAATTACAGGAGCTAAAATATTCGGCAAAATGTGGCGGAAAATTATTCTCGCATTACCAAAACCCAAAGCACGCCCCGCTTCCACAAATTCTTTTTCGCGTATGCTGAGTGTTTGCCCGCGCACCACACGCGCCACTTCCACCCACATAGTTAAACCAACAGCAATAAACACTTGTGTTACGCCTTTTCCCAACACCAAAGTAATGGCAATGACTAACAATAAAGTTGGGATAGACCACACAACATTGATGAGCCACATAATGACATTGTCGGTTTTTCCGCCGTAATAGCCTGCCAGCGCGCCAAGTAAAATGCCGATGAAAATAGAAATGCTTACCGCCACCAAACCCACGCCCAGACTAATGCGCGTGCCAATGAGTAAACGGCTCAACAAATCGCGCCCCAATAAATCTGTGCCGAGAAAATATTTTTTTGTAACAATATTGCGTTGCACAATTTCATTTTGCATTTCTGAAATTGATTTTGTGATTTCCTGCGGATTATCAATTTCATAAAAAGACAGCGTTTGTTTCAGCGTATCAAATTTTATCTTGTGTTTGGTGTCTAATGCAAACAACACATCGGCGAGATTAAAACTTTCGTGAGAGCCATTGTTTGTGGAATTTCCTGTGTATTCTTCCAAAATAATTTCATCGTTTTTAAATTCATACGAGTAAAATGTGTGAGAAGAAAAATCGGAATGATACCCGAACAGCATTTTTGAAAATACAATTTGTTTTTCGTGAATTTGATTTTTGCGCACGAGTAAGTGTTGAATTTTAAACCCCGGTGCTTTAATGTGCAGTTCAGGTTTTTGGTCGTTGGCGTAAGGTGTGTTGTCGGGCGTAATTAAATATCCCAAAACAGAAATGAGGCAAGCAAACGCAATCACAAACAATCCGAATATGGCGGATTTGTTGCGTTTAAAGCGTTTCCACGTTTGCGCGCTTAACGATTGCGTTTTAAATTCTATTTTCTTTTTCTTAAAAAACATATTTTCTCACCACAGAGGCACAGAGGGCACAAAGAGTTTGCTCTGTGTTTGCCCCGTGTACTCTGTGCCTCTGTGGTTAATTTACTTCCATTTAGGTTTCATAAACAAACTTGCCAATCCCACAATCACGGCATAAATCGGATACACAAAACCAACGGGAATACCATAAAACAACAAGCCTTTGTTTTTAATAAACTTGGAAGCTAAAAGTAGCAACAACATGTCAAAGGCAATTTTTGAAAAAATAAAAGTTAGGCACAAAGTTTTGTGCAAAGGCGAAATGTACAGACCAACAAAACAAAACAGCCAAAGTGCATTGACGGCAAAAGTAAGAGCCGCCAACAAAAAATTAAGCGGATTGGAATTGCTTTTAAACTTTGAAGCCCAGCGGATTTTTTGTTTCAGCAATTCGCCCAATGAGCGGCAAGGATAGGTGTAAACAATAGCGGCGTGAGATTTTAAATAAGCAATTTTTGTGTCGGGAATTTTTTTAAGGTCTTCCAAGAAAAAAATATCATCGCCCGAAGCAATATCTAAATGCGAGTTGTAGCCCTGTGTTTTTTCAAAAGCCTGTTTGGTAAAAATTAAATTTGCGCCGTTGCATAAAAACGGTTTTTTGTAGTGTGCGCTTCCGCAAGCCGCCAACGCGAGAATATTATTTTCAATGGCTTGCAAAGCCCAAAATGTGCCAATATTATTAGTGAACATAACAGGAGCAATAATTAAATCGGGTTTTTCTTTTTGGAAAAACTCAGAAATACTTCGTAGCCAAAGACCGGAAGGGTAATCGCTAATCGCATCGGCATCACGCAACACAATTAAATCATGGTTTGCAAACTGCATGGCATAAGAAATACTTCGCTTTTTACCCTTTTGTTTTGGATTGGAAATAATTTTGTAATCAACCTCTGAATTTTTTAAAACTCGCTCCGCTTGTTGAACAGTGCTGTCGGTACTTGCGTCGTTAATTAAAATCAATTGAATGTTTTTGCGTTCGTACAACTCCCCTATAATGGAGTATAAACAGAATGCAATATTTTTTTCTTCGTTGCGGGCGCAAATAACAATTGTTACAGGTGTTTCAGGATACTCGGCTTTTGACAGAAAGAGTGAAAATTCTTTTGTTCGCAAAAATCCTATTGCAAGCCAAGTCAGTACTAATACATAAAGTGCTAAACAAACAAATGCTATGTATAAAATCAAACTCATGTCAGCCCCTCCCAAACCCTCCCCAAAGGGGAGGACTTACCAACCGCAGAACTCTCCCCCTTTGGGGGAGTTGGAGGGGGCATTTTCACCAAAAAATAATACCCCACCGCGCTTGGAATAACAATATTAATAAACCACAGTAACACCGTTGCTAAAGCCAACACAGAATTTTCAATGCCTGAATTTTTAAATACCACCAAAGCAATGGCAGCGCGAATAGCGGCTTCCAACACAGAAATCATGGGCATTACGCTGGTGATGAGAAAATACAAAGCAATGCCGATAAAAATGTTTGTGTCAAAATGTTGTGGGTGAAACAAATAAATTAATAGCACCAATTGAGAAAAAAATACCGCGTATCGCAACAGCGAAAATCCCGATAACTGAAACAACGTTTTTGCGGAAAAGGTGTAATTAAATTCTTGGGTGTTTTTTTCTTTGCTTATTTTTTTCTGTACCAAATGCAAAATGAAATCAATTTTGTAAATGCAAAGGATTAAAAGCACAATTACCAAAACGCCTATACTTGCCGTAATATAGGCTATCCATTCAAATTCTTCCCCGAATGAATTGAGTTTGAACAACAACGCAATTAATCCCACAACAATGGTAATTGAAAACTGAAACATACCGTTGATGAAGTGCAGCACCGTTACTTTTGGTCTGTTAGCAGGGCTGAAAAAAATAATTTTCGCCAAAAATTCTGTTGCCCTTCCCGGTGCTAAATTGCCTAAACAAATGCCACTGTATATGGATTTATTTGCCGTAGCGTAATTTATTTTTTCAACGGGCGTAGTAATCAGTTTCCATTTATAGGCTTCAATGCCCCAGTTTACGGGCATCAGCAAAAGGCATAAGGCAAAAAACAAAATTCCCTTTCCCGAAAAAGCGGCGTTGTAAATTAATTGCAATTTATCGTGCGTAAAATCATCTTTCAGGCGAAAGTAAATAACCGAAAGGCTCGCCACGCCGATTAAGGCTTTAATAAGTATGGAAAATATTTTTTTTCTTGCGAGCAAAACGAGGTTAAATTTACATTTTAAAATGTCAGCAAAAGACAGAATAATTTTAGGCATTGACCCCGGAACAATCGTTATGGGCTACGGTTTGCTGCACGTTGAAAACAACAAACTGAAACCGCTTGGCATGGGCGTAATTAAATTGGAAAAGTTGGAAGACCATGCCCTGCGTTTGAAAAAAATTTTTGAGCGCACCATCAGCATTATTGAAGAATACAAACCCGATGAACTCGCCATTGAAGCACCCTTTTTCGGAAAAAATGTTCAATCTATGTTGAAGCTCGGCAGAGCGCAGGGTGTGGCTATTGCGGCGGCATTAAGTAAAAACATTCCTATTACAGAATATTCGCCTAAGAAAATAAAAATGAGCATTACAGGAAACGGTAACGCAAGTAAAGAACAGGTTGCCGCTATGCTGCAACAAATTCTCGGCATTAAAAAAGAACAGGATTTTTTAGATGCTACCGATGCTATGGGCGCAGCTTTGTGTCATTATTATCAAAATAAAAACAAAGCGGCGGGCGCAACATCTTATACAGGCTGGAAAGCGTTTTTGGCGGATAATCCCAAGCGGAAGATTTAAAATCCTCCCTAAATCCCTCCAAAGGAAGGACTTTTTATTAACTGTGTTTTATCAAGGCAAACACGGCATAATTTATCATATCCATATAATTGGCATCAACGCCCTCGCTGATAATGGTTTTTCCGTCGTGGTCTTCAATTTGTTTTACGCGAAAAATTTTCATCAAAATCAAATCGGTGAGCGAACTCATGCGCATATCGCGCCAAGCCTCGCCGTAATCGTGATTTTTGTCTTCCATTAATTTTTTGGTCTGCGCCACATATTTTGAAAATAATTTTTCCACTTCATCAAAAGGCAATTCCATGCGTGTATCGTCTTTCAATTCCAACTGAATTAAGGCAATCAGGCAATAATTAATAATACCGATGTATTCGCCCGCAATGCTGTCGCCGATTTTTTGCGTGCCTTTTTCTTCAATGCTTTTAATGCGTTGCGCTTTAATAAAAATTTGGTCGGTGAGCGATTTGGGGCGAAGGTTGCGCCAAGCCGTTCCGTAATCTTTCATCTTTTTTAAAAATATATCTTTGCACTGCGCAATCGCCGCATCGTATTGTTTGGAGGTGTTTTGCATAAAATTTATGAGCATTAAAATTAAAGAAAATATAGCAACCGAATATTCCTGCAATGGCAAAATACTAACATTTAATAAGCCCCTCGTTATGGCTATTGTAAATTTAACGCCCGACAGTTTTTACGACGGCGGTAAGTACAGCCAAACCGAAGATGTGCTGTGCGATGTGGAAGAAAAAATGTTGCAGGGCGCGGATATTATTGACATTGGCGCACAATCCTCACGCCCAAACGCTGAGGAATTAAACACCGAAGAAGAATGGAAGCGTTTGGAAAACGTATTACCTGTATTGCGAAAAAAATTTCCGAAAGTGTTTATCAGTGTGGACACCTATCGTGCGGAAGTTGCCAAACGCTGTGCCAACGAGGGTGCGGACATGATTAACGACATCAGCGGCGGCAATTTGGACGAAGAAATGTTTAGCCTTGTTGCGAAATTAAATTTGCCGTACATTTTAATGCACATACAGGGCAAGCCGAAAACCATGCAACAAAATCCTGTTTATGAAAACGCAGTAAAAGAAGTAAGCGAAACACTGCAAACAAAAATTCAGGCACTTAAAAACCTGAACTTTGAAAAAATAATTTTAGACCCGGGTTTTGGTTTTGGCAAAACGGTGGAACACAATTATCAGTTATTAAAACATTTAACCGTTTTTACCGACATGGGATTTCCTGTATTGGCGGGCGTTTCTCGAAAAAGTATGATTAACAAAGTTATTCATACAAATCCTGTAACATCGCTGAACGGCACAACGGTTGTAAACACCATTGCACTTTTAAACGGCGCAAAAATTTTGCGCGTACACGATGTTGCCGAAGCCAAACAAGCAATTGAATTGGTTGAATTTTATAAAAATGCGTGAACTGATTAGTAGTTAGCACTTCGTTTTTTCTCTCGCACAAACACCAACGTTAAAACAAACGCCTGTATAAAATATGCTACGGAAGTTGCGCCACACGCGCCAATTAAGCCATAACGCGAAATTAAAAACGGACTTGCGCACAAGGTAAAAAGCAAACCCAAAGAATTTGCCGCAAGTTGAACGCGCTGCTCGCCCCTGCCCGAAAAATAATGACTGATGACGGTAGAAAAACTAATGCACAAAATACCCGGAGATAGGTAAAGCATTAACGTTTTTACGTTTTCAAAATCTTTGCCGAGCAAAAACACAAATAATTCATTCGGTAAAAACAAAACTACAATCACACACAATAAACTTAATGCGAAAGAAATTTTTGCAAGCCGAAAAGTCAGATTTCTGTTATCGGGGTTTTGCTGCTGATTGGCAATGCGTGTAAGCACAATGGGTGTAATGCTTCCGCTGATTACCCAAACGGATTCTATTAAAGATGAAGCACGCGAAAAAATGCCGACCAACAAGATACTGCTTAACAAATAAAAATTGAAACGGTTGCTCAAGGTGTGTGCCAAATTACCGAGTTGCCCCGTGAAACCTGTTTTAAGAATGGAAAGAAAATGAAATTCATGAGTTGTGTTGTGTTGCGAAATGGTTGTTAAAACAAACAGTGTGGAAAGCAAACAAACAAAACCGAAAGAAAGGTATAAAGCAAAAATATATGAACTCAAATTTTTATTGCCAAACACAAACAGGTTTACGCAGAGCGAAAGCAACAATAAAAGCGGTTGCAGGAAAATTAAAAAATTATAGAGCTTAATTTTTTCTTTGCCGAGTAAAATAACGTTGTGAAAAGAGGTGAGCGTAACAAAAAACGAGAGCAACAAAGCATGAAGCCACAATTCTTTTAATCCAACGTTGAATAAAAGAAAAATTAAGTTCAACAGCACAATGCAAGAAAATGTCCAAACAAAACCTGCGCCGTAAATTTTTTTTAAAGAAAATTTTGGAATGAAATGCACCAAAAACGAACCTGTATAAATTTCATTCACTATTTGAATAATGGTGATGTTTAAAATCAGCAAACTGACCTGCCCGATGATTTCGCCACCCAATTGCTTGGAAGAAATCAGCAGTACCAATAAATTAATAAGTGCTACCGCAGCTTTCGAAAAAAAAGTAGATATGATGTTTTTTACCAAAATTATTTTCTCAAAGTTTCCAATGCCTTATTCGGAATAGCGTCAATCAAACGTTTGGTGTACTCGCTTTTCGGGTTGGCGTAAATTTCATCAGGGTCGCCCATTTCTTCAATCTTTCCGTGTTGCATTACTACCATGCGGTCGCTCATAAATTTTACCACACTTAAATCGTGCGAAATAAAAATGTAAGTAAACTTAAATTCCTGTTTCAGTTCGTTGAGCAAATTTAATACCTGTGCCTGCACACTCACATCAAGCGCACTCACGCTTTCGTCGCAAATTATGAATTTAGGATTTAACGCCAAAGCCCGCGCAATGCAAATACGTTGCCTTTGCCCGCCGCTAAATTCGTGAGGATAACGGTTAAAATATTTTTCTTCCAAACCAACTTTTTTCAACAACTCAAACGTTTTTTCGCGGCGTTGTTTTTCTGTTTTAAAAATTTGATGAACACGCATAGGTTCAGCAATGGCATTGCCAACCGTAATTTTTGGATTGAGCGAAGAATAAGGGTCTTGAAAAATAATTTGCATATCGCGGCGATGCGGGCGAAATTCCGCTTCATTCATTTGCAAAATATTCTTCTGTTTGTACAGAATTTCACCACCCGATGTTTGCGCCAATTTCAAAATGCTTCTTCCTAACGTTGTTTTGCCGCAACCGCTTTCACCTACCAAGCCTAATGTTTCACCTTCATATACATCAAAGCTCACATCGTCCACCGCCTTGGTGTAATCTAAAATTTTTCCGAAAAACGTTTTCTTGGCAGGAAACCAAGTTTTTACATTTTTGATTTCCAAAATTTTTTCGCGGTTATATAATTCCTGGTGATTGGCTTTTCGTTCTTCATTTGTAATCACAGCATTTTTCAGCGCATCGCTTACCTTTTTGTTTACTTCAATAATTTCACCGTTTTCTCTGCGCTCCATAAAATCAGACACCACAGGCAAACGTTTTACTCTGAAATTCATGGGCGGACGACACGCTAACAAACTTTTGGTGTAAGGGTGTTTGGGGTTTGAAAAAATTTCTTTCACACTCCCCTGCTCCACAATGTTTCCTTTGTACATCACAATTACCTCATCGGCGAGTTCTGCAATCACGCCCAAATCGTGCGTAATAAACAAAATGCCCATGTTGTATTGCTGCTGCAATTTTTTCATCAGTTCCAAAATTGTTTTTTGCACGGTTACGTCCAACGCAGTTGTCGGCTCATCGGCAATTAACACGCGCGGGTTACAACTAATTGCCATGGCAATCATCACACGCTGTTTTTGCCCGCCCGAAAGTTGGTGAGGATAACGCTCCAGCATATTTTCGGGCGTGGGCAGTTGCACTTCTTTAAAGAGTTGCAGCGTTTTTTCGCGGGCTTCTTTGGCAGAGATTTTTTGATGCAACATAATGGCTTCCATAACCTGCGTGCCGCATTTCATCACGGGATTGAGCGAAGTCATAGGCTCTTGAAAAATCATGGCAATTTCGTTTCCGCGAAATTTGCGCATATCATCTTGCGGAGTTTTTACAAGGTCAATCGTATCGCCGTTTTTTGTGTGATAAACAATTTCACCGCCCGCAATTTCACCCGGCGGATTTGGAATGAGCTGCATAACGGAAAGCGAGGTAACGGATTTACCCGAGCCACTCTCGCCCACAATACCAATGGTTTTGCCTTTGTGTAAAGTAAATGAAACATCGTTTACCGCGTTTACAACACCTGTTTCGGTTTGAAACTGCGTAACGAGATTTTTTACTTCCAACAAAGGTTGATTTTGCACGGCGATTAAATTAAATTTTTTTAATCACATAAAATGTTGGAGGAAAAAAGAAAAGATAACAAGGGAATGTTATTTTAAAAATGGCTTTTGTGTTATCTTTTCTTTTTAGAAGTTTTTTCTGACCACACATCGTAGTCTAGCCATTTTGCTTTATACCTACTCGTAGTAAAATATTCTGCTCCCACATAATGATATTTCATTCTATCTTCTCTCAAGATAAACGCATCTCGGCGGAAGCCGTTTTCATCAAAACAAAAATCGAAATCAAATTCTCTGTAATGAATTGCCCCGTAACCAAATTTTATTTCTGATTTCGTAGGATTACGCCAATATTCTATTGTTTTTGGTCTTTTTTTGAAGTCTGATTTGTGTATCATGATTTTTTCTTTTTAGAAGTTTTTTCTTTGGTAAATAAATCTGCGGTATATTTTTCGTAGAGGTCAAAAAGAAAATCGTTTCGGCTTTCTTCGTTAGAAAATGGTTGTGAACGGTATGCCGAATCAACAGCTTTATCCAATTCTCTGTGTGCCTTAACTAACTCAATGGGCATACGCTTCACATCGTACATATCCACCAAAGAACTGTTTGGATATAACGTTCTTGCTTCTATTACTTTCCGCGCAGCCGTTTCTATAGATTTTATCTGCTTGTCGGTTGGATTTTTTATCCAAGGAAAATTATTGTAAACAATGTCTTTAGAATAACGATAACGACTTTCTAATTTTCCACCCACATATTTTATCCATGCCATGTGCATACTTGACATTAATATACCAAAATGATAAAAATGTCCGTTCGGAACAATATGACAACTATTATTCGCAATTTCATTTTTATCAAAAAAACCCATAGGAACAAATTTTCTATCTTCTGAAGTAGTGCTTGGAATTAAAATGTATGAAGCGGGATTATTTCTATCTCTGAACAAATACGGTATATCCGCAAATTTTTGTGTTGAAGGTGCAACGCTTGCCAAACGAAATTTTCTTACTAATTCAATTCGTTTTAAAACTTCGGGCATTTGTTTAAATTCATTTGGCTCAACACCAACTAACCACAAACACCAACGTTTCTCGCCATTTAAAAATTCGTAGGCAGAAATTAATGGTTTGATGAATTTTTTTGCGTTAGGTTCTTTCTTTAAAAACTCTTTTTTCTCCTCATCAGAAAACAATAAATGCCCGCCGTCTAAAGGCATGTTACCAAAACTCATTTCAGGAACGTTACACAAAGGTTTTTGTCGCTTAGGGATTAAAATATCTCTTGCATCAACTAAATACGGATTTATATTTTTTGCAGGAATGGCATGAGGTTCGCCTTTAATATCTTCGTAATCAAAAATTGTTTTTTTGTCGGTATCAAAATTGGCGAAACCAATAATTACACAATACACGGCAGCAACACCCTTGGCTTCGTTGTTCCACTGAAACGTGCGGTGTGCAAAATGAATTTTTATACCGTAAACATTTAAAAGTTGCCCCCACAAAATAGCAACCTGTTCTCCTTGCACTATGGAATTGGTGCTTACAAACGCCACTTTAATTTTTGTGCCTTGTATGTATTTTGCGGCTTTAATGTACCACGCTGTTACATAATCCATAACGCCGCTGCCTTGAATGTTGCCAAATTCGGCAGTTACTTCGTTGCGCATTGTTTGGCTCATCACCTTAGAACCGCTAAACGGCGGATTACCCAAAATATAATCATAATGAATACGATTAGTTTGTTTTGCCTTTGGAAATTCTTTATCAGGAGCAACTTCGGTTGGCTTATTTTTTGTAATCACATTTACCGTTCCGTAACTTGCCTGTGGTTCATTCACTACTTTATAGTTTAAATCATCGGCAATTACATAAAGCGTTTCTTTATTTTTCAGCGTTCCCCAATCTATTTGCAAAGCATTACCATGAATAATAGTTGCCGATTTTTTTAAAGGCAAACGTTTAAACGGCAAACCAAATTTTACACTAAATTCCATGTTCATTTGGTGGTCTATCAGGTGCATTGCTACTTCGGCAATGCGAGTAGGAAATTCTTCATACTCTATTCCGTAAAATTGGTCAACGTTCAACTCTATTAAACTTCGCAAATCAATTACCTGTTGCCCTTTTTGTTTGGCTTTTACAACTTCTAATTCCAACAAACGCAATTCGCGGTAAGTGATAATTAAAAAGTTTCCGCAACCGCAAGCGGGGTCTAAAAATTTCAGCAAGGATAATTTGTGATGAAATTCTTTTAACTTGTCTTTATTGCCTTTTATTTTTTCAAACTCTGCCCAAAGTTCATCTAAGAAAAGCGGTTTGATGAGCTTCAAAATATTTACCTCGCTTGTGTAATGTGCGCCCAGATTTCTTCGCTCTTTCGGGTTCATCACGCTTTGAAACATAGAACCAAAAATGGCGGGCGAAATTTTGCTCCAGTCCATGTAACAACAATTCAATAAAGCTTGTCGCATTTTGCCGTCAAAACTTGCCATTGGCAATGGCTCTTCAAACAACTTTCCGTTCACATATTCAAACTCCGCTAATTGTTCGTCCAAATTTTTAAAACGTTTTTCTTTTGACGTGTTCAGCACTTGAAACAACTCTTGTAACTTTGCGGCAAGGTCACTGCCGTCTTCGTTGGTGCGTTGTTCAATGTAGTTTTGAAATTGTTGCTTGTCAAATATGTCTGTGTCTTCGGCAAACAAGCAAAATAAAATACGCACCAAATAAACTTCAAGCGGGTGTCCCTCATAACCAATTTCTTTTAATCGGTCATGCAGTTTGCCCATTAACTCAGCAGCTTTAATGTTTACGGGGTCTTGCTCTTTGTAGGTGTTTTTTATGTAACCTGCAATGAAACCAAAATATTGAACATTTTTTACAAGTTCATGTAATTTAAAATTGTGTGCTGTGTTTTCTTCTAAATCGTAAAGTCTAAAATTTTCAAAGTCGCAAACCAAAATATATTTTGGTAATTCGTGTTCTTTCAGTCCGTGCAAATAGTCTTTGGCTTGGGTAAAAGCTTTGTCAAGGTTTTTGCCTTTACTTTTCATTTCAATAAGAATTGTGCCTTTCCAAAGCAGGTCAATGTAACCGTCTTTGTCGTCCAATTTCTTTACACGATGCTCAAAGGCTGAAACACGCTTGCTTGTAATGCCAAACACATTGAAAAACTCAACCAAAAAAGGTTTAGCGTCCGCTTCTTCGTTTTCTGTTCCTTGCCATTCTTTTGAGAATTTTATTGCACGGTCTTTTATTTCGTTCCAACTTAATGCCATTATTTTTTATTTGTTATTGGTCTGCTTTTGGTCGGTTGTGTTATCCGCTACACTTGCACTCACAAATGTAATATTATGCCATAAATCAGCAAATGGAACAAAAAAAATAGAATAATTAACCCAAATTGTTAGTTTACTGTGTTGTAAACAGGGATATGTTTCACTTCCAATAAAGTTTGGTTTTGCACAGCGATTAAATTAAGAAACTGTTGTTTGGAAAGAGAAAAGATAACAGCGGAATGTTAAAGAGAAATTATTTTAAAGCCTCATGCTTAATTTTAGAACAATAAATACTTAAATCCTCGTCCATTTTTTTGAACTCGTCCGATGAATTATCTACAAACTCTTTTTGGGGATTAAGCCAAGCAATCAAATGTCCGTTTTTGAAATAACATTTTTCATTGTAACTGCTATTTTTGGTTTTTGAGTCAAACCAATTTGTTTCGCTGTACACTATTTGTCCGTTTAAATAATACCATTCAACATTTTTTTCGGAGTTTAATTCTATAGATTTAACGGTAATTAATCTTAACTCATCGTCTTTAAAAAACACAAAACGAGAACCCTCATTCGTATTTATTTTCTCAACTTTTTTGTAGGAATGTAATTCATTTTTAATGTTCTGAATTGATTGGTCAATGTTTGTTATAGTTTGGTTTGTTTGCGAGTAAGACAAAAATGCCCAAAACATACTGATTAAAAGAGAAAGTAATTTTGTTGTCATGATTTCTATAATACAAACTTATGAATTTGGTTACAATTCTGTCGGTGAAGTTGTCTAAAGTCCCCTGTCACTTCGAGTAGCCCGAAGAATGAGGGCGTATCCTTTGTCACTTCGAGTAGCCGACAATTAGGAGGCGTATCGAGAAGTGATTTTACGTCTTCAGTTCTCGATAAGGTTTGCAAAGAGGCAGCAAACCTACTCGAACTGACAATTCTTTATTGGATTTTAAACAACTTCAGTAACAAAAAAATCCCGAGTTTACGCTCGGGATTTCTTATTCAATTATTTTTTCTTTTTGCTGTCTTTTTTATCGTCTTTCTTTTCTTCTTTTTTTGCGGGCGTTTCCTCTTTCACAGGTTCATCTTTTATGCCTTCAAAACTTTTTAAGATGTCCACTACCTGTTCTGCGCCTACACGTTTTGCTCTTATTTTCTTGTCCTGGTCAAGCAGGTAAATTACAGGCGTAGAGTAAATATCAAATTTCTCTTTCAGGTTATTGATGTGAATAGGGTCATACACATGAATAATATCATTCAAATTATTGTCAATAATAAATTTGCACCACTGGCTGTAAAGCTCGTCTTTGGTTTGCACGGCAAACACCTTGTAATCCACTTTTCCTTTTATGGCTTTTAAATCGCTTGCCAGCTTAGGCACTTCGGTTTTGCAATGTCCGCAATCTACAGCCCAAAAAACAAGAATGGTGTATTTTGCCTGTACAGAATGTAAAGTCTTCCACAAAGGCTGCAAATCTTTTTCGTGTTTGTAATACAAATCGGTAATGGCTTTGCTTGACGAGGCAGTGTCAAAGCCCCATTTGCGCACGGTTTTTGCATCGGTGGTATCAATCACATAAAGGTCTGAAACTTGTGCACCCAACAACAAATTGCGCATAATATCAACGCGCTCTTTAATTTTTGTAACGGTTTCTTTTTCGTAAACTTTAGATGCTTTTCCGCTGATAATGTACTTGTCAGCCAAATGCACAAACACTTTATCAAAGCCCATAATTTTGCTTTGCTCGTATTTGTGGGTAAAATAACCCAACAGCAAATTGTACACTAAATTGTCTTGCTCGCATTTGGCTAAAATTTTGTCAATTTCCACAATCACGGTATCGGGGTGATTGAGAATAACGCTTTCAAAATATTTTTTCACGCGGTCGTCAAAAAACGGTGTGCGGATAATGCGCTCGTCTTTAAAATTAACGCCGTCAAAATAATGGTTTTTGTACCAATAATATGAGTACACGCTGTCAGGGCGGCCATTAGAGGCTTTCGGCACATCGGTAGGTTCTTTTTCAGATTTCAAATTCATCACATCATATACAAACGTGCCTTTTGATTTTATCATGTAATCCGCTTCAAATTTTTTCACTTCTTCGTTCAGCGTTTTTATGGCATCGGTTACAATTTTCGCGCTGTCCGGTTTTCCTGCCGCTTTTTCTCGCGTTTTGTTAAACTCTATGTTTTTGTTGCTCATAAATTTCACATAAGAGAAAAACAATTCGTTCTCTTTGCTGTTTACGGCTTTCATGGTGTTCACAATATCATTGTGATTTACTTCAATGGTAAATTTCTGACTTTCGTTAATGAAAAAATCAAAATAAATGGCTTTGTCTTGGTTTACCAAAACGTAAACACCTTTGTCCAAATCGGTTTTGCCTTTAAAACGCATCACGCCGTTTTTTATGTTTTTGGCGGTGTCGGAAATGTACTGTTGGTCCCATGTGTATTTTACCAAATACGCCATAGTATCTTTTGCGTTTTTAAAGTTTACGGTAATGTCGTAACCTTGAGCTTTTGCGCCAAAAGAAAAAAGCGCGAGCGATGAGAGTAATAGAGGTATTCTTTTCATATTAGTTTTTGTTTTTTTATTTAACTGTTTGCTTTTCTATTTTTTCTAATGTTTCAATAATTTCCACCGTTTGTGAGGGACTGAGGCGTTTTGCTTTTATGCGTTTGTTTTTGTCTAGCAAATATATAACAGGTGTGGCGTTAATATCATACTTTTCGGTAGTATTGTTTAAGTGCATGGGGTCAAACACATGAATAAAATCGTTTAATTTTTGTTCTACAATAAATTTTTTCCAGTCGCTCGTCAGGTTTTCTTTGGTTTGCACGGCATATACTTTAACATCTACTTTTCCGCGAAGCACATTTAAAGTATCGTTCAATTTAGGAAGTTCCGTTTTGCAATGTCCGCAATCTACCGCCCAAAAAACCAAAATGGTGTATTTTGCTTTTACATCGTAAAGCGTTTTATACAAAGGCTCTAATTTGCTGCGGTTTTTTTCGTACAGATACGTTACGCTTTCGCTTGTTTTGGCGGTATCAAAACCCATTTTTAAAACTCTGCTGCTGTTTATTGTGTCAATCATGTAAAGGTTTGCGGCTTTGGTATCGGGCAATAAATTTCTGAGAATATCCACCCGTGCGCGAATTTTTTCAACGGTTTCGTCAGAGTAATAGCCGTTTGTTTTTCCGTTGGTAATGTATTTGTCTGCCAAGTGAATAAACACTTTTTCCATAGTAATGCAGTTGCCGTCCCCGTCAAAGCTCATGCTTTTGTCGGTTTCGTATTTGTAAGCAAAAAAACCAAGCATGGTGTTAAACAACAAACTTCCTTCCTGCGCCTGCACCATTACTTTATCAATTTCTTTAATAATGCTGTCGGGGTGCTGCGGAATAAGCTGCGTGAAATAGCGTTTAAACCGCTCGGCAAAAAAAGGCGTGTACATAATGCGCTCATCTTTAAAATTTACGCCGTCCCAAAAATGATTTTTATACCAGTAATATTGATACACGCTGTCGGGTCTGCCGTTAGCGGCATTCGGAACTTCGGCAGGATATTTTTCGCTTTTCAGATTAATAAAATCGTGTACAAAATTTCCTTTGTTGCGTTGCATAAAATCGCTTTCAAATTTTTTTATGTCTTCGCTCAGGGTTTGCGCTTTTTGCTGCGCCAATTTCGCGCTGTCTTTTTTGCCTTTTAAAGTAGTTTGATACTCTCTGAACTCCTTATCCTTTTGTGTCATAAATTTGGCGTAAGAAAACAATTGCTCATTTTCTTTTTCGCTTGACTTTAAAGAAGTAATCATGTTATCACGGTCAGCCGTAATGGTAAATTTTTGAGTGTCGTTCACCAAAAAATCAAGCAATCTGCCTTTTTCCTGAGAAGCCAAAATGTACATGCCTTTGTCTAAGGCATACATTCCTTTAAACTGAACTGCGCCGTTTTTAATGTTCTTGCAACTGTCCACAATGGTGGTTTGGTCAAAATAATATTTTGCCAAATACATGGTTTCGTCTTTTGAGTTTTTAATGTTGAAGCGAATATCGTAAGCGGTTTGCGCCTGATAACTCAACGAGAAAAGGAAAGTAGAACTTAAAATAAAAAGTTTGCGCATTATGTGTTTTTTCTTCGGCTACCAAAAATAGTAATTGCTTTACGTTTGTTTCAAATACCGTGCCACTTTTTTAGGATAGCGGCGATAAAATTTGTTAAAAGGAAATTTAATTTCTATTTTTGAAAATGAGGGTTAAGAGAAATAAGCAAGCCCCGAAAAACAACGTGTTGTGATAACAAATAAAGCTATGAGAAAATTTATTCTTTTTACTTTTTCAATTTTTAGTGCAATTGTTTTGCCCGCGCAAAATGAAAACACTAAATGGTATTTTGGTAAACACGCTGCATTGGATTTTATGACCAATCCGCCAACTGTTTTAAACAACAGCGCGATGAATACAGCCGAAGGTTGTTCGAGTATTGCTGATGCTGCAGGTAATTTGTTGTTTTATACCGATGGTGTAACCGTTTGGAACAGCCAACACGCGGTTATGGCAAATGGTACAGGATTATTGGGAAGTGCTTCCAGCGTGCAGTCGGCTATAATTATCAGGCAGCCGGGTAGTTCTGATTTGTATTACATCTTTACCATGAAAGACGGTATAAATATGACGGGGGCAAATTATTCGGTAGTGGATATGAGTTTAGCAACGGGCTTGGGTTCTGTTACTGTGCTTAACGCACCTTTATATAACGCCAATTGTGTGGAAGCACTTCATGCTACCAAACACGCCAACGGTACAGACTATTGGGTAATGATACACCAATACAACTCCAATAATTTCAGAGCCTATCTTCTTACTTCAGCAGGCGTAAACACTACGGCGGTTGTTTCTTCGGCAGGAACTTCTTACACCATTTCACCCGGCGGCTTAAAGTTTTCCCATTCAGGACAAAAAATAGTTTCGGCATTGTATGGTTCACCAACTTTAGTAGAACTTTATGATTTTGACAGTAATACCGGTGTAGTCAGCAATCCTGTAACTCTGGGAACAAATGTTATTGCTGCCTCTTATGGTTGTGAATTTTCTCCCGATGATACAAAACTATACACGTCTTCATTCGGCGGAGGTCCTTCTATAGTGCAGTGGAACTTAAACGCAGGTTCTAACATGGCGATTGTTTCATCTTCTATTGTTATATATAATAATATCGGCTTTTCGGGAGGTGGTATGCAATTAGCCCCCAACGGAAAAATATATGTTGCCGCGTATAATAATTCATTTCTTAGTGTTATTAATAATCCTAATGTGGCAGGTGCAGGCTGTAATTTTGTTTACGGCAGTTTGTCGGTTTCTGTTGCTGCTGTTAATGCCAATCCTGTTATTAATTCGGCATCTCTGTATGGCTTGCCAAATATGTTTGTTTCAAACGGGTGCTCTCTGTATTATGCATTACAGGGCAATCAAGTTGTTTGCACCAGTACTGCTGTGGTTACTGCAAGTGTTGTAAATCTTATGGGTAATCAAGGCAATGTAAATTACACTTGGAGCAATGGTGTAACTACCTACACTACCGCACAAGTAAACGCTTTGCCAATCGGTAACTGGACGGTTACTGCCATAGACGGTGCAAATTGCGTAAGAAAAAGTTTATTTACGGTTTCGCAAAGCACCATTGTGCCAAACATTGCAGTCAGCAGTATTGTAAATTGTATTGGCAATACAGTTACTTTAAATGCAAGCGGTGCAACTTCTTACACATGGAACACCGGTGTGCAAACATCAAGCATTGTGATTAGCCCGACAACAACTCTTCAATATTCGGTTTCGGCAACCGACCAATATGGTTGTATTGCAAACAGCACAGTAGTTACAGTCAGTCCTACCGTTATGCCATCTACCTTTACACCCGCCATTTCAGTAAACAATGTTGGTTCGTGCGTAAGCGGTTTCGTTACTTTAAACGCAAGCGGTGCAATTTCTTATACATGGAGCAATGGCGCACAAACCTCAAGCATTGCGGTAAGCCCGGCAGCAACTGTTCAATATTCCGTTTCGGCAACCAACCAAAACGGCTGCGTTGGAAACAATACAGTAACGGTTAGTCCTACCATGATGCAATCCACTTTTACACCTGTGATTTCAGTAGGCAATGTTAGCGTGTGCGCAGGCGGTTCTGTTACTTTAAATGCATTCGGCGCAACATCTTATACATGGAGCAATGGCGCACAAACATCAAGCATTGCAGTAAGCCCCACGGAAAGCACACAATATTCTGTTTCGGCAACGAACCAAAACGGTTGCGTTGGAAATAATACAGTAACAGTTAGCCTTTTTATTGTGCCATCTACATTTACGCCAACCATTTTGGTTAGTAATTATGAAGTGTGTATTGGCAGCACAGTTGTTCTAACGGCAATCGGAGCAAGTTCATACACTTGGGATACCGGCACACAGGCGCAAAGCATTGTGGTTTCCCCTACTACAATTTCTCAGTATTATGTTTCGGCAACCGACCAACACGGCTGCACCGGAAGCAGCACGGTAACAATAACGCCGTTGTCAATTCCCGAAATTTCGCTTAACACAAGCAGCAGCAATTACACAACCTGTGTAGGCGATACGCTCATTTTAAATGCAAGTGGTGCAAACTCTTATGTGTGGAGTATAAACGGTAATGTTATAGCAAACACACAAACGCTTGCAGTTGCACCGTTGCACAACACCACCTATTACGTTACAGGCACGGCACAAGGTGGTTGCGAAAGTTTGAGTGTGCCTGTCAGCGTAACGGTTGCTGCACCACCTGTATTAAGCATAAGCGGTTCTACCATTTATTGCAGCGCGCAAATAATTACGCTTACCGCTTCGGGTGCATACAATTATTATTGGCAATGGGGCGGTACTCATGCCCATGCTTCTTCATCAAGCATTGTTTTAAAACAGGGTGTAACCACACAATACACGCTTACAGGCACAAACGAAATTGGCTGCAAAAGTGTGGAGGTGGTTACGGTTACGATTGGCTGCGTAGGAGTGGGCGAATTAAAAATTGAAAATGAGAAATTGAGAATTTACCCCAACCCGACAGACGGAATGTTAAATATTAGCCCCCTAACCCCCAAAGGGGGAACAATTAAAATTTTTAATATGTTGGGTAGTGTTGTTTTGGAACAGGAAATCTCCCCTCCTTTGGAAAGGAAGGGGGAGGCTGCTATTAACGTGAGCGAAATTCCTAAGGGTTTTTATTTTATAAAAATTGATGAGAGAATTGGGAAATTTGTGAAAGAGTAGCCCTCTATCACACAAGTTGTTTCACCCTGAAACGGCAACACATAATCGCCGTAACATTTTCTTGAAATAAACTCTTCTTTTTCCCCCACATCAAACAAATGCTATTTTTGTACTCTTCTAAAAAACTTCATGTCAAACAACACCATAGCTCTTTTGCCCGACCACGTTGCCAACCAAATTGCGGCTGGCGAGGTGGTGCAACGCCCCGCAAGCGTGGTAAAAGAACTGGTGGAAAACGCCATTGATGCGGGTGCAACTAATATTAAACTCATTATTAAAGACGGCGGCAAAAGTTTAATTCAGGTGATTGACAACGGTAAAGGCATGAATCCTTTTGATGCGCGTATGTGTTTTGAACGACACGCTACTTCAAAAATAAATTCTGCCGATGATTTGTTTAGGCTTACCACCAAAGGTTTTCGTGGCGAAGCATTAGCAAGTATTGCTGCCATAGCACAAGTGGAAATGAAAACCAAACAAGCGCAAGATACCGTTGGGCAACAAATTAGTATTGAAGGCGGAAAAGTAATTTCGCAGGAAGAATGTCAAACCGCGACAGGAACAACGTTTACGGTTAAGAATTTATTTTTTAATGTGCCTGCCCGTCGCAATTTTTTAAAGAGCGACCAAATTGAGCAAAAACATATTATTGACGAGATTGAGCGCGTTGCTATTCCACACACCAATGTTAGTTTTGTAATGCAAAGCAACGGCAATGAAATTTTAAATCTTCCTGCGGGAAATTTAATTCAGCGCCTCAAATCCCTTTTGGGAAGCTACATTCAAAAGGAGCTTGTTCCCATAAGTGAAGAAACGCCTTTCGTAAAAATTTCGGGATATGTGTCCTTGCCCGATGCGGCGGTGAAAACAAAAAAAGAGCAATTCTTTTTTGTAAATAATCGTTTTGTAAAAAATCCCTTTCTCAATCACGCTATTTACGAGGCTTACAAAGAGTTGATTTCCTTTCAGTCGCACCCGCGCTATTTTATTTTTTTGGAATTAAACCCAAAAGACATTGACATTAACATTCACCCCACCAAAACCGAAGTAAAATTTACAGACGACAAAACCGTGTATATGCTTTTGGTGAGTGCCATAAAACGCGCCTTGGGCAAGGCAAATGCCGCACCGAGTTTGGATTTTGAAAGCGAAACTTCGTTTAATGTGCAAATGCCGAACGCAAATAAAATTTACACGCAACCAAAAGTAAGTTATAATGAAAGTTACAATCCTTTTCATTCGTCTGCGCCAACAGATACCTTGCAAAAAGCAAACAAACAACATTGGGAAAAATTATTTGACGGCTTTAAAAATTCCGAAGAAAATAGTACAACCCTTGAAACGCCCGAACAGCAAGCCATTGAAACACTGCGCAGCGAAGCAATGGATTTCAGCGTGTTTCAACTGAATTTAAAATACATTGTTACGGCGTATAATCAAAACGTGTTAATCATTGACCAACAGCGCGCCCACGAACGCATTGTTTACGAACATTACTACAACACAAAAAAAGAACACGCCATTAGTACACAGCAATTATTGTTTCCCGAACAATTGGAATTAAGCGCGAACGATTTTGCTTTAACAAAAAGTTTGTTACAGGAATTTAAACTTCTGGGTTTTGACATGGAAGTGTTTGGCAAAAACAGCATGGTGGTAAACGGTGCGCCTGCCGATATGCCCGAAGCAAACATTCGCCAAATAGTGGAAGGAATATTGGAAACATATAAACTCAACACTATGGACGCGAAAATTGAAAAACACGATAATTTGTGTCGCGCCATTGCACGCAACATCAGCATTCGTTACGGAAAAGCGTTGGAGCAGGAAGAAATGAAATTAATGCTTAATCATTTGATGCAATGCGAAAATCCGCTTTACACCGCCAACGGCAAAGTAATAATGATGGAAGTGGATTATAATGATATTGAAAGGTTTTTTAGAAAATAATGTTTTTGATTAGTTAAAACATGGGTTTAAGTATTCATTATAGTGGGCATCTCAAAGAGGCAAAGTTGTTACCTGATTTAATTGAGGAAGTGCAAGATGTTGCAAAAGTGTATGGGTGGAAATATCATACTTTCAATATGAGCTTCCCTGACAATAAATTCAGTAAAGAAACAGCTTTTGATAAAATCTACGGCATTAATTTTACTCCAACAAACAGCGAAACAATTTCAATTGCATTTCTCTCAAATGGTGTAATGGTTTGTCCGTCAAGAATACATTTTTTTGCAAATTCTGAAAAAAAGGAAGAGCGTGAGTGGATTTATACAACTTCAGTAAAAACACAATACGCAGGAATTAACGTTCATCAATTTATTATCGTTTTTTTTAAATATTTAAACGGAAAATACTTTAGTAATTTCAAATTATCTGACGAGAGTTCTTATTGGGAAACAAACGATGAAGAAAAAATGAAAGCACAATTCCAAGAATACAATGTGTTAATGGATAATTTTGTACTTGCAATTGAAACTTTTCCTGCTCAAAAAAACGAAACCATGTTCACCTATTTTGAACGATTAATGAAACATGTAAATAATTTAAAAAAAGTAGCCAAAACCTTCTTTTGTATTAAAAAGTCAGGAAAAGTCAAAATATTCTGATTTTTTGGTAATTTTTTTTCAAATCAAGACGATGAAAGCCGACACGTTATGAGTTTCACATTTGCCGTTATTAAGCAAAGTGTAAATTTGTGAGGAAAATTTTTCAGACAATAAAAATGAACTTTAACAACAGATACCAACCCGGCAGATTTGGTTTTTTACCAACGGTTACAAAAAACATTATCATCATTAACGTCATTATGTTTTTGGCAACAATGGCGTTGCAAACACAAGGCATTGACTTGGTAAAATATTTGGGCTTGCATTATTTTTCAGCCCCCGACTTTAAACCGCACCAGTTTGTAACCTACATTTTTATGCACGGCAGCTTTCAGCATATTTTCTTTAATATGTTTGCCGTTTATATTTTTGGGCAGGTGCTGGAGCAAACGTGGGGACCAAAACGTTATCTTATTTTTTATTTGCTCACAGGCTTTGGTGCGGCTTTGGCGCAATATGTGGTGATACATTTTGGTGCAAGCGAATTGCTGAGTGCCATAAATGCCGTGCAAGATAATTTAACGTTGGAAAATTTTGAAGCACTCGTTAATTCAACGGATTTTCAACACGGTATTTCGCCAAGTTTTTCTGTTGAATTTAATGATTTTGTGAGTAATTATAATAACGCGCTTCGTTCTCATTCAGACAACCGCGCCGTAAGTTTGGCTTCGCAATTTTTAATTGATTACAAAAATCAATACCTCAACTCGCAGGTGGTGGTTGGTGCTTCGGGTTCTTTGTTTGGTTTGCTCGGCGCGTTTGGTATGTTGTTCCCTAACTCTGAATTGTATTTGTATTTTTTGTTTCCCATAAAAGCAAAATGGTTGGTCATTGCTTACGGCTTAATTGAATTATTTTCGGGCTTGCGCAACGACCCAATGGACAACGTGGCGCATTTTGCACACCTTGGCGGATTAATTGTAGGAATAATTTTGGTATTGATTTGGCGCAAAGACAGAGATAAATTTTATTGAATGTTTGTTCGAGAAAGTTGCTGTCAGTTCGAGCGAAGTCGAGAACTGAACGTTACAGAAACATGTCTCGACTTCGCTCGACATGACAAATCTCGACTTCGCTCGACATGACAAAATGAAAAACTAACATGAACTTTTTACAACGTATAAAAACTACTTTTCAGAAGCAAGGCATACTCACACAAATTATTATTGCAAACGTGGCTGTTTTCTTAACCGTAAATGTGGTTGGCAATCTTTCGCATTTGCGCTTGTTGCCCTACTTGGCTTTGCCTTTAAGCGCGGAAGAATTTCTCTTTCACTTCTGGACAATTTTTACTTATATGTTCACGCACGAAAATCTTGGGCATATTTTTTGGAACATGATTTTGTTCTATTTCATGTCGCAGATATTTTTTACCATCATGGGACAAAAAAAATTGTTGTACTTATATGTAATGAGCGGCTTGGCAGGTGGGTTATTGGTTTTATTATTGGCACTGTTTTTTCCTGCAAGTTTTGGAAACAAACCTTTATTGCTCGGTGCTTCGGCTTCGGTACTTGGCGTGGGCGCGGTTATGGCAGTTTATTCGCCAAGGTATCGCATCTATTTATTTGGTGTGATTGAAATGGAATACAGATTGTTTTACATCATCACCATTGTAGTCAGCACTATTATAGACCTTTCGGTAAACACAGGCGGAAAAATTGCACACATTGGCGGCGCAGTGTTTGGTTTGCTTTATGGTTACAATCTGAAACAGGGAAACGATATTTCTAATTTTTCTTTAAAGCTGAAAAAGAAAAGTAAACTGAAAGTAGTGAGCAAAAATTATGAAACCTCATCTTCTGCCGAAAGCACCGTAAGCGAAGAACAACGCATGAATAGTTTATTGGACAAAATTTCTAAAAGCGGTTACGACAGCTTGACTAAAAAAGAAAAAGACGAGTTGTTTAAGTTGTCGCAGAAGAAATAAAAGACAAACTGATTAATTCAAAATAAATATCATTAGAAAGATAGATTTGGAATTATAAAATGACTTACATTTTAAACATAGAAACCGCCACCACCGTTTGTTCCGTATCGCTTGCGAAAAACGGAAAAGAAATTTTTTGTAAGGAAATTGACAATGGTTTTACCCACGCAGAAAATTTGCACGTTTTTATTCATGATAGTTTAAAGCAAACAAACATTAAAGCAAACGAACTTTCGGCTGTGGCGGTGAGCAAAGGACCGGGTTCATACACCGGTTTGCGTATTGGTGTAAGTGCAGCAAAAGGCTTGGCGTATGCTTTAAACATTCCGTTGATTAGTTTGGATACGCTGCAAATTATGGCAAATCAAGCGTTGAACACAGAGGCACAAAGACACAAAGACACAGAGAAAACATCTCAGAATCTCCGCGCCGCCGTGTCAAAATATTATTGCCCCATGATTGATGCCCGAAGAATGGAAGTGTATCACGCTGTTTACAATCACGAATTAAAACAACAAACGGAAACGGAAGCATTAATTGTTGATGAAAATTCCGGTCAAAAATTTTCCGATTATTCTGAAATTTATTTTTTTGGCGACGGAATGTCTAAATGCAAGGAATTGTTGAGTACGCTCAAAAACGCCAATTTCATTGACAACATAAAACCTTCTGCAAAATTTATGTGTGATTTATCTTTCAAAAAATTCAATGAAAAAACGTTTGAAGATGTTGCCTACTTTGAGCCTTTTTATTTGAAAGATTTTTTGATTAAGAAGAAAGCAAAGTAATGAAGTTGTCTAAAGTTCCCCTGTCACTTCGAGTAGCCCGAAGCATGAGGGCGTATCCTTTGTCATTTCGAGTAGCCGATGACAGGAGGCGTATCGAGAAATGATTTTACGGCTTCAGTTCTCGATATGATTTGCAAAGAGGCAGCAAATCTACTCGAACTGACAATTTTTTCATTTCAACTTCTCATTATTGATATGCCGCTCTTTATCACGGTTTGTTTTTTTCTCTAAATTTTCTTTCAAAGCTTTTTCCAAATCAATGCCTGTTTGGTTGGCAATGCAAATGAGTACGAATAAAACATCTGCCAGTTCATCGTCTAACTTTTTTTGCTTGTCGCTTTCTTTTTCACTTTGTTCACCATAGCGGCGAGCCATAATGCGCGCCACTTCGCCAACTTCTTCCATGAGCATTGCCGTATTGGTGAGTTCGTTAAAATAACGAACGCCGTATTGTTTAATCCAAGTATCAACTATGTGTTGCGCTTCTGAAATTTTCATGGTGAAATTTTTATGTTTATAGCTTGTCATTCTGAGGAACGAAGAATCTGAGATGCTTCCTTCGTCAGCATGACACGGCAGATTTATTTGGTAATTCCAAGTTTAATATTGTTTTTTTCAAATTCCAATTTCAAAGTTTCATACAATTCGTTGGATAAAGAGCCTGTGTTTGACGGCAAACAATAGGGGCGAACGTACAAAAATAAAATCCCCTCTGCCGATTTTCCGATAGAGATGTCGGTACTTTCAGGATTTATCACTTTAGGATTTGCTTTCAATGTGTCGCGAATAATTTTTTTCACCAAAGTTAAATCGCTGTTGTGGCTTACTCTTAATTCTACTTCAATGCGTAAATCGCCGTGCCGTGTGTTGTTTATAATTGTTCCGTTAGACAGTGGTCCGTTTGCAAGAATAACCGTTTTGTGTTCGCCCGTTAATAAAATGGTATTGAAAATTTGAATTTCTTTTACCGTACCCGTTTGTCCGCCTGCTTCAATGGTGTCGCCTACTTTAAAGGGTTTAAAAATTAAAATCAGCACACCGCCGGCAAAATTTGAGAGCGAGCCTTGCAACGCCAAACCCACCGCCAAGCCTGCCGCGCCGAGAATTGTTACAAAACTTGTAGTGCCAATGCCTATCATGCCTGCCACAGTAACAACTAACACAATTTTTAAGCCGATGTTGATTAAACTTTTTAAAAAGGTGCGCAAACTCACTTCCAAATCGCGGCGTATCATGGCTTTTTCCGCAATGCGCGCCACACGTTTAATCAGCCACAAACCCACGCACAGCACAAAAATTCCTGATATTAAACTTGGGGCAAAGTCAATCAGGTTTTTAATTAAGTGTTCAAAGTAGGTATTCATTTTCATGGTGTCTTCGGCAATCCTTTCTTTTACGGCACTTATGGCAGGCATTATTTTTTTTACGTTTGAGCTGTCTTCCGAAATAATTTTCAGGCTGTCTGTTTGAGTAATCAGTGTGTCTTCTTGAATAAAAAACATAGAATAAAAATTTATACTTTCACAAAGCTAATTAAAAGGTTGGACACAGAGGCACAACGGCACGGAGACGCAGATTTATTTTCTCTGTAACTCAATGCCTCCGTGTCAAAAAAAAATAATTTTATGATATACCATTCACTACACGATTGCATTAACGACCTTGAAAAACACGGTATGTTGCTGCGGGTAAAAGAAGAAATTGACCCGAATTTGGAAATGGCTGCCGTTCACCTGAAACTGTTTGAGAAAGGTGCACCTGCCATTTTATTTGAAAACGTAAAAGGTTCGCGTTATATGGCGGTGAGCAATTTGTTCGGCACGGTGGAACGCAGCAAATTTATTTTCAGAGATACCTTTGAAAAAATGCAGAACTTGGTTCAACTGCGAAACAATCCTTTGGTAGCCTTGAAACACCCTTTGAAATATGCGAACACAGGGCTTTTGGCGTTAAAAGCATTGCCGAAAAAATCTTCTTTTGCTTCGGGAAAATTTAAAGAAATTCAGATTTCCGATTTGCCTTTAATAAAACATTGGGCAATGGACGGCGGCGCGTTTGTTACGCTTCCGCAAGTTTACACCGAAGACATTGACAAACCGGGTGTGATGAATTCCAATTTGGGAATGTACCGTATTCAACTCAACGGAAACGATTACGAGCTGAACAAAGAAATTGGTTTGCATTATCAAATTCATCGTGGCATCGGCATTCATCAGTCAAAAACAAATAAAAAAAATCTTCCGTTGAAAGTGAGCATTTTTATCGGCGGACTGCCTGCTCACAATTTGGCTGCGGTAATGCCGCTACCCGAAGGTGTCAGCGAATTGACCTTTGCGGGTGCATTGGGCGGAAAGCGTTTTCGTTATGCGTATAAAGACGGTTATTGTATTTCGTTGGACGCAGATTTTGTGATTACGGGCGAAATTTTTCCGAATGAAAATAAACCCGAAGGTCCCTTTGGCGACCATTTGGGTTATTACAGTTTGAAGCACCCTTTCCCTTTAATGCGCGTTCACAAAGTGTATGCAAAAGAAAATGCAATTTGGGCGTTTACGGTGGTTGGTCGCCCGCCGCAGGAAGATACTGCCTTCGGTGCGCTCATTCACGAAATCAGCGGAAGTGCCATTCCGAATGAAATCCCCGGAGTGAAAGAAGTTCACGCGGTGGACGCTGCGGGCGTTCACCCCTTGCTCTTGGCTGTTGGCAGCGAGCGATACACACCCTATTTGCAAAACAAACGTCCCGCCGAAATTTTAACGCAAGCAAACAGAATTTTAGGAACAGGACAATTAAGTTTGGCAAAATATTTATTTATTGCCGCCGATGACAAAAACAAAATTAATTGTCACGAGGTAAAAAACTTTTTTCAATACATCTTTGAACGCATTGATTTTACAAGGGATTTACACTTTCATACCAAAACCACGATTGACACCTTGGATTACAGCGGCGATGAAATTAACGAGGGAAGTAAATTGGTTGTAGCCGCTTGCAGTGAAAAATTGCGGGACTTAAACACAGACTTACCAAAAGCAATTTTTGATTGTGCCTTGGTTTCAAATCCTGTAATGCTGATGAATGGCGTAATGGGCGTGGAATTGAATAAATTTTCGGATTACACATCAGCGAAAAAAGAAATTAAAAATTTTGCGGATTGGATTGCAGAACGCAATGAAAATTTCAAAGGTATTGCGCAAATTGTGATTTACGATGATTTTACATTTGCCGCAAACGAACAGAAAAAATTAAACGATTACGTTTGGATAACCTACACGCGCAGCAATCCAAGCCACGACATTTACGGCGTAAACGAATTTTTTGAAAACAAACATTGGGGCTGCAAAGGCGCAATGATAATTGATGCCCGCAAAAAGCCGCATCATGCACCTGAACTGAAAATTTTACCCGAAACGGAAAAAGCAATTGAACGTTTTTTTAAGAAAGGTGCGAGTTTGGAGGAGTGGGGGTAAGGTGATTTGAAAATTTGATGATGAATTAATTTGAAGATGTGCCGTTTACTGCTGCAAGATTAGCTCTGCTTTTATAAACGCTTAAAATCTTACGCGAGCGGGGTAGTATCTCAAAAAATTATTTTCTTGATTTTTCCATTATTATCTTTTAAAATTTGTACAGAATCTAATTTCTCATTATAAGTTAAGTCTAACATTTGTAATTTTTTCATATTATATATATCCTTTGGCATATAGTAAATGCTGTTTTGGGATAAGTAAAGTTCTTGTAAGCTATTCATATCAATCACTTCTTTTGGAATAAAAGAAATATGGTTACCGTCTAAATTAAGACGTTTAAGTTTTTTTAATTTTTTTACAACGATAGGAAATTCCTCAATACGACAGTAAGCCAGTCCTAATTCTTCAAGGTTTTGTAAATAGCCAAGAACATGAAAATCTTCATATCTAAAATCATTGGCTCTAAAATGTAAACTTTTTAAGTTTCTGAATTTTTTTAATTGCTCAGGCAATCGAGTGATACCACATTTTAAACAATATAACTCAGTTACTGTATCTGGACGATTTGTCGTGAACTGATACATAAAATTAGTAGAATCTCTTTCTTCCACAGCTTTTGTGAGAGTATAATTCTTGTTATGAATTATTGTTTTAAATCTTCCAGATACTATAACCGCCTGCATTTTTTTGTCGTAAATACTATCGTATGCGTAGCCCCTATATTTTAATGAAATCCAAACAGTATCGTCGGTCTTTCTGTTAATTGGATATATTGCCAAATCTTGAAATAAACTTTTGTAATAAAAATCAAATCTTCTTTCCATATATCTGAATAAAGAAATATAATAACTACTATCAAGCAATCTAATTTGTATGCGATAACCGTCGTCATAACCCTTAGATAAATATATTATTGTCGTATCTCCACTTGGTACAGAAAGACATTGTCGCAAGTCATATGTATCGAAGTTCCATACATTTTTTTCTTCTGGAGAATATAAATACATATATGGTTTTACGTTTAAATGTTTAGGATTTAATTCTTTTAACTTATATAACTGAACAAAATCTTTATTTAAAATTCTCGGATAATTATTCGTTGAATTATGCTTTTGGGTATTTTGTATTCCTTCTTTTTTTTGCTCATGTTGCTCACAATTCGTGCTGATAAAAAACAAAACAAATACACTAATAACTGATTTGATTATATTCTTCATTTATTTGTCATATAAAGGTTTAATATTTCTCCCCACTCAGGATTTTGTGTGAAAGCAGATGCTTGGCTAATCCTGCGAAGTGGATAGTCTTCAAATTACCAAATCTCAATAACGTTTTGTAAATTTCCCTGTTCAATTCGCTGAAATAATTTTGGAATTAATTTTGCTAAGGTTTCGCGCCTGTTGTCGTTAGCGCAAAGAACAAAAATAGTAAGAGGTAATAGTTCAAGGTTTTGTTGGTAGGGGAGGTTTCTGTCAACGGTTACAAAAATTTCAAAACCGTTTTCTGTCATTAGTTTCAGCAATGCTCCGTTTTTTTGCCCCAACCAATTTTTATCTCTCACCGTCCACACTTCGTGGGTTGAGCCAAAATCGTTTTTGAGTTTTCGGGGCAAGCTTTCGTCAAGCAAAATTTTCATGCAATACTTTTTCGGTAGTTAAAGTTTGTTTTGCCATTTCCAAAACAGCCAAAGCCGCTTGTTTAGACACCGAAGGAAAATCATCTAAAAACTCGTCCAAAGAATCTCCGCCCTCAATGTAATCAAAAATGGTTTTTATGGGAACTCTTGTACCTGTAAATACAGGTGTTCCGCTCATTACTTCAGGGTCTATGCTCACTTGTCCGTATTTCATAACTAAAAAAAATTATTTGTTAATTCAAAGATAAGGATTTTATCCTTAGGGTATAAGCGATTTATGTTGATTTGAAAATTACCCAATTTGATAATTCGGTAATGGGGCAATTAATTGTCAAATTAACTCATCGTTGCATTGACTAATTTAAAACTCAAACTTATACCCCACACCTTTTACGGTTTTAAAATATTCATCGCCTATTTTTTCGCGGAGTTTGCGAATGTGAACATCAATGGTGCGGTCGCCAACCACTACTTCATCGCCCCACACCTGGTCTAAAATAAATTCGCGGGTAAACACCTTGCCGGGTTTGCTGCTTAACAAGGCAAACAAATTAAATTCTTTTTTGGGCAAAGGAATTTCAACTTCGCCTTTAAAAACCGAGTGTTTTTCTTTGTCAATGCGCACATCGCCGTATTGAAAACTTGCTTCCTGTGCAGGCGTTTGTAATCTTCGTAACAGGGCTTTTACACGGCTTATAAACACACGCGGTTTAATGGGCTTTGTAATGTAATCATCTGCGCCTACTTCAAAACCTGCAATTTGTGTGTAATCTTCGCTGCGAGCCGTAAGAAAAGCAACCAATACATTTTGCAAGCCTTTTTGTTCGCGAATTTCGCGGCAGGTTTCAATGCCGTCCATGTCAGGCATCATCACGTCTAACACAATAAGGTGAGGTAATTCTTTTTTTGCAACCTCAACAGCTTCTTTGCCGTTGTTGGCGGTTAAAATTTCGTAACCTTCTTTTTTAAGGTTGTAACTCAAAAACTCCACAATATCGGGTTCATCGTCCACCAACAGAATTTTATAGTTTGAATTACTCATAAATGCTTAGTTTTTATCAGAAACATGGAACAAAGCTAACAAAATGTATATGAGGAAGCGTTAATTTACTGTTAAGTCAGCCACCAAAAGTAACATTTCTCTTAACTTTTTAGTAACATTCCATTTAAGCAAAAATAATCTTGATGTGCTTTTTTTGCACATCATTTTTATTCACCATCATGCAAAAATTTTTACCGTTGTTTCTCTTACTGTTAAGCACATTTGTTATTCAGGCACAAACAGGGCGTATTTCGGGAACTGTTTTAGACGGGAAAACAGGCGAAACCCTGCCCGGAGCTATGGTAATTATTGAGGGCACAACAAAAGGCGCAGCTGCCGATTTTGACGGAAAATTTGCCATTAACAACGTGCCTGCGGGCAAAGTTACCTTGGCGGTGAGTTACATTTCGTACAGCACAAAAAAAATAGCTGATGTAAATGTGCTTGCCAACGATGTAACTGATGTAAATATTCAGTTGGAAACTGCTGCATCAAGCGATTTGCAGGAAGTGGAAGTGGTTGTTACCTTGAATAAAGAAAACAACACGGCATTGGTATTGCAACAAAAAAACAACGCGAGCGTGAGCGACGGTATCAGCGCGGAAACCATAAGAAGAACGCCCGATAAAAACACAAGTGATGTGTTGAAACGTGTGAGCGGAGCAAGTATTCAGGATAACAAATTTGCCATAGTGCGCGGCTTGAATGAGCGTTACAATGCGGCGTATTTAAACGGTGCGCCCCTGCCAAGCTCCGAGAGCGACCGCAAAGCCTTTTCATTTGATATTTTTCCGAGCAATATGTTGGATAATTTGGTGATTACCAAAACCGCCCGTCCCGATATGCCGGGCGAATTTGCGGGTGGCATTATTGACATCAGCACCAAAAGCATTCCCGAAAAAAACTTTATGGCTGTTTCTGCGCAAGTGGGTTATAATACACTGTCCACGTTTAAAACCCAATATTATTACAAGGGCGGAAAATTAGACTGGTTGGGCATTGACGACGGCGGAAGAAAGTTGCCCGATGTTGTACCCGATATTGATAAATTTCCGTCAGGCAGGGCAGCGCAGGGGCAGTTGGCAAAACAAATGCCAACTTACGACCTGAACATTTACAGCAAAAAATTTGCGCCAAATCAATCCTATCAACTTTCGGGGGGCTACAATTTTAAATTAAAAGAGCGCGATTTTTTGGGCGTAACGGCTGCTTTAACTTACAATTCTACCAACTCGCTTAATTCGGCTTTGCGCCGTGTGTTTGCCGATAATGCCAACCCGAACAACCCCTCTGTAAAAGAAAGGGAGTTTAGCGACAACACCTATTTAAACCAAGTGCTGGCAGGTGCTTTGCTAAACCTGTCGTGTAAAATTACGCCCAATCATTCTGTCAGCTCAAAAAACTTGGTGAGCGTTAATACCGATAATTTTGTGTTGTTAAGAACAGGCACATTTCAGATGAATGCACCGGGTAGTGAAAGTGTGATGAGAGAAAATGTGTTTTGGTTTACAAGCAACAAAATTGCTGCTTCGCAGTTAATAGGCGAACATTATTTTCCAAAATCAAAGTTGCGTGCAAACTGGGTTGGGGCTTACAGCAAGGTAAACCGCGACATTCCCAATATGCGCAGAAACATATACGCCAAACCCAAAGAACAACATTTATCCGAAGACACGCTTTATTCGGCGGTGCTTGCGCCTGCCAGCGTTGGCACGTCTTATGGCGGGGGTATGTTTTGGTCGTTTTTACAAGAGGACATTAAAAGTTTTAAAGCCGATGTGCAAAGAAACTTTAAACCAAACCAACAACTTAGTTTTGACCTGAAAACGGGAGCTTATGCACAAATGCGTAACCGTGGTTTTTATACCCGTATGTTGGGTTATACGTTTTATGGCAATTCAAGCTCTTTGCTCACTCTTCCTCAAAACGAAATTTTTGCACCTGAAAATATGGGAGTGGCAGGCGGATTTAAGTTGAGCGAGGGGACTAAGCCAAGAGATTCTTACGATGCTGCCGCCAACCTGTATGCAGGTTATTTTATGGCGGATATAAAATACAAAACATGGCTGCGTGCCATAGTTGGTGTGAGAGTGGAATCGTATTACCAAAAAATGACAGTGCCTGACCAACTGTATGTTCTTAATCACATAAAACATACCTACGACACTACCGTAATTGACCCCTTACCTTCTTTGAACCTGATATTTTCGCCAACCGACAAGCAAAACATTCGTGCAGGGTATTCAAGAACCTTAAACCGCCCTGAGTTCAGAGAATTAGCACCTTTTGGTTTTTACGATTACAATACCTTGTTTTTTACTGCCGGTAATCCTGACTTGCAACGTGCAGTTATTGATAATTACGATGTGCGTTACGAGATTTATCCGGGGCGCGGACAGTTGTTTTCTGCTTCGGGATTTTACAAGCACTTTACCAATCCCATTGAGCAAGTAGCACTGTTCAATCCAAATGAGTTATCGTATGGAAACGCCACTTCTGCCAATTGTTACGGCGCGGAATTAGAATACCGTATTATTTTGGGTATGTTCTTAAAACATAAACGCGATTCTTCGGTGTTTAAAAAGGTGATGGATAACCTCACTTTCTTTACCAACTACGCTTACATTCGTTCGGCAGTAGATGTTTCCAACCAAGCATCACGCCCTGCTGATGCTCCTAAAACGCGCGAAATGCAGGGGCAATCGCCTTTTATTATAAATGCAGGGTTGATGTATGCCGATAATGAAAAAGGCTTTACCGCAAGTGCCGTGTTTAATTTTGTGGGCAGGCGCATTGTGGTGGTGGGCAATTACGTTACCCAGTTGGATATATGGGAAAAAAGCCGCGCCCTGTTTGATTTACAGCTTTCAAAAAGTTTCTTAAACAAACGCTTGGAAGTGCGCCTTACCGCCCGCGACCTGTTGGCAAAATGGCAAAAACAATATTTGTATAATAACACAGATAACGATACGCGCCTTGATAAAAACAAAGACGATGTTATCCGCGAAATCCGCTACGGCACTACCTACGCGCTTCAGTTTACTTATAGGTTTTAGTCACTTCGAGTAGCCAACGACAGGAGGCGGTATCGAGAAGTGAATTACGACAGCAGTTCTCGATACGATTTGCAAAGAGACAGCAAATCTACTCGAACTGACAAGTGGAGTGTTGCGCTGTCACTTCGAGTAGCCGACGACAGGAGGCGTATCGAGAAGTGAATTACGGCAGCAGTTCTCGTATTTGTTAATTAAGAGCGTACATCGCTTAACATTTTGGTAACATATCATTCCCTGTTTCTTAATTTTAGTTTAACGCCTTTTCAATGCTGATAGAGGAAATTTGCAGTGAATTTTAAAATCAAATAAAAAAATGAAAAAACAATTATTTACTGCCTTATCGGCATTAGTTTTAGGAACAGGTGTTGCACAAACCCAATTTCTTGAAAAAACTTGCTATCGCGGGGCATTTGCACCTGCACCAACTCCCATGTGGACTGACGGTTGGACAGAATGGAATCCTCAAAGCAAAGTGTATGCTGCCACAAATTACACCATTCCCGGAACAACATCAGGAACAGTAACAACCATTAGCGCAAACACCACTTGGACAACGGGTACAGTTGTTCACTTAATAGGTCTTGTGTTTGTTACAAACAATGCCGAATTAACTATTCAACCGGGGGTCATCATTCGTTCCAATCCCGGTATTACCTCAGCTTTAATTATTACGCGCGGTGCTAAAATTCACGCAGTGGGTACTGCGGCGCAACCCATTGTGTTTACTTCTAACGAAGATGCCGGCGACAGACTACCCGGTGACTGTGGTGGATTAATAGTATTGGGCAAAGCCACCACTAATGCACCCAACGGCGAATCTGATATTGAAGGTTTTGCAGGCGACCCTAACGGTTATGGTAAACACGGCGGTGGAACAACACCTGACGACAACGACAATTCAGGCGAATTAAAATATGTACGCATTGAGTTTGCAGGTAAAGAATACACGCCTAACAACGAATTGAACTCTTTAACGATGGGTTCAGTAGGTCGCGGTACGCAGATTGATTACGTTCAAACATCGTTTGGTAACGATGATGCTTTTGAATGGTTTGGCGGAACTGTAAACTGTAAACACTTGGTAGCTTACCGCTGTACTGACGATGATTTTGACTGCGATAACGGTTTCAGAGGCACGGTACAATTTGCTTTGGGTATTCGCGACCCCGAGTTGGCTGACTTTGCTTCGGGCGGTGCTTCCGAAGGTTTTGAGTGTGATAACGATGCAGGCGGGACTACTGCCACACCTGTTACCGGAGCTGTTTTCTCAAACGTTACACACATTGGTCCTGCGGCTATTGCTGCGGTAGAGGGCGGGGTTGTTCATGCCAATCATGCGCGTGCGCTTCGTCTTCGCAGAAACTCGGCTATGAAAATTGTAAACTCTGTTTTTATTGGACACAGAGTAGGCGGTTTGTTTATTGACGGTGCTGCAAGCCAAACACAGGCAGCTAACGGCGATTTAGCGTTTGCCAACAACATTCTTGCTGCTGCAGGTACTGCCGGCGATAACGCAGTTGTAAATCCTACCGTGAATATGAACGGAAGCACTAACACCATTACCACAGGTGCTTGGTTTGCCGCAAACAATAACTACACCGTAGCAAGCAGCGCAGGCATTGTAACGGCAATCGGTTATTCAGCCGACTATCGCCCTGCTGCAAATTCACCTGCTCTTAGCAATGTAAGTTTCACTAACACTCACATTGCTGCGGTTACAGGCACGGCAGGTAACAGTGTTTCTGCAACCATTCCTGCTTCACTTTGCTTAGGGTCAGACGGTGCTGCATTAACAACTCAAACCTTTGCTCCTGCAACAAATATAGCTTCGGGATATTGCTCACTTTCATGGAGTGCTTCTTCCGGAATTACCATTTCAAATGCTTCGGCTGTTAATCCTGTTTTCAGCGTAGGAACAATTGGTTCGTTTACCGTTACACTTACAGTTGATAACGGTGCAGGCACGGTAACTCAACCTTTATCAATCAGCACTACCACTTGTTTAGATGTATCCATTGCAGAAAGCAAATTTACTTTGGGTCATGTAAGTTTGTATCCAAACCCTGCTTCTTCTGATGAGGTAACAGTAAATGTTACTGCTGAAAAAGCTGGTTCATTGTCAATTTCGGTTTACGATGTAACAGGTAAAACAGTAGCTGCTCCTGTTGTAAACGGGTCATTGATTTCAGGTGAAAATAAATTTACAATCAACACTTCTGAATTACAAAACGGTATTTATTTTGTAACATTAAACAACGCTAACGGTAAAGGAACTGTTAAATTAATCGTGAACAAATAATTTTTTGTTGAATTTCAATAAAAACGCTCGCTAAAATGGCGGGCGTTTTTCATTTTTAAATATATGACACAAAGAAAAATTATTTACGCGCGTAACAGAATTAAAGCCGGCAAAGAACAAGGTTTTTATTTGGAAGCCTTGCTTAAAAGTTACCATTTGAATGTTGATTTAATCAAATTTTTATTGTGCAATTCATCTGAAAACTATTCAGCCAAAGGCAAAAAAATAAAAGTGATTGTACGCGAGTTTTTGCACGAAATAGAAAATAACCTCACACTTAAAGCCATTCTTAACAAAAGAAACCTAAAGTCCGTAAAACCTTGGTTGGACGAAATGGACATATTTTTTAAAACATTAAAATTAGAGTACCCCGCTAATGTTAAATCACTTCAATCCAATTCTGAAAAAGTATTTGCCTTGCTTAACATTTCGGCAAATAAATTGTTTGTGCAACATAAAAAATAAAACTTATTTCTTTTTCTCTTTTTCCGACAAATCAGGTAAAAACGAAAGAATAATTGTTGCAATGCCAGGGAGCAAACAACCTATAAAAAACCAACGCCAAGCATTTCTGCCCAAGTGTTTTGCATAGAAATAAGTAATGGTTGGTAATCCTAAAAAAATGGCAAGAAAAAATGTTGTTCCGAGAACTGCGGCTGCCATAATTAAAAATTAAAAGTATGTAACATTGAACATTGATAATTGAACATTTAACAAGTTTCGTGAGTACATTTTCAATTTTACTTTTTCAATTATCAATGTTCAATTTTTTTCTTTATGACCCACGCTGAAATAAACACGCTTAATTCATACAATATATACATGGGCACAGCCACCACCATTTGCGAAGTTACATCGGGGCTTGGGGTGATGACGGCGGCGGCAATTAAAATCACCAATACGGCATGTTTTCGGTATTTGCGCATAAAGTCGGGCGTAAGAATGCCCATGCGCGTAAGGAAATAAACCAAAATGGGCATTTCAAAAATAATTCCCGAAACCAAAGTCATGGTGCTGATGAGGGAAATATAATCGTCAAAGGTATTTTGAGTTTCCACAATGCCGCTTGACGACACCTGATAGTTCACCAAAAAATTGTAGCTCATAGGGAACAATAAAAAATACCCGAAACAAATGCCGATTAAAAATAAAACGGAAGCAATCACTACAAACACTTTTACGGGACCAACTTCCTGATTTTTCAAGGCAGGGCGAATGAATTTCCACAACTCCCACAACAAAAACGGAAAGCCGAGAATTAATCCGCACAAAAAAGAAATCCACATGTGATTAAAAAATTGTTCGCTTGCGCTGAGTGTTTGCAAATGCGGCGTTTTCACGGTCATGCACATCACATCGCCCGCACCGATTTTATGCCCCAACGAGCACAAAGCTTTGTACGAAAAAAAATCTTGCTGCAAGGGACCAAAAATAACGGTGTCAAAAATAAAATCGTTGAAGCAAAAGGCAACAATCATCAGCACCACAATTACCGCCGCGCTTCGTACCAAATGCCAACGCAGTTCTTCCAAGTGTTGGAGAAAAGACATTTCTTTTTTTTGTTCGGTGTTTTTTTGAGAAGCGAAGAATGACATAAATTACGGCGGCAAATATACGCTTTCAACACAGAGGCACAAAGACACAGAGGCGCAGAGTAAAGTAATTTCTCCGTGCCTCAAAAACTCTGTACCTCTGTGTTTTGTCATTCTGAGCGATAGCGAAGAATCTCAAAAACAGATGCTTCGTTCCTCAGCATGACAGAACAGAGAAACCAACAGTTTTCAAATCTTCCCAAAAAGCAGGATATGATTTACTCACCACTTCGGGATTTTTAATGTTGAGTTTTGGAATGACAAACGCCAAGGGCGCAAAGCTCATTGCCATGCGGTGGTCGTTGTAAGTTTCAATAATGGCTTCGGCAGGAAATTTTGTTGTGGGCTGTAATTGCAAAGAATTTTCGGTAGCAATCACTTTCGCGCCCAATTTTTCCAACTCTGTTTTCAGAGCAAAAATGCGGTCTGTTTCTTTTACTTTCAAGGTTTGCAAACCTGTGAGCGTGGCGGGAATATTCAGCGTAAAACAAGTAACAGCCAGCGTTTGCGCAATATCTGGACAATCAGTAAAATCAAAATTAAATCCTTTCAAATCCGATTTTTTGTTGCACGACAACAGAACGGAATTTTCTTTAAAAACTGTTGTAACACCAAATTGCTCGTATAATGCGGGAAGCACGCTATCTGCTTGCAAAGAATGTTTGTGTAAAAAACTCAATTCAATTTCTGCATTTTGCGAAACGGCGCAAATACTGTACCAATACGAAGCCGAAGACCAATCACTTTCCACAACAAAAGAAGTTTTTTGAGAATTAATTTTTGTAGGAAAAACTTCAATCACGTTTTCACTTGCATTAACGTTTACACCAAATTGCTTGAGCAAAGAAATTGTCATGTCAATGTATGGACGGGAAACCAAATCACTTTTCAAAGAAATTTTTAATCCGTTTTTAAAAAGTGGCGCAACCAACAACAGCGCGGAAATGTATTGAGAACTGATGTTTCCGTTTATTTCCACCTTTCCGCCTTGCAATGTTTTTCCTGTAATTTTTAAAGGCGGAAAATTTTCTTTTTCCAAATACTGAATGTCTGCACCGAGCGTTCGCAAAGCATTTACCAATTCACCAATCGGACGTTGTTTCATGCGTTCCGAACCTGTGAGCTGCCATTCGCCATTTGTAACAGCAAGCAACGCAGTAAGAAATCGCATATCCGTTCCCGCATGATGAATGTTGATTGTGGCTTGCGTTTTGTTTTTGACTTGTTGCAAAGCATTTTGCAACAAAACAGTGTCTTCCGAATCAGACAAATTTTTTAATTCAAAATTCGCGTTCAACACTTCCCGCAAAATTAACAAACGATTGCTAATGCTTTTTGAGCCTGATAATTTTAGGGAAGCGTTTATTTTATGTTGAGGTGAGGAAAGGAAAATCATGTTTCAAATCTTGTTTGTCATGCTGACGAAGGAAGCATCTATTCAATTTCTGCATTCAAAAATCGTAATTCAGGGTTAAACTCTTTTATCAAATTTTCTTTCTTTATGCGAGACCAACCTTTTAATTGTTTTTCTCTTGCAATAGCATCTTCTATATTCTGAAATCTTTCCAAATAAACTAAATAATAAGCATTGTATTTTCCTGTAAAGTGTTGTTTTACTGTTTTTGCATCTTGCTCGTGTTCGAATAAACGTTTCTTTAAATTATTTGTAACGCCGATGTATAAAACCGTTTTTGTGAAGTTTGTTGTTATATATACGAAATAGTTATGTGTACCTGTCGGTTTCATATAAAATGCATTTTAGATTCTTCGTTCCTCAGAATGACAACCACACTCAAACATTAAACTTAACACTTTTATTAAAAAACTCCACCGCTTTTTTAATTTGCGTTTCCGTTACTTCCACATCCACTTTACATTTGCCTATGCCCGAAACCAAAGCAAATCGTGGTTTGTTGGCAGATGTTTTTTTGTCGTTGCGAATGAGCTTTAAAATTTTTTCACTATGTTTTTCGTTAATTTTTTTCGGTTGAAAAAAACGGTGAAGCACATAAAAAATTTCCAAGCCTTGTTTTTGGGTAATCAGTTTTTTCTGCAAAGCAATGTGGCTTTCGACTAACATACCAATTACCACCGCTTCGCCGTGAAGCAATTCGGTTTTTGTTCCCAACAACACCGCTTCCAAAGCATGACCGATTGTGTGTCCGAAATTTAAAGACTTGCGCAAGCCTTTGTCAAACGGGTCTTTCAGCACACTATTATTTTTCAGAACAATGCTTTTTTCAATTTGTTCCACGCTTACAAAATTCAAATAACCTCGTTTCAGTTCGTCCCAAAATTTTTTATCGCTGATTAAAGCGATTTTAAAAACCTCTGCCATGCCGTTTTTGTAATGTTTTTCGGGCAAAGAATTTAAAAATGTAGGATACACAAATACCGCCGCAGGCTGCGCAAACAAGCCGATTGAATTTTTTATGCCGCCGAAATCAATGGCAGTTTTTCCGCCCACGCTCGCATCTGCCATTGCCAACAAACTCGTTGGGACATTTATAAAAGAAATCCCTCGTTTGTAAACCGCTGCGCAAAACCCGCCTAAATCACTCACTACGCCACCGCCCAAATTTATAATTACGGAATTGCTGTCGGCTTTGTGCTCTAAAAGCGTTTGCCAAATATGCGCGCTTACTGCTAAATCTTTGCTTTGCTCGCCGCTCTCCATTTCAATAATTTCCGCATCTGATAAAATCGGACAATTTGTAATCAACAAAGGCAAACAATGTTGCAAAGTATTCTCATCGCAAATAACAAAGTGCGAAGAAAAATGTTTCTTTTTCAAAAATGCGTTGAGGGCTTTGAGTGAATGATTTCCCACCGTAACCGAATAGCCGTTTGATTTTATGATTGACATAAATAATGTTTTTTCTGCCACGAAACAAAGTTCGCCCTTAGGCAATTTCACGAATTTACACAAATATAAATTAGTGTTCTTCGTGAAATTCGTGGCTTAATTATTAATCCAATTACGGATAATTGTTTCGCCGTGTTCGCTCAAAATAGATTCAGGGTGAAACTGCACGCCGCGAATGTCAAGGCTTTTGTGCTTGGCAGCCATAATAAAACCGTTTTCGTCCAACGCGGTAATTTGTAAATTTTGGTTCAGATTTTTTTCGTCAATTACCCAAGAATGATAACGCCCCGCCAGAAATGTTTTAGGCACGTTCTTAAAAATATAATCGTCTGAAATAATGTTTACGGGCGTTGCCAAACCGTGAAAAGGCATTTCCAAGTTTTTCAGAGAACTCCCGAAAGCCTCGCCAATGGCTTGCAAACCCAAACACACACCCAAGATAGATTTTGTTTGAGAAAAATGTTTCAGCAAATCGGGCATAATTCCCGCTTCGCTTGGCAAACCGGGTCCGGGCGACAATAAAATTTTATCGTAAGCCGAAACTTCGCGCAAAGAAATTGTATCGTTTTGAAAAATATCAAACGGAACATCGCTTACTTTTTCAATTAAGTGAACGAGATTGTAGGTAAAGCTGTCGTAATTATCCAAGACCAAAAGTTTCATGCAGCGCAAAATTCTAAATTCTAAAAACTAAATCCTAATTTTTAAACCACATGGAAACATAGAAAGTATAGTTTTTTTACAAAAGCGCAGAGTTCACAAAGTATGTCGCGAAGCGACACTATGTGAAAACTAAACATGAGCTTAAATATCTATGAAAACTATGTATCTATGTGGTAAATATTTTAGCATGATTTTTACTAAATTTATCCGTCAAAATTTTTATTTCTTATGTCAAACAAATTTCTCTTTATTGCATTTTTATTTGTTGTAAAAAATTCCGTTGCGCAAGAATTGGACGGAAAAGTAAACTGGCTCACGTTTGAAGAAGCGCAGAAGAAAAACAAGGAAACTCAAAAACCTTTTTTGATTGACATTTACACCGATTGGTGCGGTTGGTGCAAGCACATGATGAAGACAACCTATTCAAACGAGGGATTGGCGGGCTACATCAACACCAATTTTTATCCCATAAAATTTAATGCAGAAACTAAAGACACGATTGAATACAACGGAACAATTTACAAGCCGTTTTCGCCCGAACCAAAAACGCCGCACGAATTGGCAGTAAAATTTTTGGGTACGAGTTTGAGCTATCCCTCCACCATGTTTATAACAAATAATTTTGAATTTAATTTACTCTCGCAAGGTTATTTGGAAGACAAAAAACTTGAACCGCTTTTAATTTTTATGGTTGAAAATGCTTGGCGCAGCAGTGTTTACGATGAGTTCGGCAAACATTTTAATAATACGTTTTATGATACGGCTTTTCCGAAAGCACCTGTAAAATTTTATTCGTTGAGCGAAGTAGAAATTTTGCAAAAGAAAAAACCGAAAAAAGTTTTGGTAAACATCAGCGCGGAATTTTGCAACACTTGCAAGGTTCAGGACAAAACAACTTATTTGGATACAAGCATTGCCAATTACATCAACAAAAATTTTTATCTCGTAAACTTAAAAGCAACCGATGACACCATTGTTTTTAAAAACGAAAAATACAGCCGTGTGTTGGCAAACAATTTTCCGGTTAATATGTTGGCATTGAAATTTACCGCCAATCGTTTTTCATTTCCTGCGCTTTGCTTGTTAGACGAGCAATTTAACGCCATTGATGTATTGAATTTTTACCAATCACCTGAACGCCTGAAACCCATTTTGACTTTCATTGCCTCAAACAAATACAAAACACAAAAGTTTGATGAGTTTATGCAGGAGTATTTAAAAACCAAAACAACGAGTGCTTCATCGCCAAAGAAAAAATAAATTGAATGTATGCGCAACTATCATTTTTTATTAATCTTGTAAACCAAGCGCGGCGTTTAGAACTTTGTTGCAGATTGTGGATTAAATTATGAAAGCAAAATTATTTAACTCAATAATTATTACGATTTTTCTATCCTTTTTATCATTATCCATAATGGGACAAATGAAACACATAAAAATTATAGAAACAATTCTGTATGTGAACAATCAGGAAGCAAGTAAAGAGTTTTATCAAAAAATATTTCGCAAAAACCCTGATTTACACGTTCCGGGAATGACAGAATTTAATTTGTCTGAAAACTGCAAATTGGGATTAATGCCGAATAAAGGCATTGCAAAAATTCTTTCAGACAAAACACCGCACCCCGATGAGGGAAACGGAATACCAAGATGTGAATTGTATTTGTATGTTGAAGATATTAAATTGGAATATGACAACGCCATAAAAAGCGGAGCAAAACTCATCAGCCCAATTATAGACAGAGATTGGGGCGACAAGGTGTGTTATTTTTCAGACCCTGACGGTCATATTATTGCATTTGCACAAAAAATAAGATAACCTCGCTTTTTTCTTAATCTTGTAAACCGAATACGGCGTTTAGAACTTTGTTGCAAATGGTGGATTAGATTTTTCGCATTTTGTATATCTACGGCAAATATGCGCAATGAGATATAAAGTTCAGATACACAAAACACGCAGCTTTAGCTTATTGAAAAACAATAAATTGTTGCTAAAACGAGTTTGGTTTTGTAGGTTTGGGGTTGCGTATATTAGAGAGTTAGTGGCAACCCTATGATGACAAAGAAACCGTAACGACAATGAAATTATCCTTTAAAATACATAAAAGCCTTGACCTTGTTTTTGACTATCTGACCGATATGCAAAAATTCGTTTTGGTGCATCCTGTCATCTCCAAAATAGACAGTACTGGACAAGAAAGTTACTTAGTTCACGAAACATTAAAATTTGGTTTTGTTCCATTTTCATTCACTTATCCTGCGACAATAGAAAAAAACATTTCAGACAAAAAAGTAACAATTCGGGCGACAGTTTTTAAATTGACTAAAATTGAAATGAACTTCATTTTAAAAGCGGACTCAGAGTATACAATTATTGACGAAGAAATTCATTTTAAATCGCCTTTACCAGTTAAATTCATTATGCAAAAGGTTTTTAAACAACAACACGAAAAACTCTTCAAGAATATTGAAGCTACTTATAATACACAACAAAGTTAAATGGACAAGAATTGGAAATACAAATAGTCATACGAAAAAGGGCAGCCACTAACACGGGTTTTGCGTCAGGCGGGCTGACGTGCAAACTTGGAGCTTTGTGCTTCTATTCAGCTTCGGTGCAGGTTGACAGTTTTGTGCTCCGAAACCCCGCCCGAACGCAAAGCCCCAAACCGTTATAAGCCATTTTAAAAACCGACACAGCACAGAAAAATATGACAGATTGGACAGCAGCATACAGAAGACTTTATAAATTCCTTGACGTTTATACTGGTTCTCAATTCATCAAGACAGTTCAGCAAGTTGACCCCGACTTGTTTGACTATAATGACTATATTGAAAAAAGGCGTAACGAAGAAAAAAGCACTACAAAAAAAGATTACTTCAAGGATATTTTACTTTCATATCCTGACGATATAAAGCATCATCTATTTGAAATTTTCCTAAAGCCGTTAGAAGAAACATCTCCTGACGAAGTAAAAGATATTAGAACAATTATTGGTGGCGGGAAAGTTGACATCAGGAAAGTCATTTATGCGAAAGCAGTTGCTTCAAAAGAAATAGATGAAAATTTAATTGCTGACACACTAAAAGGGCTTGAAGCATTTCCAGAGGCTTATAAATTATATAAAAAGGCACTCACAGATTTCAATAGTGGCAATGATGAACGACACATTTTGGACGACATTAGGTTATCAGTTGAATACTTCCTTCGGTCTATACTTGGAAATGAAAAAACTTTAGAAAATCAAATTCCATTTTTAGGGAAATACCAAAAGGAAAAAGGGATTTCGTCTGAAATAAGCAATACATTTCAAAGGCTAATAGAAATTTTCGGAAAGTATCAAAACAACTATGTTAAACACCACGACAAAGTAAAGCACTCTGAAATTGAATTTATTTTCAATCTTACAAATACGTTTTACCGCTTTTTACTTTCACATTGAGTATGGAAAATAAGAATGAAAATAATACTTCTTTAATCCCAATTGGCTCGACTGGTTTAGTCAGGGTCAATAATACCATTTCCATAACTGATAAAATTTTAAAGGAACATAATTTTAAATTACATAATCATAAAAACCTTCTAACAGATAATTGGGACAATATCTTCCCAAACGAATGGAAAGAAATATTAGAATTGCATATTATTCTAACGAAATTAGACATTCAAATAGACACAAAATGCAGCATCCATCATCAATACAAGACTTTATTTAATGTTGATTATAAATTCAATAATAAAACTGACATTAGATATCTAAAAAAACTCAAAATTCTTAATCTAAGAACAAGCAAATACATTAATGATATTACCCCTATAACCTACTTTGACAAACTAACTGAATTAAATTATTACTCAGAAACTCATAACCTAATTGGGATAGAAAATATTGGAAAACTAACTGCATTAGAAAAACTTCACCTTTATACACCTCATTTACACAATTTAGATTTTATAAAAACAAATATAGGGCTTAAGGATTTATCATTAATCACTGGCAAAATACCAGATTATTCTCCGTTGTCAGCGTTATTTATGCTTGAGCGATTATATTTCGCAACGGATAAATTACCAGCTTCTCATTCCGTATTTAAACTCACAAACCTGATAGATTTGGACATAATAAATTGTCGTGATGTAGAAGATGTTGAACTATTCTCAAACTTATCAAATCTTGAAAAACTAACCTTATATTATGTCAATATTCACAATATAAACTTCCTTAAAAAGCTTCAATTGAAATCTCTCCGAATAAGAAACGGAGGGTTAATCAATGAGGATATTATTTGGCTAAGAGAAAATGTTCAGGATTTAATACTATTGTAATCTATGCAAACCGAAGCAGTTTTTGAAAATATAGCTGAAAGAATTCAACAGGAAATTAGCAAAGCACAGAAATCTGTATTTATTGCAGTTGCTTGGTTTACCAACAAAAGCCTTTTCAATGAATTAGTAAATAAAGCAAGAAACGATTGCACCGTTTCTCTCATTATTTCTAACGACAATATTAACCTTAATTCATCAATTGATTTTAAGCAGTTGCTTACTGACAAATCAAAAGTTTATAAAATCGGCAACGGTGATACAGAATTAATGCATAATAAATTTTGTGTCATTGATTATAGCACAGTCATTACAGGTTCATACAACTGGAGCTATAAAGCCGAAAGCAATTTTGAGAACGTAATTATTACAAGTAATGACACAACTTTAGCTGAACAGTTCATTTCGGAATTCAATAATATTCGCAAACAATATTATCCAGATGCTGTAAATGAAGAAATTGTTTTTCCATTAAACAAAATCATTAAACGTTTAGAAATTCTCAAAAACTATATACTTCTTGAGGATATTGAAGAATTAAACAAGGAAAGTTCAAAACTTAAGGAATACTATTTTAACTCCGATTTACAGGAAATTATTGATGACGTAAGGAATGAGGAATTTGCATCAGCAATAAATAAAATTCAAAATTTCATTTCAAAAAATCAGCAACTTTCAATTTGGACAGACCCCGAAATTGCAGCACTGAAACTTGAAATTAAGAATTTAGAAAACCAACTTAACGGGTATGACAATGAAAAGATAGAACTTGAAAAATTACTTTCTGAATTTCAACACCGCCATACAATTGAATTAGGCGACATTATACTTGATATTTTGAAATTGCGTAAACTGAAATTCAAATCAGACAAAACAAAATATGAAGAAGCTGAGAATGACGAAAGGCAATATCGTGAACAAGTTGACACCGAAAAGGAAAAGGAAATCTACGAATTAACAGACGAACAAAAATTAGAACTGAAAAAGAAATTTCGGAAAGCGACTGTCTTATGCCATCCCGATAAATTTGCGAATGAACCAATCGAAATTCAAAAACAAGCAGAAGAAATCTTCAAAGAATTAAATGATGCAAATGCAAAAAATGACCTTCAAAAAGTTTCTGAAATATTAGCTAATCTTGAAAAAGGTATACTTTCAACAAGCAAAGGCGATAAACTTACAGACAAAGACAAACTAAGAGAAACTGTAAACAGATTGCGAGTGAAAGTTAAAATACTTGAAACTGAAATTATCACAATAAAACAAAGTGAAACATTCAAGACCATAATTAACATTGACGATTGGGACGAATATTTCAACAGGACAAAGGAAAAATTACAGCGTGAACTTGAAGAACTACAACTCGAAATTGAGGCTTGACATTATGACGTCAGAAAGAAAAACGGCTTATAACACGGGTTTGGCAAAAGTGGCGGTTCAGTGCTCCGCAGACACATTTGTGGTTAATCAAAGTTTGGTTCTCCGCATCAACATTTGTGGTGAAAGTCGCCACCTTCGCCAAGCCCGAAACCGTTACCTGCAAGCATGGACAGAATAGTAATGACAACAATTAAACATAAATCAATAAATTTATAGACAATGAAAAAATTCTATATTCACAAAGACGACCAACAACAAGGACCTTTTTCGGCAGACGAATTAAAAGACCTAAAAATTACTCGCGACACTATGGTTTGGTTCGAGGGTGCAGACAATTGGAAAAAAGCAATTGAGGTTGACGACCTTAAAGAAATCTTTAAAAGTATTCCTCCTCCTATTCAGACAAATACACCTATAATTCCCCCACCACTTGTTGACAAGAAACCCAAAGAAGAAAGCAAACGAACTGTTGACCTAAAGCCAGCGAAAAACAACACGACATTGATAGTTGTTGTTATAGCACTTTTATTGGTTAGTGGACTTGGGACATTTTTTTATATAAATCAACAAGCTAAACAAACTGAAATACAGCGACAATTGGAAGAGCAAAATGCTAAAATTCAAGAACAAGAAAAAATAGAAGCCGCAAGATTGGCAGAAGAAGAAAGACAAAAAAAAGCGGCTAAGGCTGCACAAAGACAAGCAGAACTTGAATCTCTAAAATATAATCATGACCAAGCTGTAACAAATTTGCGAGCAGCTAAAATTAGACTTAACGAAATACAACAATTTCAATTATTGAGGACAGCATCCGAAAAACAGAAACAAGTGCAAAGACAGCTTGAAACAATTAGGTCTTGGGAAAATGAAGTTGATAGACTGAAAAAAGAAATTGACAAATACTAAACCGAAGAAATGCCAGCAGGTAACAAGTGTGGCTGTTGCACAACTACTAAAAACGAAAAATCAGATAAAAGGTTTATGCTACTGAATTTACAACATCAATAAAATCAAAGCTTTCAGAATATGGGATTTGAAGAAATTAACCCGATTGTGATGAAAATTGAGTTGTGCAACAAGCACAAGGGCTTGGCGAAATGTGGGGTGAAGTGCTTCGTATGAACAGTAGTGCTAAAAATCCCGCACTGCACCAAGCCGTGAACCGTTAAACGAGCAAGAAAAAATATCTTAAACGATATTCGCCAATGGCTTTTAAACAAAGGAATGACAGACTTTGAAGCCGAAAAATTACTTTCAGAATTGCCGATTATTTTTGCCGTTAGAAACGAAAATAAAGACATCACTCTTTGGTGTTTTGTTGTGGAAGAAAAAGAACGCAGATTTGATAATGTTTTAAAAACATTGTGCCTTTAAGCAAAACAAGTCCTGAACGAATTGAAGCAATCAGAATTTGGGGACGAGAAAGAGATGTTCCTGCTTCGGGTTCTGCTTGGGACACTACACCAAACGACAAAGTAATTGGCAAACGTTCAATCATTATTTAAGTAAATTCTTGCTTGGAAATCTTATCTTTCATATCTTTGTGGTGAGTTTATAACTCACCTTATGGCTATAAGAGATAAAAACATATCATTTCAGGGAACAAACTTGCTTAATAAGCTGATTGAGGCAAAGCAGTTGTGTTTTGGCATTGACAAGGCATATCAACTTTTACCAAACTCAAATACTGATGCCGTAAAACGCCTTTTGAGCGATATGACAAAGCGAGGTTTGTTAATGCGGATAAAAGACGGACTTTACTATGTCATTCCCTTTGAGCAAGACCCTGAAACTTTTATGCCCGATTGGCATTTGCTTTCGCAGTATTTGGTTGGCGATGCTGAATATTACATTGGCTATTTTTCTGCATTGCAAATTCATAGTTTGACAACTCAACCGAATTTGAAAGAACAAATTGTTGTAAACAAGCAAATCAAACCCTCTACCCTTTTGATAAAAGGCATTCCGTTCCAATTCATTTATCACAACGAAGCGCATTTCTTCGGCAATAAAAAAACGTGGATTGATAGTTTCAATAAAGTGCAATGTTCTGATTTGGAAAAGACGTTTATTGATTGTTTGTTCAAACCGCAATACGCAGGTGGAATAACGGAAATTACAAAAGCCATTCACAAATCAAAAGATAAAATTGATTACCCGAAATTGTTGGATTACGCCAAACGTTTCAATTCGCAAGCAGTAATTAAACGATTAGGGTTTTTATTAGAGTTGTTGGAAATTCAAAATCCTGTCATTGACAAACTGCAAAAGTTGCGAACCAATTCGTTTGTAGCATTAGAACCCTCCTATCCGAAAGAGGGCAAAACAATTTTTCGATGGGCAATTCAGCAAAACCTTGACAACAATTCAATTCTTTCACCCATTTACAGTTAAGTATGATTGAACCAAAAGAGATAAATAAAGTAGCAACACAAAATAAAGTTAGCGACAGACAAATTGAAAAGGATTATGTTTTGTCGTGGGTTCTGTATGCAATTTCAAAAAACGAAATACTGAACAAAGCATTAGTATTCAAAGGTGGAACGGTTTTGAAGAAAGCGTATTTTGAAGATTACCGTTTTTCGGAGGATTTGGACTTTACGTTGATTGATGAAAGTGTTACGAACGAACAGATTTTAGCAGAGTTCAACAACTTGTTTGATTTCATCAAAGAAGAAGCAAATATTGATATGCAGATTGACCCAAAGAAGTGGACAATTCACGAAACAGGAAGTCCGCAGTTTTATATTGACTATGTTGCTTCGTTACAAGGAAATATGGGCAGCCGTGATTTGAAAATTGATATTACGAGAGGCGAAATTTTGGAAACGGAAATTGAACACCGAAATATTTATCGCAATTATTCCGACCTTGAAGAAAGTTTTAGATTGCAATGTTATTCACTTGCCGAAGTGCTGATTGAGAAAATGGCGGCTTTAATGGGAAGAACCGAACCAAGAGATTTATACGACTTTTGGTATCTGACAGAAATAGAACGGTTGGACGTTACTGAACATATTTTTTCATTCAACAGCAAAGCCGAACATAAAAAATACGACCCAAAAAAGTTTATGGAAAAAGTGTTGGGTAAAGAAACGGCTTTCAAACGAGATTGGGAAAGGAAATTAGCTTCACAAATTCACGACATACCCGAATACGCAGAAGTTTTCAGAGGAGCAAAAAGGCATTTTAAGTTTTAAGAAATGATTAGCCAACCCTAAAAGCAAGCACATTTGCAAACCACTATAAGCCGACACGCAGACCAAAGCTTGCAAAAGAGCTTACTTTGCCAACCCAAAAGAAAAACAAAAAAATCTCCTACGCTTCACAAAAATTAAATCTGCCGGCACACAATCTGACACTTAAACTTATTGATAATATGACAAATATAGACGGAGGAAAAAACCACTGCTTACAACATCGTGTATAAGTAATGGTGGGGTTTGTAGTGTATTCGAGCGTTTTATTTCACATCAAGTTAGGTGTATCTTGATAGGTAAGTGCCCCGTACTCCGCCACTACTCATACACGTTACCGTTAGCTTAAATTTTTCCCACGCACTTTTGTGGCTTATATCCTTCGGCACGTCGGCGCGTTTTAGTTTCTAAGCGGTATTCCAAAAACAAAAAAACCGCGAAGCATTTACTTCGCGGTTTTTTCAATTTCAAAGATTTGACAACTTTCTAAAAGTTGTCAAATCTAAATATTACCAAATATTACCCATTCAACGCTTCCGCGCCACCAACAATTTCCAAAATTTCTTTTGTAATAGCTGCTTGACGGGCTTTGTTGTACATGATTTTTAAATCACGTTGCATGGCTTTGGCGTTGTCTGTCGCTTTGTGCATGGCGGTCATGCGCGCACCGTGCTCGCTGGCAACAGAATCCAATAATGCTTTATAGAATTGTGTTTTGATAGAGCGAGGAATTAATTCGCTAATGATAAATTCTTTGCTCGGCTCAAAAATATAATCTACTGATGATGTTTTGCCTTCGTCTGTGCTTGGCGCAACCGGCATCAGTTGTTCTTCAACGGTAATTTGCACTGCCGCATTGCGGAACTGGTTATACACCATTACCACTTTATCAAATTCTTTGTTTACAAAGGCTGACATAATTTTTGAAACCACGTCAGAAGCATTGCTGAATGTTAAACGGTCAAGTAATTCGTTAAGGTTGTGCGGCAAATCTTGTCCGCTGATAAAATAGCTTGTGCGTTTATAAGCATCATACACTTTTTTACCCACAGGAATAATGGTAACATTACTTCCTGCATATTCATTGGCGATTAAAGAGTTTGTTTTTTTAATAACGTTTGAGTTGAAAGCACCCGCCAATCCGCGATTGGAAGACACGGCAACAATCAATACATTTTTTCCGCCTGTGTTGCGGGCATACACGTTTTCAGAAGCGTCAACGCCGCCGCTCACGTTTCCCATAATTTCCTTCAGCTTGTTGGCATAAGGGCGCATTTGAATAATGGCATCTTGCGCACGTTTCAACTTGGCAGCACTCACCATTTTCATGGCACTTGTAATCTGCATGGTTGAACCTACTGAGGTGATTTTATTTCTTACTTCCTTTAAACTTGGCATCTTTTAATTCGGCAATTAGATAATTAGTCAATTAGACAATGAGTTAATGTGATAATTGTCGCATTGCCACATTGTCTAATTATCTCATTAATTGTATTTGGTTAACAAATCTTTTGCAACTGCTTCCAGCGTATTGGTGATTTCATCAGTATATTTTCCTGCTTTCAAATCGTCCAAAGTGGCTTTGTGCTTGCGTTCCAATGTGTCCAAAAATTCTTTTTCAAATTCGCTCACTTTGTTTACAGGAACGGTTCTCAATAAATTTTTAGTTCCCAAATAAATAATGGCGATTTGTTGTTCCACGCGGAAAGGCGAGAATTGTCCTTGTTTCAAAATTTCGGTGTTGCGCGCGCCTTTGTCCAACACGGCTTTTGTAGAAGCATCTAAGTCAGAGCCGAATTTAGAGAAAGCCTCTAACTCGCGGTATTGCGCTTGGTCTAATTTCAAAGTACCTGCCACTTTTTTCATGGATTTAATTTGAGCGTTACCACCCACACGAGATACAGAAATACCAACGTTAATCGCAGGACGAATACCTGAGTTAAACAAGTTACTTTCCAAGAAAATTTGTCCGTCTGTAATTGAAATTACGTTGGTTGGAATATACGCCGAAACGTCGCCCGCTTGTGTTTCAATAATTGGCAAAGCAGTTAATGAACCGCCGCCTTTTACTAAATGTTTAATGCTTTCAGGCAAATCGTTCATGCTTTTTGCAATGGTGTCGGAAGCGTTAATTTTTGCGGCACGTTCCAACAAACGGCTGTGCAAGTAAAACACGTCGCCCGGATAAGCTTCACGTCCCGGAGGGCGGCGAAGCAACAATGAAACTTCACGATATGCAACGGCTTGTTTTGACAAGTCGTCAAATACGATTAATGCAGGACGACCGGTATCGCGGAAAAATTCGCCGATGGCTGCGCCCGCAAAAGGAGCGTAAAATTGCATCGGAGCAGGGTCGGCAGCGTTAGCAGCTACGATTACCGTGTAAGCCATTGCGCCGTTTTCTTCCAACACACGCACCACGTTTGCAACGGTTGATGCTTTTTGTCCGATAGCTACATAAATACAAAATACAGGTTTTCCTGCTGCGTAAAATTCTTTTTGGTTGATAATGGTATCAATACAAACTGCTGTTTTACCGATTTGACGGTCGCCGATAACCAACTCACGTTGCCCACGCCCGATTGGAATCATCGCGTCAATTGCTTTTATACCTGTTTGCAAAGGCTCTGTTACAGGCTGACGGTAAATTACACCCGGAGCTTTGCGCTCAATAGGCATTTCATAGGTTTCACCCTGAATCGGACCTTTGCCGTCAATCGGCTCACCCATAGTGTTTACCACGCGACCTAACATACCTTCGCCTACTTTAAGAGAGGCGATGCGTTTGGTGCGTTTGCAAGAACTTCCTTCTTTAATGCCTTCGCCTGAGCCAAGCAATACTGCGCCCACGTTGTCTTCTTCCAAGTTCAACACAATAGCTTGCAAGCCGTTTTCAAATTCAATCAATTCACCTGATTGCACTTTTGACAAGCCGTAAATGCGGGCAATACCGTCGCCCACTTGCAATACTGTTCCTACTTCTTCCAATTCGGCTTCGCTTTTAAAGCCGCTTAATTGTTGTCTTAAAATTGCAGATACTTCTGCGGGTTTTATTTCAGCCATGTTTGTTATGGTTTGTATAAATTAATTTAACTGTTTATTGGTTAATTGTTTTTTCACTTCGCTTAACTGGCGCGCTACGCTGCGGTCAATTTGCTTGTCGCCGATTTTTAGAATGAAACCGCCGATAGTGTTTGCGTCAATTTTTTCTACGAGCTCCACTTCGCCTTTGGTTTGTGCTTTTACCAAATCCAACACTTTGTTTTTGGTAGTGCTGTCTAATCCCTTGGCAGAAGTAACTACGGCAGTAAAAATATTTTTGCTTTGTTTGTATTGTTCGTCAAAGGCTTCGGCAATTTCCTTTACCAAAGCTTCACGATGTTTTGAAGCAATTAAAGTCAAGAAAGACAATGTAAGGTCAGAAACTTTGCCTTTAAACACTTCGTTCAATACAGAAATTTTTTTGTCGGTTTTGATAATCGGGCTGTCCAAAAACAAAGTAAACTCGTGATTTTGTTCGCATAAGTTTTTCACGGCTTTCATGTCGGTTCTTACCGCTTCCAACTTGTTGCTTTCAAGAGCAAGCTCCATTAATGATTTGGCGTATCGTGTGGCAACAATCATGTTAATTCAGTGTTACGTCTTTCATTAAGTTAGACACTAATGCTTTTTGTTTTTCGTCGTTTGACAATTCCGAACGCAATATTTTTTCGGCAATTTCAATGGAAAGCGCAGCCACTTGATTTTTTAATTCGGCAACAGCCGCGTTTTTTTCGTTGGTAATTTGCTCGCGTGCGGTTTTCAAAATTCTGTCGGTTTCGCTTTGAGCTTTTTGTTGCGCTTCTTTAATAATGCTTTCTTTGGTGTCGCGCGCTTCTTTCAGCAAGGTGTCGCGCTCCGCGCGAGCCTGCGCCATAATGGTTTCGTTAGCCGATTTTAATTCGCGCATATCTTTCAAAGCACTTTCGGCACTTTCCAACGCTTTGGCAATGCTGCTTTCGCGGGTTTTAATGGCATTTAAAATCGGTTTCCACGCAAATTTCCCTAACAAGAAAAGCAACAGCAAAAAGGTAATTGTTGTCCAAAAGATTAAACCGATACCCGGTTCTACCAAACTTGCTAAAACAAATAAATTCATGTTTTTTTATTTTTTTATTTTGACCTCACCCGCAACCCCTCTCCAAGAAAGAAGGACTTTAAGCAAGAATTTAATTTCTTTTTTCAATTAAAAATTAAAACCAAAGCCCCTGCCAACCGCAAAGGCTTTGATTTCGTTTTTTTGGAGATTACTTCAACAAAGCAACTACTACACCGAATAAAGCAACGCCTTCTACAAGGGCTGCTGCGATAATCATAGCTGTTTGAATTTTTGAGGTAGCCTCAGGCTGGCGTGCAATAGCGTCCATTGCGTGCCCACCAATTTGTCCGATACCGATGCCTGCGCCGATTACGGCTAAACCTGCTCCGATTGCTGCGATACTTCCTGTCATTTTGTTTTTGTTTTTATTTGTTTGTAATTAAAATTTTTAATGATGTGCGGCTTCTTCTTCGTGATGTGTTTCTGCTACGGCAGAGCCAATAAACAAGGCTGTCAGCATAGTGAAAATGTAGGCTTGCAACAAAGCAACCAAACATTCCAATACATCAATAAACAAAGCAAATGCAACCGCCACAGGCGCAATGTAAATGCTTTTGAAAATGAAAATTAAACCCACGAGTGAAATCACAATGATGTGTCCTGCCGTCATGTTGGCAAACAAACGTATCATCAAAGCAAACGGTTTGGTAAGAATACCTACAATTTCAATCGGAATTAAAATAATCCAAATAGCCTTTGGCGCGTGTGGCGCAAAAATGTGCGACCAATATGTTTTTTTGCCGTTGATGTTTGTAACAATTAACGTGAAAACCGAAAGCACCAAAGTAAATGCGATGTTGCCCGTTACATTTGCCGAAACAGGAATTAAGCCGAACACGTTATTAATTAAAATCAAAAAGAAAACCGTCAATAAATAAGGAACAAATTTTTCGTAACCGCGCCCAATGTTGTCTTTGGCAATGTCATCGCGCACAAACACAATCAGAGGTTCAAAAAACGATTGTTTGCCTTTTGGCGCAGAGGTAACACCTTGCTTTTTGTATGAATTTGCAATGGAAATAAACAGAAGAACCAACAACAATGCCGAAAACAGCAGTTGAGCCACGTTTTTGGTAATTGAAAAATCATATACGCTTTCGTTCGGGTCTTCCGAAACAATTTTTTCGTCTTCCAAACTGTAACCATTGTAAGAAGCGTGTCCATGCTCAAACTTAGCCGATGAAAACACCTGCAAACCTTTGGTGTTTGAATAAATAATTACGGGTAAAGGCAGCGCAACGGCATCGTGCCCCTCGCCCCACAAATGCCAGGAGTGCGAATCTAAAATGTGTCCAAAAGCAACGGCGGTAATGTCCACCGGTTTTTCTTCGTGAGCATGGGTTGAATGTTCCGTGTTTATTGCTTCATGTTCTTTGTGCTGAGAAACAGCTTTGACTGAAAAGCCCGTAAACAGGAAAAAAATTAAAAAAAGAGCGGATAAAAAATGCTTACTTGTATTGATTTTACTACACATTTGGCAAAAATTGACTTAAAACCGTTTTAATTCGGGTGCAAATGTAGGCATATTTTGAAAACGAAAAGAAAAAGAAATAAAAAAAACCGTCGCAGACGAAAGTTCTGCGACGGTTTTTTATTATCCCCCTTTGGGGAATTAGAGGGGCTTATTCCACCACTAATTTACCTGTGGTAATTTTGTTGCCGTTTGAAAGAATTTGATAGAAATAAATGCCTTTGGTATCTATTTGCACCGAATTTTTAACTGTGTTCAAATCGCTTGTTACTACCTGTTGTCCAAGCACGTTGGTAATTACAACCTGTGTTCCGTTTTCAAAGTTTCCTTCAAAGTAAAACTCGCCCCTGCTCGGATTTGGATAAACTCTTAACTCACCACTCATCGCTCCTAACTCAGTAATGCCAACACAGGCATCTACTTTTTGCTCTACCCCTGCCGAAGTGCTTACACAACCGTTTTCATTTGTTCCGGTTACGCTGTATGTAGTGGTAAAATCGGGGCTTACAAATATTTCCGCACCAAAATCAAGCAAGCCTTTGTTTGAAGACCACTTGTATGTTTGCGCACCTGTTGCCTGCAATTTCACAACTTCGCCTTTGCATATAGTATTCAAGTTTAGAGGAGATATGCCCACCACAGGCAAAGGATTTACGATAATGGATTGAACGGCAGTATTTGTACAACCGTTTGCTGCCGACACATTCACAACATAAGAGCCACTAACCAACGGCGTAATTACTGTTGCAGGTGAGTTGCTTCCGCTTCCTGTCCAAGTGTAGCTAACGGCATTGCCGATGGCAATCATTGAAATGGAAGCCCCCTGACAAACAGCGTTTGTTGAGGTAATAATAGATACAAGAGGTTTTGGCAGTACAATTAAATGAAACGCTGTTCTGTTGCTGCTGCATGATGTGGTAGCTGATGCATAAAACACCGTATCAGTAGTTACAAAAGGCGTTACAAACACATCGCCCGAATCTAAAGCCGTGCCACCAATAGGCACATTATACCAGTGTAAATCGCCGTTGCCTGTTACGCTTAATGTGGTAATACCACCGCCAATACCACATATAATTAAATCCTGAGGTGAATTTAAACTTACCGGAGGGTCAGGTGGTGCGCATAATTGTGTTATAATAACCATACCATGTCCGGCATTAACGCCGGCAGTTGTTACACCATTGTCTAAATTTCCAACATACGATGAACCGCCACCGCCACCGCTACCAAGTGCCGCACCGGCACCACCGCCATAATAACCGCCACCGCCGGCAGAACCCTGCCAACCGCCACTTGTCGCAGTTTGATTACCGCCCTGCCCCAAAGAACCTGCAAGTGCATAATTATTGTGGTTTACACCTGCTGCACCGCCTGCCGATTGTGTGCCGCCCTGACCGCCACCATAAGTGCCAAAGGTGGTAGCCACTCCATTGCCTCCCGACAAACCTCCGCCATTACCTCCGGCAGCATTTCCATAAGAATTTGTCTTACAACTACCGCCGCCGCCGCCGGCAACAATTATACGGTTAGAAAGAGCAGTTCCTCCTAAACGCACATCACTGGCTCCGCCACCGCTGCCTAAATCTATACTATTACCCGAATCCCAACCTATGGCAGTTGAGCCACCACCATTCCAGCCACCCGGATAAGCACTCGGACTTCCGTTTGATATTCCTTGTCCGCCAACATACACGTTTAAAGATTGTCCTGGGGTTAAAGTTACTTCGCCTTTCGCATAGCCCCCCAAACCCGGTGCGCCTCCACCGGTCGGAGCTCCACCCTGTGCGCCCCATGCTTCAATCATGTATGCGCCACCGGTGGGAATTATAACGTTTTGAACCGCACCCGTGTAATTAAAGGTAAAAGTTAATTGCGAGTATGCTGCTGTACCCGAAAACCCCACCAAAGCAAGCGCAAACAATCCTTGTTTTGCGTCTGATACTATTTTGTGTATTTTTCTTTTCATATTTTTTTGTGTTTTAAAATTTAAAGATTTGATTAATTACTGTTTTACAATTTTTACTGTTTCTACTGTATTGTTTGATTTTACTTTGAGGTAATAAATACCGTGTGCCAACTCCTGAATATCTATATTAATCACGTCTTGCTTAGTTGTATTTGCAAATACCACACGCCCCGTGAGGTCAAGCAATTCAAGCGTTTTTTCTGTGCCGTTGTTCAGTTCAACGGTAAATGTACCGTTGTTCGGATTTGGATAAACATTCAGGTTTAAACTTCCGTTTTTCAATTCATTTACCCCAACACAAGCATCTACTTTTTGTTGAAGGATAGCTGAGTTGTGGCAACCGTTCGCATCGGCAGATTCTACAAAATAATTGGTGGTGATGTTTGGGCTTGCCACTACGGCAGCACCATTAAACATGGCATTGCTCGATGTCCATGTGTAAGTTAGTGCGCCTGTTGCCGTTAAGTTCACCGTTTCGCCGGCGCAAATGCCGTTTGGTTTTGATGAACTAACGCTTATTGCATCGGGTATATGTACTGTAACCTGCAAATCTGAGCTGCTTGAACAGCCATTGGTTGCCGTGCCTGCCACAGTATAAAGCCCGCTTTGGTTTGGCGTAAGCACCACCACCGGTGCGTGGCTGCTGTTGGCGTTGGCTGACCATGTGTAAGTTAAAGCATCGCCTAATGCAAACAAGGTTATGTTATCGCCTTGGCAAATACTGTTGGTGAAAGATGCTGCTGTTACCACAGGTGCAGGTTTTATAAACAACGAGAAAGAGGTACTGTTGGTACAACCGTCAAGACTTTCTGCTTCCACATAGTAATTAGGAAAACCATTTGCAGGGTTTACCACATAGTGGTCATTAACCATCGTGTTTATGCTGTTAGTCCAGGTGTAAGAAAATGCGCCCGATGCCGTAACTGTATAAGTTTCGTTTGAACACACCACAACAGGGCTTGCGTTTGTGTTAATTACAGGTACGGAAGATAATTCTATGGTAGGCTGAGGCGAAACGGTTAACGTTACAGGGCTTTTTGGGCTGGCGCAGCCGCCACCGGCTTTTTTGTATCGTACATACCCGTTGAAATTACGAGTAATATTGCCGAACGCCCAAAATGCTCCGCCATATCCTTCATTTACGCGTATATCGGCATTTTGTGCCAGCAAATTACCTAAGCCCGTACCGTTAGAATACCAAAATGTTCCGCCACAACTTGTGCAACCCACAGCAAAACCATAGGTTTGGTTTGCCTGCAACGGGAAGTTCAGGTTCATAGGCACATACGTCATATTGCCCATACCTGCACCGGTTACATTAAAATTACCGCCTAATTGTGTCCAACCTGCTACATTATTGTTAAAGCCAATAGCAGAACCCGTTCTGTACCATACCTGAATGGTATAAACGGCATTATCCAAATTCAAATTAAAGCCGTCTAAAATAACATCTTGAAAAGTTAATATGTCAAACACATTTCCGCTTGCACCATTTCCTCCTACTAATGTAGTAAGCAACGAATCTCTTCCGCCGCCGCCGCCACTCATAGCCTGCACATAAAGCGTGCTGTCGGCAAACGAATTGTTAATGGCAATGGTAGAAATGCCTGTGGCAGAAGTGCCCGAACTTATGGCTGTGGTAGAAGTAGGGCTGCCGTACCACGCAATGGTAGATGGTGTAAAGGACTGAGCCGTTAAAATGCCAGAACCCCCCTGACCGTTATTGCAATCCCACGCTCCCAACACCGACATCGTAGCATCTACCGCGCTCATGGTAAATCCTGCTGTAACAGAGCAACTATTCAGGTCGGTTACGGTTGCCGTAAACACGGTTGGCATGGCAGTATTTACAACTGTTACAATGTTTGATTGGGTGATTACGCTGTTATTCCACTGAAACGAAGTACCCGTGTTGGTATTGATGTGAAGCGTATCGGAAGTGCCGAGGCAGGCAATGGTTTTTGTGCTTACAATTTCCGCGGTTAAATTAATTACAGACAAGGGCAGCGGAAAGGCTGCCGAATTACAGCCGTTTAATGTGCTGATTACGTTATAAATACCCGAATGTGCTGCCTGTGTAACAGGAATGGTGGGGTTTTGCAGTATTGATGAAAACCCGTTTGGTCCGCTCCAACTGAAACCTGCACCCGAAGTACTGGTTGTAGCCGTAAATGCCACAGGCTGCCCCACACACACGGTGGCAGGAAGCACGGTGGCTGAAGGAATAGCGGGAATTGGTTTACCAACCACAGCAATTTCGTTTGAGGTAGCCGATGCAGGAACGGAGGTGCAGGTAGATACCAACACATAATATACAGTGCCCGTTGCTACTGCGCCTGTTTGATAAGGTGAAAACGTTGTACCCGAAGAACCACCGGTTACATTGGTATAAGGACCACCTTGTGTTGATGATTGTTGCCACTGATATGTTACACCGCCGAAAGTAGAAACTCCGGTAGCTGTAAAATTAACTGTTTGACCCGTACAAATAGTAGGAGTAAGAGCACTTATAGAGGCTGCGTTGGGAGCCGCTGTGCAAGAAACAGCCGCAATAATGTTCACACAATAATCCTCCGTTTCACCCCAAGTTTGTTGTGCCACAGGGTCAGAGGGGGCTGAACCATAATTACAACGTACTCTTAAACGGGTTAATCCGGGAGTTGCTGAAATGGGGATAGTTACATTAACAATATATGTGGCGGGATTGGTTCCATTGTAAAGTGGTCCCATAACCAATTCAGGAACAGTATTAGTAAATGTGCCATTGCCGTCATAGTCAATCCAAGCTCTTACGCCTTCTACATCGCCACCGGTGGTTACAGACAATGCATAAGTCTGCCCTATTGTTAAGTTAGGTATGAATGAAGAATACAGTTGATTGGGATTGCAACCTGTGTTGTTGTTTATTCCCGCAAAAGTTACATTACTAATGTAATCTATGCCACAACCGCTGGAGTAAAGACTATTGGCATAAGTAACCGAGTTACATTGGGCTTTTACACTCCCTGTAGTGAAACAGCCGAAAATAATTAGAGCAATTAAAGTTTTTATTGCTGAAGTTTTTGTTTGTTTGTTTGTATTCATAATTTTATGTGATTTAAAGAGATTTGGCAACTTTTTTAAAGTTACCAAATCCCATATTAGTTTATAATAGTTTATTTATTGTTTTACGATTTTAATTACCTCAACGGTATTGTTAGATTTTACTTTTACAAAGTAAACACCGTTTTGTAAGGACTCAATGTTTAAATTAATTTTATCGTTGTTTGTAGTGCCTGATAAAACTACTCTGCCAGTAAGGTCAAATAATTCAACGGTTTTTTCCGCGCCATTATTCAGTTCAACGGTAATTTGTGAGTTGGCAGGGTTTGGATAAACGCTTAACTCATCGCTCACCGCTCCTAACTCAGTAATACCAACACAGGCATCTACTTTTTGCTGTATGTTGCCCAAACTTATGCAACCATTGGCATCGGTTGCGGTTATCATGTAGTTGGTAGTAATTTCGGGGCTTACCTCAATGGAAGAGCCTGCAAATATGCCGCTGTTTGAATTCCATGTGTAAGTTACTGCACCCTGCGCGGTTAAGTTCACGGTTTCGCCTGCACAAATACCATTTGGTTTAGGGGTAGTAGCCGTTATATTAGCCGGCGTGTGTACCGTGATAGACTGGCTTGATGAAGTCATACAACCGTTAGCTGCCGTTGCGCTTACAACATAAAGTCCGCTTTGCGCAGGTGTTACCACAATAACAGGGGCATTGCTGCTGTTAGCATTAGCTGACCATGTGTAAGTTACAGCGTTGCCGAAAGTAAACAAAGTAACGTTTCCACCCTGACAAACATTGTTTGTAAACGCCACAGCCGTAACTATGGGCGCATCTTTTATTTGCAATGAAAATGCTGTTTCGCCAAAGCAGCCGTCAATACTTTCTGCTTCTACACCGTATTCAGGATAACCGTTTGCAGGGTTTACCACATAAACGTTATTAATAAGGCTGTTTGGTCCGTTAGTCCAGGTGTAAGTAAATGCACCCGATGCCGTAACGGTGTAAGTTTCGTTTGAACACACCACAATAGGGCTTGCGTTTGTGTTAATTACAGGCGCAGAAACCAAAGCTACGGTAGGATTAGGGAAAACCGAAAAAATGTTTGAATTAACCGTAACCGCTTCGCTTATACAAGTTGCCTCCAACATATAGTAAACAGGGTTCGCACCCAATCCGTCTGTTTGGTAAGCACCAAAAACTCCGGGAGTACCACCGCTTACAGGACTAAAAGGTCCGCCGGAAGAAGATGACTCCATCCATTGATAATCAACACCGGTATATGGCGGACCGGCACCAAAGTTTGCATCAAAATTTACAGTCTCGCCTGCATGCAGACACAAGGTATTATCGGGCGTAGCCGCTGTACTAATAGTTGGTGTTTGAATGCTGTTTGTGCAAGGTATAGTATGATACCATTGGTAAGTTTGACCACTTGTGGGTGCAATGACACTCGTCATCCAACAAGTTGCATTATTAGCTGTTCCCGCAGTTGATGTTGCCCAATTACCGCCTGAGGAAAGTACCACTCTATTGTTATAGTCAGCATTGGTAGTGCCTCTTAGACCAACCTCTGCACCATAGTTATTAGGGGGGGTTGTGAAATTATACACAACAGAAATTATGTTAGTGCCTTCATCTAAACGAATTTGAAAATTCAACACACCGCCATAACTCAGGGTTGAAAAGTTTGCCCATTGTATAACACAAGTGCGACTTGGTGCAGTACCAATGGTTTCTACCCTGATATTACCGCCATTAGCATTTAAGTCGCAACTAAGTGCCGCCACTCTACGTTGTAAATTAGGCGGAGCAGTTGAAGTACCACTAATACCCCACAGCCAACCTGAGTTGTTGTTCATATTCACCGGATTTGGAGTCAGGGTTGATTGCCCGAAGGAAATCCATCCGTTATTATTAATACCAAAACGGTCGTACACCACCCCACCAAAGGTAAAGTTAAAGCCAATACTTATACCGGGACCTGTTTGGACATTCGAGGTAGGGTTAGCTTGATTTGTCCAATAGCCGTCGTCGGAGGAAGATGTGCCAAATACTGTTCCACCGCTGATTGCAGTATACGTTCCCTGAAATTGGGTAAAGTTGTAAGCTGAAATGGCTACGGTTTGCGCCATGGCTGCCGAACCAATGCTTACTGTTGCTAATACAGCAAGCAATTTTTTAATTTTTAGTAGTGGTTTTCTCATAAACTTTAAATTTGTTAAATAATACTTTGCAACCAAATGTACATAACTAAAATTACAATTTCAAGAATTTTAACAAAAATCTTTACTAAATTCGTTTAACTTTGGTTTAAAGTTTTTTAGAAAAAAACTTATTTGGTTGAATACAAGAATTTTGTGAAAGCATTCAAATCAGAAAATACGTTTTAAGAAGTAAAAAAATATTTGGAATAAACCTTAAAACAGACTTTTAAGCCCACTCAAATCCCCAAAAACCGTTTTCTGAAAAACCATTCTGTTGCCAAAAGCAGAATTATCAAGCCAAAAAGCCACTTTAATTCTATGAGCGGCGAGGTAGAAGTTTGAGAGTAGGTGATAGGTTTTATCTGTTCGCTTTGCAAAATTTCGTTTTCTAATTTATCAAATTCATTCGGGTAAAATAATTTTCCGCCGCTGCGGTTGCTCAACTGATACAATAAATTGTGATTGGCAACCGTATTTATTTTTTCGGCGATGACTTCTTTTACGACGATGATGCCTTGTTTCAAAAACAGTTCGTTGTTTACTTTTACCTGGGCTTCGTATTTGTATTCGCCCGCAGGCAAAATGCCGAGATTTAATTTATAAGCATTGCTTGTTTTGCTGAATGTGTAATTAAATTTTTTGTTTTCGGAATTGCTGAGCACCAACGTAACATCGGGTTCGGTGAGGCTTTCGTAGCTTTTATTATAAACCTGTGCGTTGAGTTCAACATTTTCGTTTTCGTTAATAATTTTCGGCGCAACAATTCTGAAAAAACTTTTGTCGCTTTTCACCGAAAGGTATTGCACGGTTTTGCTGATGAGTTCGTTAAACAAATTATGATTTTGATGTTCGGCAAAATCGCGGAGTTTCCATTTCCAAAGTCCGTCACCTAAGAAGAGCGCGGTTTTTAAACCGTTCATATCACTGAAAGTTAAAATTGGATTTTCGGTTTCCACTGTGCCAATGCGTTGATTGATTAAATTGTTTGCGCCGTTGCTCACAGCATAATTCCCGAAAAATGTTTTTACGGCGGGCAAATCTTTCATAAAACTTTTCAGTTCGTTGCTGATGTTAAACAAACCGAAAGTCGTATTAATAAAAGGCTCGCTGTCGTTGCTGCGATTACCCGAATTGCTGATTTTCACGGCAGGTAAATTTTCGGTAGTGTTCGGGTTTACAATCCACACGGGAATATTTTCGTTTTTGCACAGATTCAAAAACTGAAATTCGTTTTGCGAAAATCCGTGCAAAATAACCAGACTGTATGCTTTTAAAGGCTTTTGAAAATCCTGCGAAAACGTAAATTCAAAATCGTAAGAGGTATTGTTTGTAATGGCTTCTTTAATGGCAAAAATATCGGGGTGCGGTGCGTTGGCGAGCAACAAAATTTTTTCGCGGTTGTCAATCACTTCCATAGCGAAAGACTGAACGTTGTTTGAAACATTTTTTTCACCTTCAAGAACGGTAACTTTTGCCGTGTATTTTACAATGCCCGCCTTTTCTGCATTTAGCGTGAAGTTACAAGTGCTTAAAAAATTTTCGTGATTGATTTTTAAATTTTGTTTTGCTTTTTCAAGGTTACCGTCAAACAATTTTACTTCTACTTCTTTGCCCTGAAATTTTTTTGCGTTCACAATTATTTCCACAGGAAAATCATTTCCCGAATAGGCAATTTGGTTGTGATTAATTTTTTGAATGAGTACATCTTTTATTTCATTCGTATCACCAACTGCAATGCTGAAAATGGGATAACCCAATTTTTCCGAAGCGTAGAGCGGGTTTGCGCCTTTGTTGTAAATGCCGTCGCTAATCAAAATCAATGCACCCACATTCTGATTTGAAAAATTATTATCCAAATCGTGAATTAAATTATCCATGTCGGTTTCTTTTTCCGAAAAGTCGGGGGCTTCGTCTGTTGAGTTTGTTTTATTGCCAAACAAAACGGTTTTAAATGTAAATTTTTCGCCTGCGTTTTTTTTCAGCGTGTTTAATTTTTCCTGCAAGGCGTGTTTTATAAAGTTACTGTCAGCCGCCGCCGTCATTGACGATGAATTGTCAATCGCCACAATCACCAAAGGATTTTGCGTTTCATTTTTTATTTGTTTCAGCAAAATGTTGAGTAACAAAAACGCTATCAACGTTACACTTACAAAACGCAACAACAACAAGGCGCGAAGAATTGAAATGGGTGCTTCGCTGTTTTTTTTGTTTTTAAAATACAACCAAAAAGAAATTGCCGCGCCAAGTAAAATACTTAACACAACAAAATACCAAGGGCTATTGAATATGATTTTTGAGAACATTTTTTTTCAGACACAGAGGCACAAAGGCGCGGAGACACAGAGGGGATTAGCAAATCTCTGTGCCTCCGTGCTTCTGTGTTTAAACCTGCATTCCCCCACAAACATTAATACATTGACCTGTAACGTACGCGCTGAGGTCACTTGCCAAAAATAAAGTTACGTTTGCTACGTCTTCGGGTGAGCCGCCGCGTTTCAAGGGAATAGCATCGCGCCACGATTGAACAACTTTTTCATCCAATGCGCCTGTCATTTCCGTTTCAATAAAACCGGGTGCGATGGCATTACTGCGAATGTTGCGCGAGCCGAGTTCTTTTGCAATAGATTTTGTAAATCCGATAATGCCCGCTTTGGAAGCCGAATAGTTGCTTTGTCCTGCGTTGCCGCTCACACCAACCACCGAACTCATATTAATAATAGAACCTTTTTTCGCTTTCAACATCGGTTTTTGCACGGCTTTCACCATATTGAACACCGATTTTAAATTGGCTTGCATCACCTCGTCCCATTGCTGTTCGCTCATGCGCATTAACAAGGTGTCGCGGGTAATGCCTGCGTTGTTTACCAACACATCAACCGTGCCGAAATCGTTTACAACGGTGTTTACCAATTCTTCGGCGGCTTTAAAATCACCTGCATCGCTTTTGTAGCCTTTGGCTTTTATACCCAATGCCGAAAGTTCCGCTTCCAGTGCTTTTGCTTTGTCTTCAGAACTCACATAAGTAAACGCCACGTTTGCGCCTTGCTGTGCGAATAATGTTGCAATGCCTCTGCCTATGCCGCGTGTAGCTCCTGTAACCAGAGCCGTTTTATTTTGTAATAACTTCATATAATTTAATTTTTTCTGAAAAGCCAAAGATAGTTTTTTAAACGCATTCACACTAAAATCCTTTAATTTGCGTTCTCTTAAAAAATTGTTTTTATGATGAAACGCATTTTCATTTTTTCACTGCTTATTATTTCATTTGCCTTAAACGCGCAAGACAGTACAAACGTTCTTCTTTCAAAACGCGGCGAACCCATTTTGCCCGAAGCAAAAGAGTGGGGCATTGGTGTGGACGCAACACCTGTGTTTAATTACATTGCCAACCTTAACAAGGGCATTTACGAAAAAAACCTTCCCACCATTACAGGAAAATATTTTAAAGATGCGCAAACGGCGTATCGCGTAAGTGTGCGCTTTGGCGTTACCAACACAACAACCCGCTCCATGGTGCGTGACAGAAGCCTTACACCCGGAGGTGCTAACCAAGTATATTCAATAGCGGAATACAAAAAAGAAAATAGTTGGAAACGCACAGGCGCAGCCGTTGGCGTGAGTGCAGGGATTGAAAAACGTAGAGGAAAAACGCGCTTGCAAGGTTTTTATGGTGGAGAGCTTGGTTTGTACTTTTCTTCATTAACAGATAAATTTTCTTACGGCAATGCTTTAACTACCACAGGCACAGCCGTTAATGTAAGCAGCGAAGATGCCATGACACATGACGTTTTTGGCAGCGCAAACAATATAGATTCACTCGTTTCTATTTATTCAAAAATTGGTAACGCCCGCATTACTGAAAGAAAAAACGGATTAACGTTTACATTCGGTGCAAGAGCCTTTGCAGGCGCAGAATATTTTGTACTTCCGAAACTAAGCATTGGCGCGGAATTTGGTTGGGGCTTGAGTTTTACTTCTTACGGGCAATCGGTTACCGAATACGAATCTAAAGGCACATCAAGCGCGGGTTCTGTTATGGTTGCACCCACAACCGTTACAAGCAAAAAAGGCAGTAAGTTTGCCTTAGACAATAGTTCTGTTAATGCTTTGTGGGGTTCGGCAGCAATATTAAGAGTGAGTCTTTATTTTTAAATTGCTTGAGGTTTTAGCCAATAATGCCATAGAGGCGACGGAAATATAAAAGTATTTATAGATTGTTTAATTGTTTGACGATTTAATTAGCTTTATTTTATCTTCCGCCAATTTTTTGCCGAAAGAATAGTCTTCTTTGCTTATAGTGGGTTTTATTTCATCTAATTTCTTATCACAATAATTAAAATAAGTTAGAGCTAATTCGCTTTGCCGCATATCATAAAATAGATTTGCGACTTCAAACAAATCATAAATACTCATTGAATTTGGGTTGACATTGCTTAATGAATTTTTATAATAATTGATTAGCTTATTTGCTTCTTCTGTAAGATTACTATTATTATAGGTTGCTGCAATAGAAAGTATGTCATTTGTTGGCATAGAAAGTCTTAATGATTTGTAATAATTAATCAAATGTTCTGCGTCAAAAAATTGATATTTAAAATATTCTTTGAAAGCTGTGAGTATTCCTATTTGAGATACAGTTTGGTGTGTTTCGTTGTTAAAATTATTTTCTCTATAAATAATTTTGTCAGATAGTTTCAAATAGGAATTAAATTTTTTATTGTTGTTATTCCAAACTTCACCACGAACGGAAGAACAATTAAAATAGAAAATATCAGAAGTTAATCCTAAGTTTTTATCGGTTGAACTTTTGTTTTTAATCTTGCTTATTAATTGTCCCTTGTCATAACTAAAATTTGCGTCTATGGATAGATAAGCATTGAATAAATTCGGTTCTTTTAGCAGAAGATTACTAATGAATGTACCTCCATTAGAGTAACCCACTATGATTTTCGTGGGAAGTGTGCGGTACGCTGAATCAACATAAGGAACTAATTTGTATTCAATGAAATCCTGAAAATAATCTGCATTTCCTAATTGACCTATCAAAGCTTCAAAAGTTTCAGCATATTCATTTGCAGGAAGAAAATCTTTATTACGGTTTTCAGAAATTATGCCTATTACTATCATCGGGCAAATCCCATAGTTTTGAATGTTTATGGTATAACACACATAATCAAAATAATCTCTGTCTTGAGCGTCTAAAACATAAACTACTTCAAACTTTTTTGTTGGCTCATGTTCATAGTTTTTTGGTGTATAAATCAATACGCTTCTATTACCGAGAATTTCTCCTGCATTTATAATTAAAGTGTCTGTTTTTTGCGCATAACAATAAAGAGAAAGAATAATTGCAATGATTGTATATTTTGTTTTCATAATACTAAGCACGCCAAATATTTAATAATCAAACAAATCTACACACAAATTCTCACCCCAAAAACCCACCCGCAATTTTCATAAACGCTGCATTTTGTTTGGCTTCCGAAACGGAGATTAATTGCGCTTCGCCCTTGGCAATTACCAATAGTTTTTGGCAATATTTTAAAAGCAAATCCAAATCGTGAGAGCTTACTAAAATACATTTGCTTTGCTGCGCAGCGAGTTTTTGCAATAACAAAAACAAATCGTGTTTACTCGCGTAATCCAAAAACGCGCTTGGCTCGTCTAACAACATAATGGGCGTTTGCTGTGCCAAAGCTTTGGCAATAACCGTTTTTTGAAACAATCCGTCGCTGAGTTCGTTTACCAATTTGTGTTGGTGTTCTGCAATTCCGCAAACGGCAATAGCATTTTGAATTATGGAAATATTTTCTGCGTTCAATTTATTAAAAGAATTGGTGTAAGGCATTTGCCCCGCAGCCACTACATCGTAAGCCGTTAAATTAAATCCGCCGATTTTTTCGGTGAGCACAATGGAAATTTTTTTCGCCAATTCGTTTAAGGATAAATCCTCAATGTCCACTGCACCGATATAAATTTCTCCGTGCAGCAAAGGCAACAAACCGCACAAAGTTTTTAAAAGCGTTGATTTTCCTGTGCCGTTCAATCCTACAATACCAATGAGTTCGGACGAAGTGAAATCCAAATTCAAATGATTAAGCACAGAAATTTCCTTGCCTGATTTTTTGTAACCAAGTGTGGCGTTTTTTAGAGATATGTTGTTTGTGTTTTTCAATCAATTAAAATTTGTGTTATTCGTGAAATTCGTGGCAGCCCTCACCAATGCTTATTCCTAAACATTAAATACATTACCAAAGGCGCGCCGATAAAAGTCGTCATCATGTTTACGGGCAGAGCCACATTTGGAATGAGCGAATTTGTTACTGCATCGGAAATCAACAAAATAATGCTTCCCAACAACAGGCACGAAAAAATATGCACTTGTTGTTTTGCCGATGAAAAAATCATGCGCGACAAAATGGGAACTGCTATGCCCACAAAGGCAATTGGTCCGCAAAAGGCGGTGGTTAAGCCTGTGAGCAAGGACGAAATTAAAATGAGATAAAAACGGCTGCGCGAAAAATTAATGCCTGCATTTTGCGCGTAATTTTGCCCGAGCAGCAAGGCATTGAGCGGTTTGATGAAAAATAATAAAACGAGCAAACTCAAAATTGCAACAGGAACATAAATCAGTAAATCATTATTCGTTGTGTTGGCAAGCGAGCCCATGCCCCAAATCACAAAGGTTTTCAGATTGTTCGGGTCTGAAAAATATTCCAAAGCCATTTGCAGCGCGCCGCAAATTTGCGAGAGCATAATGCCGATAAGCAGCAACACCACATTGCTGCTCACTTTTTTGGAGATGATTAAAATTAAAAGTGTGATAAAAAAACTTCCACCAACGGCACACAACACCACAAAACTTTTTCCCGACAGAAAACCGAATGTTTGCCCCGCCAATATGCCCACTGCCACCATAAGCGAAGCACCCGAACTTATCCCCAACACATACGGTCCCGCCAAAGGATTGCGAAAAATAATTTGCAAAATTAATCCCGATACGGAAAGCGTGCAGCCTGCAATAATTGCCGTAATGGTTTTAGGACAACGGATTTGAGAAAAAATAAAATCTTCGCTTGAAAACGTAATGCTCTGACTTCCTCCATACATCAGGCTTAACAGGCAAGCGATGAAAAACAAAACAAGGAGAAGAAAAAATTTTATGCCGTTACTTTGCAACACAACTTTAATTTAATTGCTTGTAATAATACAAATCATTTTTCAGTCGGCTTTTCAGTTCAGGGTGAAAAATGAAAATGAAATCGCTTAAAATTCTGTCGGGGTAAATCATGCCTGTTTCCCAATAGGTGCTGTAACCCTTATTATTAGTGGTTTTTATGTTGTTGTACAAATTTCCTTTTTTAAATGCCGCAAATTCCGAATAACGGCTTTCGTAATCCAACAATTCCTGTTTTGTTTTTATCATGGCTTGATTAAGCCAAAAATCGGCATTTTTCGCTTTGACGTAAACTTGTTCAAAGCTTAAAGGTAAACTGCCCGCGCTGCTGTCGTTTTTCCAAATATAATTTGCGGAAGCATCGTTGAGCAATTGCGCCATATAACTTTTTCCGCCGGGCAAATACCACACATCGCCGTATTTTATTTCGCTGAACACGGTAGGTTGTGTTTGCGCTTGCGAAGCCAAGGTTTTTAACTCCAAATAATTTTTTTCTGTTGCTTTAAAAATACTGTCGGCTTGAAAGTATTTATCCACAAAAGCCGCGAAGAATTTTATCCATTCGGCGCGTGCCAAAGGATTTTCTTCCAAATGGTCAACACTCATGGCAACAGGAATTTTTGTTTGCGCTAATTTCGGCTCAATATCTTTTTCGGGATTGCCCATGCCAAATGAAAAAATAATGTCGGGTTGCAAAGCAATGGTTTGTTCCAGTTCAATGTTCGGGCTTTTTTGCAATTCAAGGAGTTGTTTTGCTTCAAATTTTTTAATGATGTCGGGATTAATGATATAATCCATGTTGTCAATGGCAGCAAGGTTTTCCAACATACCTAAATCGTTCAACATATTAGCATAAATGCTGCTTAATGCTGCAATTTTTGTGCAAGGAATTTTTACGGCAGTAATTTTTTTCGGTAAGTTTTTTTGAACAAGTGTTGTGTCTTTGTAAAGTAAAAACACAGAAGTCGTGTCAAAATTAGTTTTATTGCCGAATAAATAAACTAAGGCAATATCCGCATTGCGGGCAATGGCAAAGCGTTTGGCGTAACGAATGCTTGTATCTCTTTTGAAATCGGAAAAATTAAAATCCGTTTTTGTTTCGGGGTTTTTGCAGGAAAAGAAAAACAATGAAAACAAGGTGAAAATTTTAACCACATAGGAACATAGTTTTTTTTGAGTAAACAATCGTGTGGTTAAGAGTTCACATAGCGTGTCGCTTTGCGACATGACTTTGTGTTTCTTTGCGTTCATTTTAAACATAAAATCTATGTGCCTATGTGGTTGATTACGCAACATCAAATTGAATTTCAAAAATACTTCCTTTCGGCAAATTATCTTTCACTTTTATTTTGGCGTTGTGATGATAGGCAATGTATTTTACAATGTATAAGCCAAGCCCTGTGCCTTTGGTTGCGCGAGTTTCTTCATTTCCTGCGCGGAAAAAACGTTGAAAAATTTTCTGCTTGTTTTCGTTGGAAATACCAACGCCGCTATCTTTTACGCTTAACAAAATGGTGTCTTTTTGTTTTTCTAATTCAATGGAAATGTTTTTTTCAGCGGGCGAATATTTTATGGCATTGTCCACCAAATTGGTGAGAATGGAAGTGAAGCCTTGAACGTCCACTTGCGCAAATAAATTTTCTTTAACAACAAATTTTAATTCGTTTCTGCCGATTTCGTTTTTGTAATAACGGTGTAAAATTTCAGAAACGAGTTTTCCTAAATCTTGTTTTTCTTTTTTAAAGACAAATTCGCCCGCATCTAAACGGTTTGCTAAAAGCACATTGTCAATTAAAGCGTTTAAGCGTTCGGTTTCCAAAAGCGCGTTGGCAATTAATTCTTGTTGTGTGCTTTCGTCTAACTTTTGTTTTTGAAGCGTTTGCAGTTGCAGTTTGGTGGCGGCAATGGGTGTTTTCAGTTCGTGCGTAATGCTGAGAAAAAAATTTTTCTGTTGATTGTTCAGCGCGGTTTCTTTGTCTTGGGCTTGTTTTATTTTATAAACGCCAAATAACATCAGCAACAAAAACACCGTGCCTTCGCCCACAATCATCACGGTTTGCATGGTTTTATAGTGATGCAGTTGCGCAATTTCCGTTTGTAATTGTTCATCATTAGTGGCAGTCAGCGCAACCAATTTTTCTTTTTCCGAAATAATTTGTCCGTTTTGCCGCACCAACAAAATTTCCCACCACATAAATTGCAGCAAAATGTAACCAAACAAAATGGTAAAAATGATTATGGTGCGGGATTTTGGTTTCATTTGTACTGAATGTAACCTAATTGCTTAAACAAATACCGTGAAAAGTGGTTGTTTTTTGTGCAAATTCATGGTGTTTTTGGCTGAAAATTATGTTATGATGCGTGATTTGTTTTTCATTTTTAATACATCAAAGGCTTTATCATCATTTCCACCTGTTCTAATTTCTCTTTATTCACGATCAATTCCACCTTACTCTTCTTCTATTTATCGGACATGTCCGTTATTATGTCCGTTACCATTTCCATTATTAGTTGTTTCTTTACTATTATATCGGACAGAATTATCTTCATGTCTGTTATTTCTTCAAGAAGTATTTTGTTCCTCTCTTTTCACCTTCTCTGTCAAGAACTCCCTCATTTACAAGAGCATTTAAAGCTCTTACTGCTGTTTTGGTTGAACCACCAAATTGTTCAGCATAATCTCCGGTTGAAATTTTACCTCTTTCTTTCACAAATTCAATAATATCATTCTTACCAATTTCTTTTTTGGCTTCTGCCTTTTTAAATAGAGTTACTTTCAGATACGGTTCGTCGTATTCAATTATTGGTTTATTCACGCCCATTGTGTCTGCATAATGGTGCAATTCTTCCATTCCCATATTCCGTTTCTCAATAAACTGCATTTGATAAAACACGTTAGCTATTTTAGGATTTGCACTAAAAGTAGGTGCTGAATAATCCTTTAATTTCTCAATAGGAATTAATGGTTTTCCAGGACTTTCCACTATAATTTTTTCATCATCAATTTTCACATTGATGTTAGCTTGCTCAATAGTATAATCCCGATGAACAATGGCATTGATAATAACTTCTCTTAAAACCTCAAAGTAAACTTCCTTGATTTCTTTCCTTGCCATTGATGAACGGTCAATTGCTTTTGGGAAATTAATTTCAAGATAGTTTTCTATTTTATTAGGCATTAATACTAAAGGTCCATCGAAATCCAAAATTTTTGGCTTGTCCTGACCTTGAGTTTTTATTGTAAACTTTACCAAAGATTGAGGATAAAGAATTTGCGGATTTTTACCAAAAAGCAAAATACCTAAACCTGTTGGGTGTGTTGTTTGAGTTTTACTGTCAATCCTGATAATATTCCATTTGCGAAGTACACTTTTAAAATCTGCCGAATCAACAGAGTATTTGATATTAAGTTTTTCCCGAAATTTTTCTAAGGCATCGGTTGAGAAATCTTTTAGTTCAAAACCCTCAAGTGCTTTGTCAAGTTCGGTATAAGTGGGCTCTATATCTTCCTGCTCTGCCAGTTTTGCTCGTTCAGCCGCTTCTTTCAGAAACTGGTTGTTGGTGGTTAATATTTGCTCTTGTAAATCTTTATCAAAGAAATCAATTTCAATATGGTTCTTTTTCAGAAAAGCAATGCCGTTACCTTTTACCTTGGGGTCGGGGTCTTCTATGCCCACATACACTTTTTTAATTCTTGCATTTACAATTCGTTCGGCACAACCTAATTTTGTAACGCTTCTTGCTCCGGGTGCACAAGGTTCAAGAGTGGCATATAGCACACAGCCATCTAATTTGTCGGCTCTGTGCTTGCGTTCCAGCACCGTAAATTCTGCATGGTCGCCTTGGCGCAGTTCGCCACGATAGGCAAAGTTTATTAATGTGCCATCTTCTTTTGCCAATACTGCGCCTACTTTCGGGTCAGCCCTGTCAGTATGTTCAGGTACAGAATTATGCATCACTTGAATAGCAAATTCCATAAGTTGCCTTTGGGAGTATTTGCTTCTTATTTTAAATTCTTTTTTTGCCATTTTAAATTACAAATGTTGCTTTCGGGGTTATGTTAGAGAAACTTTTTTAATGGCTATAAATTCTTACTGTGCTTTTTATGTCATCAATTCCCCTACTTAAATTGTATTCCATATCGCCCATTTTATTTTCCACAACATCTATTTTATTCTTCATATTATCTACTTTGTCCTCTACATCATCTACCTTGTTTTCTATATTATCCATGCTGCTTTCTATCCAATCTAATCTTGATTTTAAACTACTAATATCATTCTGTTGTTTTAATATCAAGGCTATTAGAAGAGTTAATAATCCAACGGTGATAAATTGAAAAAAATCAGTTATCCAGTTTTTAATTTTTGTAAGTCTATTTTCCATAATATTTCTTTGTTGGTTGTCAAAGTAAACAATTTTAATAATACCCCCCTATCACATTTTCACCAAAGACAACACCACCTCCCCCTCAATCCCCGCCAACACCTCTTGCGCCCTTTTCACCGAACTCACATCTTCAACCGTTAAATATAATTTATTGTTTTGTTCTTTCAGTGTGCAGAGGTTGGGATATTTTTGCGCGAACAAAAGTGCGGCTTGAAAAATGGGACTTAAAAAATAATCGCTTTGTTGTTTGCTGATGAAGTAGGCGAACATTTTTTTGTTTTTCAAGGTGAGCTTTTCAAAGCCAAGCTGCATGGCTTTTCGGCGCATGCGCACCACGTTAATCAATTCAATGGCTTCGGTGGGCAAAGGTCCAAAACGGTCGCGCAGGTTGATTTCAAATTGCTGCAAATCTTCTTCTTTGGTTATGTTGTCCAACTCGCGGTATAAGAGTAAACGCTCGGTGAGGCTGCTCACATAGTTGTCGGGAATGAGCAATTGTAAATCGGTGTCCACCGTTGTTTCTTTTACAAACTGCCGCGAGAAAACAGATTTGTCGGTCGTTTCATTTTCTTCGGAAATAGTTTTATACCAATCTTCTTCTTTCAGTTCTTCAACGGCTTCGTTCAAAATTTTCATGTAAGTATCAAAGCCCATGTCGTTAATGAAGCCGCTTTGCTCGCCGCCCAAAAGGTTTCCCGCGCCGCGAATGTCCAAATCGCGCATAGCAATTTGAAAACCGCTTCCCAAATCGCTGAAATCTACAATCGCTTTCAAACGTTTTCGCGCTTCTTCGGTAAGTGAAATTTGCGGCGGTGCAAGTAAATAACAAAATGCTTTTTTGTTGCTTCGCCCCACGCGCCCGCGCATTTGATGCAAATCGCTCAAGCCGAAATTTTGCGCATCGTTGATGATGATTGTGTTGGCATTGCTGATGTCCAAACCGCTTTCAATAATTGTGGTGGCAACGAGCACATCGTAATCACCTTCCATAAAGCCGAGCATCACATCTTCCAATTTGTCGCCGTCCATTTGCCCGTGCCCGATAGCGATGCGTGCATCAGGAACTAATCGCTGAATGATGCCCGCGATTTCCATAATGTTTTGCACTTTGTTGTGAACGAAAAAAACTTGTCCGCCGCGATTAAGCTCATCACTCACGGCATCGCGGATTAGTTCTTCGTCAAAGGTGTGAAGCTCCGTTTGCACAGGATAGCGGTTTGGCGGCGGCGTGGAAATGGCTGACAAATCTCTCGCGCCCATTAAGCTGAATTGCAAGGTGCGCGGAATAGGCGTAGCCGTAAGCGTGAGCGTATCCACATTGCTTTTCAGAGTTTTGAGTTTGTCTTTTACCGCAACACCGAATTTTTGTTCTTCGTCAATAATCAGCAAACCGAGATTTTTAAACTTCACGTCTTTGCCCGCCAATTTGTGCGTGCCGATGATTATGTCAATTTTTCCTTCGGCGAGTTTTTTCAGAATTTCTTTTTGGTCTTTCGCAGAGCGGAAACGGTTGATGTAATCCACATTGCAAGGCAAATCGTTTAATCGCTCTTTAAAAGTTTTGAAATGCTGATACGCTAAAATGGTTGTTGGCACAAGCACGGCAACCTGCTGACTGTCGCACACAGCCTTGAATGCAGCGCGAATGGCAATTTCCGTTTTTCCGAAACCTACATCGCCGCATATTAATCTGTCCATTGGGTGCGGCTTTTCCATATCGCGTTTCACGTCTTGCGTAACGCGCGTTTGGTCGGGCGTGTCTTCGTAAATAAACGATGCTTCCAATTCGTGCTGCAAATAATTGTCGGGCGGAAAAGCGTGTCCTGCTTTGGCTTTGCGCTCGGCATAGAGTTTTATTAAATCGTAAGCGAGTTCTTTTACATTGCGTTTGGTTTTGTTTTTCAGCGTTTGCCAAGTCGTGCTTCCGAGTTTGTCAATGCGCGGCACTTGCCCGTCTTTGCCGCTGAATTTGCTGATGCGGTGCAAGCTGTGAATGCTCACATAAAGCGCATCGTTGTCTTTAAACAACAATTTCACGCTTTCTTGTTCTTTGCCGTTGATGACTAATTTTTGCAAACCCGCGAAACGCCCAATGCCGTGGTCAATGTGCGTAACGTAATCTCCCGGGTTGAGCATTAATAATTCTTTCAGCGTAAATGCTTCCGCGCTTTTGTTTTTGGTTTCTTTGAGGCGGAAACGGTGATAACGCTCAAAAATTTGGTGGTCGGTGTAAATGGCAATTTTTAAATCATCGTCAATAAAACCCTCGTGAATGTTGAGCGGAACGTAAGTAATCAGCGTTTCGTAACTGCGGTGCTCTTTCGCCAGCAAATCGTTGAAAATAGTAATCAAGCGGTCGGCTTGCTTGGTGTTGTCGGTGAGAAAATAATTTTTGTAACCTTTGGTAGTGTTCTCTTTTAAATTTGCAATCAGCAAATCAAAATTTTTATTGAAGCTCGGTTGCGGCTTTTGGTTGAAAGAAATGGTTTCACTCGCCAAAGCCGCGCTAATTCCGTATTCCACGAGGGTAAATTTTTTCACTTGCTCTTTCAGTTCATCGGAAGAAGCAAATAAACGTTCGGGCGACATTTGTTTTATTTCGCCCTGATAGGAATTAAACAACTGTTGCGCTTTGTCAAATTTTTTGTCAAACACATCGTAAGCGAAGTTGAGGTCTTCAAAAAACAGGATTGTGTTTTCAGCATCAAAATAATTTAAGAGCAAGGCTTTGTCTTCGCTAAACGCAGCGGAATTGATGTTTGGAATGATTGTAACAAAATCAAAATTGGAGTTGGAAAGTTGCGATGCGGGGTCAAACGTTTTTATGGCTTCCACATCGTTGCCAAACAATTCTATGCGATACGGAAATTCGTTGGCGAAAGAATAAATGTCTATAATTCCCCCGCGAATGCTGAATTGTCCGGGTTCAAACACAAAATCAACATTATTGAAATTGTACGACAACAAAAATTCGGAAATAAAATCAATGGATAATTTTTCGCCTTTTTTTATTTGCAGCGTGTTTTGCGTGAGTTGTTTTTTGAGCGTAACTTTTTCGCTCAATGCTTGCGGATATGTTACCACCACGCCTTTAAAATTTTCTTTGGAAAGTAGATTCAACACTTCCGCGCGTTCCTGAATATTGGCATTGGTCGTTTTTTCAATTTGGTAAGGTTGCCGATACGTTTCGGGGAAATACAAAGTTTTGTTTCCATCCAAACTTTCCAAATCGTTAAACATATAAGCGGCTTTTTCTTTGTCGGGCGCAATAATGAGCGCGTTTTTTTGGTGCTGCTTAACAAGGTTTTGGATTAAAAAGGGCATGGAACTCCCATTTAAACCTTTGAACCACATGTTTTTATCAAGGTTTAAATTTTGAAGTTTTTTTTCAAAAATGTCCGCAAATGCGGAAGAAACTGCCATTTTACGCGCGCAAAAGTACAAATTAGTTGAATTTTGAGGGGTTTTAGTTGAGAAACTTTGGTCTAAAAAAAATTGAGATTTAACATTTCGCCTGTTGATAATTGAATTTGATTTTTATACATTTGACTTTTCTTAACTAAAAAATTTAAAAAACTATTAACTAAAAATTAAACTAAAATGAAAAAACAATTACTAACCGCTGTTTTTGGAATTGCTGCTTTGGCTGCGGTTTCTCAAACACCCCGCCTCTCTTTGTACGAAGAATTTACGGGCGAAACCTGCCCACCGTGCGCAGCCACTAATCCGGGACTTGACGCTTTATTGGCGCAACCTACTAACACCACAAAAATTGCCGTAATTAAATGGCAAGTGCCTATTCCGAGTGCGCCAACAACTACATGGTCACTTTATCAAACAAACAAAGTTGAGATTGACTGGCGATACAGACCTGTTTCAGCAGGCGGTTATGGTTATCCCAGCTCAAACGCTGCCGGCACTCAAACTGCGGGCTATGTGAACTCTGCTCCACAAGGAAGAATAGACGGGCAACATCAATGGGCGTTTGGTGCAACATCTGACCACCCTGCTAATTTGAACAATAACGTGATTTCTACGGCTCAATCTTATACTTCTGCATTTTCAATTACTATGGACAGAGCGTGGGACGCAACAGCCAGTTCAGTAAATTTGACAATAAGTATTTTAGCAACCGCCGATTTTTCTGCTACCGGAAACTTGGTGTTCCGTACCGTGATGGTAGAACGCGATATAAATTTTGCTACACAACCCGGCACTAACGGCGAAAAAGATTTTCATAACGTAGTTATTAAATCTTTCCCTAACATACAAAACGGAACACCATTAACCGCTAACTGGACAACAGGCAATACCTATTCTTTTACACTCAACTGCCCAGTGCCTTCTTATGCCCGCGATAAAGCGCAAATTGCTTTTGTAGGCTTTATACAAGATGACGGTAACAGAAAAGTGGCTCAGGCAGTTCGTGCAGAAAGAGACCCTTTGCCTAACGACATTAAAGCGGTTTCGGCAAGTGTTCCTGAATACATGAGCTGCGCCAATGAAATTTATCCTGAAATTACGGTAAAAAATAATGGCTCTACCACCATTACCGACTTTACCGTAACGCCATATTTCGGTGCTGTGGCTTCGCCTGACATTACAGTGTGGACAGGCAATTTAGCTCCCGATGCATCTATGAGCATTCCTTTAAATGCAATTTCTACATCCGTTATGGGCGGAGGCACTTGTATATTAAACATTACAGCCGTAAGCGGAACTGACGGAAATACATCAAACAACCAAACTCCTGTTAATTTTTATTTAATACCTACCTATACAGCCATGACTGTGAGCGAAGGGTTTGTTGCCACTGCTTTCCCTCCTGCAAAATGGGGCATGGTTAATGCTAATGGCGGTGCATCTTGGAGCAGAGCTGCTGCGGGATACGCGCCAACAACTGCAGGTTCGGCTAAATATGATTTTTTCAGTAATTCCGTTAAGGGTGATGCAGACGAGTTAATATTGCCTCCTATGGATTTGGCAGGAGACCAAGCCATTTTAACGTGGGATTTGGCTTACGCTCAGTACGGTTCGGAAAATGATTCTTTAAAAGTATATATGTCTAACGACTGCGGAAACAGTTGGAATTTATTGTGGGCAGACGGCGGTTCTAATATGGCAACACGCACGCCTATCACTTCTGCATTTACTCCCGCTGCATCTCAGTGGGTGGGCAAAAGCGCAAGTTTAAATACGGCGTTTGACGGTGCTCCGTTAAATCCTAATCTTTCATCTGTTTTGGTAAAATTTGTTGCCAGAAGCGATTACGGCAATAATTTGTATCTTGATAATATCAATATAAAAACTTCTGTTAATGCCCCTATTGACCTTGCCGCCGCCAATGACGGCATCAGTTTGGAAAACCATGTAACATGGAGCGATAACAGCAATTATGAAGACAGTTATAATTTGTATTATTCAAGTGATGTTACGCCATACGCCCTGCTTGCAACGCTGCCTGCCAATACCACAACATACGACCATACAGGTTTAGATGAACTGACAACTTATTGTTATAAAGCAGTTGCGGTTAAAGCAGGAGTTGAAAGCGATTTCAGTAATCAAGATTGCGCCGACACACCTGAATTAATCACGGGAATAAATGCCGTGAAAGGCAGCAACATTGCGTACATCGGGCTTTATCCAAACCCTGCACATAACGACATGACCTTAAAAATTAGCGTATTAGGAAACTCAACTGCTGCTGTTTCGGTTATAAACGTGTTGGGGCAAATTGTTTACAAAACAGAAACAGGCTTGAATGTTGGAGAAAACACTATTTCCCTGAGTGTTGCTCAGTTACCTGAAGGCGTTTACAACGTTGTAATTAACACCGACAAAGGTACTGCCGTAAAAAAATTAAGTGTGGTACACTAAAAAATTAACTTTTGTAATATAAAGCCGACTTTAATTAAAGTCGGCTTTTATTTTTGTATCTTTAACCACTTAAAAAAATTGAACATGAAAAGAATAATTACTCTCTTGTTTGTTGGTGCTTACACATCAATTTCCGCGCAAAGTTTTTCTTTGTACCAAGTTTCGTCCAAAGGCGCATATAACTATACGCTTACCAACGGCGGCGGTTACACCACCACCACGGAAGCAGAAGTACTGACAGAAGAAAAGATTCTGATTAAAAATAATGCAGCAGTTACTCAAACCTTTAGCGTTAAACGCAGTATTGTAGCCCAAACTCCTAATCTGATATTAGACGGCAGCGGCGCAACGCCTGAATCGTATTTTTGTTTTGGCTTCAATTGTTTCAGCAGCAATGTAAACGAGCCAAGCTCAACAGATTATACCATACTTCAGGCAGCAGGAACAACCTACACGGATATTGTGGACGGTGTAGAGGTAACGTATGCTGATAACAGCAAAGACAATGGCACGCCTTTTTCGGTGTATTTATCCGAAGGCGATAAAAAGGGCTATTATGTGGTACGGTATAAAGTATATAATATAGCCGATGCTAATGATTCTATTGCGTTTACCGTAACTTACAACGCTTCTTCTGTCGGTATTAAAAAACTTGAAACACCCGATTTGAATTTTGAAATTTATCCTAACCCAAGCAATGGGGCTTCCAAATTTTTCATTAACCTGAATAAAGACGAAGAGTTAAAATTTCAGGTGTATAATGCGTTGGGAAGCCTTGTGTATAGCAGCAACAAACAAAAATACAATGCAGGCAAAAACCAGTTAAACATTGGTGAAGAGTTAAATAGCGGTGTTTATTTTGTTACTTTGAATAACGGTGCTTCAACCGCTACACGCCGTTTGGTTGTTACCAAATAATTTTTGTTTTCAAGTTTTTAAAACCCTGCGAATGTAAACCTCTCGCGGGGTTTTCTTTATCCGTAAAAAAATCCCTTTCTTTACACTTTAAAATTCAATCACCGAATATGGAATTATACTTAGACTCAGCCAACTTAAAAGAAATTGAAGAGGGCTTTAAACTTGGCTTTTTAAATGGGCTTACCACCACGCCTACATTCATGCAAAAAGAAGGCATCACCGACATTGACGGAACGATTGTGAAGTTGAGCAAAATTGTGCCTGTGTTGCAAATAGAGGCTTTGGGCAACAACGCCGAAGAAATTTTGGCAGAAGCCGAACGCCAGTTAAAATTAGGTTTAGACCCTAAAAAAACTGTTTTTAAAATTCCTGTTTCTTTGGAAGGTGTGCGCGCTTGCAAATTGCTGCGCAGCAAAGGATATTTGGTAAACGTGCATTTGGTTTACACTTTGCAACAAGCTTATATGGCAATGCACGCGGGCGCAACGTATGTTTGCCCGCTTGTTGGGCGTTTGCAAGACCAAGGACATGATGCTTTGGCTTTGGTGGAACAATGCGTGAAAGCAGTAAATCATTACGGTTACGACACTAAAATTATGTTTTCGTCCGTTCGCAATATAGAGCATGTGAGAAATGCAATAAATGTTGGTGTTCACACAATCACTGTTCCCTTGAAAGTAATGAAACAACTCACCGAAAATAATTTTACTACCGTTGGCACTGACCAGTTTATTATGGACACGCGCTTAATGATGGTGAAAGTAAAAGAAGCGATTAAAGGTATTAACCCTGTGGTGTCCGAAAACACAAGCATTGCCGATGCCATTATTAAAATGACTGAATTTGGTTATGGCGCAGTTACCGTTACCAAAGCAGACGGCAGCATTAAAGGCGTGTTTACTGACGGAAGTTTACGCAAACTCATCGGAGAAAAAGGTCGCGATGTATTGAACAAAAAATTATCTGATTTGGAATACCGCGAACCCATTACCATTGAAGGAAATGTATTGTTAAACGAGGCAAATGCCTTATTCAAAAAAACACAGGTGGACACTATTGTTGTAACAGACGGTGGTAAACCGGTTGGTATGTTAGATATTCAGGATTTGAAATCGTAATAATGAAGCCGCGAATTTCACGAAGAACACGAATTTTTGTTTTGTGTAAATTAGTGTAATTCGTGGCTTTTACGCTTCTTCCTGTTAACGCGTTTGCACCTGAAATTTTCCGCCTACAATCACTTTCAAGGCTTGAGGTTTAATTTCAAACACCACTTCTTTTTCTTCAAAGGCGGGTTCGCCGTCAAAGTGAATGCTGTCTTTATTGTTGCGGGTAATGGTAATTTTATCGGTAACGTAAGTTTCAATATTGCGGCTCAAATGCGCCTTGCGGCGCAAAATTTTTGTCAGAATGCCAAACACGCTTATTACGTTGAAAGGCTTTAAAATTGCTACATGAAATTTTCCGTCCTGCAAGTTGGCTTGTGGGGCAATGTAAAAATTGTTGCCGTATTGTCCTGCGTTAGCAACGGTAATTAAAAATGCTTTGCGCTGTATGGTTTGGTTGTTGAATGTAAGTGTGTAATTTTTTGCGCGGTAACGCAATAATTCGCGTACCGTAATGTTTACATAACTCTGCAAGCCGCGTTTTTTGGAGCTTGCAAAGAGATTGCCGATGTGTGCATCAAAACCAATGCCGCTTGTGCAAAAGAAAAAACGATTGTTTACTGTGCCGCAATCAATCACCTCTGTTTTGCCTTTGGCGATTTGTTTTATTACTTCATTTATTTTCATGGAAAGCCCCAAAGAGCGTGCCAAACCGTTGCCTGAACCAACGGGCACAATGCCTAAAGCAATGTTTGTGTTTACAATTGCCTGCGCCACTTGATTTACCGTGCCGTCCCCTCCTACGGCTATGGCATCGGTATAGCCTTCTGTTTTCAATAAAGCGGTAATTTCTTCAAAATGATGTTTGTCTTTCCAAATCACAATTTGGTAAGCGATGTTTTCGGGAAATTCTTTGCGAATGATTGTAATAATTTCTTCCCAAATTTTTTTACCCGCGTTTGGGTTTACAATAAACAGCAGTTTGCGAGGCATATCAAACGCTGATGATTTCGTTATAAATTCTGTGTTTTGCATTGGCTACCCAGTTTTTAAAGGTTTCGTTTCCGTTTTTATGAGTGGAAGCAAAAGTAGCCAATTTGCTTAAATCAAAACTGTCGGCATAAACGCCTGCGCCTGCTTTGTACGCATCGCGCGAATTACAGAATTGTTCGTAATGTCCCGCAATGGGAACCATTAAAACAGGTTTGCCCAAATACATAGCTTCACACACGCTCTCAAAACCTGCACTGCTTGCCAAGCCTTTGGCTTTGCCCATCATTTCCAAAAATAATGTATCGTTTATGGCATGAACAAAAATTTTGTTTTTATCAAATGTGTAATCAGCAATTAATTTATCGGCTTGGTCGGTGAAGCAATGTAACTCGTTATCGGAATTGTTTTTGTGCCATTCCAGCACTTCTTCAAAGTAGCCGTTGTTTACCAAATATACCAAATAAAAATTTTCGTGCTTGGGTTGCAAATCAAACACCTCTTTGCGCAAGAGCGGCGGAACAATCACTACATCATCTTCGGTAGTGTGCATATTGTAAAACGATAAAGCTAAATTTTTTGAAGAGCGCGCAGCGGTTAATCGCGTGTAAAATTTTATGAGATTTTTGTCTAACCAATGTCCTTCGGGAAATTCAAAATCCGAGTGAAAGTAAATGTACTGATGGGCTATGCAAATCATCTTTGCACTTGGCTTGTAAAATTTGTAATACAAACCCATGAGCAAATCAAAAAAGTTAATCACCACATCGGGTTGATGTTCTTTCATCAACACATCAATTTGTTTCAAACTTTGGCGAAACGTTTTTACGTTTTTGAAATTGTGAAGTACCGTTCTCGGAATGTTGATGCTTTTGTTTTTTTTATCGGAAATAAAATTCGGGCTTTGCACACGAATAACGGGGGCGTTTATTTTTTGAAGAAAAAATTCAGGGACTTCGCGTCTGCCGCTTGCACCAATGAGCACGGCACATACGGTGTGTCCTTGTTCAATCAGCATATCGTACATGGTTATCGCCTGTGTCATGTGTCCGCGACCTTCGCCTTGCACAGTCAAGATGTATTTTTTCGGCATGGTGAGAATTTGAAATGAAATTATTTAGTTTGGGAAACGGTTACGCCTTGCGGCAAAATAGCGTTGAGAGCTTTTGTTTCGGGCAAGTTGTCTTCGCCGATAAGAACTCTTCTTTCAAGTTCTTTCTTTCGCTGCTTTCGTTCTTTTTCTTCATTGAAATCTTGTAACCAATCTTTATAGTAAATTATTTTCCAGTTGCCTTCATTGTCTTCAACCAATGCGGTAAGGCTTTCCACCCAATCGCCCGAATTAAGATATTCAATGCCGTTAATGTTTTTTATGGCAGGCTGATGAATGTGTCCGCAAATAACACCTTTGCAACGGCGAGCTTGCGCCACTTTTACCAATTCATTTTCATAATCGGAAATAAACGACACAGCCGATTTTACTTTTGCTTTCACCACTTGCGACAGCGAATAATAAGGCAATCCGCGTTTCCCTCTGTATGTGTTATAATGCCTGTTCAGCCACAGTAAAAAGGTATAACCCACATCGCCGAGTTTGGCAATCCATTTGAGTTGCGTGGTAACGTTATCAAAAATATCGCCGTGCGTTACAAAGTATTTATGGTTTACGCCATAGTGTATGTAGTATTTCCTAATGGAGAAATTTCCGATACGCATGGGCATTACTTCTTCCAAAAAATCATCGTGATTGCCCCGCAGGTAAATGATTTGGCATTTTTCTTTGGCGGTTAATCCGATAATGTGTTTAAAAAAATTGCTGTGTTGTTTTTTCCATTTACCGCTTTTGCGCAGTTGCCAGCCGTCAATAATGTCGCCGTTGAGAATTAGCGTTTCGCATTTGTGATGTTTTAAAAAGTGTGTTACTTCTTTGGCTTTGCTGGCTTTAATGCCAAGATGAATGTCTGAAAGAACAATGGTTTTGTAAAATGTCGTCATGTAAAAACGTTTTACAAATTTTGTGTATTAACGTTATTAGGACATAAAGTGAGCGTTAAATTAAAATTAAAAAACGCGAGAGATTTACTCGTGGGATTAATGGAATGTTTTGTGTACGTTATGGAATTGGGTTACTCTACAATCAATTTCTTAACTGCTTTTTGCTTGCCGACAGTAAAGGCAATAAAGTAAATACCGCGTTTCAGCTCGCGCACGTCAATGGAATGATGAATGTTAAATGTTGAATTTTGAATAACTGTGTTTCCTAAAATATCGTAAACCGAAATTTCAATTTCCTCACTACTCAAAACTAAAAGCTCAACACTAAGAACTGAACCAACGGGGTTCGGATAAATTTTCAATCGCTCATGTTCCATTTTTAATTCATCAACACCTGTGCAAACAACTGCAATTAAAGTAAATTCCGCACTCGCCGAACAACCCAAACTGTTTGTGCCTGTTGTGGTATAAATGTAAACCACATTGTCCTCACTCATTGGTTTAATGCTTATGCTTGGCGTTAAAGCTCCTGTGCTCCACGAATACGAATTTGCACCGCTTGCAAGCAGCGTGTAGCTTGTGTTTACACAGAAAACCGAAGGATTGGATACAGCAGCAATACTTACACTTGGTTCAGGAAATATATGCACATACACCGTTGCGCTCGGCGTTTGGGTGCAACCGTTCAGCTCCCCACTAACGGTGTATGTGGCGGCAACTGTTGGCGACACCACAATGCTGTTTGTTTGCCCACCGTTGCTCCATGTGTAAGAATCTGCGCCGCTTACCGTGAGCGTAGCCGAACTGCCCGAACAGATGGAAGCAGAATTAACCGTAAGTGTGGGCGTATTACCCGAAGCAATGACAGTAATTTGGGTGGTGGACGTGCTGACACAGTTTAACGATGTGGTTGTGCCCGATACGGTATAAGTTGTGTTTACTGTTGGTGTAACAATTATTGCAGGGGTGTTGTCGTTTGTGTTCCATGTGTAGGTATCTGCACCGCTGGCGGTAAGCGTGGCACTTGACCCCTCGCAAATGGTAAGGGGCGTTACATGAACGGGAGGGCAAACGATATGACCGTAAAACGTAACGTTATCTATGCTGAACGTTCCGACATTACTTTCTGCATTCCAACCGTAAAAACGAACTGTTATAGGTAAACTGCCTGAAACATTTGCAGGATAAACGGCACTTCCATTTACGGCAGAGGTAGCATCATCATCACTTACAAAAAACTCGTTTACGCTTTGAACAGATAAAACAGAAGTGCTTGAAAGAACAGCAGCAGGTAAATTAGCGGAAAAGCCGTTGGTGCTTGCTCGCAGGGCATAGCTTCTGATGCCCGTACCTGAACGCTGAAGCGTGAATTTAATGCTGTCAATAGCAATGCTGTTTCCTGCTTGCGGTGTTAAAGTAACCTCGTAGTATTGATTGGCAGACAAAGCACCTGTGAGTAAAGCATAGCCTGCCGAACCGTTTGCACCGTTAGCGGCAGCACCGCCCAAAGGCTGCCGTGTAAAAGAAAAACGCCCTGCGGCATTTGGATTAGAAGCGGTTTGTCCTACGGCAGAAAACGAACCAAAGGTAACGCCCGAAGCAGTTGGCACAGGCGTTGGGTCTGTTAAGCCCGAAGATGTGGTGATGTTTGCAAAATTATACGTTCCCGAAAAAGCACCCTGTGCCATGGCAAGCCTGCCAATAAGCACACATACAATAAGCGGTAATTTTTTAATCATGTTGTTTGTTTTAAGAAACACACAAAAATCCTGTAATTATTTTGTTCAAACAAATAAACGGATTTTTTATTTCGCAGGTTTTTATTGAATTAAAGTAATTTGCATTAAATAATTTTTTCTGTGATTACTTGGTTTTCACTACATTTACTTAATTCAAAAACATTTCTAATGCGTACATTAACTTTCATTTGTTTTTTGAGCATAAATTTATTGCTGAATGCCCAAGGCTGGAGGCGAAGTTTTGGAATGTCCCCATACGCGGCTCAATATGTTGTATATCCCATTGCGACAAAAGACAATAGTACATTTATGTTTGAAAGCACATCGGGTAATTATATTGCGGGGGCTGTGTCGGTAACATCACATACAACAGGTGCTTTTCTTCATGTTATGGGCATTAATGCTCAGGGGCAAACACTTTGGGCTAAAGAATATCCTAATATTATCGTTATATATGGTCAAAACACTCGCAATGTATATGTATGTGATAATTATTTTTATTATATAAGCAATAAATGGAGTTCCTCTGGCAATGCGGTAGAAGGGGTTTTGACTAAATTTGATTTTAACGGAGATACTGTGTGGCAAAAAACATACAACGATACAGTTTCTTCTATAAATCTTTATGCAATAACCGGTAGTATTGATGGAGGAGTGTTCATATACTCTCCCTATTTATTAATAAAAACAGATTCTCAAGGAAATGAATTGTGGCGTAAACAAGTAATAGATACAAATACTCCGTATGCGTATGGTGTAACTATGCTACAAGACAGTACCAGCAAAAGAATTTTGATAGGGTGCAACACAAGCAGCTACGGTAGTAATATCTATAACGGACATTCGCAACTTTTAATATGCGACAGTCTTGGTAACATACTGAATACAGGGATTTTTAGTACAAATCACGGGCAAGTGTTAGATTTAATACAAACAAAAGATAAAAATTTTGTAGCGGTTGGTGATATTGATGACGGGCTTGATACTATTAATTGGATAGCAAAAAGAAAACCTATGGCTGTTAAATTTCAAATAGCAAATAACAATGCCATTACTCCTGTATGGACTACAACTTATAGCAATTATGGTGATGTAAATGAATTTAAAAGTGTTTGCGAGTTATCTGACGGCAATCTGTTATTAGGAGGTACTGCCGCTGAATTGGGCGACAGCTTACAATACATAAGATTTACCAAGTTAAGAAACGACAATGGTTCTGTTATATGGAAGCGTTATTACGATTATTATACATTAGGAAATAATAATAATGAAGCTATTTATTTATATAGCGTAGCACCAAGTTCAGATGGTGGTTGGGTGGCTGCTAACTTTTGGCATAGAATGCCGCCAAAGAACTATCGCTATCCACTTACACTTTTCGTTAAATACGATGAAAACGGTTGTGATAGCACGTTAGCGTATTGTACGGTCGGCATTAAAGAAAACACGGCAAACAAAATTAATTTGTCTGTTTACCCAAATCCCGCGCAAGAAATTATAAATGTTGAAAGCCCTCTAAGCCCCAAAGGGGGAACAATTACAATTTATGTGTACGACATTTTAGGGAAAGAAATGTTGAATAAGCAAGTGGCAATAAACAGTGGTTCTGCTCAAATAAACGTAAGCGAATTAAACAGCGGAATTTATTTTCTAAAAGTAGAAACGGATAATCGTCCGTGTGTGATGAGGAAATTTATAAAGGAGGTGCGGCAATAATATTGAGCGAGCTGGTGAGAAAGAGAACTGATTTTCCAACATCATTTCTCGATACGCCTCCTGTCGTCGGCTACTCGAAATGACAAAGGATACGCCCTCATGCTTCGGGTTACTCGAAGTAACAGGGGATTTCATTTTCAAATTATCTCATCATCAAATTTTCAAATTATTATTATCTAAAAATCAGCAAACGGCTTGCATCTAATTTTATAAAAATAAAAAGCAAAATGGTGAATGACCACAGCGAAGACCCGCCGTAACTGAAAAATGGCAAGGGAATGCCGATAACAGGCATTAAACCGATGGTCATGCCGATATTTACTGCCAAGTGAAAAAACAAAACAGAAGCCACGCCGTAACCATAAATTCTGCTGAAATTAGACCGCTGCCGTTCTGCTAAAAAGATGACACGCAAGATTAAAAACAACTCCAAAAAAATAACCACCGTACTGCCCACAAAACCCCATTCTTCGCCAACGGTACAAAAAATAAAATCGGTGTCTTGTTCGGGTACAAAATCGTATTTGGTTTGCGTGCCTTGCAAATAGCCCTTACCTAAAAGCCCGCCGCTGCCAATGGCTATCTTCGCTTGATTTACGTTGTAGCCTTCTTTTTTCATGTCCACCTCGCCGCGCCCAAGCAATACATCAATGCGCACTCTTTGGTGAGGCTCTAAATGGTTGTAAACATAATTTGTGCCCAACACCACGCCTGCCGCTAAAACATAAACCAAAGCCACGGAAATAAAATTTCGTTTGTTGCGCGGAACAAATAAAAACAGGCTCAGCGCAATTACAGCCAAAGCAATTAATAAACTTGTTACGTTTACAATTAATGCCAGCACAAATAAAACAACGGCGAGCAAACCAAAAATTAAAACGCCAACGTTCATGCCCTCTCGGTACAAAACAATGATGAACGCCACAAACACAATTGCCAAACCGGTTTCGTCCTGCAGCACTTTTATAATTACCAATGGCGAAAGAATAAACGCAAATGCGTAAAACATACCTTTGTAATTTTTAAAAATGTCTTTCCATTTTAAACGAAATTGAGTATTGACAACTCTTTGTTGCGTGCTTAAAAATTTTGCAAGCGCAAGATTGGTGGCAAATTTCATAAACTCGGCGGGCTGTATGCCAAAGTCGCCAAACCTGAACCATGAGCGGCTTCCCTTCACCTCGCGCCCCAACCAAATCACTAAAATATTTGCAATGATAAAAAAGGCATAAAAACCGTAAGCAAACGCAGAATACAAACTTGAATCAATTACCAAAATGCTGAACGCAAGAATTGCCGCACCGCCAATCCATATAAGCTGCTTGCCGTATTTTTGCGAGGTGTCTAAAATATTTTGGTGGTCTTCGTTATACACAGCCGCGTATATGTTGAGCCAGCCCATAAACACAAGTAATGCGTAAATGATAATGGTTAATCTATCAACACCAAAAAAAACTTTATTTTCAAGATTTCTTGCCATGTTTTAATGAAACTCCGTTGATAATAAATTTTTTCCGTGAATTAAATCAGCCGCCATAATGCGCTGTTCTTCCCAAGTGCGGGTAACTTTTCCGGTTAAATATTTTTCCATCATTAAACTTACCACAGGCGCAGCCCACACACTTCCCCAGCCTGCATTCTCTACCAAACAGGCAATAACTATTTTCGGATTATCGCGCGGCGCAAATGCCATAAACACGGCGTGCGATTTTCCGTGCGGATTTTCTGCCGTGCCTGTTTTTCCACAAGCCACAATGCCCGGCACTCTTTCCCAATACGCTGTTCCCGAATCAAAACACATTTGCATACCGTCAATCACATTTTCGTAATACTCTTCTTTTTGCACACCCACAAAATGTTTTTCTTTAAATTTTTTATCCACCTCGCCTTGCTTGCCCACACCTTTTATGCAATGCGGAATGTAATAAAATCCTTTATTGGCAATAGTTGCCACCACATTTGCCATTTGCAAAGGAACAAGCAATAACGCCTCTTGACCGATTCCTAAAGAAACAATGGTGTTACTTTTCCAACCGTTTACACCATATACTTTGTTGTAATAGTCTGCCGAAGGAACATTGCCGGGTTTGTCGTAAGGCAGGTCAGTTCCCAAGTGTGTACCCGGTCCAAAAGACATCACCATATTGCGCCAATGGCTGTACCCGTCAGCGTATCGCGGAAATTTTTTTTGGTCGGTGATTTCACGGAACACATAGCTGTAATACGAATTGCAGGAAGTTGCCACCGAACCCGGCAAGTTTACCGCTGCGTGCGAGTGGCATTTTGGTTTTCCGCCCATAGGCGGAAAACCATGCGCACAGGGAAACACCGAGCCGCGATGAATGACCCCCTCGTGCTGCCCGATGAGTGCGCCCAATAATTTAAACGTAGAGCCGGGCGGATACATGGCTTGCAAAGCGCGGTTAAACAAGGGAAGCGAAGAATCCTGATACATTTTTGCAAAAGCGCGGTTGCGTTGCTTTCCGCTCACCAACACATTCGGGTCGTAACTTGGTGCGGAAACCATAGCCAAAATTTCGCCTGTTGTTGGTTCAAGTGCCACTACTGCGCCTTTAAACCCTTTCATTAATTTTTCGCCGTACTCCTGCAAATCCACATCAATGGTGCAGTACAGCGGTTTACCCTGAATGGCTGCGGTATCGTATTCGCCATTCATATAACTGCCCACAATTTTGTTGTGCACATCGGTTAAAGCAATTTGCACGCCTTTTTTTCCGCGAAGTGCATTTTCGTAACTGCGCTCAATGCCACTGATGCCAATGTAATCGCCCTCTTTGTAGTAAGCGTCTTTTGCTGATTTTTCTTTGCTTACCTCGCCCACATAGCCCAGCAAATGCGCGGCAACGGGTTTAGGGTATTTTCGCAACGAACGTTTTTGAATAAAAAAACCCTTGAAGCGGTACATCTTTTCCTGCAACTCTGCGGCGGTTTTGGCAGACATTTGTTTTTCAAACACGCTTTGTTTGCGCGGCGAATTTGGGTATTGGCTTGCTTTTTTTATACGCTTTAAGTATTCTTTTTTTGAAATTTCCAGCACGTCGCAAAGTGAAGCCGTGTCGCAGCCTTTGGTTTCGCGCGGAATGACAATTAAATCGTAAGAGGCTTCGTTTTGCACTAAAATTTTTCCGTTGCGGTCGTATATGTAGCCACGCGCCGGATATTGGGTTTGATAACGAAAGGTGTTGTTTTGCGCGTCCATTTTATAACGCTCATCAACAATTTGCAAATAAAATAAACGACACACATACACCAATGCCACAAAGCAAAAGAAACCGCCGATGATAAATTTTCTGTTTCCTAATTGTGTCTGGTTCATGGATTTTTAGTTTTTGCGTTTGCCGTAAAATAAAAACTGAATGAGATATATCAGCGCAAATGTGCCAATACTGCTGCGGATAACACGCCACAGGGTTTGCAGAAAATCGGTAAAGCGAAAAACTTCCAGATAAAATAAAACAAAATGATGAACGGCAACAAGCGTGGCTGCATAGCTTAAAAACCAAGTAATGCCCATATCACTCACAATTGGTTTTACGCCAATATCGTATCCGCCGCGGGGGGCAATGTATTTTAAAATATAGTGCCGTGAAAAGCCCATTGCCGTGCAAGCCGCCGCGTGTAAGCCTGCCGAGTCATAAAACACATCAATGCAAATTCCTAAAACAAACGACAGAAAAAGCACCAGCATTTTCGGCATTTCAAACGGCAGCATAATAATTGCCATGATGTAGGGCAACATAATAACATAACCGCCAAAGCTGATGTTCTGCACAATTAACACCTGCAGCAAAATGTACAGGATAAATTGAAACGTATGTCTAAGTATTTCAGTTCTCACCGTGTTGTGTGTTTTGTTCTAACGAATCGCGTTCGCTTTTAAGTTTGTTGGTAATCACATAAACGTGATTTACTTTTTTTAAGTCGGCACTTAATTTTACTTTGGCGGTATAAAATGCTTCGTTCTCTTTTCGTTCAAACTCTTGAATTGTACCAACCATAATGCCTTCGGGGAAAATGCCCGACAGTTCGCTTGTAATGACGGTATCGCCTTGCTTCATTTTTGCGTGCGGCGGAATGTCAATTAAAGAGCAATATTGATAATCTGTACCGTTCCAAACTAAGGGACCATAAATTCCGTCTTTTTTCAACTGGCAATTTATGCGCGTGTCTTTATGCAACAAGCTCATGACACTTGAAAAATTTGAAGACACATTTATTACAATACCAATAATTCCTTCGCTTGTCATTACGCCCATATCGCGCTGCACACCTTGTTCAGAGCCAATGTTAAGTGTCATAAAATTGCGTTGTTTGTTTACCGATGAGTTTACCACCTTTGCGCCGAGATACCCATATTGTTGTTTGTAAAGCGTATCGCGCTGTGTAAATTTTTTGAGCGGCAACACTAAATAATTTGCTTTCAACAAATTTCTAAAATACAAGTTTTCATCCGCCAGGCGGTCGTTCTCTTGCTTTAATGCAAAATAGTCTGCCGTGTTTGCTTTTGCCTGATAAATATTTCCTGCAACGCGATTGGAAGAATTAAGAATGTGTGAACCCTGAAACCCCCCACGCTGCACCATAAGTGAAAGGCATACGATTTGCAGGAAAACAAACACAAAAATAAATTGGTGTTTTACTACAAATGCAAAAAGGTTTTTCATGCGTTGCGAATTTGTTGGTGAACACGCGAAGCGGCTTTGCCGCTTCGCGTGTTCACAATTATTATTTAATCAAGAATGGAAATTTATTTACGTTTTGAAGCGCAATACCTGTTCCGCGTGCTACGGCACGAAGCGGGTCTTCGCACACATGCACCGGCAATTTTGTTTTTAACGAAATACGTTTGTCTAAGCCGCGCAACAGCGAGCCGCCGCCTGCCATGTAAATACCTTTGCGGTAAATATCGGCAGCCAGTTCGGGCGGTGTCATTTCCAAAGCATTTAAAATTGCCTCTTCAATTTTTGTAATGGATTTATCCAAACAATGTGCAATTTCAACATAACTGATATACACTTCTTTCGGAATGCCGCTCATCAAATCGCGCCCCTGCACCGCAAAATCGGCCGGCGGATTTTCAATTTCCGTCATAGCTGCGCCCACTTCAATTTTTACACGCTCCGCGCTGCGTTCACCAATTAAAATGTTGTGCTGACGGCGCATATATTCTTCAATGTTGGCATTAAAATCATCGCCTGCAATGCGTGTAGATTTATCACAGACAATACCGCCGAGTGCCATGATTGCAATTTCCGATGTTCCGCCGCCAATGTCAATAATCATGTTGCCTTCAGGTTCTTCCACATCAATGCCCATACCAATGGCGGCTGCCATAGGCTCGTGAATCATATACACTTCTTTTGCACCTGCGTGTTCAGCACTGTCACGCACCGCGCGTTTTTCCACTTCGGTAATACCGCTGGGAATACAAATAACCATGCGCAACGAAGGTTTAAAAAACCTGTTGCCGGTGTTTATCATTTTAATCATTCCCTTAATCATTTCCTCGGCGGCTTGAAAATCTGCAATTACGCCATCTTTCAAGGGACGAATGGTTTTAATATTTTCATGCGTTTTGCCGTGCATCATTTGCGCTTGGCGACCTACGGCAATTACTCTTCCGTTGGTTCTGTCTATGGCTACAATACTCGGCTCGTCCACCACTACTTTTTCGTTACTGATGATAATGGTGTTAGCAGTTCCTAAGTCAATTGCTATATCCTGTGTTAAGAAGTCAAATAATGCCATGTATATACTGTTTTTGAGTTTGTAAATTTAAAAAAATAGCCTGCGCTTGTGTATATTGTTAATTCTTTTTTCAATGAAGTTGTCTAAAGTCCAATAAAGAATTGTCAGTTCGAGTAGGTTTGTCCGCCTCTTTGCAAACCTTATCAAGAACTGAATCCGTAAAATCACTTCTCGATACGCCCTCATTCTTCGGGCTACTCGAAGTGACAGGGGGACTTTAGACAACTTCAAAGTCATTAGTCTTATTGCTGCGAAATATTTTTGATTTGCGACTTTCTTCTTTTGACTTATGACTTTTTTCTTTTGACTTGTGACTAATACCCCAAAATCTTCAACATACTTTTATAGCTCTGTTCTTTGGCAAACAAGCGTGTTGAAATTTCTCCCTTTTCATCGCGGTCTATGAGAACGTGTTTTGGCGCGGGAATGAGGCAATGCTGCGTGCCGCCGTAACCACTCAAGGCTTCCTGATACGCGCCCGTGTGAAAGAAGCCGATATACAAAGGTTGTTTGGCGTTTTTTTCAACTTTGGGCAAAAACACCTGATTGGTATGCGCTTCGGTATTGTAATAATCCATACTGTCGCAGGTTAAGCCGCCGAGATTGACGGGTCCGTAAGGTTTGTCCCAGTTATTTATGGCAAGCAAAATAAAACGTTGGTTAATGCCCCAGGTGTCGGGCAATGTGGTGATGAAACTGCTGTCAATAAAATACCACATTTCGCGGTCGTTTTGCTGCTTTTGTTCAATGACTGAATACAGGGTTGCGCCGCTTTCGCCAACGGTGTAAGAACCAAATTCGGTAAAAATATTCGGTTCGGGAATTTCGTATTGGTCGCAAAAGGTTTTTATTTGCTCCACAATTTCTTCAATCATGTATTCGTATTCGTATTCAAAACTTAATGAATTGCGAATGGGCAATCCGCCGCCGATGTTGAGAGAATCAAGGCTTGGACAAACAGCTTTCAACTCCTTGTAAATGTTCAAACATTTATTCAGTTCCGTCCAATAGTAAATAGTGTCTTTAATGCCTGTATTAATAAAGAAATGCAGCAATTTCAAATCAAATTTCGGATTTGGTTTTATTTTTTCGTTGTACAAATTCATAATCTCGCTGTTGCGAATACCCAGGCGCGACGTATAAAACGCAAACGAAGGTTCTTCTTCGGTGCTGATGCGAATACCCAAATTTACTTTCTCTGCCTTCGCATATTTTTTGTAATAATCAATTTCGTCCAAGTGGTCAAGCACAGGAATAACGTTGAAGCCGTCGTTAATCAAATCGCAGACGTTTTGCTTGTACAGCGTGCGTTTGTAGCCGTTACAAATAATATATGTATCTTTGCTCAACGCCTTTTTTTGGTACTGTTCTTTGATAATTTGTAAGTCAAAAGCCGACGAAGTTTCAATGTGAACATCGTTTTTCAGCACTTCGTCCAGCACAAAACTAAAGTGTGAGCTTTTGGTACAGTAACAATAAACATATTTGGCTTTGTAATCCACTTTTGCCATGGCAACGTTAAACAAACGCTTTGCTTTTTGTATCTGCGAACCTATTTTTGGCAGATAACTGATGCGCAGCGGTGTGCCGTATTGTTTGATAATGCCCATTAAAGGCACATCATTAAAATGCAATTCGTTGTCAATCACATCAAATCCCTCCTGCGGGAAGTTGAATGTTTGGTTAATGAGCGTGGAATACTGGTTATTCATGTTTTTTCAAATCCAAGTTAGTTACTTATACAAGTTATTACCCAAAGTAAGTGAGTTACTTGGGCGCAAAAATAAGGCTAAACGTTAAATAAAATGTTAAGTTTATGATAAAACCAATTAAAATAATTGAAGTAAAAAGTGAAATAGGTGCAGGAACGCGCGGTGCAAGCATGGGTGTAGATGCCATTAAAATAGCGGCTTTGGATTTCGGAAGCAATTTTTTTAAAAAATACAAATCTGTTGAAGTTCCCAATGAAAACAAATTGTTACTTGAGCCTGTGGTACATGACTACGCAAAACGCATTAAAGGCATTTACAATCTGAATGACCGTATTGCCAAAGAAATTCAAAAAACATTGAAAGCCGATGAAGTTCCAATTGTATTGGCGGGCGACCACAGTTCGGCACTTGGCACAATAAGCGGCATTCGCATGGCATATCCCGACAAGCGACTTGGCGTGATTTGGATTGATGCTCATGCCGACATTCACAGCCCCTACACTACACCAAGCGGAAACATGCACGGTATGCCGATTGCCTGTGTGTTGGGTGAAGACAACCGCGAACGCCAGCAAAACAAACCCGATGACGAAACCATTGAGTATTGGGAAAAACTGAAAAACTTAGGTGGCATTTGCCCAAAAATCCATTACAACGATTTAGTTTACATTGCCCTGCGCGATTTTGAAGCACCCGAAGAGTTTTTGATTAAAAGAAACAAAGTGCGTGTGTTTAATTTGCAGGAAATCCGCAAAAAAGCGGTGGAACGCATTGCCATTGATTCTTTAAACTATCTTGACCACTGCGATTTAATTTATGTAAGTTTTGATGTGGACAGCATGGACAGCCGCATCAGCAGCGGAACGGGAACACCCGTGCCCAATGGCATTACCGAAAGAGAAGCAGGCAATTTGATTTATTACATTATGCGCAGCAAAAAAATTGTGTGCTTTGAAATGGTCGAAATCAATCCCACTTTAGACAGAGAAAACCACATGGCTGAAAACGCTTTTGAGATTTTACAAAAAGCAACTAATCAGTTGAGTAATGACTTTTAAACCACTTTTATGAAGTTTACCAAAATATTCTGTGTTCTGATGATTTACTTGTTTAGTAACTCATGTAGTAATAGTTCTGAAGAAGTAGCCAAGAACGAAAAAGCTAAACTTGACACTTTATCTGAAACGACAGATGTAGTTTTTAACTTTCTACATTGGTACAAGAACAATTATTTGCATTTGCAAGACAGCCTTGTATTAGGTGTTGTATGGGAAAATGAAAAATGGGACAGTACAAAATATTATAGAGTAAATTTTCCTGCAACTGAAAAATATTTGGAAACGTTGAAATCTACAGGTTATATATCGGACACATATATTGAAGAACGGAGAAAGTATTTTCAGCAATGCGAAGAGGGTTTTATAAAAACCCCTGCAAATGACGGTCCGCCTGAGGGCTTTGATTATGACCTTATTTTGTTTTCTCAGGAAGACCCGGGGATTAATGAACTCCATAAATGTAGAGTTATCAGAAACTCAAGGCATGAAAATAAATGTGAAGTATTCATAGAATTCCCCTTTGAAGTTCAATATGTTTATGAATTATCTTTTCATAATGGTAAATGGCTAATAGACAATATTAAACCTCATTACAATAATTAAATTCATAAACAACAAAATATGTCATTCATTTTATCCGAACAAAAAAACAAGGTGCTGATTTTAAAACTCAACCGTCCCGATAAGTTTAACAGCTTTAACCGCGAAATGGCTTTGCAATTAATTTCAGAATTAGACAAAGCCGCAACAGACAAAAACGTGCGAGCCATTGTTATTACAGGCGAAGGCAAGGCTTTTTGCGCGGGGCAAGATTTAGCCGAAGCCATTGACCCAAATGCCGTAGGCATAAAACGCATTGTAGAAGAACATTACAATCCCATTATTTTAAAAATCAGAAACATTGAAAAACCTGTGATTGCAGCGGTAAATGGCGTTGCCGCAGGTGCAGGTGCAAACATTGCTTTGGCTTGCGATATTGTGTTTGCGGCAAAATCTGCAAGCTTTATTCAGGCGTTCAGTAAAATCGGTCTTATCCCCGATAGCGGCGGAACATTTACTTTGCCGCGTTTAATCGGCTTCAATATGGCAAGTGCATTAATGATTACAGGCGATAAAGCCACTGCCGAAGAAGCCATGCAATACGGCATGGTGTACAAAATTTTTGACGATAACGCTTTGTTGAGTCAGGCACTTGTAAATGCCGAACACGTTGCCAATATGCCAACCAAAGCAATCGGTTTAACAAAACGTTTGCTCAATCAAACTTACAGTAATACGCTGGCACAACAATTAAATGCCGAAGGCACTATTCAGGCAGAAGCAGCACAATCTTATGATTACAACGAAGGCGTAAAAGCCTTTTTGGAAAAGAGAAAACCTGAGTTTAAAGGGGAATAAGAATATTAGTCGCAAGTCATTAGTCATAAGTCGCAGGACTAATGACTTTTGACTTGCAACTTTTGACTTATTTGAACCACCCGCTATACATCAAATAATTATTGGCAATGCGGTTAATTTCTCCGTTAATTAATTCCTGAGAAATATCTTTTACTTTTTTGGCGGGAACACCCGCAAAAATACACCCGCTCGGAACTTTAGTGTTTTCAGTAACCACAGCACCCGCCGCAATAATGGTGTTGCTGCCGATTTCGCAATTATCCATCACAATTGCGCCCATTCCGATTAATACATTATCATGCACCGTGCAACCGTGCACAATGGCATTGTGTCCAACCGAAACATTGTTGCCTAAATGCACTTTTGTTTTTTGATACGTGCAATGAATAACCGCACCGTCTTGAATGTTTACTTTGTTGCCCATGCGAATGCTGTTTACATCGCCGCGAACAACGGCGTTAAACCAAATGCTGCAATCGCTGCCCGTTTCCACATCGCCTACAATGGTAGCATTTGGCGCAATAAAACAATTTTCTCCCATCTTGGGACTTTTCCCGTTTACAGGTAAAATAACCGGCATAATTTTCAAATTTAGTAAAAGTTTCCATAATTCTTTTTTTCGCTTCAAGCATTGATTTTCGTCATTCATATTCTCTACGGTCTTGAAATTCAGTTTCTATGCAGTTTAAATTTTCTTGTTTACATTTATAGAGGTGAAATTTCTGCATACTATATTTTTATTTTTCCCTCTGTTGTTTTCCGCGCAAACTCAAACATTCAGAGGTGAAAACAACAAATGGGGCATTAAGGAAAACGAACGCATTATTATTCCTGCCGTTTACGACACCCTGTTTAATTTTGATAAAGAGGGAAACGTGTGTTTGGCGTGTTACAGAATTAAAACCACCACCACACGCAATGCCATGACGATTACAAAAACCAATCACTATTGCCGTTATTTGAATAAAAATAACAATTGTCTTGTTATACACATTAACAATAATACCGATACTTGCAGCGTGTTTCAATTATCAAAAAATTCGGTTGAATTGTATAATGACACATTTCCGTTTTTTGCCGTGAGTGCCAAACATAAAAAATATATGGTGGACAAAAACTTTAAGCAACTCACCTTTGTTCCTTATCACAACATTTATGCAAGCTCCGACAAAAATTTTTATGTTGCCGAAGAAAAAAACGAGGGTGATGTTGTTTTAACAGGTTTGATAAACACAGAAGAAAAACAAATTATTCCGTTTAATTATTCGGGCTTAACATTTAATACTGCCGATTCGCTGATTATTGCTTGCAGCGGAAGCGTGCGCGCAAAAGCAAACGACGATATATATAATTACAAGGGCGAAAAAATTGCCACATATAAAACGCATGTGGACATGGCAACAAAAAACTTTGTCATTCATAAGTTATACGAACCCAAGCAACATTACATCATTTATAATTTACAAAACGATGTGCGTAAACAATTAGACAGCGACGATTTAAAACTTTTCAGAAACGATACTGTTTTAATCAAACAAAAAAACGATTGGTTTTTTTACAACATACATACTTATCAAAAAACACTTTATAAAAATTAATTATGGAAAAAATAAAATTAGCCATTAACGGTTTCGGGCGCATTGGGCGCGTGTTTCTGCGCAATGCCATTAACAACCCGAACATTGACATTGTTGCGATAAACGATTTAACCGATGCGCGAACCTTAGCGCATTTATTAAAGTACGATTCTGTTCACCGTGCATTTGCCGGCGAAGTAAAAGCGGAGGAAAACAGTTTAATTGTAAACGGAAAAAGGATACATATAACTGCATTTAAAAATCCTGCCGAACTCCCATGGAAAGAAAACAAGGTGGATATTGCAGTTGAATGTACAGGACATTTTTTAGACACGGCAAGCGCGAATTTGCATTTGCAGGCAGGTGCAAAAAAAGTGTTGCTTTCTGCACCGCCAAAAGACGACAGCATTAAAGCCATTGTGCTTGGCTGCAACGACCACATTCTGAAAAAAGATGATGTGATTGTTTCCAACGCAAGCTGCACCACCAACTGCGCCGCGCCCATGATAAAAGTGCTGCAACAGTTTGGTGTGGAAGATGCGTACATCACCACCGTTCACTCTTACACGGGCGACCAACGCCTGCACGATGCGCCGCACAAAGATTTGCGCCGTGCGCGGGCTGCGGCAGTGAGTATTATTCCCACCTCAACAGGCGCGGCAAAAGCCATTACAAAAATTTTTCCTGAACTGCACGGAAAAATAGGCGGCTGCGGTATGCGTGTGCCTGTGCCCGACGGTTCTTTAACCGACATTACTTGCGCATTGAAAAAAACGCCAACGGTAAAAGAAATTAACGAAGCCTTTAAACGCGCTGCGCAAAACGAATTAAAAGGAATTTTGGAATACACCGAAGACCCCATTGTGAGTGTTGATGTGGTCGGTAATCCGCACTCGGTGCTCTACGATGCAGAGTTTACAAGCGTTGTGGGCAACCTCGTAAAAATAATCGGCTGGTACGATAACGAATGGGGTTACAGCAATCGGTTGGTTGATTTGGCAGTAAAAATGGGGGAATAATGCCGGTGGTAAAGCGCATAACTTTTATTTTATTCGTTACGCTGTCTGTTTCGGCGGCGGTGTGGGCATATTTTCATGTGAAAAACAACAAAAAGCCCAATGCAGATGCCGTAACGGTTTTGCCCGACAGTTGCCTTGTGTATTTGCGCACGAGCGATTTTTTTGAACTGAACAAAAAAATAAATTCTCAAAACTTGTTGGTGGATAAACTGAAACAGTTTCCTGACATTGAAAATTTTTGCAACACCTTACAACTGTTTGATTCTTTGCTGAACGCTGACGACTTGTTGCAGGAACAAATTAAACACAACAAACTGCACCTTGCACTTTACAACAAAAATGTAAACTGGCTGCTTGCCTTTAATATTAAGCAATTAGGAAAGCAGACAGACATTGAAGAACGCTTAGCCGAAGTGTTTCACGCCGAAAAATCACAGGAGCATTTCTTCTCATTTCGCCTGAACAAAAACAAAAAATTATTTTTTACGCTGAATAACGGCATTGCTTTATTAAGCGATGACCAAAAATTATTGCAAAAAGCCTTTGAAGCAAACACAAAAAAATTAGCTCACAACAAAAATTTTATTGCCTTTAAAAATACCTTGGAAGAAAACACGTTGCTGAATGTGTTTATTCATCACAAAAATTACGAGAAAAGCGAAGCAAGAGAAAAAATGCCGATTGTCAGCTTTTTTTTAGGCGGATTTTCGGCAGGCAATGTGAATTTGCAGCCCTCAAAAATTTCGGTAAACGGATTTTTGTATGAAACCGGCGATAAGGGCATATTCTCTGTACTGAAAGAACAAAAGGCGCAGGAAACTGATTTTACAGATGTGTTGCCGATTGGAACAATTTCTTTTATCGCCAGCGGCTTTGATAATTTTCTTTCGCTGAGGAAAACTATGCGCGATACGAGTTTGCGCCATTATTTATACAACTTGCATCAGGACTTTTGGCAAGATATAAATGACAGTGCCATGTATAATGTGGAAGATGAATTTTACAAAAACACGGTTGAAAATTTTGTGAATTTTGAAACACAACAGGAATTTGTTTTAGCAAAAGTGGAAGACACCGAAATGGCGCGGGAACATTTGCAGTACATGAGTGATTCTGTATGGCACGAAAATTCCGATACTGTTTTTTGCTTAAAAGAACTGCTTTATAAAAGAGGACACAAGTATTTGTTTTTTCCTCTTTCGGCGCGCAAGCTAAAATATGCCGCATTATACGGACACTATTTATTTTTCTGCGAAAGTAAAACCGAATTGCTTAGTGCGTTACATGATGTAAAAAACGGAAATGTGATGAACAAAAACATAAGTTTTGTCAGGTACAAAAATCAAAATTTTTCCGAAAAATTTAATTTTTTATTTTATTGTGCGCCTAATCTTACAGGCAAAGATAAAATGCTGTTTGATTTTGAAACAACATCAGAGGCAAATCCGTTTGAAACCTTTAAGCACTATTCGTTTTCGGCAGTAAATTACAAGAGCACGTTTCGCTACCGCTGGAACGTGAGCCAAGAAGCAGAAGTGTTGGACAAAAATATTTTATGGACACTTAACCTTGATAACCCTTGCCAAACACAGCCTTACGCATTTGTGAATCATAACACCAAAGAGAATGAACTGATTGTTCAGGACGAAGCCAACGTTCTTTATTTAATTAATGCCAAAGGAACTGTTTTATGGAAAAAACAACTGAACGAAAAAATTACTTCGCAGGTTTACAGGGTTGATGCGCTTAAAAACAAAAAATATCAGATGTTGTTCAGCACCAAACATCACATTCATTTAATTGACCGCAACGGAAAATATTTAAACAACTATCCCCTGAAACTCCCTGCCGAAGCCACTTCGCCGCTTGCTTTGTTGGATTACGACAACGATAAAGATTACCGCTTGTTTATTGCCTGCAAAAATAAAACCATTTATAATTACAGTATTTCAGGCATTAAGCAAGACCATTTTGCTTCTGTAAAAACCGACAATGAAGTGAATCTGCCCGTTCAATATGTAAAAGTGGGCTTGAGCGATTATTTGGTAACTGCCGACAAAGAAGGGAAAATTTATACGTTCAGCCGAAAAGGTGCGGGGCGTATCGGCTTGAGAAATCAAACCATTGCAGACTGCAAAGCATTTTTTGTTGATGCAACAGATAATATCAATGCAACATTTCTTTACTATGTTGATGACAAAAGCAAGATGATTGGTAAAATTTCGTTTACCGATAAAAAAGAAATTATTGAATTGAACAAAAACATAAACAACGCCGAAATTACCTTTGCCAAAGTTGGCAACAACAGAAACACAGACCTTATTATTACCGCAAATAACAATTTATACGTTTACAGTTTAAACGGAAACAAGCTGCTTGAAAAAAACACAAACCTTGAAAGTACCGCTGTTACTGCGTTTTACGGCGACATGACACACGCCTTATTTATGACACACAGCCAAGAGCAGAAAAAATTATTTGTGTTTAACCAAACAAATCAATCCGAACAAACGCTTAAAGCAACGGCTTTGCCTTTGGTAAGCAATTTGTTTAACAACAGTAAAAAATATTTGATTGTTGTAAACGGCAGGCAATTAACCTGCCTTGTGAATGAATGATACTTTCGTTAAAGCCCCAACAACACTTCTTCAGGATTTTTTCCACCAAATAAAATGCGTGCAGGGTTTTCCAGCATCTCTTTTACTTTTACCAAGAAACCAACGCTCTCACGTCCATCAATAATGCGGTGGTCGTAGCTTAAAGCAACATACATCATCGGGCGGATTTCCACTTTTCCGTTTACAGCCATTGGTCGGTCAACAACATTGTGCATTCCGAGAATTGCACTTTGCGGCGGATTGATAATCGGTGTACTCATCATAGAGCCAAACACACCGCCGTTAGTAATCGTAAATGTTCCGCCTTCCATTTCGGGAATGGTGAGTTTTCCGTCGCGCGCTTTTATAGCTAAGGCTTTAATTCCGTTTTCAATTTCGGCGAGGCTCATCAATTCTGCATTGCGCAACACCGGCACCATTAGTCCTTTTGGTGCGCTTACCGCAATACCGATATCGCAATATTTATTGTAAACAATTTCTTCGCCGTCAATCATGGCATTCACCGCAGGAAAATGATACAAGGCTTCGGTTATGGCTTTAGTGAAGAAACTCATAAAACCAACGTTTGTACCGTGCACTTCTTTAAACTTGTCTTTGTATTTTGCACGGATTGCGTAAATGCCGCTCATGTCCACTTCGTTAAATGTAGTGAGCATGGCAGTTTCGTTTTTCACCGACACCAAACGTTTTGCAACGGTTTTGCGCAATGATGTCATTTTTTGACGGTCTTTGTCGCGTGTGCCAGCCCATGAATTGCTTGCTGCGCTTACTGCCGCAGGGAAACCGTTTGACAATGCAGCCAACACATCTTGTTTGGTAATGCGTCCGTCTTTACCTGTGCCATTCAACTGATTTGACCTAATATTATTTTCCGCCATTATTTTGGCAGCAGCAGGACTTGGTGTGCCTGTGGCATAGTTCGCAGACTTCTCGACTGCGCTCGAAGTAACAGCAGCAGGTTTGCTTTCAACTTTGGTTTCTGCTTTCGCACTTGCAACTTCAGACTTCACACTTGCAACAGCCTTCGCTTCGGGTTTTACTGATGTATCAATTTTTACCACCACTTGCCCAACCTTCACGGTGTCGCCTTCTGCGGCAAGCACTTCAATTTTTCCCGCTTCTTCAGCGTTTAAAGTTAAAGTTGCTTTATCCGAATCTATCTCGGCAAGCACTTCGTCTTTTTCAACTACATCGCCGGTGTTTTTTACCCAACGAGCTATGATTACTTCTGTAATAGATTCTCCGGGGCTTGGTACTTTTAATTCTACAATTGCCATAATTTTTTTAATTTATACTTACTATTTTTAGTTTGTGAATTTTAGAAAAGGCTTTGTCATTTGTTATTAAAATCGCTTCGTTTAATAATGCCGTTGCCGCTATAATAGCATCGGGTAATTTGAGTTTGTAGTTTAATCTTACCTTAATAATTTCTTCTATCAGTTTTTCGTTTTTATCTAAATAGCACGTTGTAATTCTTGATTGAAACTTTGTAAAACTGTGCTTTTCCTCATTACTTAAATTTCCATACGACAAAAATTCTATTTCAGAAATTACGGAGATAAAAATTTCGTCATACTCGCTAAAGTCAACCTTTTCAGACCCTCTTAATAACGTGATGACAGCGTTAGTATCAAAAAATATTTTTTTAATCCCACTCATCTCTCAATTTTCTCTGCCATTTTACCGCATCAAAATTCTTAGGTAATTTTAATGTCCCCGCAAGGTCAGAAAAATCATATTTTTTCTTTTTACTCACCTCTTCTTCCTCTTTTATCTTTTCAATTATCGTTTGCAAAATAGCATCTACAAACGCTATTTTATTTTCAGGAACTTCATCTACTCTTTTATAAAGAGGATTTACCTTTTTCTTTGACTTTACTTTTCCCATATCACAAAAATTACTTCACCATTACCTTTGAAAAAACACCTTGCATAATTTCTTCCGACTCTGCATTGTGTCGTTTTGCAAAACCTGTGGCAGGGCTTGCCGCTTCATCACGCCCAACGTATTTCAAATTCAACGAACGCAAATTTTTATCTACAAAACACCAAGCCCCCATGTTTTCAGGTTCTTCCTGCACATACAGAAATTCTTTTGCTTTGCTGTATTTTTTCAAAATTTCGTCAATTTGTTTTTTAGGGAAAGGATAGAGTTGTTCCAAACGCACAACGGCAATGTCGTCTGCGCCCTCTTTTTCGCGGCGTTCAATTAAATCGTAATAAATTTTTCCTGAACAAAACGCAAGGCGCGTTACTTTTTTTGCATCAATGCTGTCGTCTAATACTTCTTTGAAATTAGTTTCGGTGAAGTCAGTCAATTTGCTTACACAACTTGGATAACGCAACAATTTTTTTGGTGTGAAACAAATCAACGGTTTGCGGAAATCACGTTTCAACTGACGGCGAATAACGTGGAATTGTTGTGCTGGTGTTGTGGCATTTACAATTTGAATGTTGTTTTCGGCGCATTGCTGCAAAAAGCGTTCCATGCGTGCGCTTGAGTGTTCGGGTCCCTGACCCTCGTAGCCGTGCGGTAATAATACCACCAAGCCGTTCATGCGCCGCCATTTGTATTCCGAAGAAGTTAAATATTGGTCAATGATGATTTGCGCACCGTTAAAGAAATCGCCAAACTGCGCTTCCCAAATAGTTAATGCGTTTGGCGAGGCGTAAGCAAATCCGTATTCAAAACCAAGCACGGCGTACTCGCTTAAAAGCGAATTGTAAATTTCAAATTTTGATTCTGAACCAATGTTGTTTAAAGGCACATATTCTTCTTCGCTGTCTTCTACTTTTACAACGGCGTGGCGGTGCGAAAACGTTCCGCGCTCCACGTCCTGTCCGCTGAAACGCACTTTGTGTCCCTCGCTCATTAATGAGGCGTAAGCCAACAACTCGCCCATTGCCCAATCGTAATTATCATCGGCAATCATTTTTTGACGGTCGTTAAACAAACGCTCTATTTTATTGAAGAATTTTTTGTCCTTAGGCAATTCGGTAATTTTTTTGCTGAGGTCTAAAAATAATTTTTTGTCAATAGCCGTTTTCGGCGAAACATCAAACGCTGCATTATCAGCCATTTTTACGCCCTGCCAAGGTCCTTGCAAATAAGAAGTAATTTTTGCCTTTTCGGTTTTTCGGGCTTCGTCCAAATTTACTTCCAACTCGTCTTTATATTTTTTCTCAATGGCTTTTATTTCATCTTCGGTAAACGAGCCTTCGGCAATTAATTTCTTCGCGTAAATTTCTTTCGGGTTCGGGTGCTTGGCAATTTCTTTGTATAACAATGGTTGCGTGAAACGCGGCTCATCGCCCTCGTTGTGCCCATATTTGCGGTAACACAAAATGTCTATAAACACATCTTTGCGGAAATTCTGACGGTACTCAATTGCCATTTTTGAAACCAAGCAAAGTGCTTCTACATCATCACCGTTTACATGAAACACGGGGCATTTGGTAACTTTTGCCACATCGGTGCAATAGGTGCTTGAACGTGCATCGCGGTAATTTGTGGTAAACCCGATTTGATTATTGATGACAAAATGAATTGTTCCGCCCACGCGGTAGGCATCTAAATGCGCCATTTGCACCACTTCGTAAACCACGCCTTGCCCTGCAATGGCAGCATCGCCGTGAATAACAATCGGGCACACTTTTTTGTAATCGCCTTTATGTTTTGCCGAATCTTTTTTAGCGCGGGTAATGCCCAACACCACAGGTGCAACGGTTTCCAAGTGCGAAGGATTTGGCGTTAAAGAAATGTGAACTTGTTTTTCCTGATACGCCACATCATTACTGTAACCCATGTGGTATTTTACATCGCCGCCAAACATACCGTCTTCGCTTGGGCGACCTTCAAACTCGGTAAAAATATCTTTGGTTGATTTTTGCATGATGTTTGCCAGCACGTTCAATCGCCCGCGGTGCGCCATACCAATCACATAATCTTCAATGCCTTGTTCTGCGCCGTGTTCCATTAAAATGCCCATGGCGGGTAAAAACGATTCGCCACCCTCTAACGAAAAACGTTTTTGACCAACGAATTTTGTTGCCAAAAAATTTTCAAAAGTTACCGCTTCAATAATTTTATTTAAGATGTTTGTTTTTTCGTTTTTAGAAAATGCCGGAATGTTTTTGCTTTTTTCCATGCGCCCCTGCAACCATTTTAATAAGTTGGGATTGCGAATAAACATATACTCTGCGCCTATGCTTTGGCAATAGGTTATTTGCAAATGCGAAACAATGTCTTTGAGTTTTGCCGCGCCAATGCCTATTTCGTTTCCGGCATGAAACACGGTTTCCAAATCTTTCTCTGAAAGTTCAAACACTTCCAACGACAAATCGGGCGCGTATTTGCGGCGCATACGCACAGGGTTTGTTTTGGTAAACAAATGTCCGCGCATACGGTAGCCGTTAATGAGATTAATTACTTTAAATTCTTTGCTTACGTTTTCAGAAACCATTGCGCTGCCGTTAGCAGAAACAGGGTAGGCTTTTTGAGCAAACTCAAATCCTTTAAAAAAGTCTTGCCATGTTTTATCAACGGATTCGGGATTTTTTTGGAACTGAACAAAGAGTTCGTCTATTGCGTTTACATCGCTGCTTCCAACGTAAGAAAAGTTGTCCATTGTGTTATGTATGTTAGAATTTTGGTCAGCAAATTTAGCAAATTTAACTACACAGGTAGTTTTTTTGAATTACTTTTAGAGCCATGAAATTTGCCTGTGTTTCAGTTTTGTTTTTTCTGTTGTGTGTTGCACCGCTTCGGGCGCAAGACGAGCAATATCAAACACAATGGCAAGTAAAACAAGCCGTAGAAAAAAAAGCAGAGTATCACCGCCTCACCAATGGCGAGCAAGACGGCTATCGCATTAAAATTCACTTTAGTACCGACAGAACAAAGGCTAACGAAACGCGCGAAAAATTTTTGGAACTATACAAAGAAAACTACACTACTTATCAGGAATATCAGCAACCGAATTTTGTGGTACTCATCGGCGATTTTCAGAGCAAACGTGAAGCCTTTGAGGTGCTAAAAAAAATCCAGTCTGAATTTTCTTATGCTTTTATTGTGAAAGGGAAGATTAATGTGAAGTGAAGTCTTCAGCTTGCAACGAGAACGAGTGCGAGGTAAACACTAACAGCAATTTAATTAAATTGTATTTCATATACATTGTTGTTAATGGTTGAACGTATTTTAAACGGATAGTGTGTAGTGCCTTTTAAAACCTCATATTTCAGTATTTCCCACTTTGCACCGCTTGTTTTAAAAATTTGCAATAAATCTGTTCTTATGTATATGGATTTATAATCGTCGCTCCAATCAAACTCCAAAACTCCACCATAGAAATAATTTCTTGACCTTGTCCGGTGTCTTCCACCCGGAACTTGTATATCAAACTCCCCCTTAAAGTAATTCTCTCTTTCAGTCGTAAATAGAGGGAAACTGTCAATACCGTTTACTTTATAAGAGGTAATGAAGCCGCGCATAATGTTTGTTTCATACTTTTGCGGTTGGCGTGTTTTCTTGTCGTTTTCAGGGTATTTTACTTTTTTGCAAGTGGTAAAAACAAATGCCAAGCAAATGAGCAGCAGCGTTGTAATTGTTGTGCGGTTTTTCATAGCTAAAAAAATTTAATGATGATTGAAAAAGAAATTTGCCCTCCTGCGGTTGCAATCGCTTTTTTTCTTTGCCTCAAATTTACAAGTTCTGTTTTTTACATACAACCACAGGATTAGCTCTGCCCTTATCAACGCTCAAAATCCTGCTGAGCGGGTACTAAAACTTAAATCCCAGTTGCAAACTTGTTTGAAGCGCGTTTATGTACAAAGAACTTGCTGCGTATTCTTTTTCAAAATAGTAAGAAGAAAAACCATAACGTACATTTAACTCAACATAAAAATTTAAAAAGCCTGATTTTCTTATGCTGTTTCGTTGCCAGCCCACAGCCGCAGTAATAAAGGAATTGAGTTTGCTGTAAAAAAGCGGCGTTCTGAATTTTAAATCTAAATTAGCATCACTTGCCGACACATTGCCGTTTTGCGAAACTTTTAAGATTGAGAAAGGCAATAAATATCGTAAAGAATAACCAACGGAAATGTAGGGACTGCGAATGCTGTTGTTTTCACGCTTAAACAAATATTTGAATTGCACGGGAATATTGAGTTCGTGAATGAATAACGAATATGTGTAATCAAAAGATTTATTGTAAACGTGTATGTTGCCGGGTTCAAAATAGTACGAACGAAAATTTAGCCCATGAGCAAAATAATCCGCACCAAACAAAAAAAATGTTTTAAAAGAATTGCCAAGCATTATTTCGCGTGAGTAGCCGATGAGTGCGCTCATGCGTTGCGTTGGGCTTGCAGCATGATTTTTATTAATGGTATAAAAACCAATTGCAGGACCAAAATGAACACGGTTGCCGTTATTTTTTTTTTGCGTTTGGGCAAAAGAAAAAAAAGGAAAAATAACCACAGAGGCACAGAGAGCGCAGAGTTTTTTACTATGTATTTTAATTTTCATTTGTTCAAAGTCCCCCCCTTTGGGGGGTTGGGGGGCTTATTTCCTAAGCGTATTAGTTGCAGTAGCCTGAACAGTTGGCATGATTAAAATATCGTTAATGTTTACATGCGCGGGGCGGCTCGCTGTCCAAAACACGGTTTCGGCAATGTCTTCGGGTGTGAGCGGTTGCAAACCCTGATATACTTTTTTTGCCCGGGCTTCGTCGCCGTCATAACGCACAAGGCTAAATTCAGTTTCCACCATACCGGGGTTTATCGCCGTAACTTTAATATTATGCGGCAACAAATCAATGCGCATGCCTTTGTTTAAGGCATCAACAGCGTGTTTGGTGGCGCAATATACATTTCCGTTGGCATACACTTCTTTGCCCGCCACAGAACCAATGTTGATGATATGTCCTTTTTTCCGTTCAATCATCAGGTTTGAAATCAATTTTGTCATGTACAACAAACCTTTGATGTTGGTATCAATCATGCGCTCCCAGTGCGAGATAGTTCCGTCTTGTATGGTAGCAAGTCCCGCTGCCAAACCTGCATTGTTCACCAGCACATCAATGTTTTTTTCTTCCGCACTTAACGAATTAATTGCTTTTTCACATGCTTCAAAACTGCGAATATCAAAACACAAAGGCTTTACCTGAATTTTATATTTTTCCGACAGATTTTTTTCCAGTTCGTTCAACCGCTCTTGTCTTCTGCCCGTGATGATGAGGTTGTAATTATTTTTTGCGAAAATTTCCGCGCAGCTTTTTCCTATGCCCGAAGTTGCGCCTGTGATGAGTGCTGTCATTGTTGAGTATTTAATTTGCTTTTTTTGTATCCGTAAATAAAATAAATAATTAAGCCGATGATGAGCCAAAGGGTAAAACCAATCCAGTTTTTTAATTCAATTTGCGACATCATGTACAAACAACTCAACATACCCAAAACAGGAATAAGCGAATGTTTTTTAATAACACATTGCACCGTTATATAAAACGTAATGAGTACAAAAATCCACATTGGCAGATTAAGCATGAAAGCGTTTAAATCGCTGAGCGAAAAAATAAAATTCGTCAAGGCTTCAACATTGTATTTGAAAATTAAAATCAGCGCGAGAATAACCAACACAGGCATTACAAAACGCGAATTGATATAAGGTGTTTTAAATTTGCGTTCTATTTTTTGTTTTTCTAATTGTAACACACCCGCGCACACCAACACAAAAGCAAACAACGTTCCTATGCTGCACAAATCGGTTACGGTTTCCATGTTCATAAACAGCGTGCCACCGCCCACAATCACACCCGTAATAATGGTAGAAAAACTTGGCGTATTATATTTAGGGTGAATTTTTGCAAAACGTTTCGGCAACAAACCGTCTCGGCTCATGCTAAACCATATTCGCGGTTGCCCCAATTGAAACACCAACAATACGCTTGCCATTGCCACTACCGCGCTCACGGCAATAATGCCCGACAACCATTTTAAGTTCAGCTTTTGAAACACAAACGCCAAAGGGTCGCTTACCGCCAATTCTGTGTAATTCACCATTCCTGTCAATACCAACGCAATTAACACATATAAAATTGTGCAAATAATAATTGCCCACATCATGCCTTTGGGCAAATCGCGTTGAGGATTTTCACATTCTTCTGCTGTTGTGCTGATTGCATCAAAACCAATGTAGGCAAAGAATACAGCCGACACACCTTTTAAAATACCACTGATGCCGTTGGGCGCAAAGGGATTCCAATTATCGGTATCCACATAAAAAATGCCGACTGCAATGACTAATAACACAACCGCCAATTTTATAATCACCATGGCATTGCTTGCGTTTTTAGATTCTTTAATGCCGCGATACACCAACCAAGTGATGAGAACGACAATTAAAAGCGCGGGCAAATCGGCAATCAAACGCAAACCAAAAATGCTCGGTGCGTTTTGCCACGCAAGATAATTTTCTTGCAAACCCGCAGATAAATTTTCAAACGTTTGTCCGTTTTGCAACAATACACTTGCTTCTTTAAAACCCGATTGTGCAGAAAAAAAATCGCTTGTTGTCCATGCAGGTAAATGAATGTTCATAGAGCCGAGCAAACTTGTAAAATAGCCGCTCCAACCAATGGCTACGGTCATGTTACCTACGGAATATTCCATAATTAACGCCCAACCGATAATCCACGCAAACAACTCACCAAAAGCAACGTAACTATACGTGTAAGCACTTCCCGCCACGGGCAAAATACTTGCAAACTCCGCATAAGCAAATGCCGCAAAACCGCAGGCAACGGCAGTAAAAACAAACAGAAACATCACCGCAGGTCCGCCGTCGGCACTCGCCTGCCCTATTGTGGTAAAAATGCCTGCGCCCACAATGGCGGCAATTCCCAAAGCGGTGAGGTCTTTTACTTTAAGGTGTTTTGCCAAACTGCCGTGATGATTTTCTTGCGCCGCATTTTTTAAAATGCTTTCAACAGTTTTTTTTCGGAATAAATTCATTGGCTTTTCGGTGCAGATAAATGTACAAGGAAATTTTAATATGTGCTTAACACGAAATGGAGTTGTCAAAACTTGCGCAATAAGCAAAAACTTATTAATTTTGTACCGATGTTTTCGGAGTGAATAAAGAACGGGAAAAAATAAAAAACGATTTGCAAAAGGACTTAATGTTTTATTTGGAACAATACAAGGAATTATCCGTCAGGTCAAAAGAAATGAAACGAGTGATTGACAAAGAAATTTCTGAACTCATCAGAAAATTAAAAGAATTAGGAAAATGAGCACAGTAGAAAAAGTAAAAAAATTAAAAGCAAAATACATCAATGCTAAAAGCAAAACCGAAAAGACGGCTATTAACAAAGAGCTTGAAGCCTTGAACAAAAAAGACCCTAATGCATACGCGCAGGCAATTATTGCTTGCATGAAGGAGTCTAACCGCATTGCCGATGAATTATTAGTTAAAAAACAATTAGAAAATATTCTTCCCGCTGTTTCCATTGCTTATATCGCCAAGAACTATTTCAAAAAAAGCAACGAATGGTTTTATCAAAAACTTAACGGCAACATTGTAAATGGCAAACAAGCCGAATTTTCTAAAAGCGAATTAAAAATCCTGAATTTTGCTTTTCAAGATTTAAGCCGAAAATTTGCGGCGGTATGTGTAGCCTGATAAAATTTAGAAGTAAAAGTACAAAACAATGAAAATTCAACTGTTTATATTACTTTTTCTTTCATCTTTCATTGGTTATCCGCAATCATCAAATAATAAATTGGATAAAAATGCACACTGGATAAAAATAATGTGGACAGATAATTTGTCGGGCGATTTTTCATTCAAAGAAAACTGGAGTTATCGCGAAGAAGGTGTTTATGTTAATATTTTCGGACAATTGAGCTGTGACGGCATTTGCCCGCCTGAAATTGACAGAATGAAAAACGGTGAAGGCAAAATATTTGAAGATTCGCTTACCGTTTTTTATAAAGTGCTTGATACAACTCCTCAATTTCATTCCATAAAATCGGATGTTTCAACATACGAATATTTCAACTCTGATTTTATTAACTTTAAAAAACAACCCAATAATTCAATACTTGGTTGGACAGTATGCAACGTTTCAACGCACAGCAGTTTAAATATCAAATTAGTTAATGATTCTTTAACCGCTTGGATAGACTTTAACAGCATAGCGCATTTAGGCGAACATATTTTTCTGCTTAAAGAAGGCTGTTTTAAACTTGACAAAACGCTGTTTTCTAAACGCATAATCAAAACTGAATTTTATTTTTTGTTTAAAAACACAATAGAGCCAAAAAATAAAATGTATTGGAAAGGGCTGATTTATAGTGAAATTCAAGACTAAGCGTTTATGTTTTTCTTTCAGGCAAATAATACACCCCCGCCAACAAAATAAAAACCACCACAGGCGCACGATACCTGAAAATTGCACCGCTGTTGGGCGTGGTAAGCCCTATAATAAAACAAACCGAAAGTGCAATAAACAAAAATAGCAAAGCGGGAAAAGGTTCTTTTTTATTTTTGATAAAAGAAATAAAGCACACCATTAAAGAAATAAGAATTGCCAAATTTTCAAACGAAGCTAACATTTGCATGATGCTTTTTGCATTGAAGAAAAACGGATAAAACAAGCTGTAATAAAAAGCCGAAACCGTTTTTGTGAAATTATTTTTTCCGTAATCGGCGAGGGCAATGTTAGAACCGCCTTGCGGCGTTTGAAACACTAAATTGTATTGCGTTACGGTGTCTTGATTGGCAGTGCAATACAAAGTATCTTGGTTGTGATTGTCTTCCCAATAGGTGTAAGGCACATTTTTTTTAATGGTGTATGTAGCAGGATTGTTTTGAATTTTATTTACCAAACTTGTATCGTATTCCAAACGAATGTAAGTGGTATCACCTGCCAAAAAAATGCCGCCGTTTGCCACACCTGCAAAATTGCGCTGATGATGAAGTGCCGCTTCAAATAAAGATGTGTGTTTTACTTTTTCAACTAAAAAGTTGGCAGCAATAATTCCGAGAAGCATGATTGAAAAAAATACAAGATTTTTATATTTTACTTTTTGAAGAAAGAAAAACAGCGCAAAGGAAACTGCCGAAATACAGAGCACATAAGGCTTTAGAAGTATTGATAAAAACAGCAAAAACGCAAGCCACAAAAAATTTAACAAAGAAAATTTTCCAAAAACAATTCGTTTCAACTGATACGCCGTGCAGCCCAACACAAACACAACCAAACTTTCTTTGAGCAAAGCCCCTGTGTAAAACCATAATGCAGGAAAAAAACAAAGAATAAGCAACACAAATAGTTCTTTTCCCTCAAAAAATTGTTTAATGCTTTTGTATAGAAAAAAAATGCCCACAAAACTTAAAAAGCAAGAAAACAACGCGTGAACAAAATACGAGTTGAATGCAATAAAATGCAATAACGAATGTATGCGAATAACAATGCGGTTATCGTTGTAAAAAAAATCTTTTACATAGCCGTTGTCCCAATTCATGGTATTTACAATACATTCTTTAAACACATACGAGTTTTCGTTTTCATCTTGCAAGCCGAACAAAATTTTTAAATACTCCACAAAATTTGTGTGCGAAAAATTGTTCAGCACGTTTGCATCGTGATAAAAAATGCCTGCATCTAAATGGTCTATGCCGCCGTACAGTTTTTTGTACAACAGGTAAAACACAGGCACGGCAAGCAGTTTCAGCACAAACAAAACCGCAGCTTGTTTTTTGGAAATTTTATCGTCGTTAAACAAACCGAAAAAACCGTTATAAAAAATCAGCGCAGAAAATAAAACGGCGTATGTAAGAAAAGCAATCAAATTATTGCTCATTAAATTTAAAAAAATAAGTATTCATCACCCAAAACACAATATTGCCAAACAAAACTCCGTCAATTATTCCCACAGCAATATCACTTGGGTAATGTACGCCCAAATACATTCGGGTATAAACAATCAACAAAGGATAAAGAAAAAGCAAATACTTATATTTTTTTTGCCACCAGTTTACACAGCAAAAAATGAATGTAAAAACGCCAAAGGTGTTGGCGGCGTGTCCCGAAAAAAAACCGAATTTACCGCCGCGATACTCGTTTACAATATGCACCTGCTCTTTAATTTCTAAATTATGCGTGGGGCGATAACGTTTTACGCCATGTTTAATAAGATTGGAAGACATATCGGTACAGGCAAACACAATGGCGCAACCCAACACAAACTCTGCCGCTTTTTTTACAGAAAATTTTTTGTAGAACGCAAACGCCACGGCAAAAATTGCAGCCACGCTTATCATGGTAGCAAATTTTTCGCTGAGGTAATACATAAAGCTGTCAAGCAAAGGCGCGTGCCATGAATTAATGACGAGCAACAATGCCCTGTCAAACAGTTCCAAGGTTTCAATCATGTTTTAAAAGTACAAAATCTCTGTGTTCGTTATTAAAACCCTTCTGTTTAGAACTAAATTTTTGCGCGTTTTGGCTGTAAAGAGTTTTTATATAGTTTAGTAAACAGTCGTTTATAACATTTTATCAATGATACGTCCATTATTTATCAGCCTTTTTGTTTTTACCGCAATAACGCTGAAATCGCAAGATACCGTAAAAGTAGCGGCAACGCTTACCCCCGACCAACAAGCCGAACAGGATTATAACAAAGGGCTTGCTGCGCTGAATAACAGCGATTATAACACCGCCATAGATTTGTTTTCAAAATGCTTGGCACAAAAAACCGATTTTGACAAGGCATTTATTAACCGCGCCGTTGCGTTTACCAAAATGAAACGCTACAACGAAGCCATGTCTGACATTAATCTGGTAATTAAACTGCAACCCGAAAATGCCGAATTGTATTTTTACCGAAGCCTTATTTTTATGGGGCTTGCTCAGCGCGACAGTCAAAATGTAATGCTGGATTATTGCTTAAAATTAAATGCAGGTCATGCCGAAGCAGCGTATTACAAAGGTTTGCTGGCGTATGAAGACAAAAATTTAGACGGTGCCATCCGTTTCTTTTCTATGGCAGCAGGTTCAAAACCCGATTATGTGTATGCCTATAACGACAGAGGCTCTGTCAAGCGCGCCAAAGGCGATTATGCAGGCGCGGCAGCCGATTACGAAAAAGCATTGCTGATAGATAATTCTTATGCCTTTATTCATAACAATTTGGGTTCTGCTTACCGCTCAGCAAAAAATTACAAAAAAGCCCTTGCCGCATACAGCAAGGCATTAGAGTTAAATCCCAACTATTTAATTGCGTTAAACAATCGCGGTACGGCGCATTTTGAAAACAACGATTTAAAATCTGCCGAACAAGATTTTGAAGAGGTGCTGAAACAAGACCCGAATAATTCCTCTGCATACAACAACCTGTGTTCCATTGCCATAAAAAATCAAGATTATGCCAAAGCCAAAGAACTTGCAAGCAAAGCCATTCAGTTAGACACTAAAAACGGAGCAGCGTATTACAACCGCGGCATTGCCCGCCAAATGCTGCGCGAAGAAGACGAGTGCTGCGCCGATTGGAAAAAAGCTGTGGAGCTTGGCGTGGACGGCGCAAAAATTTTTATTAATACATCTTGCCTGAATTAAAAAAACACTATGAAAAAAAGTATATACACCTTTTTGTTTTTAAACACCTTTTTTTTGCTGCCCGCGCAAAGCGTGGAGTTTGATAAAAACAATTTTCTTACACGCAAAGATGAATTTAAAGATGCCATGCGCAAGTACGAAGCGGGCTTGATTTTTTATACAGAGGGGCGAAAAGATTTTGACGATTTCAGAAGGTCGTTCATCATGAACAAAAAATATTTTCCCATAAGCCTGTTTGATTACAGACATTCGGGCGACCAAAGTTTTCGCAATGCCATAACTCCCTTAACCGATGCCAACCGTTTTAATGCCAGAAGCGTAAAACTCAATTATATGCTCGGCTTTAGTTGGTTTGTAACTTCGCCGCTAAGCAAAGAAACCATACATTATTTAGAAACCGCCTACGCCCTGCAAGATAATTCGGGAGAAACCGATGTGGCGTACTGGCTGGCTTGGGCGTATCACCTCAACAGCCGCTGGGACGATGCCATTAAATATTACGAAGAACATTTAACGCATTTACAAAAACGTGCAAAAGCCAATGCCCTTGCCATTGAAGATGTAAACAAAAAAATTGCCGAGTGCCATTCGGGAAAAACATTAAGTGCAAAACCTGAACGTGTGTTTGTAGATAATTTGGGCGAAAACGTAAACAGCCATTTTCCAGAATACAGCCCTTCTATTACGGCAGACGAGGGAACAATTTTTTTTACCTCGCGCCGCCCCAACGGTGGTAAACGCGATGTAAACGACAACGGTTATTTTGAAGATGTGTATTCTTCCGCCAAAGAAAAAGGCAAATGGCAAGCTGCAAAATCTTTGGGTAAACTTATAAATACCGACGGACACGATGCTACCGCAGGGCTTTCGCCCGACGGCACAAAATTGTTTCTGTACCGCTCTACGCCAACAGACGGAGGCGATATTTATCAAAGCGAATTGCTGGGTTCGGAATGGAGAACGCCTGTACATTTGAATAAAAACATAAACACCAAGTTTCGCGAAATGAGTGTGAGCATGAGTTTTGACGGCAAACGCCTGTACTTTATCAGCGACAGGCAAATTGGCGGCTTTGGCGGTAACGATATTTATTACTGCGATATGGACGCCGCCACAGGCGACTGGGGCATTGCAAAAAATTTGGGCGCGGAAATAAATACCAAATACGATGAAGAAGCCGTGTTTATGCACCCTGACGGAAAAACCATGTATTTCAGCAGCAAAGGATACAACAGCATGGGCGGCTACGATGTGTTTAAATCAACGTTGGTAAACGGCAAATGGAGCGCACCTGTAAATTTGGGCTACCCCATTAACGGACCTGACGATGATGTGTATTTTGTGGTAAGCGGCAGCGGCAACCGCGCCTATTTTGCTTCGGCAAAGCCGGGTGGTTTTGGCGACCATGACTTGTATAAAATTACCTTTCTTGGTCCTGAAAAATCGCCTCTGTTAAGTACGCAAGACCAACTTTTGGCAATGGTGGCAAATCCCGTAAGCGATTTAAAAACGCAAAGCGCGGTAGAAGTAAAATCTGCCAAACTCACCATTTTAAAAGGCTTAATTTATGAAGAGGGCGAAAAGAAAAAACCTTTGGAATCAAGCATTGAATTAATTGATAACGAAAAAAATGTGGTGTTGGCAACCTTTAAATCAAACAGCAGCACAGGCAAATATTTAGTAACCCTGCCAAGCGGCAAAAACTACGGGCTTGTGGTAAAAAACGAAGGTTATTTATTCCATTCCGAAAACTTTGATTTGCCCGACAGCACCGACTTTCAGGAATTTAATTTAGACATTGCCTTAAAGAAAATTGAAGTGGGCAGTATCATCATTCTCAAAAATATTTTCTTTGATTCGGGCAAAAGCACTATTCGTTCGGAGTCTGCCAATGAACTGGCGCGTTTGGTAAAACTCTTAAAAGATAATCCGAGTTTGAAAATTGAAATCTCCAGCCATACCGATAACATTGGCTCTGACGATTACAACATGAAGCTCAGCAACGAGCGTTCCAAATCGGTGGTTGATTATCTTATAGGACACAGCGTTCCTGCAACGCGCCTTGTTGCCAAAGGCTACGGCGAAACCAGACCCGTAGAAAGCAACGACACCGCCGAAGGCAGACAAAACAACCGCCGCACCGAGTTTAAAATTTTAGAGAAATAATTTTGATGAAAACTATTTTATCGTGTTGCTAAATGCTGTAATTTAGCGGCACTTAAAATTTTTCATTCATCAATTCTTTTAAAACAAAATCTTATGAAAGTATCAGTTATCGGAGCAGGAAATGTGGGAGCAACCTGTGCAGAATACATTGCGCTTAACCGCATTGCCGGCGAAGTAGTTATTTTAGACATTAAAGAAAATTTTGCCGAAGGCAAAGCATTGGATTTAATGCAAACCGCCACACTCAACGGTTTTAACACACGCATCAGCGGCAGCACCAACGATTACAGCAAAACCGCAGGCAGCAAAGTGGTGGTTATTACAAGCGGCATTCCGCGCAAACCGGGCATGACACGCGAAGAATTAATCGGCACTAACGCAGGCATTGTAAAAACCGTAACTGAAAACGTATTAAAATATTCGCCCGATGCAATCATCATCGTGGTAAGTAACCCAATGGATACCATGACGTATTTGGCTTTGAAAGCAAGCAAATTGCCTAAAAACCGCATCATCGGCATGGGTGGTATTTTGGACAGCGCACGTTTTAAATGTTATTTATCGCAGGCATTAAACGCGCCTGCAAGCGACATCAGCGGTGTGGTTATTGGCGGACACGGCGATACGACTATGATACCTTTAACACGCTTGGCAGCATACACGGGCGTTCCTGTTTCACAATTTTTAGATGCAGAGCGTTTGAAAAAAGTGGCGGCTGATACTATGGTTGGCGGCGCAACCTTAACAGGTATGTTAGGCACAAGCGCGTGGTACGCACCGGGCGCGGCTGTGGCTGCTTTGGTGGCAAGCATTGTACACGACCAAAAGAAATTATTCCCTTGTTGTGTTTCCCTTGACGGCGAATACGGACAAAAAGATATTTGTATGGGTGTGCCTGTTATCATAGGCGCAAACGGTTGGGAAAAAATTGTGGATTACAACCTCAACGCTGACGAACAAGCCGCTTTCAACAAAAGCGCGGAAGCTGTACGCAGCATGAATAGTGTGTTGGGGATTTAAACGCCCCCAACCCCCAAAGGGGGAATTGCAAGACGTAAAAAAACCATTTCAAAATTTTGGAATGGTTTTTTGTTTTTACCTTAGAGCCGCAATGAAGAAATTTTTCATTCTTGTATTTTTTTACTCTGCGTTTTGTTTTGGGCAAAATGATACAATGGTTAAAAAAGCAGAGTATAAGTATAATATACCGCAGCAGGATTGCATACTTCCACGAGAGCCTATATTTAAGCTAGAGCCTCTATTTACTAAGGTTGGACTATCTGTGTTTCCTTCACGCAATGTATTTATTGGCAATGAAATTCGGGGAGCAGACGATTATTATATCATTTCAAAACCAAACACAAGATATCATTCTTCGTTTAAACCATATAAATATCCGCTGTATATACCGCATGAAGATACGCTTGTACTTTCCTTTCAATACAAATACTATTTATCTGAAATAGGGAAATCTTTTTGGAGTAAAGATTTCAATGAATATTCAGGAAAAGACAATCAAATCAATCTTCAAGTTCGCCCCATTGCAGATGTTGAATTTGGTTACGATGCACTTGCAAAAAAACCGCTTGTTTCCGCGCTTGGTGGAACGCAAGTTAAAATGAGTTTCCGACAAGGTTTTAGTTTTGCCGCTATGCTCGTTGGCGGACAAAATCAACAGCCGTTTTTTTTAGATACTACACTAAAGCGACAAAAAATTCTACCGATGTATGGGCAGGCTTACGGAAACAACTATAATTTTTTTGATTACACAGGTTATGTTTCTTATACGCCCAAGAACAACAAATATTTTAATTTTCAGTTGGGGCGCGAAAAACATTTTATCGGCGACGGTTACCGCAGTTTGTTGTTGAGCGATTTTGCGCCTGCAAATCCTTACTTTGGTATTAACACCAATATTTGGCGGTTGCAATACAACGTTTGGTATTCGTGGTTTTACGATGTATCAACTGCCAACGGCGTGAAAAAAGATTTCACGAACAAATACGGCACATTTCATTATTTGAGCTATAACATCACCAAAAATTTTTCTGTCGGTGTGTTTGAAAACATTGTATGGCGCGGAACGGACAGTAACCAAGTGCGCACCTTTGAAGTGAATTATTTAAACCCGATTATTTTTTTCCGTCCGCAGGAATATGCAGTCGGCTCGCCTGATAATTCGTTTATGGGCTTAAATATGAATGCAACAATTTTTAAACGCATAAAACTCTATGCACAATTAGCTTTAGACGAATTTTATCTTAAAGAAATAAAAGCGCGGCGCGGCTGGTGGGCAAACAAACAAGGGTTTCAGTTGGGCGCAAAATACATTAACGCCTTTGGTATAAAAGGTTTGAAATTGCAGGCAGAATACAATCAGGTGCGACCGTTTACTTACACGCACGGTTTGGTTACACAAAATTACGGACATTACGGCTTGCCGCTTGCTCACCCGCTTGGCGCGAATTTCAAGGAATTTTTGGGTTTTGCCACTTACCGAAAAAACAAATGGGAAATTTCATGCAACGGCATGATAGCCATTTTGGGCAAAGATACCGCCAACACAAACTCCAACGTGGGGCAAAATATTTTTTTGAGTTATAACACACGCCATTCCGAATACGGGCATTATACCACGCAAGGCATAAAAACAGGTTTGGTTCAGGCGCAGTTAAAGTTTACTTACTTCATCATTCCCGATATGAATATGCGTGTGGAAGCAGGTTATTTACAGCGTTCCGAAAAAAACTCGCAAGGGTATTTAATGCACAATCCTTATTTCTTTGTGGCTTTCAAAACAAGTTTTTGGAACGAATACAGGGATTATTAGTATGAAAAACCAAATTCTGCTTATTCGTTTATTTTTGTTTGGTGTGGCGGTGTGTTCGGTACTTGCAGTGCCGTTTATGCTTGATTTTACAAATATGCCGCGTGTTACGTTTTTTTCGGCGGTGGTTTTGTTGTTGCTGTATTTTTTATACAAATCAAAAAACGAATTTAAACTCCGTTTGGATTTTATTCTTGGCTCTTATTTTGCTTACACTTTATTTTCGGCTCTTAGCATTATTTGGGCGCATAATACAGCCGAAGCCTTGTTCAGTGCAGAAAAGCAAGTATTGAGCTTGTGTGCTTTTCTATTTACGTTTTACTTTTTGAAGCAAGACAAAAATTCTTTTACTTCTGCTTTGCTTAAAATTTCAGTGTTGGTAAACATAATTGTTTTGGCGGTGATGTGTTATCAAATGTTTCAACTGAACAATTTTGACGGCGAAGCCTTGTATGCAATTACAGGCGTAAACGGGCATAAAAATTTACTTTCAAGTTTTTTGTTTTTGAATTTGTTTTTCTTAATCAACGCTTATTTTCAATCTTCCAAATCATACAAAACAGAAACACTTTTTTGTATTGCACTTACAGTTGCCTCCATTATTTTTTTAAAAACAAAAGCCGTTTGGTTAGGAATGGGAATAACTGCGATGGTTTTCTTGGTTTTATTTTTATATCATAAACTCAAAAAAGATGTTTTGAAAAAAGTAAACGTATCTATTTTGTTGCCTGTTGTTATTGTGTGTATCAATATTTTTTTCTTTTTCGGATTAAAACCGATTATCAATAAAAGTCTTGGTTTTACACAAGCAACCGAAAACAAGACCATGAAATTGGAACAAGAACGTTTGGTATTATGGGATAAAACCTATTATTTAATTGAAAAAAATCCTTTGATTGGCGTGGGTTGCGGTAACTGGCAAATTGAAATGCCCGATGCCACGCTCACTGATTTATGGCGCGCCGAAGATTTGAATTTTACCTTTCAACGTCCTCACAACGATTTTTTGTGGATACTTTCCGAAACGGGAATTATTGGTTTCAATTTGTATTTGATGTTTGTTGTCGGATTGTTGTTGCTTTCAATTAAGATTTTAAAAACTTCAGGAAACAAACAAACTGCTTTTCAGCTCATGATTTGCGTTTCGTTCATTGTCGGTTATCTGGTCATTTCTTTTTTTGATTTCCCGAAAGAGCGCGTAGAACACAACTTGTGGCTGAATATGATTTTTGCCTTTGCTTATTATCAGGTTCAGGAAAATTATGTAACACAAAATAGTAAACCAATTCCGATACAAAAACCGTTTTATTTTGTTGCAATATTGTTAGCGGCGTTTATGCTTTATACAAACATTCTGCGTTGCAAAGGAGAATTTTTTACGCGCAAAATATACGATGCAAAACATGAAAATAACGCGCCGAAAATAATTCAATCAGGCAATTCGGCTTTTAATTTTGCCTATACTATTGACCCGCTTTCCTTGCCAATTCATTGGTACAGGGGCAATGCTTATGCCGCGCGCGGAAATTTTAAAGAAGCATACAAGGATTTTCAAAGGGCATATCATTACAATCCCTATAACAGAAATGTGCTGAATGATTTGGCTTCGGCTTGCATAATGAACGGCGATACGCTGCAAGCGAAATTGTATTACAAAGAAGCAGCGCGTATCAGCCCGCGTTATGACGAAGCAAAATTAAATCTCGCTGCCATTTGCATTGCCGAAAAAAATTATGAGGAAGCAAATTATTGGCTCAAATTAATTCTTCATAATTCGGAACGCAGAAGCAATTATCAGAACATTGTAGATGAGGCATTAATTCAACCCAAATAAAAATTAATAGCTTCGTAATGTATTGCGTATGAGTTTTTTGTATATTCGCGGCGAGATTTTAACCTCACACAAAAAATGAAAAAATTAATTTACATGACAATAGCTGCAACATTGGTTTTTGCAGCTTGCAAAAAAGACAACAAAACTTCGCCAAATAACATAAACAACAATGGTGGAAATAACAATGGAGGAAACACCGTAAGCAACAAGGTGAAAACGATTACTTACTCCTCATCAATGACATATTCGCTCTCATATAACGCGGGACTTTTATCTAAAGTGGAATCAAGCGGTTCTACGAGTAATTATATATGGAACACGGAAGCTCTGACTATTACAGATGTGGATAGTACAGGTACAATTCTTGCTACCAGCTCTTGTCCGCGAAATTCGGCGGGCTATGTGGTTTCTGTATCGTTCTCGGGCGTTTCAAATTATTACACCGAATCTTATACTTACGATTCTGAAAACCGCATCACACAAGTAACTCAAGGCAGTTCTACAATGAATTATTCTTGGTCAGGCGGCAATTTGGTTTCGGTGGTAAATCTTTCGGGCTCAGGAACAATTGCATATAGTTATACCTACGAATATTTGAGCGATAAAGACAACCGCGATATGGGACTTAAATATTTACCGAACGGCAACGCATATTTCCCGTTCGGCAACGGATATAGTTCTGTAAATTTGGTGAAGAGTATTAAGTATTCAGGCTTAAGCTATCCTACTAAATACACTTATCAAAAAGACGGCAATGGGCGCGTTATTCAGGAAACGGCAACGAGTTATTATATGAATGGCAGTGTTTTAGATTCAACCATGAACGTAACCGAATACACTTATTATTAATATAAAATTTAAGAAAAGAAAAGCGAGGTAATAATTTATCTCGCTTTTTTATTTTCCAATCACCTCTTTCAACACTTCCAAACTTTTTACTTCATTAAAATTGGGTAAGTGAACGCGGTAATAGGCTAATAAAATATTCAACAGCGTTTGGCGTTGCGTATGAGAAATGTTTGTTTTAAGCGCGTGTATTTTTAAAAATTCAGAAAATAAAAAACTTTCTTCTTTGCTTAAACCCAAAGGGAAAGCCAAACTTGCGGAAGAAAATTTTCCTTCGCGGCAATCAAAATAAGGCATTTGCGTACTGAAATTATTTTGCGGCTCAAAGCCCAAATATTTTGTGAGTTCACTCAAAAAATACAAATGCAGATTGACAAAACTGTTTTCGCTGTCGTTTAAAAATTTCAGGCAGGTTTCAATAAACTCAAATAAATGCCGGTTACCGCTTTGCTCTTTTAATGTCTTAATTAAAACTTCGTTTAAAAATTGTGCAATGCTTAATTTGGATAATGAAGTTGAAATTTCTGTATGCACGCAATAACAGGCTGCTTCGGTGAGTTGATAAATGTCTTTGTTTTGGCGCACGATGAGTTGCGTATCAATTAAACTCAAAGGTAAAATGCTGCTTGTTTTAATTTTTGAAAGGGCAGAATTTCCAACCGTTGCAGAAACGCTTATTACACCGTGATGTCGTGTGTAAAGTTTTAAGATAAATTTTTTGTCGCCGTGTTTCACGGCTTGCAACACAAGGGCTTTATCTGAAACACGCATTAGTTGTCTTAATTATTACCGGAAGCGAAAAGGCAAAATGCCGAAGTCGCCTGCACAAAGATATGATGAAAAAATGTTTACTTTCACCCCAAGCAAAATTTATTAACTAAACCACTATGGACTGCAAGTCCATAGTGGTTTAGTTTACTGGTAAGACTTATGAAATTTGGAAACCAAGAAAACCTGTAAATTAAAAAGGCTCAATCTACGATGGAAAAAATCACCTTCGCTCTGTAGGATTTTGAGCGTTGCCACAATCTAAGGTATATTTTTGTCTTTCAGCCACAGGTGTTTCAAATAAATCTGTTTTATTCCTGATAAACTCTTTACCTTTAATCACTTCATTTAGTGCTTATGCAAATTGATTTAGAAGCAGAGAGAAAAGAAATTTTAAACCGCTACAAAAAACTGTTGAAGGCGAGCAAACGCAAGTTAGACAAAGCCGAAAAAGACATTATTCGCAAAGCGTTTGAAGTAGCCGTTGAAGCGCACAAAGAAATGCGCCGCAAAAGCGGTGAGCCTTACATTTATCACCCCATTGCCGTAGCGCAAATTTGCGCCGAAGAAATTGGCTTGGGTCCAACGGGTATTGTTTGCGCCCTGTTGCACGATACCGTTGAAGACACCGATTTAACCTTAGATGACGTGCGCGGCTTGTTTGGCGAAAAGGTGGCGCAAATTATTGACGGCTTAACCAAAATTTCGGGAGTCATTGATTACACCTCTTCCATTCAGGCAGAAAACTTCAGAAAAGTGCTGCTTACCATGAGCGAAGACATTCGTGTTATTCTTATAAAACTGGCAGACCGTTTGCACAACATGCGCACCTTAGAGCACATGAAGCACGACAAGCAAATTAAAATTGCCAGCGAAACATTTTTTTTATACGCACCCCTTGCGCACCGTTTGGGATTAAACGCCATAAAAACCGAATTGGAAAATCTGGCGTTGAAATACACCGACACCGAAGCCTACGAAGACATTGAATACAAACTCAAAGAAAGCGAACCCGAACGCAAACGTTTTATTCAAAAATTTATTGAGCCGCTCAAAGAAATTTTAAGCGAACAGGGATTTAAGTTTAAAATTTTCGGGCGACCAAAATCCATTTACGGTATTTACAATAAAATAAAAACCAAGTTTGTTTCCTTTGAAGAAATTTACGACCTCTTTGCAATCCGCATTGTGATTGATACACCACCCGAGAAAGAAAAAGCCGACTGCTGGAAAGTGTATTCTATCATCACCGATTTTTATCACCCAAGCCCCGAGCGTTTGCGCGACTGGATTAGCACTCCAAAAAGTAACGGCTACGAAAGTTTGCACACCACCGTTATGGGTCCGCAGGGCAAGTGGGTAGAAGTGCAAATTCGCACCGTGCGCATGGACGAAATTGCCGAAAACGGATTTGCCGCGCATTGGAAATACAAAGATACCGATACCGAAAACGCTGCCGAACAGGAAAATCAGCTTGAAAACTGGTTGCGCCGCATTCGCGAAATGCTTGAAAACCCCGACCCCAACGCTTTGGAGTTTATTGACGATTTTAAGCTGAACCTCTTTAGCGATGAAATGTTTGTGTTTACGCCCAAAGGCGATATGAAAACGTTGCCCGTGCGTGCAACCGCTTTAGACTTTGCTTTTGAAATTCACAGCAAAATTGGCGAGCATTGCATTGGCGCAAAAGTAAATCACAAATTAGTGTCGCTGAATCATGAGCTGACAAGCGGCGACCAGGTGGAAATTCTCACCAGTAAAAAACAAACACCCAAAGAAGACTGGTTAGATTATGTAACCACGGCAAAAGCCAAATCAAAAATTAAAAACTCTTTAAAGCACCAACGTAAAAAAATTGCTTTGGAGGGAAAAGAAATTTTGCGCCGCAAAATGGAGCGATACAATATGACGTTCTCTACACACATTGTCAATGAGTTTGCCAACTTTTTAAAACTGCCTTCTTCTCAGGAATTGTTTTATCGCGCCGCGCTTGGCAATGTGGATATAAAAGAGGTGAGAGAATTTGCGGCATACAGGGAAGACCCTGTGAAACCGACAAAAAAACAAGAGTTACAAAAATTAGAACAGCTTGTTACCAGCGCGCGCGGAAAATCGGATATGCTCGTGATTGGCGATGATATGCAAAAGTTGGATTACAACCTTGCACCGTGCTGCAATCCTATTCCGGGCGATGATGTGTTTGGTTTTATTACCGTGAGTGAGGGCATAAAAATTCACCGTGTAAATTGTCCTAATTCCATTAAGTTACTTTCCAATTATGCGTACCGTGTGGTAAAAGCAAAATGGGTAAACGACCAGTTGATTTCATTTTTGGCGGGGCTTAAAATTAAAGGCACAGACGAAATTGGCATTGTAAACAACATTACCAAAGTAATTTCAAACGAAAATAATGTGAATATGCGGAGTATAAATTTTGATACAGAGGGCGGTTTGTTTGAGGGAACAATTATGGTTTATGTGCATGACACCAAACACTTAAATCATTTAATTGATAAACTTAAAACCGTAAAAGGAATAAACCGTGTAGAGCGCATTGATGAGAAAGAATAATGATGAAACGATTTGAAAATTTAAAGAAAACAATATCATGAAAATTAAACAGATTATTTTTTTACTGCTTATAACAACAGTTGTTCGCGGACAAATTGCACCCGAAAAATTTGAGAAATTTGCTAATAAACAAGATAGTTTGTTTACGCTTGCTTATGAGCGGCAAGATGTGAAAACTTACAATAAATTATTGAATGAGTTTGTATCTCAATACAGCAAACTTTCGGCAGACGACAAAAACAATTTTGCAGATTATCTTAGCGGAGCTTATTACAATTTCAGTTGCACTTACTCATTGTTAAACAACAAACCAATGGCATTAACTTACCTGAAAAAATCCATTGACGCAGGTTATATTGATTATGCACACATTCAAAAAGACAGCGACTTGGATAACATACGAAATGAAAAAGAGTTTAAAGAAATTAATGCTCAATTAAGGAACGTCGGCGATTATCTTTTTATTTTGAGAAAAGCCGAAAAATATAATTTATCCGACAACAGACCGTTTCCAAACTTTACCTATCAATCTGCCGAAAATTCAAATCTTGCAACGCTGCGCAAATCTTTTAATCTTGACAGCATTGCAGGGCAAGGAAATGATGTTCTTAAAATTCTTAATCTGCTTCATTGGATACACAACTTAATTCCGCACGACGGCAGTCACGGAAATCCTGTTGTAAAAAATGCAATGAGCATGATTGCAGAATGTAAGCGCGACAACAGGGGATTAAATTGCAGAGGGCTTGCAATGGTTCTCAACGAATGTTATTTGTCTTTGGGAATTAAATCACGCATTGTAACCTGTTTGCCAAAAGACAGTTTGAAAATTGACAGCGATTGTCATGTTATAAATTCTGTTTATTCCGAAAAGTTGAAAAAATGGTTGTGGATTGACCCGACTTTTAATGCGTATGTGATGAACGAAAAAGGAGAGCTGTTGAGCATTGAAGAAGTGAGAGAAAAAATAATTCGTAACGAACCTTTAATTCTAAATCCTCACGCTAACTGGAACAATCAAAATCAGCAGACAAAAGAATATTATCTTTTTACTTACATGGCTAAAAACCTGTATATGCTTGAATGTCCTGTAAACAGCGAATACAATATGGAAACAAAAGAAGAAGGACGAACTTATACTTACACTACACTTATTCCGCTTGATTATTACGAGCAAACGCCTGATAAAACGGAAGACAAAGACACAAAAACAAACACTACTTGGATTAGGTACAAAACAAATAATCCCACTTTGTTTTGGCAAACGCCGTAATGTTTTATCTTCACTTTTCACCACCTTTCATTTAATATCTTTAATATTGTCGCTCGCAACCTCATAAAGGTTCTTTTCAATTAAGGGCAATTTTTCAGCATACTCCAACCAAAGTGTCAGACATGACAGAAATAGATTACCAACACCAATAGCCTGAATTAAAAGTAAACCCCGCTGTTTTCATTAACTTTAACGATTATTATCATTCTAACGAGATTTAACTGCCCTAAAGGGTAGCAATCCTGTGTTGTAATTAGTAGCTTTACGAAAATAAAAAAGCGTATAACCATAACTATTATCATTTAAAATATATTCGAAATGAAAAAGCGTTTTATTGTTCTTATTGATTTTTCGGAGTACTCAGCCAACCTGCTGAAGTATGCCTTTGACTGGGGTAAGCGTATTGATGCCGAACTTTTATTAGTGCATAAATTGGAGTTTGTAACCAGTGGTCGTATAGACGACCTGAAAAGAGAAGAAACTACCCAAATTGCCATTTCTGAAAGTTTTGGCGAGCTGAAAGATTTTGCGCACTCTGTTTTGCCCGAAGCGGCTCACCAATTCAAATTTACTGTTGCGCTGAATAATTTAACGGCTAAACTTTCCGAGTTGCTGAAAGAACCTTATGATAACCTGATGTTTGTAGGCGTGAAAGAAACAGGCTTGTTGGAAAAGTTATTTTTGGGCAATATTGCCATTGAAGTAATTGATGATACAACAGGTATTGTGGCAGCCATACCCGAAGACATGAAAATTTTCGCTCCCGAAAAAATATTTATCGGCGTTAAGGAAGTTTTTCCGTTAAATGTTTCCGAATTAACTACCCTGCTTGATTATTTCGGAAATGCTGTACCTGCCATTAATTTTTTCACCATTCTAAATCCCGAAGACGACACGCTGAAATCCGAGAACTATTTAAACGAATTATCACGCCAGTTTTCAGCTAAAGCAATTACCTCTACTTCCGTTTATAAAACCGAGAATGTAGATAATTACATTAAAGACATGATGAGGAACAACCCCAATGCCTTGTTGGTCGTTCAAAAAGGCAGCCGCCTGTTAAAAGACAATTTGTTGAGGCATTTTCTGATAAACGAGTTGATTTACGATGGAAAATCGCCGCTGATTATATTACCATAACTTTATTACATCTAATGGGACATTTACCTGACTTAATTCATGATTTAGCACTTATTTTAATAACAGGAGCAATTGCAACCCTGCTGTTCCGCAGAATAAAACAACCGCTTGTGTTGGGCTATATTATAGCAGGGTTTTTAGTTGGTCCGTATTTTCATTTATTTCCCACCGTTGTAGATAGTGCCAACGTTAAAATACTGGCAGAAATCGGTGTCATCTTCCTGCTTTTTAATCTTGGGCTTGAATTTAGTTTTAAAAAATTAATGCGTGTTGGCGGTTCGGCTTCTATCACGGCATTAGTTGAAATTGTTTTCATAACTGTTGCGGGCTTCTTTACCGGAAAATTATTGGGCTGGTCAACTATGGACAGCTTGTTTTTGGGAGGTATGCTGGCAAGTTCTTCCACCACCATTATTATACGCGCTTTTGAAGAGTTGGGCGTAAAATCAAAATCGTATGCCCGAATTGTATTTGGCGTATTAATAGTGGAAGATATTGTCGTTATCCTCCTTATGGTGTTGCTTTCTACCATTGCGGTAACGCAGCAGGTAGAAGGTGCTGAAATTGTTTTCACCGTATCCAAACTGCTTTTTTTTCTTATTATCTGGTTTGTTGTCGGCATTTATCTGCTGCCCACACTTCTTAAAAAAGCCAAATCGCTTTTAGATGAAGAAACCATGCTTATTCTCTCGCTGGGGCTTTGCCTTGGTATGGTGGTGCTGGCAACACAAGTTGGTTTTTCTGCTGAATTGGGTGCGTTTATTATGGGTTCTATTATGGCAGAAACCACTGCCGCCGAAAAAGTAGAACATATCACCAAGCCCGTAAAAGACCTTTTTGGCGCAGTATTTTTTGTTTCGGTGGGTATGATGATAGACCCCCAAGCCATGCTTGAATACGGTGTACCTGTTATCATCATTACCTTGCTTACGCTGTTTGGGAAACTTATCAGCACCACGCTGGGAGCATTGCTGTCGGGACAGCCACTCAAACAATCGGTGCAGGTGGGCATGAGCATGGCACAGATAGGGGAGTTTGCTTTTATAGTTGCCACGCTTGGATTATCATTGGGCGTTATTTCCGATTTCTTATTTCCCATTGCCGTTGGTGCTTCTGCAATTACCACGTTCAGCACACCTTACCTCATAAAGTATTCAGAGCCGTTTTATCTTTTCTTGGAACGTCATCTGCCTAAAAAGTGGGTAGAGCGGTTAAACCGTTATACCATGAGTACACAAACCATTCAGGCAGAAGGCGACTGGAAAACCGTTTTGTTCGGCTACATAAAAATTGTGGCAATTAACGGCATCATCATCGTGAGCCTTGTTTTGCTCTCGGTAAATTTCTTAGTTCCTTTTTTAAATCAAAATATCAGCAATACAACGTTAAAGGGAATAATTGCCTTAACACTCACGCTCGGAGCATCTTCGCCTTTTCTGTACGCACTTATGACAAAACGGCTTGGCAATTTGGCTTACAAAACAATATGGCTCAAAAAGCAATACAGCCGCGGACCTTTGCTTATCATTGAAATATTACGTGTGGCGGCAGGCTTACTACTCATCGGGTTTTGCGTGTCGCAAATATATAACGACCTCATTGCTCTTGCCGTTATAGTACCTTTAATGGTGATAATTGTGTTTGTGTTTTCCAAAAAAATGCAGCACATCTATCAGCGCATTGAAGAACGGTTTTTCGGAAATTTGAACGCGCGCGAAAACGCCGAATATCATACCCTGTCTGCGTATGTGAAACGAAAAAGCAACGAAATTCAAAATGAACTGAAACTTTGGGACGCATACATTATTTCACTCACCGTTCCGCAGGTGGCAGTTTACATAGGCAGAACCCTTCAGGAACTTGCGTGGCGCGAACAGTATGGAATTAATATTGCTTACATTAAGCGTGGCGAAAAACTGATTCATATGCCCATAAAAACGGATATTTTACTCCCGTCTGACACAGTAGGGATTATAGCCACCGATGAACAGATGCAGGTGTTTAAACCGGTTTTTGATACTGAGGAGGAGGTAGATATTGCCGAACCAAGTTTAGACTCCATTATTTTGGACAAGATTATAGTGAATGAATACAATAAACTGAAAGGTTTGGACATTCGCTCATCGGGACTTAGAGAAAAAACCAACGGTTTAGTGATAGGTATTGAACGCAAAGGCGAAAGAATATTAAATCCCGATTCAACCACTATTTTTGAATGGGACGATTTGGTTTGGATAGTTGGCAACAAAGAAAAAATAATGGCGTTTAAAAAAGTATAAATGGACAGAAAAACGTTTTTAAAATCACTGGCAATATTGCCATTAACAACATCGGCAATGAAGCTGAACGAATTAAACAAAATAACAGAACCGTTAGGCAAAACAAAAAAGATGCCTGTGCTGTTCCTTGGGCACGGCAGCCCTATGAATGCCATTGAAGAAAATGAATTTGTAGCAGGGTTTAGAAATGTGGCAAAAGAAATTCCGAAACCCAATGCCATACTTTGTATTTCGGCACACTGGGAAACCAAAGGCACGTTTGTAACCGCCATGGAAAAGCCAAAAACCATTCATGACTTTGGCGGATTTCCGAAAGAATTATTTGAAGTGCAATATCCCGCACCGGGAAGCCCTGACTTGGCGAGAGAAACAAAAACACTCATCAAAAAAACAACGGTAGGCTTAGACGACAAATGGGGACTTGACCACGGAGCATGGAGTGTGATAAAACATTTATTCCCAAAAGCCGATGTTCCGGTAATACAACTAAGTTTGGATTACAGCCAAACACCACAATACCATTACGAATTGGCACAGCAAATAAAATCACTGCGCGAAAAAGGCGTGTTGATTATCGGCAGCGGAAACATGGTGCACAACCTTGGTATGGTGGCTTGGAAACAGCTGAACGAAACCTTTGGATTTGACTGGGCAATTGAAGCCAATGAAAAAATGAAACAATTTATTCTCAGCAGCAACCACAAACAACTCATTAATTTTCGTTCACAAGGCAAAGCGTTTGACTTAGCCATACCAACTCCTGAACACTATTTGCCTTTGCTCTACTCATTGGCAGTAAAAGAAGAAAGCGACCCCATAAGCCTGTTTAATGACAAAGCGGTTGCAGGTTCGCTTACCATGACATCGGTAAAAATAGGCTAAACGCCACAAACCTGCTCCTGTGAATTTTGTTTTTGCGGTAAACAAAATAAAATTTTATATTCAGGAACTTAAATTACGATGAAAACAAAAAATTTTCTCTTCTTACTTGTACTCGTTTCATGTTTGTTTTGCTGCAAAAACAATGAGGCTGAAAAAGCCGATTTGGAAAGGGCGGACAGCCTGAGCATAAAATTAAATTCGCCCGAACTGAAAGCGGTAAACAAAGAGTTGTTGGAAAATCCAAATTCGGCAGACTTGTATGTTAAACGCGGAAGAGTGTATTTGAGTTTACACGAATTAGAAGAAGCTATTAACGATGCCAACCGCGCCATAAAAATAGACAGCACCAAAGCAGATTATTTTATGTTGTTGGTAGATGCCTATTTCAGCCAAAACAAAACGCGCCAAGCAAAAGATGAGTTGGAAAAAATAGAAAAAAAGTTTCCCGACAATACCGAAGCATTAATGAAACTCGGTGAATTGTTTTACATTGTGCGCCAATATCAAAAAGGCATTGACTATATAAACAAAGCCTTGAAAATTGACGAACACATTGCCAAAGGTTATTTTTTAAAAGGAAAAATTTACAGCGAGAGCGGCGATACAAACCGCGCCATTTCAAGTTTGGTAACGGCTACGGAACAAGACAATGCGTATGAAGATGCGTTTTACGATTTGGGAATAATGTATGCCGCCCGAAAAAATCCCTTGGCGTTGGAGTATTATCAAAGCGCGTTGAGAATAAATCCGAACAACAACGAAGCAAAATATGCGCGTGCAAAATTTCTGCAAGACATCGGTAAAATTGACGAAGCCGTTAAAGAATATGAAGCCTTAATTTCAGAAAACAAAACTTGTGAAAACTGTTATTACAACTTGGGCGCAATTTACCTCAACCTGAAACAAGACAACAAAAAAGCATTAGACTATTTTACCAAAGCCATTGAACTAAATCCTTCGTACATTCAGGCGTATTTTGCGCGCGGTTACACCTATTCAAAATTAAAAGACAAAGAAAACGCGAAAGCAGATTACAAAATGTGCCTGAAAATTGAGCCGAATTACGAGGCGGCAATTGAGGGTTTAAATGAACTATAAAAAACTATGGCAAACAAAAAACACGTTGGGGTTGCATTACAGGGCGGCGGTGCGCACGGCGCATTTACCTGGGGCGTATTAGACAGATTATTGGAAGAAGAAGATTTGGTTGCCGATGCTATGTGCGGAACAAGTGCGGGCGCAGTAAATGCGGTGGCTTGCGCATACGGACTTCACATTGGCGGAGCAGCAAAAGCAAAAGAACTGTTGGAAACACTTTGGCAAAAAATTGCTTTGAGCGGAAGTTTTTTATTTAAGCCAAGCCCTTTTGATAAAACATACGGCAACGGCGACATATACAACAGCCCCGGGTATATGTTTTTTAATACCATAACACAATTCATGTCGCCGTACAATTTCAATCCGCTTAATTACAATCCTCTGCGCGACATTTTAAATGAACTGATTGACTTTGAAGAGTTGAAATGGTATAACCATAAAAAATTATACATCTGCGCCACCAACGTAAAAACCAATCGCGCAAAAATTTTTAAGAACAACGAAATTACCGTGGATACTGTTTTGGCTTCTGCCTGTTTGCCGTTTTTATTTCAAGCCGTAGAAATTGAGGGCGAACATTACTGGGACGGAGGTTACATGGGCAATCCGCCAATTTTCCCGATTATTGAAGGAACAGACTTGCACGATATTTTGCTCATTAAAATTAATTCCATCAACATTAAATCTGTGCCCACCACCGCACGCGACATTGCAGACAGAGTAAGCGAAATTTCGTTTAACAGCAGTTTGATTAATGAAATGAAACTCATTCACTACCGAAACGAATTGTTGCGACACGGCATTTTAAAAGTGGATAACAAAACCAACCGCGAAATTTTTGTGCATACCATCAGTGGTTACAAGGCACTAAGCCAATTAAGTTACAGCAGCAAAATGAATACCTCTTGGGAGTTTTTATTGGAACTGAAAGAGAAAGGGCGCGAAACTGCCGAACACTGGCTGAACACAGACTTTGAGCAAGTCGGAAAAAAATCAACCTTTGATGTAGAAGAACATTTTTTTGGTAAGTTGTAAAATGTAAACGTTAGTTTGCGGTTCTCAATTGCTCAATTTCTTGTTTTAGTTCTTGGTTTTCTTGTTCCAATTTTTCAATCAGTTTGTCTTTACTTTTAATCGTTTCTTTTTGAGATTGCAATAATTCTTGAAGAACGTTCAAATCATTTATGCCATGATTGTGTTGTGTGCCGTTGGTAAATGCCTCAGGGCTTACCGCAAATTTCTCGCAAATTTTATTTTTCAGTTCATCGGTAAAATGCGTTTGACCGTTTTCTAATTTACTGTATTGTTGCTGACTGTTATAATTCAGTTTTGCAGCAGCTTCTTTTTGTGTAAGCCCTTTATAAAATGCCTTAATGCTTTCAGGTTTTCACCAAGTTTTATGTCTTCGGGCGTTGTCATGGCAGTATGTTTTTACATTGTGCCAAATGTATTTATATTCAAATAAATATAATATGACTTTGGTCATATTACAATGTATTTACGCTGTAAAACAGCGTAATACGGTGTAAAATACAACTAAAAAATGCAAAAATGCAGTTTAACTTTGTGTGTAATAAATGACTAAAATCAAATTAGTATGAAACAAATCACTCAAAAAATTACACACGCAAAAAGTGTATGGAAAAAATTAATTTTTAGCGCGGTACTGTTTGTACTGAGCGCAAGTCTAAGCACAGGCGAGTTAAAGGCGCAGTCCTCCGCGCAGGAAAATTGTGAAAATGCTACTGACATTACTCTCACAAACGCAGAACAAACTATTATTCAGCCAAACGCAAGCGGTTGGATTTATTTTGTTTCCACAGACCGCAATCCCGACATTCGGTTGCAAAACAACATCGGCTCGATTGTGTTTGCGCAAGCCTATATAGGCAGATGTGATTCTTTGATAGAAATTGCCCGCGACACAATTTCCTCTGCCAACGATACTTTGTTGGTATTAGTTTTGCACGATGTTATGCTTGGAGACACAATAAAATTATTTACTCAACGTAATCCGTCAAATAATGATACTGTGCAATTTCAATTAAACATGATAGAAACACAAAGTCTGTTTACATATCTTGCTGATGTTACACCCGAAGATTTAACGGCAGACCAAGATACCATGTATCAAAAATTGCTTAATCACAATATGTACAGTTCTATCAACTTTGTTTCAATAGGAAACATTGTAGAAAAAACACCGTATGGTAAAATGCTGATTAATCTTCCGTTTTTGTATTGCAACAATACCAAGTTTGTGATGAGCCAAGTGGAATACAACGACGAAAATAATTTTACTTGGATTGGCAACAGTTTTGTTTATGATGATACGCTTTGTAGCTACGGAACTATTACATTGTTAAAAGACAATGGTTTTTTGATAGGAAACATGAATTTGGAAGACAAAAGTTATGCAATTTTTGATTTAACAGGCGGTGTACAAGTTGTTTGTGAAACAGACCGCTCTTTATATAGCGAAAGTTCATGCGCTTCGCATGATGACCAAGACACAACAGAAATTATTGTAGGCGCAAAAGACCCGTGCCGAGACGGAAAATCAAAGGTGTTGGTTTTATATACAACTAACGCACAAAAGGCTCTTGCAAATAATACTGCTGCTGTTCAAGCAGTAGCAAATTCGGCTATAACTCAGCTAAACCAAAATTGGGCTAACAGTAAAATAGATAATAAATTATCCATAGTGGCTACTTTACCTTTATCTTTTACTGAAGGTAGTGATATAAACAACGACATGATTACCTTGAAGTCTTCACAGGCAGTACAAACCCTCAGAAATCAATATCAAGCTGAAATAGTTGTGTTATTAACCCGTAAAGATTACTACTATTGGCAAGGGATTTACAATAGCAAAAAATATTTTGGTTTAGCTGGAAAAGTTGGAGTAACATCTTCGGGCGATGCATTTGTTATTAGTGATATTTTCACTGCTTTTAGTGGGGCTTATTATACTTTTACTCACGAAATAAATCATCTATTTGGAGCGAGACATGATGACAACTGTGCGGGTACAACCTGCGCCCATCTATTCAAAACAGGAGCTACACTTGGGCTTGGCGGAAAAAAAAGAAGCACTGTAACGAGTAATATATATACTGACAGGACTTTAATAGAACACACTTCAAATCCTAATGTTAAATTTATGAATGTACCGACAGGAACATCTTCTCATAACAACGCGGCAAAAGTGAATAGTATGCAATATCAGTTAGGCGAAATTTATGCTGACCCTGTGCCGCCAACATTTGATTTTATGGCGTTTAAGGGTTGTTCTTTGCCCTACTGGCAGGCAGGTGTAGCAATCTGTAATGGGTCATTATTTACCTACAAATGGTTTGTAAGCCAAAACGGATACAGTTGGACACAAGTTGGCACTGGACAAACAGTTAATTTCATTGCTCCCTATAAATCAGGATTAATCAAATGTGAAGTAAGAAATTCAGCGAATACTTTGATTTTTTCTAAACAAAAACATTATTCACATTTTCTTGGCTGTATGGGTTTTGTAAATAGAACAGATGAAACCACAGGCATTGAAAAAAACATCAAATCAAACAACTCGCTTGTTTGTATTCCTAATCCTAATAATGGCAGTTTTGATATAGAGTTAAATAGTGCTGAAACTGAAAACGAAGTTAATATTGTAATAACTGACATTACAGGTAAAGTGGTGAAAGAAGTTTACAAAGGTGTAATACCTGTGGGTAAAAAACATATTACGGTGAATGGGCAACAAAAATTAGCTGCTGGGGTTTATTTTTTGAAAGTGTCAGGTAAAACGCTTAATTTAGTAAGCAAAGTAATCATTGAATAGATTTTGACTGCAAATAATACAAAAGTCATGAAATATATTTTCATTATTATCGTAGTATTCAGTATTCAGGCTTGCAAAAAAGATAGCCCTATTCCCTTGTCTGACGAGCCAAATCTTGCCGACAGCGTTAAAGGCAGAGTATCAGCGGAAATAAACGGAAAACAAGAGCATTTTTTTGTTACCACAGATACGGTTAGGAATAAGCTGAGCAGATTTAATATATATTTCGGTGCGAGTTACCCGTCAAGTTACAACAATAAAAGCGTAACTATAGGTGGAATTGAAAAAAATTTAATCTCACAAAGGATTTATACGCTTACTCTTGACACCAATATCGTGCAGATTAGAACGAATGCCATGTTTTATACCACATGGAACGATGGAGATGTTTTATGTGAAGTTTTTGAGGCTCTTGAAAGTGATAGTTTGAACAATTATGTTATGATTACCAAGCAAAACAATAATTACGAAGAAGTGTTTGGAACATTTAGCTTAACGTTTATAAAAACTCAAGATTGTGAGGGACGGCATTATGCTGATACGCTAAGGATACGAAACGGATATTTTCATTTGTATTTAAAGTAAACAAAAAATGATAGCGCGGATTTTGAGGGAGTGTCGTTGGTTAATTTTTTAATCACACTTCCGTTTTTGGATTTTCGGCAGCAGTACGCAATTTGCCCATTTCTTCATTTACCAATTTACGTTTGTTGTTCAATTCGGCAATCTTGGCTTTTTCGGTTTCTAATTTTTCTTCGGCTTCTTTCATAAAGCTGTTATTGCCTTTTGAGGTTTTAAAGAAACCCAAATTATTTTCGTAGGTGCGAATGCGACCGTTAATGTCGTCAATTAATTTTTTCAGGTAATCCGCTTCTTTTCGCAACAAATCCATGCCGTTTTCCGAAGAAGAAAGCCGGTCTAATTTGGCGCGGAACTGCATGATGGCTTTTTCCTGTTTGTCCAAATTCATTTTGTCGTACAACTCGTCCAAGCGATTATAAAAAGCATCGTTCAGGCGTTTTTTGTCTTTCATCGGCACAAGCCCCGCGTTTTTCCATTCATTAGAAAATGCTTTCAGCTGCTCGTGATTGGCGTTGCTGTCTTCGCCCGATTCAAACGCATTAAAGCGCGATAAAATATCTTCTTTGGTTACAAGATTTTGTTCGTAAGAAGCATCTAAATTTTCGTAGTAACTTTTCTTGGCATCAAAAAATGTATTGCAAGCTTTGCGAAAACGCATGAACAATTTTGGTTCTTCCTTATCGCCGTTGTTCGGATATTTTTTCCATTGCTCTTGCAGCTTCATTAGTTTTTCGCCCGTAACTTTCCAATCGGTGCTGTCTTTCAGGGCATCGGCTTTTGCAATTAAATCGCGTTTTATTTTGCGGGTGGCTTCGTGTTTTTCGTTTAAGCCCTCATAAAATTCTTTTTTCTTCTCAAAAAAAGTGTCGCAAACGCTTCTAAACTCTGCCCAAACTTTTTCGTTGTCTTTAGCGGCAACTTTGCCCGTGTTTTTCCATTCGGTTTGCAGGGCAATAATGCTGTTGGTGGCTTCGTTCCATATTGAAATTTTATCCGCGCCGTTTATGTTGTCTGCAACGGCTTTTACTTTTTCAATAATATCCTGTTTGGTTTTAAGATTTTGTTCCTGTAACTCTTCAACGCCGTGATAGTAAGATTTTATTTTGGCATACGTTTCGTCTAACGCCGCTTTATATTCTGCTTTTAAGGCTTCCCATTTGGCGTTTGGTACGGGACCAATTTCGTCCCACTCGTTGCGATATACTTTTATTAAACGCTCGGCTTCCTTAATGTTTTCAAGGTTTTGTAAGCCTTTCAATTTTACAATGAGTTCCGATTTGCTTTCAAAATTTTTCTTTAAATCATGTTCCTGCAAGTCGCGGAAAATTTTGAGGTTGTAATGAATATCTTCCATAGCACGGCTGTACTCCGCCTGCACCTCTTTGTACTTGTGCGGCGACACAGTTCCCGTTTCTTTCCATTGCGCCTGCAGTTCGGTTAATTTTCTGACAGCTGCGCCAACGTTTTCGCTTTCTTTCAGGTCTTTTATTTTGGCAATAATTTCTAAACGAACGCTAAGATTTTTTGCTTGCTCTGCCGCAATTTTTGCATCGGCTTCTTTTTTCAGTTTGTTGAATTTTTCAATCAAATTTTCAAACTGAATGTCTTCGGCTTGCTTATGATATTCAAATTCTTTTGATTTGCCGCCCTCGTCAATAAAGGCTTGTTTGGCTTTTTCAAAATCAGCCGTCCACTGTTTTTGATACTCTTTTTGCAGAGTGCGCACACCGGTAGCAACTTCACCTGTGTCTTTCAACAGCAGTTCTTCCATTTTAGCAATTAATTCGCTTTTCATTTTTTTTCGTTCAAGATAAATCGGTTTTAAAAGTAAAAAATTCCCTTGTTTAACCTTTATTGTTTATTCATAAAGATTTTTATAACTTGTAAATCTGAAATTTTTTGCTCTTAAATTATGAAAATTGCGGGCGGGTTTTTGATTTAATACGCTTGCACCAACACATCGGTGGGAATGTGCATTTTTGTATTCAAGCTGCGTATCATTTCCAAAGTAAGTTTGCGTTTTTTGTTCAGTATTTCGCTGGCTCGGCTTTTTAATCCTAACACTTTAGCAAGGTCGTTTTGCGTGTAGCCCAATTGTTCCATTCTGAATTTTATGGCTTCTATCGGGTCGGGTGGTGCAATGGGAAAATGTTCTTTTTCGTATTTCTCAACCAAAGTGGCTAAAATATCCAATTCATCACCTTGCTTTGTGTGGGGTTGCGCATCAAAAATTTTTTCAATTCGGCTCAATGCTTGGTTGTAATCTTTTTCTGTTTTTATCGGTTTAATGTTCATGGCTAAATGGTGTTTGCGTTTATTTTATCGTATTGTGCGTGAGTGCCTATAAATCGTATGTATATAATTTTGTACTTGAAATTTATTTTCACAATCAATCGGTAATCGTTTCTTTTTATGTTAAAGCAAATTCGGCTGTCTTGCAAAATGCCTGCGCTCGGATATTCTGCTTTTATTTCGTTTATGTTTTTCCATTGTGCTTGCTCTGCCTCATCATACCAAGCCTTCAAAGACTGTTCCGCATCGGCGTGTTTTTTCCAAAATTCGCGTAATGTTTTTACGGCAATTACTCTCATTTCTATGCAAAGATAATTAAAGTTCCCGAATTGGGAAAATTGTTTTTTGAAAATTACGGGTGGGTTTTTTCATATCCTTTTAAACTCTATTTTTGTCGCCTCTATGGCATTATTGGTTAAAACCTCAACATTACCTAATTCGGGCAAAGGCTTATTTACAAGCAAGCCCATTAAAAAATCAGAAAAAATAATTGAATACAAAGGCGAGATTATTGATTGGAAAGAATACGAAAAGCGCGTGAAAGAAGACAAGGACGGCTATCTGTTTTACATCAGCAAAAAACGTTGCATTGACGCGTATGCCACGCCGCAGTACAAAGCCCGCTACGCCAACGATGCCAAAGGTTTAAGCAAAGTAAAAGGCTTAAAAAACAACGCTTCGTATGAAATTAAGGGCGAGCAATGTTTCGTTATTGCCGAGCGCGATATAAAAGCAGGCGAAGAAATTTTTGTGGGCTACGGCAAAGAGTATTGGGATTGTATTCGCTACAACATTAAGCACAAATTGTACAAAACAAAGCACAAATAAGTTTGAGCAAATTTCTCATAGTCGGGCTTGGCAATATTGGCGAAGAATACGCCGAAACCCGCCACAACATTGGTTTCAAGATTGTGGAACGGTTGGCGGCGGAAGCGGGCGTAAAGTTTTCGTCGGGGCGATATGCCGATGTGGCGGAAATGAAACACAAAGGCAAGCAGCTTATTTTAATTAAGCCAACCACTTACATGAATTTGAGTGGCAAAGCCGTGAACTATTGGCTGCAAGCGGAAAAGATTGATTTGGAAAATTTGTTGGTGTTGGTGGACGAACTCGCTTTGCCTTTCGGAAAAATTCGTATTGGTCCCAAAGGCAGCGACGGCGGGCACAACGGCTTAAAGAATATTCAGGAAACCTTGAACACAAATATTTATCCGCGTTTGCGTTTTGGCATCAGCAATCAATTCAACAAAGGCTCACAGGTAAATTATGTTCTCGGCAAATGGAACGAAGAAGAATTAAAAACTTTGGACGAGCGCATTAAAATTGCAGCCGATGCCGTGAAAGCCTTTGCTTTTATTGGCTTGGAGCGGTGCATGAATGAGTTTAATAATAAGTAACGCATCTACAAAAATGTTAGAAACTTCAATATAGTTTTCAAAGTGATTTAAAGATTGTTTTGTATTTTTAGTACGAGAAGGAATGCTCTTTGAAGAATACACATATTTCAATCACAAATTTCCCGAACCGCAATATTTAGGGGCAAAGCACACGCATTTGGCGTGGATAAAAAAATTTGTTCCTGAAAATGTCAATGTGGCTTTGGACGCTTTTGCGGGTTCGCAATCCGTAGCGTTTTTGTTTAAGCAAATGGGATTGCAAACCATTACAAACGATTTTCTGAATTTCAACAGCCAAATCGGTTTGGCATTGGTAGAAAACGGAAACGAAAAATTGACACAAAAAGATTTAGAAATACTGTTTCAACCTGCAAAAAACAAAGGCGATTTTCAATTGATGAAATCCATTTTCACAAACGTTTTTTTTGAAGAAAGCGAAGCGGAATTTTTAGACAATTTTCGGGCAAACATTCCTTTGTTGAGTTCGCCATATAAACAAGCGTTGGCTTACACAATCATCAACAGAAGTATGACACGAAAAGTAACAATGGGACATTTCGGACATACACAAGCGTTGAAATATGCAAGCGACCCCGAACGCATTAAACGCAACAGAAGTTTGATAAGACCAATCAAAGAAATTTTTGAGGATTTGTTGCCGAAATATAATGATGCGGTGTTTGATAACAAGCAAGAAAACCGAAGCTATAATCAAAATATTTTGGACTTGTTGCCAACGCTTAAAAATGTTGATTTGGCTTATTTTGACCCACCTTATTGCGACAGTCACGCCGACTACCAAAGTTTCTACCACTTGTTAGAAACCTTTACAGAATATTGGAAAGACAAGGAATTTGTAAACGGAATAAAACGCTACGAACCGCAACGCTTTAGTGGCTTTGATAAGAAACGTGATGTTATTGCTTCGTTTGAAAAACTTTTTGAGTATTCGCAGGAAATTCCGCATTGGCTCATCAGTTACAACGACAGAAGTTATCCGAGTGTAGAAGAATTATCAAAGATAATTTCCAAATACAGAAACGTAACCGTTGAAGCAAAAGCGTATCACAACGGCAGAGGCGGAAAAGGAAGCGTAGCAGGAAGCCACGAAGTTTTGTTTGTGTGCGAGCCGAAGAAAAAACATTTTGTCACAACAACACAAGTAGAAGTCGTAAATGAAAGATTTTAATTATTGGAAGAAATTGCACGAAAGCGAACAACTTGACGAGTTCAGTAAGGATAATATTGGTTTGCTGTGGCTGAAAACAAAATCAATCGTTCGTAAAGATTTGATTGGGGAGTTTATTCTAAACAATAAAATCACACTCAAAAAAACAGGGTTAGCAAAACAATTTATTGAGCTGTTCAATTTGCTTTCCAAGAAACCGACACAATCGCACAAAATTTTGGACGAATATATTAAGGGAAAAAACAAAATCCGAGTTGCTGAATTAAATACAAAGCAATTGGTTTCTGAATTGTATAAATTAAAAACCTTTGAGTGGGGCGGCGATTATCAAAATTCGTTAGATAAATATTTGGTTAACCGTTATGTGAAAGTGCATAAATCTTATAATACTCTTGTTTCTAAGTTTAAAACGGAAATCCACATTGCTGTTCAAGGCTACGTTTTAAATAGTTGGTACAACCATTGGAGCAGTATTTTGATTGAACATATTTTCAAATCACACCCAACAGTTTTGCCGACAGTCGGACAAATCAAAAGCGTTGACTTCTTCATCAACAACATTCCTTTTGACTTGAAAGTAACCTATTTGCCGGCAGAACACATCAAATCTAAACGAAAAGAAAAAGGCTTACCTGTTGAGCTAACATTTTTGAAAAGCAAAGCAACTGAAGCCAAAATCATTTTTGATAAAAAGGCTAAAGACACAGACATCTTTTACGAAATCGTTGAAAAGATGAAAGACAAAAACGATACGTTTTGTAAGAAAGTTCTGAAAACATTAAAAGACGAGAAACTTGCAATTTTGAAAGAAGCACAAAACAATCCCAAACTTCTTGCAAAATGGCTTTATGAAAATCAGGGAGAAATGCGTTTTGGTTCAGAAAATCGTTTGTTTCTTGTGCTTGTTGATACAGAAGACTTCAACAATTCTTGGAAGTTGAAAAGAAATCTTGAACTTTTGAAACCAACAATCAAAAAGTATTTGGACAATTTTGGTAAGAAAAGAATGAAAGACTTAAAAGTTTCGTTCAGCTACAAAGGAAAAACTTTTACAGCATTGACGGACGTAATCTTTGTAGTGAAATAAAGAAAGGCAAAAAATTATCTTTACAAAAAATGCTTTACACCCAAATAGTAGGTCAGCAGGAAGCCAAGCAACGTTTGCTTAAAATGGTACACGAAAACCGCGTGCCTCATGCCTTGTTATTTTCGGGAAGAGAAGGAAGCGGCAATTTGCCCGCAGCCTTGGCGTTTGCGCAGCATTTGTATTGCAGCAACAAAACCGAAAACGGCGCGTGCGGAACTTGCGCACAATGCAACAAAGTATCAAAACTCATTCACCCCGATTTGCATTTGGTGTTTCCGATTGCAAAAAGCAAAGATGTGAAAAGCAGCGACGATTTGGTAAAAGAATTTCGCGAAGCATTTTTGCAAAATCCTTATTTAACGTTGAACGATTGGTTTAACGAGTTGAATGCGGAAAACAAGCAACCCATTATTCCCGTTGAAGAAGCCAACGGCATTTTGAAAAAGTTGAGCTACACGAGTTACGAAGGCTCATATAAAATGATGATTATTTGGCAGCCCGAAAAAATGAATGCCGAAGCCGCCAACAAATTGTTGAAAGTGTTGGAAGAGCCACCCGAAAAAACCATTTTTGTTTTGGTGAGCAATCAGCCCGAACAGTTGTTGGCGACGATTATTTCGCGGGTGCAGCAAATTCCGTTTTACCAATGCAGCGAAGAAGATATTGCAAACGCTTTAGTTGAGAATTACAAAGTAAACGCCGATGTAGCAAAACAAACTGCCGTGTTGGCAAACGGAAATTATGCCGAAGCCGTTTCATTGCTCACGCACAATGAAGAAAGCGTTTCTTTTCTCGGCAATTTTCAAACCTTTATGCGCTTGGCGTTGAAGTTTGATTGCAACAAAGCCCTGCAATGGATTGACGAAAACGCCGCTTCGGGACGTGAAAAACAAAAACAGTTTTTACAATACGGTTTGGAAGTTTTCAGAGATAGTTTGATGTACAACTTCGGCGAAAAAAATCTCGTTCGTTTGAGCGGACAAGAAAAACAATTCTTGGAAAAATTTGCGCCATTTGTTAATCAACGCAATTACGAAAAGTTGGTGGAAGAATTTAACAGCAATTATTATTATGTGGAGCGCAACGCCAACCCGAAAATTTTATTTATGGATTTAATGCTGAAAACAAATGAGCTTATTAATCAGAAATAAATTTTTTAAGGCACAGAAAACACAGAACGTTGTCACGTCGAGCGAAGACGAGACGTGTTACTATTTCTCGACTTCGCTCGAAATGACAGGACTGCGTAATCTGTGGCAGAAACTAATAGTTGTTTTTTCACTTTTCATTTTTTCTTGTTCTCAAAAAACCTCTGAAACACCCGCCAATCTTATTCCGAGAGAAACGTTCGTAAATGTATTGGTTGATTTTGCTTTAGCCGAAAGCGCGGCAAACATGAACATTAAAAATGTTGCTTTCAATAAAACCGATTCGGTTTACAACTTTAATCCTTTAGAAGAAAACAATGTAACAAAAGCGCAATACGATTCTGCTTTGTTGTTTTATTCTGCTCACACGGAATTGTACAAAGAAATTTACCAAGATGTGTTAGTACGCCTTAACGCCATGCAAACGCAAAGAGATTCTTTGAAGAATAAGAAATGATTGAGCAACCATATAGCGATACCGCTAACCCTGTATAAAACGACACACACAAAACGTAACATAAACAGATGGAAAATTATTTCAACCAAATACAGACTTCTGTATTAATATTATCACTTATGTTTTTTACTTGCTGCAATGGACAAGTGAAAACACAAGTTCCAACCAACAACTCAAACGAGCAAAAAACAACTTCAAATGAGCTGCCAAAAATGATAAAGAAGCAGGGTACATATTCCTATATGACACATACCGGACCGCATTCTAATACACTTGGCGGCATTAGCACTATCGTTGAAGATATGAAAGGAAATATTTGGGTGGCAACTGCGGGAGAAGGCGTGTATTGCTATAACGGAAAAACCTTTATCAACTTTACTGCGAATGACGGACTGATTACAAATGATGTTTATTCCATAATGGAAGATAAAGAGGGAAACTTATGGTTTGGCACTACCAACGGAGTGTCTGTATATAACGGAGCGTCTTTTACCAATTATCCTTTTTCGGCTATTAGAGGCAACTCACCTGCAATTGGATTTGAAACTAATGCACCTAATGGATATACCGAAGTTTGGAGTATGTTACAGGATAATAAAGGAAAGATTTGGTTGGGCACAACAAATGGTGTCTATTGCTATAATGGTACAACATTTACAAATATTCTTACATTAGGTACTTTAACAAGTCCTCTGAAGTCAGATGTTCCGAGTATCCGTGCTGTTCCTGCTATTATTGAAGATAAAGAGGGGAATATTTGGTTTACATCTTGGTTTGAGGGGCTATGTCGTTTTGACGGTAGATTTATAAGCAGTTTTAAAAAAGAAGGTCTTACGAACAATGATGAACTTCTGCAAGGTAGCAATGGCGATATTTGGATAGGAAACAGAGGAAATGGGGTAAGTCGCTATAATGGAAAAAATTTTGAAAGGTTGTTTACAAATATGCTTATGACAGATATAAAGGAAGACGGCAAGGGAAATATTTGGTTTGCTACATTTGACAGAAAGAATAATTCAGGGGATATAATTTGTTACAATCCTTCAACTAATGAAACTATTTCGCAATTTGCCGTTAAGGAAAAAATCGGTGGTAATAGTATTTCCAGCATTGCTATTGACAAAACAGGAAATGTTTGGTTTGGTACAAATAAAATGACATTAAGTAAATATGACGGTAAAACCTTTACCAATTTTTTATCGGAATAGAGAATTTGAAAAACAAGAAATGATTTGAAAATGAAAACCAATGCCAATACTATAAACTGGCAACCTAATCAGCTTGAAAACGAATTGATAAAATTAATTCCGCTCACCGAAGCAGATTTTGAAACCTTGTATCAAATTGCTTCCGACCCTTTGCTTTGGGAGCAGCACCCGAAAAAAGACCGTTATAAACGTGAAGTGTTTATTCGATTTTTTGAGCATGCCATAAGCCGCAAGTCTGCTTTTTTAATTGCGGAAAAAGCTACGGGAAAAATTATCGGCTCATCGGGGTATTATGATTACAATCCTGAGGAGTCGAGCATTATTGTCGGATACACTTTTTTGGCGCGACAATACTGGGGCGGGATTTATAATAAAGCGTCAAAAAATTGTTGCTGGATTATGCCTTTCAGTATGTAAACAAAGTTTACTTTCATATTGGCGGGGCTAATACACGCTCTCAAATAGCAATTACAAGAATAGGCGCAAAAAAGGTGAGAGAGTTTACAACTAAAGATAATGACACGGATTATGAATATTTGATTGAAAAGAAAGACTGGCAACACAAAATGGTACACGCAAAAAGTCTTAGCCCAAAACAAGCAAAACAAATTAATGACTTGTGGAATGAAGAATATCCACTCAACCTAAAAGACAAATTTCATTTGTTGTTACAAGGCACAGAAAAATACAATCACTATGTGATAGAAGACACGAACAATAATGTGATTGCTTGGGCAACAGATTTTGAAAGAGAAAATGCAACATGGTTTTCAATTATTGTGAGTAGTGAATACAAAGGAAAGGGTTTGGGAAAATTGCTGATTGAAAAATTAAAATCAGAAAATACCGAGTTTTACGGTTGGGTAATTGACCACAATAAAAATTTAAAATCAAACGGCGAGCATTATAAAACGCCAATGCCTTTTTACCTAAAACAAGGTTTTGAAATTTTGTCTGATGTTAGAATGGAAACAGATATAATTTCGGCAGTAAAAATAAAATGGAAATGCAACCTGACTTTTATATAAATTCTTCGGGAAAAATTTCAACCGAGTTTGTTCGTCGAAACATTTTGACCTTTAATCAGGCTGCTTTATTCATTAGACAGCTTCCTTACGGGCGCAACTCAAATAAAAACGACTTAACGACTTTATTCTTGGACAACTGCGGAACTTGCAGTACCAAACACGCTTTGCTTAAACAGCTTGCCATTGAAAATAATTTTGATGAAATGAAACTGATAGTCGGGCTTTTTAAAATGAACGGGAAAAATACACCCGAAGTTTCAACGACTCTCAAACGCAATCACCTTGAATATATTCCCGAAGCGCATTGCTATTTAAGATACAAGAATCTTATTTTGGACTACACAAAACAAAATTCAAAGCCCTCTGATTTTATAGACGACCTTATTGAAGAAATAGAAATTTCGCCAAACCAAATCGCCGACTATAAAGTAAATTATCACAAAAATTATTTAGTAACTTGGCTTGACAAAACAGAACAACTTAATTTGACACTAAGCGACCTTTGGACAATCAGAGAACAATGTATTCAGAATTTAGCGGACAGTGCAGTATGAAAAAACAAGTTTACATAATACCGATTTTTCTTATAGTCATATTGCTTCTGGGCTGCAAGAAAAATGAAGCATTGAAATCAGCTGACAGAAGTGAGTTGATTGAAATCAAAACAAGCGGACATCTGACAAAATTCTGAAATAGAAACTACGAGATGAGAGTATAAGAAAATGAGAGTATAAAATAAATTAATTATATATAACAATGAAAAAACAAAATGCTTTTACAAAAGAGGAGCGGAAATTTTTTAAAGGGGCTCGTTCTCGTCTTGCTGAACTGAAATACACATTGGGCGTAATAGCACAATTTGTAAAGGGCTTTCGCGCCTTACATTTTTTAGGCTCTACTGTTACCGTTTTTGGTTCTGCAAGGTTCAGAGAGGGAAACGAGTATTACGAGTTGTCAAGAAAAGTATCGTATGAACTTGCTAAAAGAGGGTTTGCTATTATGACAGGTGGAGGACCGGGCATAATGGAAGCTGCAAACAGAGGAGCGAAAGAAGCAGGAGGCGTTTCAGTAGGTTGTAACATTGTTCTGCCACACGAGCAAAAGGAAAATCCATATTTAGACCGCTTCGTAAATATTGATTATTTTTTTGTAAGGAAAGAACTATTGCGTAAGTACTCTTTTGCTTTCGTTATTCTTCCCGGAGGCTTCGGAACATTAGACGAGTTTTTTGAAACCGTTACATTGGTTCAAACATTGAAGATTGACAAAATGCCTATTGTCGTTATGGGTGTGGAATACCATACAAACATAAAAGAGCATATTGAAATAATGCGGACTTCGGGAGCTATCAGCGATGAAGATATAGACCTAATCCTGTTTTCAGACAATCCCGATGAAGTAATAGAGCATATAACAAAATACACATCACAACATACAGGACTGAAATTAAAACCTGCAAAATCTGCATCGTGGTTTTTAGGCGAGAAGAAAATACAGGTCAATTAGTAATCCAAGTATAAGATGAATGATTGCAATTAAATCATAAATGGTTTTAGCAGTAAATAAGATGTAAAAAAAACAATTTGGACAATGAACAAATAAGACATACAGCTATGAAAATGAGAGCTATATTTGGGATAAACCCACTACCTTTTTTCTGAACCATAATGCCGACAAGCATTCTGTATGCTTCAATTTTTTCATCGCTCAATTTTTTTTGATTACCAAAAGGTAACTGATTACAAATTGAAAGCAAAAGTGGGTAAATTTGCACTTGAAATAAACAATTTAAAAATGACACATCAACAACAAAAACCAAAAGCACTCCACATTTCCCTTTGGATTGCACAAGTAATCTTAGCAGCCATGTTTTTAATGGCAGGAACAATGAAATCAACCCAACCCATTGAAGAACTTGGCAAATCATTGCCTTGGGTAAATGACGTTTCCGCTGGGTTGGTCAGGTTTATTGGAATTTCAGAACTGTTGGGTGGTATCGGGCTTTTACTGCCTGCCTTGCTGCGTATCAAACCAATCCTTACGCCATTGGCAGCATTGGGTCTTTTTGCTATTATGGTATTCGCTTTTGTATATCATATAACCAAAGGCGAATATCAGGCGTTGGGCTTTAACGTGATTTTGGCAGCCATAGCATTTTTTATTGCGTGGGGCAGGTATAAGAAAGTTCCGATTGCCGCAAAAAAATAATGCTATGAAAATTTCAAATCGCAGGAGGATAATTTATTTAAACATTGTTCTTGTGCTGTTCGCCTTAACAGCTTGTGGACAGAACACTAACGGCAAAACAAATACAAAAATGGAAACACCGACAATAATAAACGATAAAATGAAAGTAGAAATATGGAGCGATGTCATGTGTCCTTTCTGTTACATCGGCAAACGGAAATTTGAAACTGCTTTAATGCAATTTGAACGTAAAAACAATGTTGAAATTGTTTGGCACAGTTTTCAGCTTGCACCCGAAATGAAAACACAACCCGATAAAAACGTACATCAGTTTTTAGCCGAGCATAAAGGAATGAGTATAGAGCAAGCCAAAGGCATGAACGACCACGTAACTCAATTGGCAAAGCAAGTAGGACTGGTTTATAATTTTGATAAATCCGTTGTGGCAAATTCGTTTAACGCTCATCGCTTCACTCATTTTGCAAAACAATACAACAAACAACACGAAGCGGAAGAACTGCTTTTCCGTTCTTATTTTACCGACGGAAAAAACATAGACGATTACCCGACACTTATTCAATTAGGAGCGGAAATAGGTTTGGACATAACCGCCCTGAAAACCGCATTGGAAAACGGAAGCTATGCAGATGATGTAAAAGCAGATATTTACGAAGCACAACAATTAGGTGTGCGCGGCGTGCCGTTTTTTGTATTCAACAGAAAGTATGCTGTATCGGGAGCACAGGAAAGCAATACATTTTTGGAAACGCTTGAAAAGTCCTTTGCAGAATGGCGAAAAGAAAATCCTGAAACGAAATTAGAAATCATTGAAGGAAAAGTTTGCACACCCGACAAAGAATGTGATTAAACAAAATTTACTCCACTGTTACGCTTTTCGCCAAGTTTCTTGGTTGGTCAACGTTGCAGCCGCGCATCACGGCAATGTGATAAGATAAAAGTTGCAAAGGGATTACCGCAATCAACGGTACTAACAAATCATCGGTTTCGGGAATTTCAATCGTGTAATCAGCCATAGCTTTCACCTCTTTATCGCCCGAAGTAACAACGGCAATAATTTTTCCTTTGCGCGCTTTCACTTCCTGAATGTTGCTCACCACTTTTTCGTAATTCGCGCCTTTGGTGGCGATAACGAATACAGGCATTTCCTCGTCAATCAAAGCAATGGGTCCATGCTTCATTTCAGCCGCAGGATAACCTTCAGCATGTATATATGAAATTTCTTTCAGTTTCAATGCACCTTCCAAAGCCACAGGGAAAGACACGCCGCGACCAAGATACAAAGCGTTGTTACTGTCTTTATACTTAAAAGAAATTTCGCGCAAAGTATCGTTGAGTTTTAACACTTCATCAATTTTTGCGGGCACAGTTTCCAGTTCATAACACAACTGACGGAAACGGCTTTCGGTAATTTCGCCGCGCAGTTTCGCCACTTGCAACGCCATTAAAGTTAAAACCGTTACCTGTGCCGTAAACGCTTTTGTAGAAGCCACACCTATTTCGGGTCCCGCGTGTGTGTAACAACCGCCGTGAGATGCGCGGGCAATGGAAGAACCCACCACATTACAAACACCCAACACCGTTGCGCCTTTTGATTTTGCTAATTCAATCGCTGCCAAGGTATCAGCCGTTTCACCGCTTTGCGAAATGGCAATGACAATATCATCGTTGTAAATAATCGGGTTGCGGTAACGGAACTCCGAAGCATATTCTACTTCCACAGGAATGCGCGCTAATTCTTCAAACAAATATTCGGCTACAAGTGCCGCGTGCCAAGAAGTGCCGCAAGCTACAAAAATGATGCGTTTTGCTTTTTCAAATTTTTTGGCGTGGTTTTCTATGCCGCCCATTTTAACTTCGCCCGTTTCGGCGTGAAGCCTGCCGCGCATACTGTCTAACACCGAACGCGGCTGCTCGTAAATTTCTTTGAGCATGAAATGTTCGTAACCGCCTTTTTCAATGGACTCCAATTCCATGGTGAGTTGTTGAACGTAAGGCGTAATTTCTTTGTCTTTGAGATTGCGGATTTTCAATTCTTGTCCTTTGCGAAGAATGGCAACCTGTTCGTCTTCCATATAAACAACATTCTTTGTGTATTCCACAAAGGGCGAAGCATCGGAAGCAATAAAAAATTCATCGCCGCCAATGCCGATTACCATCGGGCTTCCTTTTTTCGCCGCCACAATGGTATCAGGGTCGTTTTTATCCAACACCACAAGCGCATACGCGCCAATCACCTGTTTTAACGCGGCTTGCACGGCATGACCCAATTTCATGTTTTCGTGCTCTTTAATGTCTTCAATTAAATGAATTAAAACTTCGGTATCGGTTTGCGATTGAAAAGTATGTCCGCGTTTTATTAATCCTTCTTTTATGGAAGCGTAATTTTCAATGATGCCGTTGTGTATCATCACTAAATTTTTGCTTTCGGAATATTGCGGGTGTGCGTTTACATCATTCGGCTCGCCATGAGTAGCCCAACGTGTATGCCCAATACCAACGCTTCCCGTAAGGTCTTGCCCTTTGGCAAAAGAAACCAGTTCGCTCACTTTGCCTTTGCGCTTATACACATTCATATCGCCTTTTTTATTGATAATGGCAACGCCCGCACTGTCGTAACCGCGATATTCCATGCGTTGCAAGCCTGTGATAAGAATTGGGTATGCTTCTCTGTTACCGATGTATGCTATAATTCCGCACATAGTTTTAATTTAATTTTGTTGAGTAAAAATACTGTTTTTAACCTATCATTTTATTCCTCGCTTCGCTCCGAATTTTGTTTAAACACAGAGGCTCTGAGGCGCAAAGGCACGGAGAAAAAAACTTTGTGCCTCTGTATTTCTGTGTCTCTGTGTTTATCATTTTGAGCGTAGCGAAAAATAGTTTAACCTATCATTTTTAGAAACGAAATCTCCTTTGCCGTTAAGAAACGGTACTTACCGCGCGGTAAATCTTTTTTGGAAAGTCCTGCAAAACTTACGCGGTCAAGTTTAATTACATCATAACCCAAATGCTCAAACAAACGGCGCACAATGCGGTTTCTTCCGCTGTGAATTTCAATACCGATTTCTTTTTTGCCTTCACCCACAAAAGCCAAATCATCGGCTTTAATGATGCCGTCTTCCAACTCAACGCCTTCAATCATGGATTTAAAATCATCGGTTTTTAAGCCTTTATTAAGCGTAACGTGATACACTTTTTTGATTCCGAATTTAGGGTGCGTTAATTTTGTGGTAAGTTCGCCGTCGTTGGTAAACAAAAGCAAACCTGTGGTGTTTCTGTCCAAACGACCAACAGAATAAATCCGTTCTCTGCACGCGCCTTTCAGCAATTCCATTACGGTGCGGCGTTCCTGCGGGTCGTCCATAGTGGTGATATAATCTTTTGGTTTGTTTAGCAATAAATAAACTTTGCGTTCACTTTTTACGCTTTCATCGCCGTAACTTATTTTGTCGTTCGGATTAATTTTTGCACCAAGTTGGTTTACCACCACACCGTTTACTTTTACCGCACCGCTCAAAATTAAATTGTCGGCTTCTCTGCGCGAGGCTACGCCTGCGTTTGAGAGATATTTATTCAAACGGATTAAACCGTCATCGTTGCTTTTTTGTGCAGAAGATTTTTTCGGCGCAGATTTTTTGTGTTTAAAATCTTCGCGTTTTTCGTGAGGTTTAAACGCTTTGCCTTCCTGAAATTCATCGTATTTTACGCGCTTGCCTGAAAACTCTTCGTCCTTATTTCCGAACGGTTTTTTACCGCGTGGTTTGTCATAAGATTTTTTAGTGTCATCGCCTGAAAAATTCCGTTTTGGTTTTTCATCATCACGACGAAACGGTTTTCTTTTTTCTTCGTTTGAGAATTTGCGTTTTGGTTTTTCGTCATCACGCTGAAAAGGCTTTTTGTCGCTTGGTTTATCAAAGGATTTTCTTTCTCTGTCCTTATCAAACGCGCGTTTCGGTTTTTCATCGCGCGAAAATGAACGCTCGCCGTCGCGCGAAGATTTGAAAGGTTTGTCAAAACTTCTTCTCGGTTTTTCATCACCGCCAAAGGGTTTTCTATACGGCTTGTCAAATTTTTTCTCACCCGAAAAATCATTTCGGCGTTTTGGCTTATCGCTGCTTTGCGCTTCCTCATTGCCGCGCTCGCGGTAGCTTTTGTTTTTACTGAAAGAGCGCGAGGACTTGTATCGCTCTCTTGAATTTCCGCGTGGGCTGTCGGCAGAATTACGCCCTTTCTTAAATGAACTCATGTTTCAAATTTACTTTACTTAATTGGCGGGTAAAACGCCGCTTCCAAATGTTTTACAGTTTGCTTGTTATTAGTACCCAAAACAGAAATGATATCAAAACGCGCTTCTAAATTCAAATTGCTTTTAGACATATAATTTTGTGCGGCGGCAATCAAAAAATTTTGTTTTTGCCTGTTCACAAAACTTTCAGGCGCGCCAAAGATATTGCTTTTTCGGGTTTTCACCTCCACAAACACAACGGTATTATGATTTTTTGCAATAATATCCACCTCGTATTTTCTGAACCGCCAGTTGCTTTCCAAAATTTCGTAACCTTGTTGCAAAAGGTAGTCCTTCGCCAAATTTTCGCCCGAATTGCCAATTTTTGTTGTATTATTATTCATGATGTGTAGGCAACACTAAAATACATAAATTAGCAGCCACACATATCAAATTAATTATGAAAAAGTTTTTATTCTTTACAGTTATTTTTTTTAGCGTATCAGCGGTATTGGCGCAAGGTTTCACGGGCAGTTTGGAGTTTAATTACAGCACTCTGAAAGACACGAATACCAATGTTTACCTCGTAAAAAACAACCTTGTTAAGTTAGACCAATACGAGAAAAAGAGCAAGGGCATCGTGGGCAGTTTTATTTTTGATTTGACAAAAAACGAAATCAAATTTGTGAACCCTAAACGCAAAGTGTGGGGCACACAAAATAGCGAAGCACCGCCTGTAATTAAAGGTAAATGTGAAGTGACAAAAGGTAAGGACACAAAAATGGTTCAGGGTATAAAGTGCAGCGATTATACTGTTTACAATGTGGAAGAAAATACATCAATCACTTATTGGGTTTCAACCGACAAATTCAATTTCTTTTTGCCCTTAATGAAATTGTGGAACCGCAAAGACAAACAAAGCGTTTACTTTACTCAAATTAAGGGTTTGCCCGAAGGCAGTATGCCTTTGATGAGCGAAGAAAAATTATTGAGTGATGAAAATAAAATAATTTCAACCTTAGTAGTTACCAAAATTACTAAAACCGCGCCTACCGATGCAGAATTGAGCGTTCCGGCGGGGTATAAGAAGTTTGAGTAGTTTTCTGTAACTACTTTATTTCAGTTCAGGTGAAATCAATTTGTTTTTATTCGCCAATTGTCCGCAAGCCGCGTCAATGTCTTTTCCACGACTGTGGCGCACATTGCAAATCACACCGTTTTTTTCCAAATGTTGTGTAAAGGCTTGCAAACGTTCTTTAGTGGTTTGTTGAAACTCGCCACCGTCAATGGCATTGTATTCAATAATATTTACTTTGCTTTTTACTTTGCGGCAATAGTTAACTAATTCCTGCGCATCTTTTATGCTGTCGTTAAAATCGCGAAAAGCAATGTATTCAAAGGTAGGGCGCGTGCCTGTTTTTTCGGTAAAATAATTTAAAGTCTGCGCTAAATTTTCCAAAGAATTAGTTTCATTAATCGGCATAATTTGGTTGCGCTTCTCATCGTTAGCGGCGTGCAGCGAAAGAGCCAAATGAAATTTTACCTTATCATCGCCCAATTTTGTAATCATTTTTGCTACGCCCGCCGTAGAAACCGTAATGCGTTTCGGCGACATTCCCAATCCTGTTGGACTTGTAATTTTTTCTACCGATTTTAAAACTTCGCTGTAATTCAAAAGCGGTTCGCCCATGCCCATATACACAATGTTGGTGAGTGGTGCGTTGTAACGTTCGGCGGCTGTGTTTTTCACCAAAACAACCTGGTCAAAAATTTCGTCAGAATTAAGGTTGCGCATACGTTTTAATTTTCCTGTGGCGCAAAATTTACACGTCAAACTGCAGCCCACTTGCGAAGAAATACAAGCCGTCATGCGTGATTGGTGAGGAATGAGCACGCTTTCCACCACATAATTATCATGCAAACGCATGGCGCATTTTATGGTTTTGTCGGAACTTACCTGCAATTCGTGAATTTGCACGGCGTTGATGGCAAAATGCTCGTCCAAATAATCGCGCAGTTTTTTTGACAAGTTTGACATTTGCGTAAAATCCGTCATGCCTTTTGCCCAAAGCCAGTCATACACTTGCTTGGCGCGGAAAGCAGGCTCACCGATTTCTTCAAATAAAATTATGAGTTGTTGCAATGAAAGTGCGCGTATGTCTTTTTTTGGCATTGAAAATTTAAGGGACATAAAGGTAAGTTTAAAAGTTTGAAGTTAACCTTTCTTCGTTCTCGGTATTTCTGCAATGAAATATATGGTTTAAAATTTCCCTTTAAAGTAGGATTGGTGTTTGGCATCATCGGCATTTTAATCATTACTTTTATGTGCTATTTATTATTTAGGCTGATGATACTCGGAAAAAACATTCGCAGAAAATTTAACGACTTGGAAATTTTAAAAGGCGTTGATATTGAAATACAACAAGGGGAAGTTGTGTCTATTGTAGGTTCATCGGGTGCCGGAAAAACCACGCTGCTCACTATTTTGGGAACATTGGACAGACCTACTTCGGGTGAAGTGTTCATCAACAACGAAGCAGTTTTTAAACTCAACGACAAAAAACTCGCTGCATTCAGAAATCAAAACATTGGTTTTGTGTTTCAGTTTCATCAGCTCTTGCCCGAATTTAACGCGCTTGAAAATATTTGTATTCCCGCTTTAATTGCCAACAAAAGCAAAAAAGAAAGCGAGAAAAAAGCATTGGAACTTTTGGAACTCTTAAATTTAAAAGACCGCGCCTCACACAAACCTTCCGAATTAAGTGGTGGCGAACAACAGCGCGTAGCAGTAGCCCGCGCACTCATCAACAACCCTAAAGTAATTTTTGCCGATGAACCAAGCGGAAATTTAGACAGCACCAACGCACAGGAATTACATCAACTCTTTTTTAAGCTGCGTGAAAACTTCAAACAAACATTTGTTATCGTAACGCATAACGAGGAACTCGCAAAAATGGCGGATAGGAAGTTGATGATGAGAGACGGGTTGATAGTTTAAATCAATACTTAACCACACTCTCAAACGTTTCTTCCGAACTGTGCATGACAGGCAATTCCCAGCCTTTCGGATACGGAGCTTCCAGCAAAGAACCTTTTAATAAATACGGATACATTTCTGCATACGTCTGAATTTGATTGGCACTTACACGACGATAAATATGCGAACGGTGCAATTCGTTCGGGTGCTTAATTCCAGCGGCAGACATCAATTCTACGGCGGCTTTCACCGTTTCTTCGTGATAGTTTGCCACGCGGCGGCGTTTGTCTGCCACATCTAAACCTTTGTACAAATAGGGGTCTTGCGTGGCAACGCCCGTTGGGCAGGTATTTTTATTACACTCCAAAGCCTGTATGCAACCAACCGCCAATAACATCGCTCGCGCACCGTTGCACATATCTGCGCCAAGCGCAAAATTTTTCACCAAATCAAACCCTGTGTGAACTTTTCCCGAAGCAATAATTTTAATGTGCTTTTTAATTCCGAAACCGTGAAGCGCGTCATATACAAACGCCAATCCGTCGCGCAAAGGCATACCTACCGAATTGCTGAACTCAATCGGTGCTGCACCTGTTCCGCCCTCGCCGCCATCAACGGTAATAAAATCGGGCATTATGCCTGTTTTTACCATGGCTTTACAAAGCGCAATAAATTGTCCTTTTTGTCCAATGCACAATTTAAAGCCAACTGGTTTTCCGCCGCTCAAATCACGCAGGCGTTTTATAAAACTCATCATTTCGGTGGGTGTGCTGAACGCGCGGTGATACGAAGGCGACAACACATCTTTTCCTTTTTCTACCAAACGTATTTTTGCAATTTCATCGGTTACTTTGGCGGCTGGTAAAATACCGCCATGTCCCGGTTTTGCGCCTTGCGAGAGTTTTATTTCAATCATCTTTACATTCGGAATTACGGCGCGTTCTGCAAAGGCTTCAAAATTAAACGTACCGTCAGTATTACGGCAACCGAAATAACCTGTGCCGATTTGCCAAATAACATCTCCGCCCGGCTCAAGGTGATAAGGACTTAATCCGCCCTCGCCTGTATTATGTGCAAAGCCGCCAAGTTTTGCACCACCGTTTAAAGCCATAATGGCATTTTTGCTCAACGAACCAAAACTCATGGCTGAAATATTAAAAATGCTTGCCGAATAGGGTTGCTTGCAATCAGGTCCGCCAACGCTTACACGCGGGTCGTGATTGCCATGTTCAAGCGGTAAAGGATTTATGGAGTGATTGAGCCATTCGTAGCCCGGTTCATACACATTAAATTGTGTGCCGAAAGGCATACTGTCGTTTGCTTTTTTGGCACGCTGATATATTACGCTTCGGCTCAAACGGTTGTACGGCGCACCATCGGTGTCAGACTCTATAAAATACTGATATACTTTTGGACGCGCCCACTCTGCCAGCCAGCGCAAACGCCCCGTAAGCGGAAAATTTCTGCGCAGCGTGTGTGTTTTTTCGGTCATGTCCATTATGCCTATCACAATGCTTGGAATAACAAACAAATAAAGCCAAAGCGCGTGTATCCACAAATAACCAAGCGCGGCTACTGCTATCACTGAAATAACGGAAAGTTTAATAAATAAATCCTTTTTCATAATTCCTCATTTTTTTTTATGTGCAGGTAAATTAACAAAAAGGCTTTGGGAAATAAAAATGTTTTTAACGAAGTTTCTTTTCTTCCAAGTAAAGTTGGCAAATCTTGCCCAAAAGGTCTTTGGTGGGCGTAAATTCAAAGCCTAATTCTTTTTTAATTTTTGTGTTGGAATAGGCTTGTTGGTTAAAAGCAGATTTAATCAGCGATTTGGTGAGTGTCGGGTTTTTTCCTGAAAAAATTGAAATGATGTTTTCAAAAAACCGTCCAAGCTCTAACATAAATTTTCGGGCGCGGATTTTTGGCACAGATTTTCCGAATTGCGCCCGCACAAAAGTCATAATGTCTTTGTACGAGTAATTATTTTCTGCTAAAATATAGCGGTTGTTGAATTTTTGTTTTTCAGTCAGTTCTATCATGGCGCGCGCCACATCGGTTGCAGCAACATAAGAAGCCACACCGTTAATGTAAAACAAACCTGTTTTATAATACGCCGAAATTAATTTCGCGCTGCTTTGTTCCCAAAAACCGGGCGTTAAAATTAATGCGGGATTTACGATGACGGCATTCAAACCCTCTTCCATGCCGCGCCACACTTCGCGTTCGGCATTGTATTTACTTATGGCGTAATCGCTTTCTTTGCCCGAAGTTTTCCAATACACGTTTTCATCTAAAATGGTTTTGTAATCGGAATTATTAATGGCAGCAATGGAACTCACATGACACAGGGCTTTCACGTTTTTGTGCAAACAGGCATTGACTACGTTTCGCGTTCCGTTTTCATTTACGGCAAACAGTTTTTTTCTGTCAAAAGAATAAAAAGAAACAAAACCCGCGCAATGATAAACGGTGTCAATGCCGTCAAGCACCTCTTCAACGGAAAAAATATCTTCCACATCTAAATCCACCCATTTTATTTTTTCAAAGAGTTGTTTGTAATCTGTGGTGTAATACGAAAATAATTTTTCTACCTGCGCTAAATTGCTTCCCTTGCGTTTGCCCGCCACCACAGGTTTTCCGCTTTGCAGCAATTGAAACAAAACGTGGCTTCCTACTATACCTGTTGCTCCTGTTACTAAGTTCATATTTACGCGAAAGTAATTTTACTTAAACCAAAAAACAAACCAATTTGCACCAACAAACCCAACAAAAATCCCAAATAAATTTGCGAGGGTTTGTGTTCTTGTAATTGCAAACGTGCAAAACCGATTAATCCTGCTGTGATAATGACGATGATATAAAAAATCGTCAAGTCGTATTTTGTGAGGTATGAAATGGAAATTAAAATGCCCAGCAATCCGCCAATGCCAATCATGTGTGCGCTGATTTTAAATTTTAAATTGATGAGCGCGGCAAGCAACATGGAAATTCCGCCGCCGATGATAAAGAGTTTTATGCTGTTCCAAATGTTGATGTCCATGAGCAGATAAAATAATCCGAAATAAAATAAGGAAGTCATTATGTACGGAAATGTTCTGTCTTGCTGATTTGACAAGGTAATAGAGGGAATGCGTTTTAATCTGTACAACAAAAATAAATTAAGAACGGGAAATGCGAAGGAAAACATAAACACAAGCAATACAATTCGCCATTTGGTATTAAAGGGCGTAAGAAAATCATATACCGTGTTGTGAATGCCGTAAAACAACAACAAACAAGCGTAAGTGAGCATGAGCAAAGGGTGAAACAAAACGGAAATAATAAACGCGAGTGTCTTCAAAATTTTTTAGGATAACAGGTTTGACAGTTCAATAATTTCTTTGCGCACGCTTTTGTTTTGATAGATGATGTTGTAAGCCGCGTTGGTAATAGGCATTTCAATATTAAATTTTTTATTGATTTCGTAAACGCATTTTACCGCGTAATACCCTTCGGCAATCATGTTCATTTCTACCTGCGCTTGTTTTACGCTGTAACCCTTACCTAACATCGTTCCAAACATACGGTTTCGGCTGAACTGCGAATACGCTGTTACCAACAAATCGCCGAGATATGCAGAAGCGTTTATATCACGATTAATCGGGTGAACCGCGTCCACAAAACGTTTTATTTCCTGAATGGCGTTGCTCACTAACACCGCCAAAAAATTATCGCCATAACCCAAACCATGGCAAATGCCGCCCGCCACGGCAATTACGTTTTTCAGCACCGCAGAATATTCCGTGCCGTAAATATCGTCGCTTACGGTTGTGCGCAAATAGCGGTAGTTCAATAAATGCCCGACGGTTTGTGCATGATTGGTATTTACCGAAGCAATGGTTAAGTAGCTTAATTTTTCCAAAGCCACTTCTTCGGCGTGGCAGGGTCCCGTAATCACGCCAATATTTTCCAAAGGCACATTGTAAATTTTGTTGAGGTATTCGCCCACAATTAAATTGTGTTGCGGCACTATGCCTTTTATGGCAGAAAAAATAATTTTTTGGTTTAAATCTTCGGGCGTAATTCCTGAAAAACTGTCGTGCAAAAACGCAGAGGGAACGGCAAGTATAAGGTAATCTGAATTTTTTATGCAATCGCGCAGCGAAGAGAAAAAATTAATATTATCCGTATCAAATTCCACCGAACTTAAATAACGCGGATTGTTTTTGTATTCTTTAAAGTAAGCAATATCGTCTTCTTTGCGAATAAACCAATTGATTGTGCCCGTGTTATTGAGGAACAATTTGGCTAAAGCGGTAGCCCAGCTTCCGCTGCCAATGATTGCTATGCGTGGCGAGGTTGATGACATTTTTTGTGTGGGTGAAATTACGAAAACAAAAGGTAAAACCACATAAAAACAAAGTGAGAAAAAAGGGTTATTTTTGTATTATACAAATTAAAAAATGACACTACAATTTATACACGATAACAGAGGCAACACCACAGGTGTTTTTATTCCCATTGAAGAATGGCAAACGCTTAAAACAAAGTATGCCGATTTGCAGAAAGAAGAAGCGGAAAATGTTATGGAGTTAGCTCAATGGCAAAAACAAATTATTGACGAACGTTTGAACGACTACTACAAAAATGCCAACGATGTAACTGACTTTGACAAAATGCTTGACGATATAGAAAAAAGTCTATGAGTTATTCTTTTGTAAACAGAGCTGCCGTAAAGGCTGACATTACTAAGGCTACTAAACATTACAAAGACATAAGTCCTCAACTTGCCAAGCAATTTTTGTTTCGTTTGCGTGAAGCAAAAACGTATATATCCCGCACTCCGCTTGGTTTTCAAATAAAGTACAAAAATGTAAGAACTTTACTTTTAAGATAATTCCCTTATCACATTCATTACTTAGTTGATGATGTAGAAAAGCAAATTATTGTTTTGGCTGTTATTCACGCTTATAAAGAGCCTAAAGATTATTCTGAGAGATAACGCCAACAAACCTACAAATTACAAATGCTCTTATACGCACAATATTGATGAACATCTTTATCTTCACTTTGTTCAAAGGATTGCGAGGCATCAAAAATTGTTTCTACAAAACGCCTTAATTCATTTTCAAAATCGTTTAAAAATTCTTTGGTAAATTGAAAAGGTTTTTTGTCTTTACTTAAAATGTATTTGGGTTCTTCGTTAAACACTTTAAACGGAATAATGCAAGGCTGCAATTTTTCGGCTTCGCGCACATTATTTTTATACAACAGCCAAGCATAAATGAGTAATTGAGATTGTTTGTTGTAATTTTTGTCGGTAAACACATCTTCAAACGTTTCAAAATAAAATTTGTCGCTTTGTTTTACCGAAGATTTGTAATCAATCACGCGCACAATTCCGCCAAACGTATCAATTCTGTCCATCTTTCCTTTTATGTAAACAGTTTTAGGTTGCCCACCAATGTTGATTTGCAGAGGTGCTGAAAATTCCTGTTCCAAAGCATTTAAAGTAAGCACTTGATTTTTTTCTTTTAATGCAGAAATAAAACGTAAATCGTTTTGCAGCAATTTTTTTACATATACTTTTATTACTTCCTGTTGCAAAAGACTTTTTCCTGTTGGTGATTGCCCGCCGAAATACGAAGCAAATTTTTCATTCACCACGTTTTCAATTTCTTTTTCTTGCGCGTGTAGTTCATCGTAAGAAATTACTTTCTCAACAAAATTTTTATAAAGCGTTTCCAAACTTTCGTGTAAAATAGAACCAAATGTATTTGCTTCCGCACTTTCTTCCACTTCTTCGGTTTCCTTTAATTGTGCGCCATAACGAAAATAAAATTTTAAGCCACACTCTTTAAACGTTGCCAAAGCCGAAGGTGACAAACCTTTGTATTCCTCATCACTCAAAGATTTTTCCAAAATGTTTTTCAACACATTTTCGTTTTTGTGAATGCAAATTTTGTTTTCTGTTGTTTCTGGAAAAGAAGTGTAAGCCGCAACTTCTTCGGTAATTTTTATGTCGGAATTGTATTGCACCATTTCCAACTGCAACTGCGTAACAAAACGGCTTTTTTCGCCTTTGCCCAATGTATCGGTTTCGCTGTCGTAAGTAATGGTAATGTCTGCGGCGCGTTGCAACAAACGGTAAAAGTGATAGGCATAAATGGCATCTTTTTCCAAATACAAAGGCAAACCAAAGGCGCGTTTCAAATCATTTGGGATAAACGAATTAATTGTTTTCCCCGAAGGCAACACACTTTCATTTACGTTCACCAAAATCACATGTTCAAAATCCAAAGTGCGTGTTTCCAACACACCCATAATTTGTAAACCTTGCAAAGGCTCGCCGATAAAGGGCGCGGAAGCATTGCCTACTACTTGCATATACAATTGTCTAAACGATTGAATATCGTTGAAATGTGGGTAGCGCGACAAAATTTCGCTCAAACGGTTAAAATTTTTAAGAATGATTTGCAAATATTCCAACTCCAAATTCACTTGGTTGCTGTGTTTTTGTTGGAAGAAAAAATCAATCAATGTTTGCAACAATTCAATAAACAAAGTGCAAAGTGTTTGTGTGTTTGCCGCAGGTTGCAATAAATTTTGAATTGAAGAAAAATCATCTTCAAACCATGCTTGTAAATGTTTGGAAGAAATAAAACTCACATTACGTTTCGCCACTTCGCGAATAATTTTTTGCGGATTTGTTTTTATATTTTTTGCCCGCAAATAATTTTGAAACAAAGGTTGCCGCAATAAACCGACAAAATCTTTGTGATAAATAGTTTTTGTTTTTTGTTGCTTTGAAAAGTTGTATTGAATTTGCAAAAGCAAATCTATCCATCCGTATGTTGCCGTGTATTTCAACGGATATTCCATGGTGATATTAACATGCTGCACGCCGCTTGGCAACTGGTGAAGCACAGGAGCTAACAGCTTTTCGTTTGCCAACACAACAGCCACTTTATCCAACGGAATATTTTGGTCAATCAGTTTTTGCAAAGTTTGTTTTACTACTTGCGCTTGACCGATTTGTTTTGGCACGGAAACGATTTTAATTTCTTTCGCTTGCTTAAAATTGTGTTCAATAAACAAAGGTTCACGTTGTTTAAACAATTCAAAGTTTTGTCGCAGAAACAAACCCGCTTCCTGATTTTTGTCGTGCAAATAATAATCGTCTGCGTCCCACAGTAATTCTGCTTTTCCGCTCGTATGGAAATGATTGAAAATTTTTAATTCAGCCGCATTCAACGCATTAAATCCGCAAAACAATAGTTTATGAAATTGATTTGGGTACGCGCTTGTCTGCAATTTTTTCACCGCTTCTCTGTATGCCAAACCCTGATACGCCCAATTATTCGCAATTAAAAACGCCGAAAAGTGCTTGTAGATTGCGCCCAAGCTGTTCATAAACTGCAAATAGTTTGTTTGGTATTCACTCAATGTTTCCGCACCCAAACTCCAGTTTTCAATTTCCTTAATGTTTTTGAGGTTTTCGTAAAGTTGCTCCGAACTGGCAAGGTAGCGGTCTATCTCGTTAAAGTCTTGCAAAATTAATTGCCCCCATTTGGCGAAGCTGTCAAAAGGCTCTGCTTTTGCGCCGTAGCAAGCTTTGTAGCTTTCGTACAAATGGCAAATCAAATCAATTTCTTCCAAAGTTTTTAGCTCGCTGAGTTCGGCAACCAATTCTTCGGCACTTATAATTGTTGGCAACCAAATTGTTTTTTGAAAACTTTGCGCCAAATAATTTTTTAAAAACAATGCACCGCGTTTGTTGGGCAACACAATGCAAAGATTTTCAATTTTATCTTTGTAGTTTTGAAAAACGTAATTTGCTATTGATTTTAAAAAAGGCTGCGCCATTATGAACATTGAAGATATACAGTTTCCCGTTTACCGCAAGTATAAAAATAACAAGAGTTATTTTAAAATTATAAACCCAAAACTTTTTGAGCAAATACAAATAGTGGGTACAAAAAAAATCATTTCTCAAACCGAAGCAAAATTGTTTCCTGAAATGAGCTTTGTGCGCGATTTGGTTTTTAATTATGAGGAAATGGCGGTGGAGATTGATGAAGGGGAGTATGAGGGGGTTATGAATGAGGGATTATGAATGGAATTATATTTGTAATATGAAAAACGCAGTGAGAATATTTGTCGCTCTCTTACTATTGATTATAGTTTTTAAAAGTGAAGCTCAATCAAGACGAATTGATATAGATACATTGCAAACGTATTCTGATAAAATACTCGCTAATTATAGGATATATTCAGATTCGATTCTGAAAGAAGAAGGACAAGCTTATCTTTATCCTGATACTACAAAAATAAGCAGGTCTAAATGGTTGCCGAGATTTATAACAAAGCAGTGTTTTGTTGATAGAGCGGTTCTTCACGGCATAGTTACTTGTTTTTCAGAAAGTGGAAAATATAGGGTGGGAAAATATGACAACGGACAAAAAATAACGATGAATTACTACAATCCATCTAATAATGAAATCACTTACTCAGAATTTTATGGCAATAATCTTCGCATTGACTATGACCCAGAACAAGGCACTAAATACTTGTTTCATGGAAAGAAAAAAGTGAAAGATTAGATTTTTGAACCCTTCCGAAACATTTGCAAAGCTACAATCACAATTCCACCAACTGCAATTTCAATCCTTTACTTTTTTGAAAATCTTTACCCGAACAAATTGCCAAACACTTCTTCAATTTTAGACACCGACACAATTTCTATTTTAAAGTTTTTAATGTTCAATCCTTTTAAATTGAAAGAAGACACAAATATTTTTTCAAAACCTAACTTTTCCGCTTCAAAAATGCGTTGTTCTATTCTGTTTACAGGGCGAATTTCTCCTGTCAATCCCACCTCAGCAGCAAAGCAAACGGTTTGAGGAATGGGCAAATCTTCGCTGCTGCTTAAAATGGCGCACACCAACGCCAAATCAATTCCGGGGTCTTCCACGCGAATGCCGCCCGCAATGTTAATAAACACATCTTTTATTTCTAAACGGAAACCGCAGCGTTTTTCCAACACGGCAAGCAACATGGATAATCTTCGCAAATCAAATCCTGTTGAGGAGCGTTGTGGTGTGCCATACGCCGCGCTGCTTACGAGTGCTTGCGTTTCAATCAACATGGGTCTGTTGCCTTCCATAGTTGCGGCAATGCTTACGCCGCTTGTGGCATTTTCGCGGTTGGTAATTAAAATTTCAGACGGATTAATCACTTCTTTCAAACCCTCGCCCTGCATTTCGTAAATGCCCATTTCGTTGGTGTTACCAAAGCGGTTTTTGGTGGCACGCAATAATCGGTAAATATGATTTCTGTCGCCCTCAAATTGCAACACGGTATCCACCATGTGTTCCAATACTTTTGGTCCTGCCAAACTCCCCTCTTTGGTAATGTGCCCTATCATAAACACGGGTGTATTGGTTTCTTTGGCAAAACGCAAAAATTCGGCGGCGCACTCACGCACTTGGCTCACGCTTCCCGGGCTGCTGTCCACATAACTTGTGTGCAATGTTTGAATGGAATCTATCACCACCAATTGCGGTTCTATTTCTGTAATCTGCTGAAAAATATTTTGCGTGTTGGTTTCCTGTAAAATAAAACAGGTGTCAGTGGTAACGCCAATGCGTTCGGCGCGCATTTTTATTTGTTGTTCGCTTTCTTCGCCGCTTACATACAGCACTTTTAAATTTTTTAAGCGTAACGCGAGCTGCAACATGAGGGTTGATTTACCAATTCCCGGTTCACCGCCAAATAATACCAAACTTCCGGGTACAATGCCGCCGCCCAAAACCCTTGCTAATTCTTTGCCCGGCACGGCAATACGCGGAAAATTTTGCAAACCCACATCTTGCAGTAACACAGGTTTGTTGCTTTGATTTTTAGGATTTTTGTTTGACGAAAAAATTTGCAGGCGCGAGTTTTTAGTTTCCTTGTGCAAAATTTCTTCTACATAAGTGTTCCACTCGCCGCAGCTTGTGCAACGCCCCACCCATTTGGCGGATTGCGTGCCGCAGTTTTGGCAAAAGAATGTTGTTTTTGTTTTGGCTGTTGTTGATGACATAAGACAAAGTTATGTCTTAATGAGCGAAATGCTTGCTATTAATTGTAGCAAGTTCCAAAGCCCCAAAGGGGGCTTTACATTTTATAATAAAACCTCAGCCCTACGCTGTTTTGCCATTTTAAGGTTGGGCTTACGCCCATATTTACTTTTTCAAAAGAGGGCGTGTAAACTATTTGGGCAATAAATTTTTCGCTCATGTCAATATTTAAACCTGCGCCTGCATACGCACCAATGCCAAAACCTAAGGGGCGTTTCATGGGTAAAAAAGTGTTGTAAGATTGATTGTTATACTGCACAAGGTCAATGACAAGTGTGTTTATGTAAATGGTGTTTTTATCAAACTTGCTTAATGTTCCCATTAAACCGCACTCAAAAAGAAAATTTATTTTCTCGTCTTCGCCAAACAAACGCTGAAATGCCAACTGAAACATTAAACGCTGTTCAGAGCCTCTTATGGGCATATTAACAAGGTTTGGATTAACGGCAGGGTTTGGATTTTGCGGTCTTATTTTAGTTATGGTAAACACGCCCTCTGCATTAAGTTTTACGCCGTTTACATTAAGCAGAAAAAAACTTGTCGGATTAACAGGAAATTTAAAATTTACGCCAACCGAAATAGCAGGTGTGTAGCGCATATTTACCGGCATATCGCTTTCGTCAAAATTCCATTGCCCCGGGTCAACGCCAAGCGCCTCGGCAACTTGGTCGCGGAAACCGAAACCGCCGCCGTATTCCATTTTAATTTTTTGATACATTAAACTGTTGGGATAAGAATTTCGGTTTCCGTCTATATCAAAGCCGTAACCATCGTACATACTTGCGGTGTATTTGTTGGCAAAATACGAACCGACATACAAACCCGTTAAAAATTTGGCTTTTTTGGAAGACGGTTTTTCTTCGGGGTCATGCTCTTCTTGCTCTTGCGCAAAAACGCTCAGGCAATTTGCCAAAAGAAAAATAAAAAGGACTGTCTGTTTTTTCATCAGCAATAAAATTAAAGAGATTTTGTGTTTTTACAGCATATTGAGTTTTCTCATCAGTTCTTCGCGGTACGAACCACCAATAGGAATTGTTTTTTTCTCGTGTTCCAAAATAACATTTTGAGTATCTATGCTTTGAATTTTATCTAAGCGCGCAATAAACGAACGGTGAACGCGCGCAAATTCTGAAGAACCGAGTTTTTTTTCAATGTCTTTCATGGTGCTGTGCACAACGTAGCGCGTGTTTTGCGTGTTAATAATCACATAGTCTTTCAGGGCTTCTACATAATAAATGTCTTCTAAAAGCACTTTTACCAATTTGCTGTTTGACTTTACAAATAAAATGCCGTTTGTTTTTTCTTTATCGTCTTTTCCTCCCTCCACCAGCGAATATAAAAAGTCGCGCTCTTTTTGCAGTTCGGCATCGCGGCGGTGTTTATAAACTGCCATTTCTATGGCGGTGTGCAGTTCTACTTCTTTAAATGGTTTTAAAATATAGCCGTAAGGTTCGGTTATTTTTGCTTTTTCCAATGTGTCTTGGTCGGCATAGGCGGTAAGAAACACAACCGGCACATTAATTTTACCTTTCAGTTTCTCGCTCACCTCTATGCCTGTCATAGTACCTTTAATCATAATATCCATGAGCACCAAATCGGGTGCTAAGGCAGTAATTTTGTCAATAGCTTCTATTCCGTTGTTGGCTACGCCAACAACAGAATACCCCAGCTTAATCAAGCTGTTTTGAATGTCTTTGGAAACAATACTCTCGTCTTCTACAATAAATATGTTCAGCTTTTCCATTTTTTTTAAAATTTTTTTTTCGTGGTAATAATAATCAGATTTTAAATGTTATCAAAACCCGAGTTCCTTTATCTTTTCGGGTTTCAAATTCAATGTCGCCGTCCAGTTGTTCTACGAGCGTGTTTACAAGCTGCAAGCCCAGCGTGTTGCTGTTTTTAAAATCTATACCGTCGGCAAAGCCCGAGCCGTTATCTTTAAGTTCTATAAACACACGGTTGTTCTCGTGTTTCAGGTTAAGGGAAACCGTTCCTGTTCGGCTGCCCGAAAAGGCGTGTTTTATGGCATTGGTAACAAGCTCGTTTACAATTAAGCCTGCGGGAATAGAGTTATCCAGCGACAGCATAATTTGTTCGGCGTTTATTTCCACTTTTATTTTTTCTTCGGAAGAGGAATAAGACTGAACCACATTGTTTACAAGTGTTTTTAAATACTGCGAAAAGTTTACCGAAATAAACGATTTATCCTGATACAAACTTTCGTGAATGTATGCCATTGTTTTTATGCGGTTTTGGCTTTCTCTTAAAATGGCGCGCGTGTTTTCATCGGTAACGTAAGACGATTGCAGATTTAAAATGCTGCTTATTACCTGCAAATTGTTTTTTACGCGGTGATGCACTTCTTTAAGCAACACTTCTTTTTCTTTCAGCGAACTTTCTATGCGGCGCAGTGCCAGTTTTTTTTCGGTAACGTTGTGTGCAATGGCACTTACTTCCACCACGTTGTTGTTTTCGTAAATGGGGTTTAAAAAAATTTCTAAAAATATTTTGTTGTTGTGTATGTCTTCGCCCTCTATTTCAAAGTTTATTGATTTTCCTTTAAACACCATTTGATAGCTTAAATCAAACACCTCCCAGTAGCTTTTTGTTTTAAGGTATTCATGCGTTTTTAAGCCTATGTAGGGTTTTATGTTAAACATGGCTATAATTAAATCAAAAAACTTTTTGTTGAAAGACGATAATTGTTTGTTTCTGCTTATTGTCCACATATAATGGCTGCTGCTGTCAAAAATGGCAGTAATTTTAGCCGACTGGTTCAGCAGTTTGTGTTCGTATATTTTTGATTCGGTAATGTCGTGCGCAATGCAGCTTATCTCTACAATTTTATCTTGGCTGTTAAAAATAGGGCTTACAAAAACTTTTCTGTAAACCGCATTTTTACTGTTTTCGTCTTCTTTTTCAAATTCTACCTTGTTTCCTTTAAACGCTTCATCGTATTTTTTATACCAAAAATCAATGTATTCCTGTCTTCTTTCTGTTATGTGTTCGTCTATTTTACAACCAATGGTTAAGTTTACGCCTCGCAAAGACATAACTGTGTTGTAAAAGTTTTGATTGAACGAGGTGATTTGATATTTTTTGTTTACCGTCCATATAAGGTGAGGCGAGCTTTCAAAAATAGAACGCATTTGCGCGGTTTTTTGAAGCAGGGTGTTTTCTGTTTCTTTCTCTTTGGTGGCGCGCTCGGTTACTTCATATAAAACAGACATTACCACTTTTTTATTTTTAAAATAAACTGCGGTGGCGTTAGACTCTATTAAAACGGTTTTTCCTCTGTATGTTTTAAGCTCTAAATTGGAATTATAGATTGTTTTTCCGCCCAGTATTACTTTAACGGATTTTTGAATGCGTGCTGTTTTTTTATCGTCAAGCATTTGCAAAAAACTTCCTTTTTCCAACAGTTCGTTTAAAGCATTTTTGGGAATGGAAAAAAATTTAATGGCTTCTTTGTTTGCGAAATATATTTTTTTCTCGTCAAACAGTATCACCGGCACAGGAATGGCGTCTAACGTTTGTTCATCTACCGTTTGTATTTTTTTTGAAGCTGCCATAATTAAAACAATCTATTTTTTGATTGTTTGTGTACGGTTGTTATCTAATTTTATATTGATGTTGTAGGTTCTTAAACTTTCTTCGTAAGTAGGTGTTATTTTTTGTCCCTGCCATTTTATTTCAATGTCGGTTTTATACGTTATGGTTAAGTACAAAAATTCTTCCTCGTCAAAATATTTCCAGTCACCGTCTTTCATTCCTCCTACATAATTTCCTGTCATTTTCTTTTTTCCGTTGCTGTGGTAAGCCGTGTGCACACCAATGGCTTCACCGGCTTCAAAAGCACCCTCGTAATATTTTGTTTTTTGCGGCATATAATAGCTTTTCCATAAGCTGTCGCGTTCATCGTTTGTAAATTTTCCTATTTCCAAATAACCGGGTGTTTCATACGTCCACAAGCCCTCTCTTTTTCCGTCCACATAATATCCTTTCATTTCCACTTTTCCGTCTTCGGCGTAATCTGTTATTTCACCGTCGCGTTTACCGTTCAGGTAATTTTCCTGCCGCATCAGTTGTCCGCTTTCGTAATACCATTCCCAAACACCCTGTGCTTTGCCTTTTTTATCGTATTTGCCTTTTTGCTCCAACTGCCCCGAAGAATAAAAAAACTGCCACTCCCCTGTTCTGTTTCCCTCTCTGTATATTCCTTTGCCTTTAAATTCGCCTGTGTTATGAAACTCTTCCCATATTCCTATTCTGTTTCTTACACTGTCCACCGCACCACGCGCCACCACTGTTCCGTCAAAATATTCTATGCAACTGTCGGGCATGGGCACATTGCGGCAAACCAAACGTTTTATGTAAACAAAATCTTCTATGCGTTTTGCCGTGCTGTCGTCTTTTAAAAACAACGAACTATCGCAGCGCATTTTTTGAATGTATTTGTAATGTGAGCCAATGGGTGTTCCGTCTAAATAAACACCTTCGTATTTTAATGTTCCGTCTTCGTATATATCTCTAAATACTTCCACATTGGCTATTTCAGGTGCTTTTAAAATTTGTTTTCCGTTGTTGAATTTTTTTGTTACCAATAAATTTCCTTTAGCATCATATTCTTTCACATAACCGTCCAACGAGTCGCTGTTGTATTTCATTTCTTTTTTTATGGTGATGTTGTCTTTCTGAAATTCTTTCCAAATACCTTGTTTTTTATTTTGCTCATCGCGCTGATTAAATTTTTCATAACTCTGCAAAACACCGCCTTTGTAGTTTGAAAGCCCTGTAATTAAAGAATCCTGTGCAAATTCATAAGCATAGCCTTCTTTTTTTCCGTTGTTGTAAATGGTTTCTGTTTTTCTTGCACCGTCTTTATAAAATGTTTTTGAAATACCTTCTCTCACATCGTTTGAGTAGGTTTCAACAGACATAACTTTTTGAGCCGTATCGTAAATAACCGTTTCGCCGTTCTTTTTCCCTTCAGTATAGTTTATGGTTTTGCTTAATCTGCCTTTTTCATCGTAAAATTTCCAAATACTGTCCAACTGAAAATTTTTGCGGTTTCCCTCAATTTTAAGATGTCCGTTTTTATAATAATTTTTCCAGTAGCCGTCAGGTTTTCCGTTTTTCATCATACCTTCGCTGCTAAGTTTACCGTTTTCGTAATAAAATTTATTGTAACCGTTTGGATTATTACTCGGCGTTTGGGCTGTTTTTTGAGCCTGTAAAAAGCCCGATAAAAAAATAAAACCAAAAATTAAAAAAAATGTATGTAAACTGCTTTTCATGCTCTAAGCGAAATTAAATGTAACCAATAAAATTCAAAAGTAACTTGATAACAGGAAAAGAAAAAATTGAAATCAGTTAAGCGGACATACATACTATATATAATTTCTTTTTTAAAAATTTAATTATGTATTAAGTTATATAGGGTGTTAGTTTTGTTGGTTAGTTTTTTGTTTAAGTATTGTATAATTGGTTTATCAAAGTTAATTAACAGATAATAAACAAATGTAATTTTTTAAATACCTGATAAAGTAATACATAATAACTCTTAACAATAGTTAGTAGTTATCAGTCTTAATAAAATAATGCATATTTTTAATGTGGACAAAACAGAAAACAGGCTTATAAATTCTGATTATAAATTAAAAGTTTCTTTAGGAAATGTGGTTTTAATTTACAACGAAGGCATTTTTAATATTAAGGGTATATTTTTGTGTTTTAATATCAACACAAATTAAATTAATCAACATAAAAACTGTTTATTTCTTGAGGTTTCCGCAGGTTCATTTTCAGTTAGTTATTTTATGAGTGTTAATTAACGTTGATTAGTTATTTTTGAACATTATAATTATTGAAATATGCAAATTGCCATAGGGTCTGACCACGCGGGTTTTGAAATGAAACAGAAATTGATTGAGTATTTAAAATCAAAACACCTTTCGGTGATTGATAAAGGAACGTATTCTGAGGAAAGGGCAGATTATCCCGATTTTGGTCATGCCGTAGCAAATGCCGTAGTTAATAAAGAAGCAGATTTTGGTATTGTTCTCTGTGGTAGTGGCATTGGCATAAGCATTTCGGCAAACCGCCACAAAGGCATTAGAGCCGCTTTGGCTTGGAATGCCGCAATTGCTGCCTTAGCCCGACAACACAATAATGCTAATATTCTGGCACTTCCGGCAAGGTTTATTTCTGTGGAAGAAGCCCACAAAAGTATTGATGCTTTTTTATCAGAAAAATTTGAAGGCGGAAGACATCAGGAAAGAATTGAAAAAATTGATATTATTGGTTAGTTAATAGGAGTTAGTTATTAGGGAATAGGCGGCTAATAACTAATCTCTATCAACTTTTAACTAAAAAACATACATTTACAGCCAAACATTCAAAAATCAAAATAAAAATGAAACAAGTAATTTTACTCTCGGCACTGCTTTTTTCGGTAAAAGTACAGTCGCAAACACTTCCGAACATTAACGGAACAACCTTAGAAGGCAAAGAAATTTCTCTGCCCATTAAAAACGGAAAATCATCGGTAATTGCCATAGTTTACAGCAGAGCTGCCGAAGATGAACTAAAAACATGGTTAAATCCATTGTACAATAATTTTGTAAACACATCGGCAGGCAGCAAAGCCACGTTTGATGTTTCGCAAAGCTATGATGTAAACTTTGTGTTTGTGCCCATGATTAGCGGCTTTAAAAAAATATCAGACGAATTTAAAGCAGGCACGGAAAAAGAATTTTGGAAATACATTATGGATACCGAACGCAGCGATATGCGCGCCGTGCAAAAAGAAATGAAAATTACCGACAGCAAAATACCATACATTTATGTAGTGGATAAAACAGGAAAAATTACCGAAACACAAAGCGGCAAATTTACCAAAGACAAAATGAGTAAAATTGAAGATGCTTTGGATAAAGACGAGGAGTAATTTTTAAAGAAGTATTTTTTAAAACCCCCACGCAAAAAATGCGTGGGGGTTTTGTTTGAGCGGTATTAGATAAACTGTCTGAAAAAATTAAGTAAAACAAAAACCCCCTTTACAATTAAGCAAAGGGGGCAAACCATAATTGGAAACTAACTTTTAAAAACCTAATTATCATGAAATAATAATTGTTCCCAATCAATGAAACTATGCCAAATGTAAAACATTCAATTCAAACAAACAACACGCGGTAATAAAAAAAACCTCGCATTTTTTGCGAGGTTTTTTTATTACTGATTAAATTGAAATTAGTGTTTAGAGTAGAACACGTTTTGTTGTAACCAATTGCAACCCCCTTGCCCCGGAGTTTGAATACAAATACCTTCCCAGTCATTGTTGGCAGGAGCAGTTGCGTTGCCATCGCCGTTCGTATCACCGCCACGCGTATCATCTTTAATAGATGTAAAAATGCTGTTAGTGCCGTAGGTAAACGTGCCACTGTTAGTTACCGAAATTTGTCCGCTCACACCGCCAAATTTCACGATTACGTTATCTTTCACTATAAGTGCTTTTTCGGTTGAGTTTACCTGTACCCAATCACTTATTATATATGGCACTTCGGTTACACCAAGAGTTACCACCCCTTGAAATCCGCCTGTGCCCAACAAAAATATACCGTTGCGTTTGTTGGTTTGGCTTGAATTAGCAGGGTTATGGAAAATGTTGCTCTCGTCAACCGTATAGTTGTAGTGAACAATCATGGGGCGGTCGTTGTCATACATAATGTTGTTGGTAAAAACGGTTTCTCCGGGTTTGGTATATTGCCAACCCCAAAAAGCGGCTGCGGAAGCATAATCATTTAGCCGTGTATGCGCAATGGTGCAGTGGTCTATGGTGGTTTGGGAAGAACCCACGTCTAAAGCTATGGCACTTGAATAAGTAGTATATCCTCCTGCGTAAAAAATGTCGCAATATTTTAGAACCGTTCCGCTGCTTCTGAGGTCAATATTAGCCCAGTCGCCTCTTTGCGGAGTAGTGAGCGTGCCGTCTGCGTTGGTGTCGCCGCAATAGCTGTCATCGGAAACGGAGGTAAACACAATGTGTTTGTCGGCAGTGCCGTTGGCAATAATTTTTCCGTTGCTGCCCTGTACGATGATAGCTTTGTTTTTCGCAATTTTTACAATAACCCCCGGCTTAATGGTTAATATAGATGTGATGGTTAAGTTGGTTTCAATCACATATATTTTGCCCTCCGTCCATTCGGTAATGGAGGAGATGTTTTCGGTTATTTTCACAACCGTGCAGCCCGGAGGAGGGTTGTTATTGTTGTTATTGCACGAATAATCGCACGAACCGTCATCTTTTTTTGCTTTGCTGTCGTAATTGCAAGCCTTTGTGTCTGTGCAGCCTTTTCGTTTGCAACTGCTGTTTAACGCTAATCCCGAAAGGACTACACAGTAAACTAACACTTTAATAAAAGTGTTTTTTATTTGGATAAGTTTTTCTTTTTTCATTTTCTTAAAAATTTTATGGTTAAACAAATAGGGCTTTCTCCCACATAGAAGAATTAAGGCAATATTATGGAATTTTTTTGTAAAAAATGGATTGAATTTTTTGCGCCGTTATGCGTTCAGTTCGTGTTCCGGGCAATCAATTCGCAAATCGGCAGTATGGAGGGGCTGATTAAGCAATTTGCAGAAATGTTTTTGCCCCTTGTCTGATGATTGGTAGTGCAGGCACGACATACACATTCTTTGAATAGTAATCACTTCCGACTTGTTTAAGTGCCGAATGATATTGAGCAAACTCAATAATAAGTTTTCTTTATCGTCCTGATGTAATTTATCAATGGGTGAGCGAATTTCTTTGGTAAAAAACGAGGTTTTATCGGCAATATCTTTGCCCTTTTTTGTGAGGTGAATGATGTAGCTTCGTGTGTCGTGCGGTTCGTGTCCTTTGCTTATCAGTTGTTTTTGTTCCAATGTTTTCACCGTGTCGCTGATGGTGGCTTTTGTCATGTTAAACTCGTCTGCCAAATAGCTTACTTTTCTTTTTTCTTCGCTGTGAAATTTCAGAAAAATCAAAACCTGAACCTGAATTGGCGTAAGTGAATGCTCTTTGCTTTCCTGCCAAAGCAGCACACGGAAAGCCTGTGCAATCCGTTCAAGCGAAGCTACAATTTTGCTTTCGGTACTTTGGTTTTGGTGGTTTAAGTTAAAGTCTGATTTACTCATACAGTTTGAATTTTATGCGGCATCAGTCGCAATTTTCCATTTCAAGAATAAAATATCCTTTTTTTCTGATGTCTGCTTCCCATTGAGGTTGTATGTTTCTCGCATGGCAAAACCTGCATTCTTTTGAGGACAGCGGTTGCCCTTCCTGCCTTTTGCTTTTTAAGTATTCTTTGCCGTATCGGTAAATAAGGGCGGTGTCTTTTACTTCTGTGGGGGCAATAATGTCAAAGTGCATTATGCTGCCGTCTTTTTTTGTTACATAGGTGTCCCAAACTGCTACTTGCATAGTTTTTGATTTGTTAGTTTGTGCAGTTGCCGTCAAAACGAAAAACAGCACTATTATTAAATTAATTAGCCTCATTGTTTGTTAAAGCGTTTTTTTAGAAATAATGCCCCGCAAAGTTAGTAATCCTAACAATGCAGGGCAATTTTTTTAACCTTTTACATCTGCCATAGACGCGCCAAAGTTGATGTGCAGCACATTTCCGTTTGGTGTAACCAAAGCAGGAACAGATTTTACACCTGCTTTTTCTGCTTCGCCAATTCGGTTTCGCACTTCGCCAATGTGAACTATTTCCACATTGTTTGCACCAATGAGGTTAATGATGTCGTGTTCTGCGCTTACGCAAACAGGACAGCCTGCGTGGTAAAAAACTGATTTTGTCATGTTGTATAGTTATTAAAATTGTTTTGCGGCAACATTGCCGCCGCAAATATAGTTAGTTATCCTAACAAAACAAAACATATTTTTTGCTGAGCCATATTTTTAATGTTAAAGTTGTTCATTCCAAATGTTATAAAAGAAATTGCTCTTAAATACCAAACGCGCTGAAGGGTGTAAGCCGCAAATGCGTGGGGGATAAAAGGAGATTAGAAGCAGTGAATGTTCAATTACGTACTATGCGTTGGCAAAAAAAATAAAACACCGAAGGGTGGGAGAAAAATAAATTTGAATTTCTATTTGGCTTGAATTTGTTTCATTATGCTTTTAAAAGTTTTGCATTTATGGCAACTACAATAGTGCTTAAACTCATCAAAACTGCACCCACCGCCGGACTTAGCACGATATCCCAATTATACAACACTCCTGCTGCCAACGGAATTGCAAGAATGTTGTAGCCGGCAGCCCACCAAAGATTTTGTATCATTTTATTGTATGTTGCCTTGCCAAACAAAATCAGGTTGGCAATGTCTTTGGGGTCGGAGTTCACTAAAATAATATCTGCTGTTTCTGCTGCCACATCTGTTCCCGAACCAACAGCTATTCCTACATCTGCCTGTGCAAGGGCAGGTGCATCATTTACGCCATCGCCTGTCATGGCAATATATTCACCTTTCTGCTGAAGTTCTTTTACTTTTTCTAATTTGTCATGCGGTAATACATTGGCTAAATAGCCGTCCATTTTCAATTCATCACTTACCTTCTTTGCTACTTTTTCATTGTCGCCTGTGAGCAATAAGTTTTTAATTCCTGCTTGTTTAAGAATTTGAATTGCATCAAAAGAGTTTTCTCTTATCTGGTCAGAAAAAGTGAAATAACCAACAACAGTATTATTCACTAAAATATAAACTACTGTTCCTGTAAAATCATCTGTTGCTCCAGTTACGCTGATGTTTTCTTCTTTTAGATAATTCGGTCCGACAACTTTTATTTCTTTTCCATCAACTATTCCTTCCAATCCTATGCCGGGCATGTAATTAAATTTTTCTGCTTTAGGAATAGTAATGTTCAATTCCTTGACTTTTCGCATCAAGCCTGTTGCGATATAATGTTCCGAATGTTGTTCTATGCCAGATGCAAGCCGAAGCAATTCTCTTTCATCAAAAGTTTTGTTCAGCACTTTTACTTCTTGCAATTCGTGCGAACCTTTTGTAAGTGTTCCTGTCTTGTCAAAAATGATAGTTGTAATCAGTCGTGCATTTTCAAAAGCAGTTCGGTTGCGGATAAGCAAACCCTTTTGTGCTGCGATAGAAGTTTGAAATAGCTACCACCAAAGGCACTGCTAAACCCAAAGCGTGAGGACAGGAAATTACCATCACCGTTACCATTCTTTCCAATGCAAACACAAAGGGAAAACCTAATATCAACCAAACTGCAAGTGTAATAACACCACCTCCCAAGGCAACAAACGTCAAAACCTTTGCTGCTCTGTCAGCAAAATTTTGGGTTTTTGATTTTACCTTTTGTGCATCTTCAACAAGTTTCACCACTTTATTGAGGTAGCTGTCGTTGCCTGTGCTTGATACTTGTATTGTGAGTGAGCCATTGCTGTTTACTGCTCCGCCAATTACTTTGCTGTCTTTCTCTTTTTTCACCGGCTTGCTTTCGCCTGTGAGCATACTTTCGTCCACATGGCTTTCACCTTGCGTAACTATTCCATCAACCGGAATTTTTTCGCCCGGTTTTATCAATACAAAGTCGCCAATTTTCAAATGGCTCACAGGCATATCGTGTATGTGTCCGTTTACCAAATGATGAGCCGTTGAAGGCATCATTTTCACTAATAATTCCAGTGAACGGGAAGCACCCATTACCGATTTCATTTCAAAGTAATGCCCAATGAGCATGATGTCTATAAGGGTTGCCATTTCCCAATAAAAGTCCATGCCCTGCAAACCGAAAGTGATGGCAAAACTGTATGCCCATGCAACAGAAATGGCTACACCAATCAGTGTCATCATACCTATGGCATTGTCTTTTACTTCATCATACAGTCCTTTTAGAAATGGATAACCGCCATAAATGAAAATGAAAGTGGAAAGAACCGCTAATACATATTTATCGCCTGCAAAAGCTAATTCAAATCCCAACCATTGCTGTATCATGTGCGACAGGGCAAGCACAGGAATAGATACTATTGAGCAAATGATAAATCGTTTCCAAAAATCAGAAACATTGTGCCCTGCGTGTTTGTCGTGCCCTTCATGCCCAGAATGTTCATGCGAACTGTGAGCCGAATGGTCATGTGATGTATGTTGATGTTCCATTGTATAATCCGTTTACTTGCTCAGTAAAACTTACCTATGCCGGCTGCTCTTTCTTCTATTATCAGGTTGATGTTTGACATACTAATGAATTTGCATTAACTACTCCACTCTTTCTGTAGCTACATCCGTTTTCTCTCCCAAAAACTCTACCCATGCCTTCTTCATGCAGGGATAGTTTTTTGATGCCTCCACTATGTTCATAAAAGCAATCAAGTTGTCTTCAAACCGTTTTGCCAAAGTTTCATCTGCAATTTTTCCTTCGGGTGTGAACGCCTTATGTGCAGTTGCCAATGAAAACATAGAGGAAAAAATATTTGAACCAAGTTTCTCCAATGGTATTCTCAACGACCAAAGCCCGTGATTAGCTCCCCCCATTGAAGGTGAAGCTGACATCAGCATACAATGTTTTTCATTAAACGGTTGCGGACGAAATCGTGAAACCCAATCAATAGTGTTTTTCAGCAAACCGGGTATTGAGCCATTGTATTCGGGCGATGAAATAATAAAAGCATCATTGGCTAAAATGCGTTTTTTAAATTCTTCCGCTCCTGCCGGATGAAAATTATCTACCTCCAAATCCTGATTGAAGGAAGGGCAATCAAAATCGCTCATGTTTGCATAGTCCACCTTGCCGCCATTTTTTTCAATTACCCGTGCCGCTAATTTTGCTAATTGTGTATTGAGTGAAGCGTTTCTTAACGAGGCAGAAAACACAAGGATGCGTAATGGTTCTTGCTGATTAGTTTTTTGTTCGCTCATTTTTAATTCTGAAGTTGTTTAAGAGTTACCATAAACATTCGATTCTCCACCATCAATAGCAATAGTCTGACCACTTATATACCCGTTGTCCTCACTTAAAAGGAATGCAACCAATTTGGCTACTTCATGTGGCTGTCCCAATCGTTTTGTCGGGTTGCGTTGGGCGTATTCGGTTTCTGCTGCTTTAGGGTCAGATGGATTTACCTGTTTGAATGCTTCGGCAACCATAGGTGTGAGTATTGCTCCCGGTGCAATGGCATTGGTTAAAATTCCATCTCTGCCATATTCCAATGCAGCATTTTTTGTCATACCCGAAACCGCATGTTTGCTGGCAACATAAGGCATTTGATTTAGCACGCCACGAATGCCGCCAACCGAAGCAACATTTACAATGCGACCAAACTTTTGTTTTTGCATTACGGGAATTGCATAACGCATACCGTAATAAACACCCATCAGGTTGATGTCAATCACCTTTTTGAAAACGGGTACATCATATTCGGTGATGCTTGCCTGCTTTCCTTCAATGCCTGCATTGTTGTAAAGTCCGTCAATGCGACCAAACGCCTTTACGGTTTCATCAACATAGTTTTTAACGGCTTCTTCTTTTGAAACATCTGCCACAACGGTGATGATTTTTACATCAGGAAACTCTTTGATGAGTTCTGCCCTTGCTGTGCCTAAACTCTTGTCGTTGTAGTCAACAAGAGTAAGGTTTGTGCCTTTTGAAGCTAATTCTTTTGCTGTCGCAAAACCAAGTCCCATTGCCGCTCCGGTAATGATGACTACTTTATTTTCTGAATTTTTCATTTGCTTTGTTTTTAATTTATTTTAAATAAGTTCTTGTAATAAATTTTCCATGTCAAGTGGTTTCGTAAACATATCTATTGAACCTTTGTCATTTGTCGGCCAAAGTTCTTTAGGTCTGTCCCAATACAACTCAACACCATTTCCGTCAGGGTCGTCAAGGTATAACGCCTCTGACACACCGTGGTTGCTTGCTCCGGTTAACGGATAATATGCTCTACGCAAACGGTCGTAGATAATTGCAAGGTCTTTTCTTGTCGGGTATAGAATTGCAGTGTGGTATAAACCTACACCGTCTTTAGATGCAGGTGGCGAACCTTTACTGTGCCATGTGTTTAGACCAATATGATGATGGTAGCCACCGGCAGAAATAAATGCCGCCTGGCTGCCATACATCATGGTTACTTCAAAACCTAACAGGTCACGATAAAATTCAAGTGCCCGATTGAGGTCAGCTACTTTTAAATGAACATGTCCTATTCGTGTCTGTGAAGGAATAACATAGTTTTCATTCATCTTGATAATTACATTAGTTAGTTAAACCGATTTGCTTCATAAAAGATTGATTGTCCCAAAACAAATGTTCTTCAAACATTTTTCCGTCTGCTCCCCAATGTCCAATTGTTGTCATTCTTAACTTAAATTTTTTTCCTGTCGGTGGAATGAACTTACCGTTACCAATAGGCATTGGCTCTGTAAATGTCCCCTCCATTACTCCAACTGCACAAGTCCAGTCCCCTTTGCCAAATGCGATAGGATGCTCTTTAATTTTGGTGTCGGGCGCAAAAGCGAACATAGGTGTGAGCATATCAATGTGCTGCGGAAACAAACCTTCAGTAATTGAGCCATCAGGATAATACACTCTAATGTTGTCTGCATGGCTGTGGTTAAACTTGTCCCACTTTTGATTGCTGTAAAAATCATAGTCAAGGGTATCAAAAACTAAAAGGCGATGTGCCGTCAACGCTTCGTCAGCTTTGTATTTGTCCAATTCAGCTTGCAGTAACTTAATTTTTTCTTCTTGTCCGCTGTTAGAACAGCTTGTAAAAGTTACTGTGGCAGCCACTACTAATAGGTATTGCTAATTAAATATAGATTTATAAATTTGTGGCTTAAAAAAAGCTATGAATTGTCCAAAATGTAAATCAAAAGAATATGTAAAGAACGGA
>JAHBTI010000020.1 GCA_019638705.1 Bacteroidota bacterium
GACGGTGCGCGATGAAAACAACGGCTGTTATTCTTTCACCACCATTACTATGGGCGATTTTAGAATTTATCCAATCATCACACCTTCACCGGGCATTTTGGATTGCGGCGAAAACTTTGCCAATGTAAGTGCGCGTATAAGTCCTGAGGAGCAAACCTATTCTTATGTTTGGCACAGCGGCAATAAATTAGTGGTGGCAGGCACAAACACCACGTCCACACTCAAAGCCATGGAAGTGGGAACATACACCATTACGGCAACCAACAATTCAAACGGTTGTGCAAGCACAGATTCAGTAAGAGTAATCAGCGGCGTACTCACAGGCACGTTCAGCGCAGATAAAACAAGAGGCTGCGCACCAACAACAATCACGTTCAACAACCAATCCACATCAAGCATAAATAATCAAAGCATCACATCGGTGTGGAGTTTTGGTAACGGAACAAGCAAAACACAAACACTAATTTCTGAACCCATAAAAACAGAGTACCAACGTTCGGGAACATATCAGGTAATTTTATTCACGGCAAAGGGCAGTTGCCAAGACAGCGACACGCTCAGCATAAACGTTGATATTGCTGCAAGTTTGGAAATTCCAAACGTGTTTACGCCAAACGGCGACGGCGTAAACGATATTTTTTTCCTGAAAACCTCTAACCTTTCTGAAATCACCGCCACTATTTTTGACCGTTGGGGACACAAGGTGTATGAACTCACAAGCCAAACAGGCAACATAGCTTGGAACGGAAAAAACCTGCAAGGACAAGACAGCGCGGCAGGAACATATTTTTACATCATCTCTGCAAAGAGTGATAATTGCGGCAATGAGAGTTTTGAGAGAAAAGGGGTGATGATGTTGATGAGGTGAATGTGTTTTACGACTTCTTTCGTTGATTTAATTCATCTCTAATCTTAGAAGCGGTTTCGTATTTTTCTTCGTCTAAAGCCGTTTGCAGCATATTTTTTAATTCTTCGCTGCTTTTAGATTTGAGTTCGGTTAATTCGCTTGCGCCGGAAGTTTCGGTGGCAGGTTCTTGATTAGCGGCTTTGGTAATGTCTGCTACGGCTTTTGCCGCTTCGCTTTCATCGTCCAACACAATGCCTGCATTTTTTAAAATAAATTCGTAAGTGTAAATGTCGCAGCCAAAACGCACGGCAAGGGCAATCGCATCGCTTGTCCGCGCATCAATTTCTACATCGCGTGTGCCGTCGTGGCAAATTAATTTGGCGTAAAAAATACCTTCCACCAAATTGTAAATTAACACTTCGGTAACGTTGATGTGAAACGTTAAAGCAAAGGTTTTAAAAAGGTCGTGTGTAAGCGGACGGCTCGGACTCATTTTTTCCAATTCAATGGCAATGGCTTGCGCCTCAAAACCACCGATAATAATGGGCAATCTCCGTGAGCCTGAACTTTCGCCCAACACTAAGGCATAAGCACCGCTTTGTGTTTGGCTGTAAGATAATCCGACAATGTCTAACCGAACCTTTTTCATTAACCGAAATCTAATGTAAGGAAATTTTCTCTGTTAATTTTGATTGGCTTTGAATTTTTTGAGTGCTTCCGTGAGTTTCGGAACAACGGTAAACGCATCGCCGACAATGCCGTAATCAGCCGATTTAAAGAAAGGTGCTTCTTTATCGTTATTAATTACAACAATAGTTTTACTTCCGTTTACGCCCGCCAAATGCTGAATTGCGCCCGAAATACCGATAGCGATATACAAGTTCGGACGAATGGCAATACCTGTTTGACCAACGTGTTCGTGGTGCGGTCGCCAGTGCATATCCGATACGGGGCGCGAACAGGCAGTGGTAGCACCTAAGGTTTTTGCCAAATCTTCCACAATGCCCCAGTTTTCAGGAGCTTTTAATCCGCGACCTGCGCTCACCACCAATTCTGCTTCGGGCAATGGTATCATGCCGCCAACGTCGGTTGATTTTGTTTCTTTCACCACAATTTTTGAAGCGATGGAAGATAAATCAACATTAAAATCTGAAACCGTTGCTTTGTTTTCGCCCAATTTTACAGGGAAAGAATTTGGCAACAAGGAAATAATTTTCACATCGGTATTAATGCTGTAAACAGCGGTTGCTTTTCCCGAAAACACATTTTTCTTTACTTCAAAAGCGTTTCCGTTTACAGTAGGATAATCAACCGCACCTGCCACCAAACCTGCTTTTAATTTTGCTGAAAGTCGCGGTGCTGCTGCTTTTCCTGTTAAGTCAAAAGCAAACACAATTACTTTGACGTTTTCGGCTTTTGCGGCTTGTTCAACGGCTGCGCTCACAAACATTCCGTCTGAATTTAATTTATCGTTTTTAACGGAAAGAATTTTTGCTGCCCCTGCTTTTCCAATTTCTTCCAATTGCGCGGCATCGGCGTTATTTACCAATGCGGTAACAGAAGAGTTTGTTAATTCGGCAATTTTAGCGGCGTAATTCACACATTCCAACGATGCTTTTTTTACGCGCCCTTTGTTTATTTCTATATATACGAGAACTGACATATTTTTAAAATTCTAAATTTCTAATTCTTGGTTGTCATTCTGAGGAACGAAGAATCTGTTTTATTGAGATGCTTCCTCCGTCAGCATGACGTTCTGTATTAAATGACTTTCGCTTCCGTGTGCAGCAAATTCACCAATTCGTCAATATTGTTTTCGTCAATCAATTTTACGGTGGTGCGACCTGCGCTTAATGCAAATGATTTAATTGAAGTTAATGGTGCAGTTCCGTTTGCGGGAACAACAGTTAAAGGTTTGGTGCGAGCTGCCATAATGCCACGCATATTCGGAATGCGTTGTTCTGCCATGCCTTTTGCACAGCTTACAACCAGAGGCAATTCACATTCCACAACTTGTGTTCCGCCGTCAATATCGTGTTCAACGGTGGCTTTATTTCCTGCCATATCCAATTTTGTAGCCAATGAAACGAAAGGCAAATCCAACACACCTGCAATCATTGCGCCAACCGATGAGCCGTTGTAGTTAATAGTTTCTTTTCCTACCAAAATTAAATCGTAGCCGTTTGCTTTGGCATAAGTCGCAATTTGGTCAGCCACAAAAAATGCATCACCGCCTTCGCTGTCAATGCGAACTGCATCATCAGCACCCAAAGCCAACCCTTTGCGGATGGTGGCTTCGCTGTCGGCTGCGCCAACGTGAATTAAAGTTACTTTTTCTGCCAGGTTTGCTTCTTTCAATTCCAAAGCGCGAACTAAAGCATACCATTCGTCATAAGGATTAATAACAAAGGTTACGCCTGCCGCGTTAAATTTTGTATCACCGTCTGTAAACTGAATTTTGGTGGTGGTATCAGGCACATTGCTGATTGCAACTAAAATTTTCATAATCTTAAAATTTTTAAGGTTGGCGAAAATACTCATTTTTTGACTAAAGGCAAATGGATATTTATGCACAACAGCAGAGGCAGACAATTGCCTGTCTCTACTGAATTATCGTAAAGCAAATTCCAAATCACGCTCTTCAATCATTTTTTTGAGGTTGAAAAGCGCGTAACGCATTCTTCCCAAAGAAGTGTTTATGGAAACATTGGTAAATTCAGAGATTTCTTTAAAACTCATGTCGTAATATATGCGCATCAACACCACTTCGCGCTGGTCGGCAGGTAAATCGTTTATGAGGTTGCGGATATTTTTTTTGAATGCAAGGGTTTCTTCGGTTTGTGTGTCTTCTTCGCTTGCTAAGGAGTTAAAAACGCTCACTTCTTCCCCTTCTTCATTTATATATACAGGCACGGGCGGCATTTTTTTGGCACGGCGAAAATGGTCAATAATCAAATTGCGGGCAATGCGGATAACCCAAGGGAGAAATTTCCCTTCTTCGCTGTACTGACCGCGTTTGAGCGTTTGAATGACTTTAAAGAAAGTGTCCTGAAAAATATCTTCGGCTAAGGCTTGGTTTTTTACCACAACAATAATGGAAGTGAAAATTTTACCTTTATGGCGATGTAACAAAACCGAGAGTGATTCTTCGTTTCCACCGATGTAGAGTTGCACCAACTCATTATCATTTAATGACTGAATAGACATAATTACTGCGTTTTTTTATTGTTTTAAATGCAAGTAAATGTGTATTCTATCGGCAAAAATTTTTGGTTAGGCGACAAATGTAGTGATATTGTGTTACACTTTCAAAATATTCGTTAAAAAAAATACGTTTTGAGGTTCCCTAAAAAATGTTCAATGATAGATTTTCAATGTTCAATTTTACTTTTTTGGGGAGTTTTATTGTAAAGTAACATTGATAATTGAACATTTGATATTGAAAATGTTCGGGTTTAAATAGAATAAAAAAAGGGCAAGCTACTTTCATCGCACCGCTCAACCACTTACCCTTGCTTCGTTCCCAACCTGGGGGATTCAGCAGGAGCTGGTCGTGAAAGACTTGCCCGCCGCGAAATTACACAATAATTTTTGTTTTGCGGTTTTAATTTTTAAAATTTGTGTGCCTTTAACGGCGTTTTGATTTATGAATTTATCCCTTGTCATTCCTTTATATAACGAACAAGAAAGTTTGCCCGAACTTTACGAATGGATTGTGTGCGTGGCAGACAAAATGGACGTTTCTTATGAAATTGTGTTTGTTGATGACGGCAGCAAAGACCAATCATGGCAAGTGATTGAAGCTTTGGCAGCGAAAGACAAGCGCGTGAGAGGCATTAAATTTCAGCGCAATTACGGAAAATCTCCTGCACTTCACGTTGGTTTTGAAGCGGCGCAAGGTGATGTGGTGATTACTATGGACGCGGATTTGCAGGACAGCCCCGATGAAATTCCCGAATTATACCGCATGATTGCGGAAGAGGGTTTTGATTTGGTGAGCGGTTGGAAACAAAAGCGTTATGATAATGCCTTTACAAAAAATTTGCCCTCAAAACTTTACAATTATACCAACCGAAAAATAAGCGGCATCAAATTACACGACATGAATTGTGGTTTAAAAGCCTACAAAAATAAAGTGGTAAAAAGCATTGAAGTTTACGGCGAAATGCACCGTTTTATTCCCGTAATGGCAAAGGCTGCAGGTTTTGATAAAATTGGCGAAAAAGTGGTGCAGCATCAGGCTCGGAAATACGGCGTAAGCAAATTTGGTTGGAACAGATTTATAAACGGCTTTTTGGATTTACTCACGATTTCCTTCCTTTCCAAATTCGGGAAACGCCCCATGCATTTTTTCGGTTTAGTGGGCACGCTGTTGTTTTTGTTGGGATTTGGTTTTGCATTCTATCTCGGTGCAAATAAATTGTATCATGCTTTTGTGCTTCATCTTCCTGCACGGTTAATCACGCAACGCCCTTCATTTTATATTTCATTAACCTGCATGATTATTGGCAGCATGATGTTTTTGGCGGGTTTTATCGGCGAATTGATTTTACGAAACAGTTCAATCCGCAACCAGTATTTGATTGACAAAAAAATTTAATGAAACATGGCGTATGAAAATCAAAACAAACAACGCCGTATTCCTTTTACTGCCGAAGAAGTAGAGCAACTGCGCACTATTAAAAAAATGCGCGAATACCGAAAACTCGCTGCTTTTAAGAAAACCGCCGAATACAAAGTTTTAAACTTTTTCGTGATTACCTGCTGTTTTATTTATTTGGAATTGCTGTTTTGTTATTTCGGACCTTGCCATTATCAGGCGCATTATTCTTACCAAGTAATTCCAAAATACGGATATTCATACGCCAAAGATTTTGAGCCGATTGTGTCAGAATTGAAAGTGATTGGCGTAAACGGCAAAGAATATGAATTCATCATAAATGATTTTATCAATATTCCGCAACAAAGAATGCGTTTTGTGGTGGGCAAAGACTTTTTGCTTCAAAAAGAATTAAAAGGCTCTGTTGAAAATGTAATCGGGACTTACCGTTTGTTTTCGGCAAGTCCCGTTTTATTGCTTTGTGTGTTAATGGGTTTTATTTCTTTCGGCTGTTTTATGCTGAACATGAACGAAAATAAAAATTCCTTACACGCGCTAAGTATTGTAAACGCTTTAACTCTGTTGGGAATTTTGTTGCTGTAAAAATTACTTGGCAAACGTTTCCGCCAATTTCACGGCTTCATACAAATTTACCGTTCCTGCATTTTTGCCGAGTTTTTCAAATTTCACCAATTCATTTTGTGTGCCGGGTTTAATTACCTTTTTGCCTTTGTATGTTTTTATGCTGCTTTTAATTAAAATAGTTTTTATTTGTTCGGGCGTGAGGGCAGGGTAGTACGATTTTAAAACTGCTGCCACACCTGCCGTTACAGGCGCAGCCATACTTGTACCGCTTGCATCTTTATATCCGTTTTTTGGCGCGGTTGAATAAATATCCACACCGGGTGAAAAAATGTCCACCGAATTTTTTCCGTAATTAGAAAACGGCGCAACAATTTTATCATCGGCTTGCCAACTCAATGCACCAATAGTCATAAAGTTTTTGGCTTCACCTTTTGTTTCAAATTTTTTGCAGGGATAGAAAATTGTTTTGTCCACATCGGCAGCATCGTTGCCTGCCGCATGAATAATAAGAACACCTTTACTTTCGGCATATTTTACGGCATCGTCCACCGTGTTTTTATCCCAACTGTATTTTTTGCCGAAACTCATGTTTAAAATTTGCGCACCGTTATCCACCGCATAGCGAATAGCATTTGCCACGTCTTTGTCGCGTTCATCACCGTCGGGCACGCAACGCACCGCCATAATTTTTACATCGGCAGCAACACCATCCATACCAATACCATTATTGCGCGCAGCAGCAATAATGCCTGCAACGTGTGTGCCGTGAAAACTGTTTGGTCCGTTGCAATCGGCGTTTCCGTAAAAACGCTCGTTGGAATTGGCGTAATCATCGCCAACAATACTGCGCGGGTCGTAATCTGTATTTAACCCACGTTCCACATAAGATTTAATTTGTTCAAAACCGCCGTTTACTTCTTCCAGCACCGCATCTATGTCAGCAGCATTTGCGCTTTTCATAATGCTTGCAGCAATTATTTTTGAACGGGTTTCTTCTTTGTCTTTAGGCGAATATTTAGTCAACTCTTCTGCCGTAACTTTCTCCACTTTTAATTCTTCTTTAACTCTTGCGTTGAGAGAAGAAAGCGCGTCTTTAATAAATTTAAGTTGATTGTAGCTGCCCTCGTATTCTTCTTTGGTTTTTTTGTATTCTTCCTGTAAGGAAACATAAAATTTTAACTCGTTTTTATCTTCTTTACTTTTAAAATCTTTTGCGGTTTTGCCCTCGTATTTCGGCTTTAGTTTGCGCATAAGGCGAGTTATTTCAAGGTTATCGCTTTCTACGTTTTTACCGTCTTTTCCGCCAATAAAATTCCAACCGTGAATGTCGTCAATGTAGCCGTTGTTATCATCGTCAATGCCGTTGTCCGGAATTTCGTTGGGGTTTGTCCACATTACGGCTTTCAGGTCTTCGTGGTCGTAATCCACACCGCTGTCTAACACACCCACAATAACTGTGGTCGATTTTTTATCTTTTAACAATTCTTTGTAAGTGCGTTCGGTGCTTACGCCGTTTACTTTATCGTTGGCAGGGTCAAGGTTAAACCAGTTGTCGGGGCGTTTGCCTGTTTGCGCGCTGAAAAGCAACGAAGAGAGTACTAAGGCGGAAATGAGTAATTTTTTCATCTGTAAATTTTTTTGCGGGCAAATATAGGGGTAGTTTGCAGATTATTTTGAACGAATGTTTAAAGCATAAAATAACTTATGGTATTTTCTATTTGCAAATCACTATATTTGGCGTTCTAAAAATTTATAAAAATGAAAAAAGTTACTTTAGCGATTTTTGCAGCCCTTAGCTCCGTTACGGCTGCATACAGCCAAGCACTATCAGTTATGGCGCCGCCGCAAACCAATAATTATTATGGAGTTTTTCTTACCGGCACACAGGAAACCGCCGAGTATCAGGGTATTTTTTTAATTACCCCTGCAGAACTTAATACATTTACATCAAACAGCATTACAGGCATTGATGTGCCTTTTTTAAGAGGTGCAGGTTCGGCAGTTAATGGCACTTGCGAAGTTCACCTTGTAAACACAAGCAATACTACTTATGCTCTTGGCTGGCCCACGTTTAGTACAGCTACGAGTTCTATGACCCCCGTTTATTCGGGTCCATTAAATATTAATGCAGGAAGTGCGTCTTTTACAGTACCTCTTAATTTCTCAACACCTTTCCCCTTTACTATGGGAGGCGGGGTTTATCTTGCTATTAAATGGAAAGCGACAAACCCTGCTGTTCTTACCCCAACCACTAACACAAATAACTACGCGGCGTTTCCGTCAAATACCGTAACATCAGGTACGTTTATGGGTGGGTTTACAGAGCTTAGTCAGAGTCAAGTTCTGAATGGTGGCTTTACATTGAGTGATACAACAGACATAGTGTATAACAGCTCTACAAGACCATGCTTTTTGTTTAAAGGCGTAAATACGGCTACCAACGAAATTGCAGTAACCAAACTTTTTGCCATGGGTAAAGTGGCGAGAAATTTAGGCGACCCGCAAGAAGTGCAAGCCTTAGTTAAAAACAACGGTATTAATGCCATGAACAACGTTTCGGTAACAATGAACATAACAGGCGTAAATCCTTTTTCAAACATTCAGGTTGTAAACATACCTGCCGGACAGGAAGTTGTTGTAACTTTTGACCCTTACACACCTACCAATCAGGGTAGCAGCAATATCAACGTTTCTGTGCCAAGTGATGATAACAACAGTAACAACTCTATGGTTTGGACACAAAGTGTATCTTGTAATTTTATGGCAAATAACCCTCCTTCGGGAGCTTATGCAAATTCAGGCTTGGCACTTACAAACTCGGCAATAACAGATATTCATTTCCTGTCATTTTTCGCTCCTGAAAATACTCAAACCCTTACAGCAGTTCGTGTTGCCATTGGTGCAGATGCTGATAATCAAGGCAAACACGTTTATGGTGTACTGATTGATGAAAGTACTCTTTCGGCTTCTGCTCCTATTCAGGTATTGGCAGCCACAAACATTATCACGTTAACAGGTGCAACCAACGGTTTCCAAACCCTTAAATTTGATGATAACGACATTATGAACGGAGTTACCGAATTAACCGGCGGAAACGCTTACCTCATAGGCTTTGTGCAACAGGAAGGCGGAAGCTGGACACCGGGATTTTTGAATAATGCCAACTATTATGACGGCTACCGTGATATAGTATTGTTTAACGCGCCGACTACAGGTAACGCATCAGGTGTTAACCTACCTAATAATTTCACTTCTTTCCTTGGTATAGAGCCTGTTTTAGGACCTGCTGTTACTTTAACATCATTAACCAACAGCATTATTTGCAGAGGTCAAAGCGTGAATTTAATGGCTGACGGCGCAGATTCTTATACATGGAGTGCTGCTCCAAACACCCCAAGCACAGGTGTTATCACTTCGGGTGCAAACCAAAATAACTTGGGAGCTAATCTAAGTGTAATTCCTACACCTCCAATTATAGGTTCTGCGGTTGTTGCTTATACTTATACTGCCAGAGGCACAGATGCTTTTGGCTGCACCAATTCGGTATCAATCGTTCAAAGATTTCGTGCCATAAACCCTGATATTACTATTGCCATTACCCCACCCGCAGGTACTGTTTGCACGGGTGCGCCGGTAAATTTAATTGCTGACGGAGAGGCAACATCTTATACATGGACAGCCAGATTAGGAACGAGCAGCACCAATACATTTGTATATAACGATATGGCTATATTGAACATCAGCCACAGCGTAACAGGAGTTTACACCTATACATTAAGAGGTACTGACATTGACGGCTGCCAGGTGGCTAATGCCCCTACTGTTGTTCAAAGAGTAGAAGAATGTGTGGGTATTAACACCATTTCAATGAACAATGCCAACATTATGCTGTATCCTAACCCTTCAGCAAACGGGAAAACTGAAATTCACGGCTTGGAAGGTAAAAACACCATTGAGGTTTACAATATGTTAGGTCAGCAAGTTATAAATACAGTAAGCAACAGCGAAGTTGTGAGCATTGATTTAACCAACCAACCTTCTGGTAATTATTTGGTGAAGATTACCAACGAAAGCAATCAATCAAAAGTGCTTAAATTTATTAATCAGCACTAATTAAGGTTTTAAAACAGAAATATAAAAAGCCCCGAATGTAAAATTCGGGGCTTTTTTGCTTCAAACAATTAACAATCACACATTAGTAAGTTTAACGTGTTTTTGCGTAAACCAAGCCGAGTAATTTTTAGTTTTAGCTAAAAATTTAAAATGCCTGAAAAACCTTTAATATTAGTTACCAACGACGACGGAATTTACGCGCCCGGCATAAAATTTTTGTCGGAAGTGGCGGCACGTTTCGGCGACATATTGGTGGTTGCCCCCGATAAACCGCAAAGCGGCACGGGACACGCCATTACCATTAACTCATCGCTGCGCATACAAAAAACTAATTATCACAATACAGAAATTGAATACGCTTGCAGCGGAACACCCGTGGATTGTGTGAAAATGGCGGTAAACCACATTTTAAAAAAACGTCCCGATTTGGTGTTAAGCGGCGTTAATCACGGAAGCAACTCATCGGTAAATGTTATTTACAGCGGAACAATGAGCGCGGCAGTAGAAGGAGCTTTGGAAGGTGCGCCAAGTATTGGATTCAGTTTGTGCGATTATGCTATGGATGCCGATTTTACACAGGCGGAAAAATTTATAGAGCAAATTATACAACAAAGTTTGCAGCATAAAATGCCAAAAGGCGTGTGTTTAAACGTAAACATTCCGAAAGTAAAAGCGCACGAGCTAAAGGGTATAAAAGTGGTGCGCCAAGCGCATGGCAACTGGGTAGAACGTTTTCAGGAACGGCAAGACCCATACGGAAGAAATTATTACTGGCTTATGGGTGAGTTTGTAAACTTTGAACCCGAAGCCACAGATACCGATGAGTGGGCTTTGACAAACGGTTACATTTCGGTAGTGCCTACGCAAGCCGACTTAACCGCACACAACGCATTAAACAAATTCAGCTATTTTGAACAATGACTTTAACCGAACGCATAGAACGCTTAGATAATTTTTTTATCGGCTTGCTCGTGGGCTTGCTGTTTCCCGCTATTTTGTTTTTTTTCTACTGGTTGTTTTTTCATCAGGGGCTTGCATTTCCCGGGCGTTTTGTTCGGTTTTTAATGTCAGGCTATTTGTTGAGTAACGTGATTAAGCTGTGCGGACTGGGGAATTTGCTTGTGTTTTATTTTGGGTTGCAATATAAAATTGACAAATTTTCAAAAGGCGTTATTGCCAGCGTGTTTTTATACTTAGGTTTAATTCTTTATGTGTCTTACGTTTTTGAACCTGAAATTATTTAATGCGTTATTATTTCATAGCAGGAGAAGTAAGCGGTGATATACACGCTGCCAATTGCATGAAAGAAATTTTGAAATTGGACAACGATGCAAAATTCGCTTTCACGGGTGGCGATTTAATGCAGCAGGTAAGCGGCGAACAACCGACTGTTCACATTCGCGATATGGCATTTATGGGCTTTGTTGATGTTTTAAAAAACATACGCACCATTCAAAAAAACTTTAAAAAAGTAAAAGCAGACATTTTAAATTTTAAACCCGATTTGTTGATTTTGGTGGATTATCCGGGGTTTAATTTGCGTATGGCAAAATGGGCTTGGGAACACAACATAAAAGTTGATTACTACATTTCGCCAACCGTGTGGGCTTGGAAAGAGGGCAGGGTAGAGCAAATAAAAAAATATACCCATAAATTGTTTGTGATACTTCCCTTTGAAGAAGCCTTTTATCAAAAGCACCATCACAAGGTTTATTTTGTGGGACACCCTTTGATTGATGCCATTGAACAGAAAAAGCCTTTGCTGAAATCAAAGCAGGAGTTTATTAAAGAAAATAATCTTTCCGAAAAGCCCATTGTTGCCGTGCTTCCGGGAAGCCGCAAACAGGAAATGGATTATATGCTTGGCAATATGGTTGAGGTTATTTCGCAGTTTCCGAATTATCAGTTTGTTATTGCAGGTTCAACCAATTTACCAAAATCGTATTACAAAAATTTGGAAGAAAAAAATATCAACGTTTTGTTTAATCAAACGTATGAACTGATGAGCTATGCCGAAGCAGGAATTATAAAATCGGGAACTTCTACCTTGGAAAGTGCCTTGTTTAAACTTCCGCAGGTGATTTGTTATAAAGGCGGTGCATTGTCGTTTGCTATTGCAAAACGCATAGTGGACGTAAAATACATCGGTTTGCCCAATTTAATTATGGATAAAGCTGTTGTAAAAGAGTTGGTGCAAACGGATTTTACGGTTAAAAATATTACCGAAGAATTAAATAAATTGCTGAATGACACCGTTTATAAAAACACTATGCTGCAAGAATATGATGTGCTGAAACAGCGTTTAGGCGGAGCAGGTGCATCGGCGCGCATTGCAAAACATTTAACCGAAGACGCAGGAATTAAAAATTAAAAAATTTGAATTTAAAATGAGCTATTCACTTAAAAAAATACTTCAAATCATTTTTGTGCTTGTCCTTCTTTTCTTTGGACTGACATCGTTTTTTATTCCCGTTGAAAACATTCAAATCAGAATTTTTTCGCATTTAAAAGTGACTGTTTTTTCGCTGTATGCCAACCAAGGTACTTACAAAATTATAGCAGATGGCAATGTGATTGCTTCCACTTCGGGCGAAGCGGACTATAAATTTTCTTTAAAAGGCGACAGCGTAGAGCTGAGCAAAAACGATACCATTCTTGGTACTTATAAATATTTAAAATTATCGGGAACAAATAACCAAGAAATAAAGCTGCGCATTGTAGAACCCGACCGCAAAGGCAGGGTATATCAGGGAAACATCAGTTGCAGCGCAAACGAAGGCACCTTAAAAATTATTAATGAAATAGAGTTGGATAATTACATTGCAGGCGTTACCGAAGCTGAAGCAGGTTCGCGCACCACCGCGGAATTTTACAAAGTGCAAACCATTTTAGCAAGAACTTTTGCTTTGGCGCATATAAACAAACACATTACCGAGGGTTTCAGCCTGTGCGACCAGGTGCATTGCCAAGCCTATTTTGGCAAACCGCGCGATTACAGAATTTTTGATGCTACCGAAGCCACCAAAGGACAAGTGGTGGTTGATGAAAACCTGAATTTGATTGTTGCCGCTTTTCACAGCAACAGCGGCGGACAAACGGCTAACAGCGAAGATGTGTGGGGTTCAAAAACAAGCTATTTAAGAAGCATAGTGGATACATTCAGCATAAAAATGCCAAATGCGCGCTGGGAAAGAAAAATGCTTACCGAAGACTGGCTTTTGTATTTAAAAGTAAAACACAATTTTCCTGTGGATAATGCCGAAGCAAAAAAAGTGGCGTTGCATTTTCAGCAACCCAGCCGAAAAGTGTTTTTGGAGTGCAACAAGTCAAAAGTACCTTTAAAAAATGTGCGTCAGGATTTGCAGTTAAAATCAACTTTTTTCAGCATTTCGCCTTATGGCAAAGACAGTATTCTTATAAAAGGTCGCGGTTACGGGCATGGCTTGGGAATGTGCCAGGAGGGTGCTATGCGCATGAGCAAACTCGGTTATAAACACACGGATATTCTCAATTTTTATTACCAAAACATTCAGCTGATAGATTTACATAAGTTGAGTTTCTTCAGAGATGAATAGGAATTTCAGGCAACAAAGAATTGCCAGTTCATTGCTACCATTACAATGGGTGCAATAAAAACAGCGAGATAAAAAATCAGTACCAAAATTTTTTTAATTACGTTTAAATCGGGAATTAAATTTGTTTGCAGCAAACTGCTGACATGGCGCACAAAAATTGGTTCTATAATGCTGTACTGATAATTTCCGGGTGCAATACCGGGGTATTTTTTAGGAAAAGAAAACAGCAAACAATCGCGCATGAGCCAGTAATCTTTGTCGGGCAGGGCGTTGTATTCAAGGCGGTAATTAATTTTTTCCTGCGCCAAATAATTACGGATTTTCTGATTTTTGTTTTCGTTGTACAGTTCGTAAGCAATTAAAGCTGGAATAATCAGCAATACAAAACTTGAAAAAATTGCTGCCATAATCAGCAATGCCATAATGGAAACGATACTGAACGCCAAACGAATGGCAAAGTTTTCTTTAAAGAATAACGTTTCCACCAAACGCCCGCCGTCCAAAGGATAGAAAGGCAAGCAGTTTAAAAGATTAATTACCAAAAATGTGTTGGCAAGCATTTTTACGGTTTCGTTTTGCGCGTCTTTATTCAGCCAAAACAAAATGCTGCCGATAATAATTCCCGGAACGGGACCTGCCAGAATAATTACACTTAATTGCGTTTGCGATACCTGTTGTTTTTTGCCTGCCGTAAATGCGCCAAGCAGGGGCATGATAAAAATTTTCACATCGCGGTAATTAAACAAGCGCATAAACGCAAAATGCCCCATTTCGTGAATGATAATGACCAACAAAATAGCGGCGATGTAAGCCAAGTTTTGCTCAAACAAAAAATAAAACAGCAAGCCGTAAATAAACAAACTAATTAAGGAGCGAAATACCGAAGTTTGATTTTTTTCAACTACCACAGGTTTTGGCGGATAGCCGCCTGATTGATTTTGATGTGTATGTTGTTCAGAAATAGTGTCCACTATGCAAGAGTTTTTTTATTGAATAAATGAAAAAGTAAATAAACGCAAACGCCGAATAAAAAGAACGCGCCTGTTTGGTGCAGTGCGCCCATTAGCACAGGCACTTGATAAACAAGCGTAAGTACGCCCAAAGCAAATTGAATGGTTACGCCGTAAATTAACAAGGTAATGCCAAGATGTTGTTGCTTGCTTAATTTTAATTTGTTGGAACGATACCAAATGGCACAAACTAAAATAACAACAACAAGTGCAATGCTGCGGTGCATAAATTGTATGCCGCTTGCGTTTTCAAAAATGTTTTCAAAAAATGTTTCTTTCATGGTAATTTGTTCGGGAAACCAGTATTCGCCCATTTTGGGGTAGGTATTAAAAATATGTCCGGGGCGGATTTTAGCAGCGTTGCCCTCCACATAACCTGCTGTAAACGCACCGTAAATAATTTGAAGAATAAGCACAACAAAAAATAAAACCGTTAATCCTTTTAATTTTTTTCCTTCGTTTTCTTGTACATTTTCTTTTGGAAAGGTTAAACGCAGGGCAAACCAAAATGTAAAGGCGAACAATGTAAAGGCACTCATTAAATGCGTTGCTAAACGGTAATGACTTACGGCAGGTTGTTTTTGCAAGCCGCTGTACACCATCCACCAACCTATGACGGCTTGCATTGCTCCCATAAAAAATAAAAACACAAAGGGCAACAGCATTTCTCGGTTTAATTTTTTCTTAATCAAAAAATAAACAAAACCAATGGCAAACACATACATCATGCCTCTGCCAATCATGCGGTGAATGTATTCCCACAAAAAAATGGGTTTAAATTCCTGCAAGGTCATTTCGTAATTTATTTTTTGAAATTCGGGACTTTGTTGATATTTCTCAAAACGTGCCTGCCACATTTCCTGATTTAGCGGCGGCATACTTCCCATAAAACTCCAATCGGTAATTGACAAACCCGAATGTGTTAAGCGCGTTAAACCGCCCACCAACACCATCACATAAATTAAAAAACAACCCGAAAGCAGCCACCAAATAATTGGTTTGTGGGGCGAAGAAGAAATGATTTTCATGCAGTAAAAGTGGCGCAAATGTACGGCTTTTTTCTGCCACGAATTACACGGAAAATTCTAAATTCTAATGTCTAAATTCTAATCTGCGGTTTACAAAAACAAAAAATGTAAATTCGCTGCTTCAATTATGAACAATCAAAAACGCTCTTATTTCAATCATTTGGCGGCGAAGCGCAAAGCACGAAAGTTTAACGCTTATTACTGGAACGAAATAAAAGATTATATAAATTATTTTTCTCACGAAGACAGCTCGGTGTTGGAAGTTGGCTGCGGCAGCGGCGATTTGCTCGCGGGAATTTCAGGCGCAAAAAAAACAGGCATTGATTTTAGCGAAGAATACATTGCTTGGGCTAAAGAAAAACATGGCAATAAAAACATTGAGTTTTTGGTGATGGACGCTAACAACATTCAACTCAATCAAACATACGATTTAATTGTTATCAGCAATTTGATTGGCTTTGTGGACGACATTCAGCATGTGTTTGAAGAAGTAAAAAAATGTTGCCACGCCAACACAAAAGTGATTGTGCAATATTACAATACATTATGGTCGCCTGTGATTAAGTTTGCCGAATGGATTGGTTTGAAACACAAAACACCGCATCAAAACTGGCTCTCAACGGGCGACATCAACAATTTACTTTTTGTGTCAGGCTTTGATGTTTACAGAAATAACAAGCGTTTGATTTTTCCGTTTTACTTTCCCTTGCTTTCTTTTTTGTGCAACAAGTATTTGGCAAAATTTCCGTTCTTCCGTTTTTTCAGTTTTAACATTTACAGCTTTGCAAAACTCTTGCCCGAAACGCACGAAGAAAATTACGCGACAAAATACTCTACAACGGTTGTTATTCCTGCGCGCAACGAAAGCGGCAATATTGAAAATGCCATTTTGCGTTTACCGAAATTCGGCAAGCATGTGGAAATAATTTTTATTGAAGGCAACAGCACCGATGATACCTGGCAAAAAATTCAGGAGATACAAAAAAAATATTCTGCCACACACGACATAAAAATAGGGCAACAAAAAGGCAAAGGCAAAGCCGATGCGGTGCGTGAAGGTTACAAAATTGCCACAGGCGATATTCTGATGATTTTAGATGCCGACCTTACCGTACCGCCCGAAGATTTGCCGAAATTTTATAATGCCATTGCAAGCAACAAAGGCGATTTTATTAACGGCACGCGCTTGGTTTATCCTATGGAAAAAGAAGCCATGCGTTTTTTGAATTACTTGGGAAATCATTTTTTCTCTTGGGCGTTTACCTGGCTGTTGGAGCAACGTTTTAAAGACACGCTTTGCGGAACAAAAGTGATGTTCCGCGAAGATTATATTAAGCTCACCAAAAACAGAAAATATTTTGGTGAGTTTGACCCCTTTGGTGATTTTGATTTGTTGTTTGGCGCGCACAAACTCAATTTAAAAATTGTGGAAGTGCCAATCCGTTACCGCGAGCGCACTTACGGCGAAACTAATATTTCGCGCTTTAAACACGGCATTATTCTTTTAAGAATGTGCTTGTTTGCAAGCAGGAAGTGTAAGTTTATTTGATTTTTCCGCATATAACGGCTTGGGGTAATCCCTTCTTGGTGGTATTAAATCGTATCATAATCGCACATTTGCGTATTAAATCGTATCATTTTTATTTATAGTCTTCTATTATAATCGTATATTTGCGTATCAAATCGTATCAAAATGGATAATAAAGTGTATGATTTCAGTTTAAGCATTGATTGGAAACTGATTAACCTAATCAGCCAAATAGACCGTTTTGATGCGAATTGGACAACTGTTGAACGCCGCGAAGGACAAAGCCTCAAAGAGTTGAAAAACATTGCCACCGTGCGAAGTATTGGAGCTTCCAATCGTATTGAAGGCAACAAAATGAGCGATGAAGAAGTTGATGAGTTGCTTCAAAAAATTGATATTACAAAACTAAGCGACCGTGATTCGCAGGAAGTTGTCGGGTATTTTGAAGCCTTGGATTTAATCGTAAAATCATTTGAAAACATTAGTGTAACCGAAAGCAACATCAAAAGTTTACACAACTCATTGATGAAATACAGTACCAAAGACGAATGGCACAAAGGAAATTACAAAGTTCACAGTAATGTTGTAGAAGCCACTTTTCCCGATGGCAAGCGGCAAATTGTGTTTCGTACTACCGAAGCGGGATTTGCTACCGAAGATGCCATGAGACGTTTGACAGATTGGTATAATTCTGAAAACGAAGTACACAACTTGATTAAAACCGCTTTGTTTGTTTACGATTTTTTGAGCATACATCCTTTTCAAGACGGAAACGGAAGAATAAGCAGATTGATTTCTACTTTATTGCTGCTTAAAAATGGCTACAAGTGGATACAATATGTAAGTTTTGAACACGAAATTGAAAGCCGAAAAAATGAATATTATCAAGTGTTGAGAACTTGCCAAGCGCAGCGACCAAATGAAAACATAAGTGTTTGGGTGTTATTCTTTTTTGATTGTTTAAAAAATATTCAATCGCAACTGATGAATAAATTGCAAACAAGCGGGGTAGAAACACAACTTTCGGCAAGAGAAAAATCAATTCTTACGCTTATTCAAAATCGTCCCAACATTCAATCGGGACAAATTTCCGAAAAATTGAATATTCCTGCACCAACGGTAAAACGCATTTTATCCGATTTAATTCATAAAAATTTGATTGAAAAACAAGGTAGCGGACGTGGTGTAAGTTATGTTATTAAATAATTGTGCTTGGGCTTTACAAGCTCTTTTAAGAATGTGCTTGTTTGCGAGCAGGAAGTGTAAGTTTATTTGATTTTCCCGCTTATTAACGTTTTATCATTATCCCCACAGATTAGGTTCTTCCTCCAAAATATAATCTCTATCAACCCATTGCTGAATTACATGCCCTCCAAAAATATCATCATCGTTGAAGTATAAGATGAAATTACCGTCTTCAATTGGTATATTACTATCAAACTCTCCCGTTCCTGAAATGTTTATACTTTGAATGAATATCCTGTTTTTTATATCATCTGTAGTCAGCTCGCTTTCGCCTTCTTGTACCCATTCATTTGCAAGAGGGGTGATTTTAAATGCAACATAATTAAGAATGTCTTGAATGTTGTTTACGCACCAGTTGATATGCTGATTTGCAACTTTGGAAATATATTCTGCATGGTCATTAACTTCACAGTTTTCTAATTGAATTCTAACTTCTACGGCATTCCCATTTATCTTAATCCCTGAAGTATATGTACTGCAAGTCCATTTTTCAGATTCTTCAAATGCTCTCTGAAAGTCATTTATTATCCATTGTCTGTTCATTTGCTATGTCTAATTAATGTCTGCTAATTCTCAAATATACACAACTCCCCAAACCTACAAAATTGAAAGCATTCTTACAATAAATAATTGTATCTCAACAAACTGAAATCCATTTTCACCAACAAAAATCTTTTATTTCGTTAGGGCTTATAATTGCCGGTTTTGCTTTTGGGTATTCTAATTTTTGGAAAGCTAATTGGTTAAAGCCTTTCATACGGCAGAAGTATGAATTTTTCCATTATAATGGAAATTTTAAGAGTTTTTTATAAAAAAGACATTTTAACTCTTATCCTAAAAAACCTTGATTGTTCCAAACATTCCTGATTTTCTATAACAAAAAGCAATATATTTGCCGTACAAGAACCGGTTTATGCGCTATCCGTTTATTTTTCTCACATCGTTGGTAATTTTTTCTTCCTGCAAGATGTTAAGACCAAACTTAATGTTGAAAACACCAAAAAACTATACTTACGACAAACTGCTGGATTCATTAAGCAGACAGGATTACAAAATTGCAGCTAACGATGTTATTGAATACAACGTGTTTACCAACAACGGCTTTAAACTGATAGAGATGACATCTTCGGGTGCAAATAATGTTATAAGAAACAATATAACCATAACGGTTGAAAGCAACGGCACTATTAAAATGCCTTTGGTGGGCTTAGTAGCTGTTAAGGGACTAACTTTAAAAGAAGCAGAAAAACTGTTGGAAGAAAAATACGCCAAATTTTATGTAGAACCTTTTGTGAATTTGCGTGTAACCAATAAGCGGGTCATTGTTTTTCCGGGTGGTGGCGGCACGGCAAAAATAATTCCGCTGCAAAATAATAACACCACCGTAATGGAAGCCATTGCAGGGGCAGGCGGCATTGTTGATGACGGAAAAGCATACAAAGTAAAATTAATCCGCAACGCACAGGACTCTACCAACCGCTCATTAGTGTATAAAATGGATTTATCAAAAATAGAGGGCATTGTAGCCGGGCAAAGCATTGTGCAAGCAGGCGACATTATTTATGTAGAACCCCGTTTTAAACCTGTGCTTGAGTTTACCAGAGAACTGCTGCCCATACTCACGTTCTTAACAACTACCATGTTGTTGGTGCGTTATTACCGAATGATATAAAATTATGCTCACCCCACAAGTAGAAACGAATAACCAACTTAAAGGCATTACAGATAAGTTAAGCAGTACGGTAGATATTGGCGTAATTGCTCTTTTGTTTTATAAAAGCCGCCTGTATATTGCCGCGTTTTTTTTAATCTCATTTTTTATTGCGTTTCTTTATTTGCGGTACAGCCAGCCTGTTTACGAATCGCGGGCGGTAATACAAATTAACGATGCCAACCGCGCCGAAAATGTTTTGCAACTGAACAGCTTTAGCGAAAACGATAATGCCCTGTCTGAAGCCATTGAACAAATTCGCTCAAAAGTGTTTTTAAAACGTGTGGTAGAAAAATTGGACATCAGCGTAAATTATTTCAGTCAGGGAACATTTAAAAGCAACGAGTTATACAAATCTTCGCCCTTTCTCGTAAAAATAAATGCTAAGAACAAAAACTTTTTCGGGCAAAAAATTTATGTGGAATTAAACGAGGGTTTAACAGGCGGTGTAATTAAATACGGCAATCAATCTTTGAATTTTGTTATAAACCAATGGCTGAAAACAAACGATTTTGACATAAACATTTTTTTAAATACCGAGTTTGATTTTGAACACATAAAATCGTTTAAAAAAGAAAATGATGTGGTTTATTTTTCCGTGTCTGATGCCGATGCTGTAACCGCCCAACTGCAAGGCAAGGTTGAAATTCGTGTGCTGAGCGATTTGGCAAAAACCATTATGGTAAAAGTGCGCGATGTTAATTCGGCAAAAGCAACCGATGTTGTAAATGCCATTATTGACGAGTATTTGAATTACGATGTAGAACGTAAAAGCGAAAGTTCGCGCAATATTTTGTTTTTTATTGATTCGCAGTTAAACTCTGTTTACAACGAATTGAAAAACAACGAAAGTGATTTGCAAAAATTTAAAAAAGAAAAAAATTTCAGCGATAAAGAAGGGCAACTCAGCAGCAGCGAAATAATGCGCTATTCCACTATTGAAGACCAACTGATGCAGGTAGAAATGGAAGAAAAAATTATTGCCGAAATTCAAAACAACATTTCAAAAAACAAGAGTGTTGATGTGTATCAGTTGGTGTCGTTAATTTCAGGCACAGAATACGAAAGCGTGATTAAAGAAATTACGCAAAACATTCAGAAGCTCTTGTCTGAAAAAGAAAATATGCTGTATGCTCTTACGCCCAATTCAGAAAGCATTAAACAAATAAATTACCAAATAGAAAATCAAAAACGCCTGTTGATTGAAAGCCTTGATGCGGTGCGCATGAAATACAAAACACGGTACAAAAATTTGTTGGAGCGTTCGTCTGATTTTAAATCAAAATTCAATCAAAAGCCCGAAGATGAAGTGGAGTTTTCGCGCCTTAACCGTGTACACTCTATCAGCGAAAAATATTACACCATGCTGCTCGAAAAGAAAACCGAATTTTCCATTTCAAAAGCAGGTTACGTTTCAAAAAACATTATTTTGGAACGGGCTTTGGGTGCGGGCGGGCAAGTATCTCCAAGCAAACAAAAATCTGTGCTGGTGGCATTTTTAATATCGTTTCTGTTTTCTGCGGGCTTGGTATTTGTGCGTTATATTCTTCATGATAAAATTTACTCGCTTAACGACATTACAAAATATTCTTCGGGCAATGTAACGCTGCTCGGCGTTATTCCAAAATACAATAACGACATTCCTGTTTCGCAATTGGTGGTGGATAAAAACCCGAAAGCCTTAATCAGCGAGGCTTTCAGAACGGTGCGTACCAATCTTGGTTTTATTGATAATTCCGAAGGCTCAAAAATTATTTCCGTTACTTCAACCATTAGCGGCGAGGGAAAAACCTTTGTTGCCATTAACATTGCAGGCGTGCTGGCGTTTACCGACAAAAAAGTGGTGATTATAGATTTGGATATGCGCAAACCTAAAATTCACAAAGGCTTTGGCGTAGAAAACAAAAAGGGCATGAGCACCATTTTAACAGGACATGAAACCGTTGATGATTGTTTAATGAACACATCTATGGAAAATTTGCAGTTTATTACCGCCGGACCAATGCCGCCAAACCCTGCCGAATTAATTATCAGTCAAAAATTAATTGAAGTGATTAATTATTTAAAAACAAAGTTTGATTACATTATAGTAGATAATGCGCCCATTGGTTTGGTAACGGACGGTATTACCACCATTCAACTTGCCGATTATCCCATTTATGTTTTCCGCGTGGGCTATTCTAAACGTATGTTTACGCAAATTTTAGACAGGCTGAAAAATGAATCGCGGGTAACAAAACTGTCGGTGGTGCTAAACGATGTGGACTTAACCCGCAAAGTTTACAGTTACAATTACGGATACGGCTATGGTTACGGTTATGGCAGCGGCAACGGTTATTACAGCGATGACGAAACGTTGAACAGAAAAAAACGAAACAGAAAAAAACAAGATTGATGTATGGAAGTTGTTGAAACAAAACTAAAAGGTGTGGTGGTAATAAAGCCAAACGTATTTGAAGATGCCCGCGGCTATTTTTTTGAGAGTTATAATAAAAATGCCTTTGCTCAGGCAGGGTTAAATATGAATTTTGTGCAGGATAATCAGTCGCTTTCGCAAAAAGGGGTATTGCGCGGCTTGCATTTTCAAAACAACCCTCATGCGCAGGGAAAATTAGTGCGTGTAATTACAGGCGCGGTGTTTGATGTGGCACTTGACATTCGCAAAGGCTCGCCCACTTACGGACAATGGTTTGGCACGGAACTCACCGAAAAAAACAAACACATGATGTACATTCCCGAGGGGTTTGCGCACGGTTTTGCTACCTTGGAGGACAATACCATTTTTTCGTACAAGTGCACCAACGTTTACAATAAAGCTGCCGAAGACTGTATTTTGTGGAACGACACAGATTTAGCCATTGACTGGAAATTAGAAACCCCTCTGCTTTCAGAAAAAGATTTGCAGGGAAAACAATTTAAAAATTTTGTAAGTTTGTTTTAAAAAATATCCCAATATACTTCACCCACTTGGATTTCAGTTATCATTTCATACTCACATCGCTGTTTATTATTTGTTTCGTTTTTTCGCTGCTGATAAATTACATCATGCTGCGCTTTTCGCAAACGCTTGGTATTCGCAATAAAGACATTCATCAAATTCGCTGGAATTCCGATGTAAAACCTGCTTTGGGTGGTATTTCATTTTATCTGGTGTTTTTATTCACCTTTATTTTTGCCATTATTTTACAGGGCGATTCAGGTATTAACTTGCAGGTTGTGGGCATTTTAATTGCCGCTACCTTAGCTTTTCTCATGGGTTTGGCTGATGATGCGTTTAACACACAACCTCTGCTCAAATTTTTAACCCAAATTTTTTGCGGTTTGGTGCTTATCATATCGCAGCACAGCATTCATATTTTTGAAAATCAGTTTTTAAATTATTTCCTCACCATTTTTTGGGTAGTCGGCATGATGAATTCCATTAATATGCTTGATAATATGGACGGCATTACCACCATCGTTTCAATGTGGGCGTGTATTATTATTATTGCGGTAAATGCGGCACTGTTTCAAACGTACACATACAGCACCATTTTATGCCTTGGTGTGCTTGGCGCACTTTGCGGATTTTTGGTTTACAATTTTCACCCCTCAAAAATATTTATGGGCGATACAGGCAGTCAGTTTTTGGGTTTGTTTTTAGCCGTTATGGGCATTGATAATTGCTGGAACAATCCAAGCTCACCGTTTATTAACGATTTTCCTGTGGTAAATATTATGCTGGTGTGTTTGGTGTTTTTGCTGCCGCTTGTAGATACCACAACCGTTACCATAAACAGATTAAAAAGAGGCGATTCGCCTTTTGTGGGCGGAAAAGACCATACCACACATCATTTATTTTTTAGAGGTATTAGCGAAAAAAAAATTGCCGTTTTATATTTTATTATTGCCGCCATTGCCGCCGTAATGGCATATTATTTAATCGTAAATTTCTCTTTTACATTGTTTTATATTTCGGGCGGCTATGTTATGCTGGTATTCTTATCTTTGTATTTGAATACCATTATTAAAAGGCGTTGAACCCTGATAATATAACCTCTCCAAAAACATCCGCCGTAAAAAAAATTCTGTTTGTTTTTTTTATTTCGCTTGTTTTTTCTGTTTCAATTTATGTTACGGCAAATGTTTTTTTTGCCGAGCCTACGGCAAACCACGTTGCGTATAACGACAATAATTTTTCGGTGCTGAGTTTAAAAATCCCGACAAACCTTAATTTTTGCGGCGAAAAAATTCCGCAAAACGATTACAGAATACGCACGGCTTTGGAAAAAGAATTTTTTGCCAACTCGTACTGGAAATCAAATTCGGTGGTATTGTTTAACCGCGTGCAAAAATGGTTTCCTTACATAGAGCCTATTTTGAAAGAAGAAGGCGTACCCGATGATTTTAAATACATGGCGTTTATTGAAAGTCATTTAACCAATGCCACTTCACCTGCAGGTGCTTCGGGTTTTTGGCAGTTAGTGCCTGTTTCGGCAAGGCATTTTGGTTTGGTGGTTAATGATGAAGTTGATGAACGTTACAGCGTAGAAAAAGCCACACGCGCAGCCTGCAGGCATATAAAAAAATCGTATGCCATTTTTAAAAACTGGACACTTTGCGCCGCCGCATACAATTTGGGAATTAACGGTGTGTTGTATGAATTGAAACGGCAGGAAACCGATAATTATTTCAGCCTGTTGCTGAATGCCGAAACAGGCAGTTTTGTGTATCGCATTTTGGCATACAAAACCCTGTTTTCAAACCCTGCGCATTTTGGCGTTAAAAAGAAAATAGTGTATTACCCTAAAATTCCGTTCCATGTTCATAAAACCGACTCTGCGGTAATAAACTTAAACGATTTTTCAAAGGCAATCGGTATCAGCAAAAAAATTATCAAAGCCTTTAATCCCTGGCTTTTGGCTGATACCATTCATAATCCCGAACATTATATGTTTGAAATTCGTGTACCCAAAAAATTAAATGCAGATTATTCTTCTTACCTGTCCGACTTAAACATTCACCGTTCCAATACCGTTATTTATTCGTCTTTTGAAACAGAGCCGAGTGCTTCTACACTTTCAGTTTCTGAAGTAGCGGAGGTAAACCGCGATTCTTCTAAAGTAGAAATGGTTAAGAAAACAGTTTTTTATATTGTTAATCAAGATAAAGAACCCTTAAACGCCATTGCCGATAAATACAGCGTAAGCACCGAAGACCTAAAAAAATGGAACAGGCTCGGCGATGCCGAAAACATTGACAAAGGCAAATTGCTTACCATTCATTATTTTGAGCCTAAATAAATTTTTACCACACAAACTCCAGCACCTGTTTCAAATCGGGGTGCAGGCTTTTGGCAACGGGGCAGGTGTGAGCCGTGCGTTCGTAAATGTCTTTGTCTTTTTGGCTGTAATTATTTTTCGGGAACGTAATTTTTACATGAATTTCGCCAATTCTTCTTGGTTCGGCATACATCACTTTGGTGGTTTCGGCGGTTGCGCCGTCAATGGGGGTAATGCTGCGCGTTTGCGACACAATGCCCATGGTGGTTAAAATGCAAGCCGCCAAAGAGGTTGCCGTTAAGTCGGTGGGCGAAAAAGCCTCGCCTTTTCCGTGATTATCCGTTGGGGCATCGGTAATAAGTTGTGCGCCCGACTGAACGTGAACGGCTTCTGTTCTCAATCCGCCAAGATAGTTTAAAGTGCTTGTTGCCATAATTTTCTGTTTTGGCAAAAGTAGGATAATAGCCCCTAAATAGCTAAATTCGCACGAATGTTTTTGAGATATATTTCTTTCGCTATTTTGATTTTGTGCAGTGCCTTTGCTTCTGCGCAAGACCCTGCAAGTTTATTTGGCGCAGGCATGGAAAGCGGAAGCACCTTAAATGTACTCTATCGCCACGATGCAAGCGGCAGAATTTTTGCTACACCGCGCGGTTTCGGACTTTCGTTTAAAAGAGCAAAACACGTTACCGGAAAAACACGCTCTTTTTACGAAATTGAATCTCAAAACTTACGCCACCCGAAAGAAAATAAAATCACAGGCAATTCGCCCGAACGCCGCCGTTTTGTTTACGGAAAAATAAACAACGTACTGTTGCTGCGCGGCATGGTGGGTATGCAAAATGTTATTTTCTCAAAACCTGACCATAAAGCCGTTGAAATTCGTTATTCTTATTCGCTTGGTGCTACCATGGCGTTTGCAAAACCCTACTATGTGCAGGTTGACCAGGTAATCGGCAACAACTATACGATTTCAGGCGTTGCAGTTTTTGACGATGATAATTTCTCTAAAAACCCTACAACCGTTACAGGACGAGGGCGTTGGACAGAGGGCTTACCCGAACTGAAATTCTATCCTGCCGCTTCCGCAAAATTTAATTTGAGTTTTGAATACGCGCCTTATACCAACCTCATTCGCGCCTTAGAAGTTGGTTGTTCATTAGATTACTTCCCGAAAGCCTTACCAATCATGGCGCGCAATTCTGCCGAAAGTGTGGTGTTTACTTTTCATGTGGGTTTTGTGTTCGGAAAAAAATGGTATTAATATGGAACTTGTTACTGAAACAACCGAAATAAAAAAAATCAGAAAACCCGACTGGCTTCGCGTTAAATTGCCTACAGGCGAGGAGTATGCCAAAGTGCGCGGCATTGTGAGCCAGCACAAATTGCACACCATTTGCGAAAGCGGCAACTGCCCGAACATGGGCGAATGTTGGGGTGCAGGCACGGCAACCTTTATGATTTTGGGAAACATCTGCACACGCAGTTGCGGATTTTGTGCCGTAGCCACAGGCAAACCAAAGCCCGCAGATTGGGACGAACCAAAACGCATTGCCAACTCCGTAAAACTCATGGGCGTGAAACATTGCGTAATTACAAGCGTTGACCGCGATGATTTAAAAGACGGCGGTTCTATTATTTGGGCGGAAACGATTAAAGAAATTCGCGCCATTAGCCCCGAAACAAAATTTGAATGTTTAATTCCTGATTTTGCAGGCAAATGGGAAAACCTGCAACGCATTATTGACGCGCAACCAGACATTGTTTCGCACAACATGGAAACCGTGCGCCGCTTAACTGCGCAAGTGCGCATACAAGCCAAATACGACCGCAGCTTGGAAGTTTTAAAACGTTTGGACGAAGCAGGTGTGAAAACCAAAAGCGGCATTATGCTTGGGCTTGGCGAAAGCGACGAAGAAATTTATGAAACGCTTGACGATTTAGCTTCTGTAAATTGCGATGTGGTAACTATGGGACAATATTTGCAACCAACGCCCAAACACTTGCCCGTAGCGCGTTTCGTTCACCCTGACGATTTTAAAAAATACAAAGACTATGCTTTAAGCAAAGGTTTCCGTTTTGTGGAAAGTGGTCCTTTGGTGCGCTCATCGTATCATGCAGAGAAGCATGTGTTTTAATGAAAAAGAACAAAAGAAAAAATGGTGGCAGTTTTGGAAAAAGAAAAATTAAAACTCTGCTGAATTTTTTACGAATAGTTTGCTTTTTTGTAAATTTGAGAATTATGGAAGCATTAAAAGTTGAAATATTAAATCCCAAAGCCTTGCAGCTAATAAGAGGAATGCAGGATTTAAAGCTCATTAAAGTAAGTGATGAGCCTGTTTCTAAGCTCAAGGCATATCTTAAAAAAATGAGGAAATCAAACGCGCCAAGCCTTGAAGAAATTACCGAAATTGTAAAACAGGTAAGAGCGGAGCGTTATGCAAAAAAATAAATCCATGCGTATTGTAATTGATACTAATCTTTGGATTAGCTTCATTATTTCCAAAAAATTTTCGCAGGTAGATACTACATTGTATAAGAAAAATGCACGTTTGCTTTTTAGTGTAGAATTGATTGAAGAAATTGAAGCCACAATTTCAAAACCCAGACTTAAAAAATATTTTTCAGATAACGCATTAGATGAAATGTTTAACGTGTTTGACCCTTTTATTGACTTTGTGAACGTAAAAAGCAAAGTAATTGTTTGCCGCGACCCGAAAGACGATTTCTTGTTAGCATTGGCAAAAGACGGAAAAGCAGATTTTTTGCTTACAGGCGATAAAGACCTTTTGAGCCTTAAAAAATTTCATCACACCAAAATAATTCCGTTCTCGGAATTTGTGGATTTATGATTTTGAGAAAAACTGCAATAATATTCTAAAACATTAGCACAAAGTCTGTTTTGTTAAGATATTTTGTACTTTCGTATTTGTAAAATAATAACATGAAAAAAAATACCCTGCTTATTCTGTTTTTTATCGCATTGATAAAATTTACTTCTTCTGCCCAAACTACTTACACATGGAACGGTTCAACATCAACCGCATGGAATACCAATACCAACTGGACACCAAACGGCGTGCCGACTTCGGCAGATAACGCCGTGATTGTAACAGGTGCAAACAATTGCATACTGGCAGCAAACACTACCATTACAAACCTTACCATTACAAGCGGTTTGCTTAACTTGAATGGTTTTACGCTTAATACCACAGGCGTTGTGGCTTGCAACAGCGGAACGTGTTCAAACGGTACATTTAACTCAACGGCAACGCAGCTTACCTTTGCAGGAACATTGTTTAATGCCGATGTTACAGCCAACGTTACCGAAATTTATTTTAATGGCAGCACCTTTAACGGCAGCGTAACCGTCAGCAAAAACGGGAGTACAAATAATGCACAGTCAAACGGAAACAATACGTTTAACGGCACAACCTCTATTACCAATGCAGGCACGGGCTATTTACTGCTAACCAACGGCGGAGCAGGGCGTATAGATGTGTTTAATGCTCCTGCCACATTCAGCACAAGCAATACCGGAAATTTATACATTGGTTATAACAGGAGCATGGACATTAACGCCAATGTTTTTGTTAATAATGCAAGCACAGGGCAAGTGTATTTGGGAAACAACGCTACAAGTACCGTAAATTTAAACTCAGGTATTACCATAACCTGCGGAGCATTTACAGACGGAGCTTTAAGAATTAACCGCTTGGTGCAAACAGGAAGCACAGCTTTAAACCTGTTGCCGGGCAGCGCAGGTGCAATACACATCAACAATTCTGTTATTAACGGCTCGCTTACCGTAGATGCGGGATTGATTATAGCCCAAACTTCAACCTTTGCGACGGCAGTTAATTACAGCGTGAGCGGCACTATTATGAATAACTGGTCAAGCGGCGGAAATGTATATAACGGCGTACTGACAGTAAACAATTCAAGCAACGGTTATTTTGGTTTTGCAAACGGCACACCTGATACTTATAATGATGATGTGTATGCCTACAATACCTCCACCACAGGCGGTCGGATTATTTTCAGCAATAATTGCACAAGCCAGTTTAACGGCAACCTTTATGTAAGCCAAACAGGGAATATAAGCGGGGGCGGTATAGCTGTGGGCTGGAGTGGTACATATCCCCTTATTAATTTTGCAGCAGGAAAAAGTGTGATTATAAACGGAACGTATAATTCGGGTTATTTGCAGTTATACAGAATACAGCAGACAGATGCCACACCTTTTAATATTACTGCAAGCGGAAATGCCGCCATTACATTACAGGATAACATTTGCCTTGGCGTGCTTAATGTTTCATCAACAGAAACTGTGGCTGTTACATTACGCGACAACGTGTTTCATGCTGCCGTTACCGTTTCATTAACGGACAATTCCTCTGCTGTATTGCGTGAGAATATTTCTCACGGTGCGGTTACTGTTTCATCGCCCAATTTGTACCCCCAAGGCGGAACGTACAATGCCCCTGTGGTATTTACCAAAACAGGCGGTGGTGGGGGTAATCACAACAGCGGTTATCAAAATATTTTTAACTCTACTTTGGAAGTAAACAACCAAAACGGTGGTGGGTATCTTATGCTCAGCTATCAATCTAACGACCAGTTTAACGACGACATAACCGTAAGCAGTACAGGTACTGCAACAGGTATTTCTTTCGGGTGGGATGGCGGTACGGGAACGCCCGTGCTTGCCGCAGGAAAAAGCATTTTTGTGGGTGCAGGCGGTTACACTTCGGGCTATCTCAGGTTGGGAAGTTTTACCCAATTAGGCAATGCACCCATAAACCTTACTTTAACAGGAACAGCTTACCTTCAAGTATTACAGCCAAACATTCCCTGCACATTTGGCGGTGCGTTTAATATTACTGCGCCCGATATTTATATACGGGGCGGTGTATTTAACGGCGCAGCCGAGTTTACAAAAACAGGAGGCGTAGATAACCATAACAACGGAAACAGCAATACCTTTAACTCCACCTGTACTATTAATCAACAAAGCACAACAGGCTATTTTATGTTAGGTTATAATTCTGCCGATATATTTAATGACGATATTACCGTTACCAATACAGGTTCAAGAGCCATTCAGCTTGGCTGGACGGGCGGCACGGGCTCGCTGACACTGGCAACAGGAAAAACAGTAAAAATAGGTGCTGCAGGCTTTAGTGGCAGTATTCTTTATTTTGGAGGATTTACGCAATTAGGCAATGCGCCTGTAAATTTACCCCTTACCGGCACGGCAACAACTCTGTCTTACAGGTCATCAACCTTTGGCGGAAACATAAACAGCACAAGCGGCAACTTAACCCTAAACGGTTCAACCTTTAACGGCAATTTTATTGCCGAAAAAACAGGTTCGGCAAGTGATGATAACCCCGGCGGAAATACCTTTAACGGTATTTGCGATATAACCAATAACGGCACAGGCTATTTTGCTATGGGAAACGGCTCGCCCGATGTGTGGAACGATGATGCCACATTTACCAATAACAGCGTGGCACGTTTAATTTATCTGGCTCGCGGTTCGGCAGGCAATATTTTTGCAGGCAACCTCACACTTAACTCAACAGGCAGCGCATCGGGAATTAATATTTGTTCAAACGGTGCATCAACCGCTACTTTGTTTGCCACAAAAACTATTATCACCAACACCTTTACAAGCGGCTATTTGTCTTTGCCAAGATTTACACAATTAGGCAATGCCCCTGTTACACTCAGCTTAACATCTACCGCCGATTATTTGCAATACGGACCAAACTCAACATTTGGCGGTAATGTTACATCTACAAGCCAAAGATTGCTTTTTAACGGCTGCACATTTAACGGCACAACGGATTGTATAAAAACAGGAGGAACAGGTGATTACAGCGACGGCGGTAATATTTTTAACGGCGTTTGCAATATTACCAACAACGGCACAAATTTTTTATTGCTCGGTAATTCAAACCCCGATGTGTGGAATGATGACGTTACATTTACCAATAACAGTACAGACCGAATATTACCTGCATACGCCACTGCGGGAAATATATTTAACGGCAATATTTATGTAAACACAAGCGGAGGCGGAACAGGTATTAACTTTTGCAGCCAATCGGTGGCTACCGCAACGCTTGCTGCAGGAAAAACCATAGCCTCAGGCACGGTAGGTTTAAATTCGGGCTACTTAATTTTACAGAAGTTTACACAATTAGGCAATGCCCCTGTTACGCTTAGTTTGTCAGCAACTGCAAGCTATTTGCAGTTTGGTCCAAGTTCTGAATTAGGAGGTAATGTAATATCGGTTAGTCCGCGTGTGCTTTTCAGAGGCTGCACATTTCTCGGCACAACCAACTGCACCAAAACAGGAAGCGTCAGCGATGTCAGTAACAGTTCAAATACATTTTCGGGAACTTCTGTCATTACCAACTACGGCAGCGGAACTATGTACTTCGGAAATTTAAGCACCGATGCCTTTATGAGTGATGCCACATTTAACAATCTTGGCACAAGCGATATGTACGTTGCGGATAACAGCAGCAGCAATGTTTTTGGTGGCGTGGTTACATTCAGCAATGCTCCTTCGGGTGGAAACGTGGGCATTCATATATCACGCTCTTCTGTGGGCACGGTGTTTAACGATGATATTATTGTTTCTAATGCAGGCGGCAGCGGTGTGTGGTTTTGCGGCGACGGAAATAATATTTCCAATGCGACCATATCAACCGTTACACTCAGCGCAGGAAAAACAATCAGCATAGGTTCGGCAGGATTTAATGCAGGCAGATTAATGTTAAAACAGTTTACTCAATTGGGCGCAACGGCGCAAACATTAAGTATAACCGCAGGAGCTGCTTTACTGCAATTAGGACCATCTTCGCGCTTTGACGGCGATGTTGATTTTAATTTTCCGCGTGTGCAGTTGCATGGTGCTACCTATAACGGTGTAACAACCATTACAAAAAACGGTGCTTCAGATGAAACAGGAAACGGAGGCAATGTGTTTAACGGCACAACAACCATTACCAACAGCGGTTCAGGTTATTTATACACAGGCAACGGAACTGCCGACCAGTTTAACGGCATTACCACAATGAATAACACAGGCAGCGATTCCCGTATTTATTTTGCACACAACCATAACGGACAAACAACCACCTTTACACAACCGCTTACCTTAAATGCCGCTAAAACAGGTGGCACAAATGCTTGGTCGTATTTAATTTCGGAAGGAACGAACTCCCATGTATCCTTTGATGATGTAACCATGAACATTGGCGGGACATTGCAAAGCAACCTGAGAATTTTGCAGGGTACAGGCGCAACCGCTACTTATAACGGCAACTTAACCATAAACCTTAGCAATAACTTTGCAGCAGGAACACAAATTCAGTTAGGCACGGGAACAAATGCGGTTTCAAATTACAACGGCAATATTATTTTAAACAGCACAACAGGTGTAACAGGCAGCGGCGTGTATTTTAACACTGTTGCATCGGCAAGTTCCACGCTGGCAAGCACCAAATTCATAAGTATAGGAGGCAGCGGTTTTACATCAGGAACTTTATTACTAAGGCAATTCACTCAGTTAGGTGCTACTGCTCAAACATTAAGCATTACCACAGGCAACGCTATTTTGCAGTTAGGACCATCTTCGCGCTTTGACGGTGATGTTGATTTTAGCTTTCCGCAGGTGTTGCTGCATGGTGCTGTATATAACGGCATAACCAGCATTACTAAAAATGGCGGAACAAGTAATGCCGGAAACGGAGGCAATGTGTTTAACGGCACAACAACCATTACCAACAGCGGCTCGGGTTATTTATACACAGGCAACGGAACTGCCGACCAGTTTAACGGCGTTACCACAATGAACAGCACAGGCAGCGATTCCCGTATTTATTTTGCGCATAACCATAACGGACAAACAACCGCGTTTACACAACCGCTCACCTTAAATGCCGCTAAAACAGGCGGTGCAGACACATGGTCGTATTTAATTTCGGAGGGAACGAACTCTCATGTATCCTTTGATGATGTAACCATGAACATTGGCGGGACATTGCAAAGCAACCTGAGAATTTTGCAGGGTACAGGCGCAACCGCTACTTACAACGGCAACTTAACCATAAACCTTAGCAATACCTTTGCATCAGGAACACAAATTCAACTTGGCACCGGAACAAATGCGGTTTCAAATTACAACGGCAATATTATTTTAAACAGCACAACAGGCGTAGCAGGCAGCGGCGTGTATTTTAACACTGTTGCATCGGCAAGTTCCACGCTGGCAAGCACCAAATTCATAAGTATAGGAGGCAGCGGTTTTACATCGGGAAATTTATCCATACCGCGTTTTACGCAATTAGGAACAGCTACTCAATCGTTGGTGCAAACCAGCGGAACGGCTTTATTAACATCAGGACCTTCCAACACCTTTAACGGACCTGTTGATTTTAATTTTCCGCAAATTAATTTGACTAATTCTACTTATAACAACACAGCCGTTATTGAAAAAAACGGTGCTACAGTTAACCTCTGCACAGGAAACAATACGTTTAACAGCACTACCACCATTACCAACAGCCACGCCACCGATTATCTGCGACTGGCAAACAGCACCGCCGATACCTACAACGGCGATGTAACCTTTGTGCAAACTACCGCAGGGCTTTTGCAGCCAAATTATAATACCAACTGTACTTATGCGGGCAACATTACCGTGTCTGCACCAACAGGCTCTGCTATTACATTCGGTACAGGAGGTTCAGGTCGTGCCACCTTAACAGGAGGTACGGCGCAAACAATAAACAGAAGCAACGGCGAGTTTCCAAATTTTACACGGCTTACTTTAAACAAGTCGGGTAGTGATGTTACACTCAATACTTCCATTAATGTGATTAATGATTTAACATTCGCCAACGGTATTATGAACAGCAGCCCGAGCAATATTCTTGTGATGAAAAATGCCTCGTCCACCACAATCGGCTCAGGCAACAGCCACATAAACGGAGCTATGGATTATGAAATGGCAACAAATTCAGGTGCAAGAAGAGTACTTAATTTTCCGATTGGCAATTCGGGCGAGTGGCGACCTGTTGTTTTGCAGGTATCACACAACACAACAACTAATTATACATACAGAGCAGATGTTACCAATGCCGATGCTCACGCTTTGGGCTGGGCAATACCCGGTACAATTACCCATGTATCGCACGCGCACTACTGGGATATTGAGCGCAGAAACACGACTACAGGCGTAGCCGAATCTGCTACCGATTTGCGTATCACCGCAGGGGCTGCCCCGATTATTACCTTGTATTACGATGCCAACGACGGCGTAACCGATGCTGCTTTTTTAACCGTTTGCAAAAACACAAGCGCAGCCCTTACAACTTGGATTGATATTGGCGGCACAGGCGCAAGTAACACCACAGGCAATGTAACCTCTACTTCTGCACCGGCGGTGTTTAACTCGTTTAGCCGTTTTACTCTGGGCAATAAAATAAACGGCTTAAATCCGTTACCGATTAAGTTATTGTATTTTACCGCCGTGCCTGTGGATAACAAAACTGTGCGTTTGGATTGGGCTACGGCAAGCGAAAAAGACAATCACCATTTTGAAATTGAAAGAAGCATAGACGGCATCAATTTTGAAAACGTGAGCACCGTGCCTGCCCGCCGAAACGGCAACAGTTCCACAAAACAGGACTATTCAACCAATGATGAAAAACCATACAAAGGCATTTCGTATTACCGCCTGAAACAGGTGGATAAATCGGGTGGATTTAACTATGCAAAATTGGTTGATGTGAGCATAAATGCTAATTCTACACTTAGCTTTTATCCAAATCCTGCAAGTAATTACATTTATTTTTCGGGTAACAAAGATTTGAAACACACAACAGTAAAAGTTTTAAATTCATTGGGTGCGCTTGTAATACACGAAATGAATTTGAGCGATAAGGACAGGATTGATGTTTCTAACTTAGCTGAGGGAATATATTATATTCAGGTAAGTAATCAGGGAGAAATGGAACAGAGTGTGAAAATTAGTGTGCAGAAATAAAGATGCTTTGCTGATTTGGAAAAAGAAAAATTAAATAATTCCCACATCAGCAGTTTTTAACCAGCCTTCGTTTCCGTTATCTAATTTTATTAAAACCCAATCGCCGTTGTTTTCTATCACGCGAACTTTTGTGCCTTCGTGTAAACTGAATTTGTTACCGGCTGTGGGTGTTGGCTCGTTCATCACACGCACTTCTTTGGAAAGAATAATTGCAAACTTATTTTCGCTTTTTGATTTCAACGCCGAATAACCCAAAGAATAAGTAGTAACAAACGTAATGGTTAAAACGGTGGCAAGTAAAAACGAAACACGTTTTACCAATAAGCGCGATGAATTAACAAACACAAAAAACAAAGCGCAGGCAATTACCAAACTTAAAATGGAAAACCAAGCCCACGCTTTGGTACTGAACGAAGAAAGCAAACTTGTTTTTACCGCGCTGATGAAAAAATTTTCTTTGGCATCAATTTTGTCAATGGTTTTTGCGGAAGCAATGCCGAGATTAATTTTCACATCTTCATCATTCGGCTCTGCTTTGCGTGCTAACTCATAATAGTAAATGGCTTTGCCCAATTCGTTGTTGCGATAAAAGGCATTTCCCAAATTAAAATACAGTTGATACGATTTAAAACCGTCATTTATCAGTTGCTCATAATTGGCAATGGCTTCTTTGTATTTCTTTGCATCGTAAGCGGTTTCGGCTTTTTGCAATAAATCATTACCAAAACTTTTTTCTGAAAAGAAAAACAAACAAAGCGTTATGTAAAAAATATATTTCATCTGTAATATTTTATTTTTTCAACCACATAGGTACATAGTTTGAGTTATACTAATGTTGCTAAAGTTTCACATAGCATTTTGTTGCTTGCAACAAGCTCTGTGTTCTCTGCGCCTCTGTGGTGGTAAAAACTATGTAACTATGTGTTCTATGTGTTTCCAAAATCATTTCTTATTCAAGTTTTCCTCCAAGTTCATAATCAAATCAACCGTGTCTTTATACACCTGTTGCAAATCACCACTTACTGCACCGGGCGCGTATTTGGCATATTCGCTTATTTCCAACGTTGCAATGAATTTTGAAGTAATTGTTTCTTCTACTTTCTTTGACTGCAAAGATTTTTGTACGCGCTCTCTTGACAAATCCGCCACAGGAATATTTAATTTGTTGCCGATGTAATTATTCAATGCCGTTAAAATTTCCGTATAAAATTCGTCTTTCTTGTTTTGCGCCATTAGTTTTTCAGCATTCATTAATTGCTTTTTGGCTATTCCCGCAGCTTTGCGATGTTTCACCGAAACCAAATCGCTGTTCTTTTTAATGTAATCGCGGCGAATGTATAAACCCACACCTAATGCAATTACAGGAAGTAACAGTAACAAAATATGCGTGAAGGAATTAAAAAATTCTGTTTCGTTTTTCGCTAACGTAAAATTTCCTTTTTTAATATAGCGAATGTCGTTTGCTGTTTGTTTCACCTGACTTTGCGGCGTGTAAACCTGTGCGCCTGCGCTGTTTGCGTCAGGCGGTAACACGGTAATTTTTATTTCGCCACCCGGAATGGTAATGTATTTTTTTGCATCTAAACTAAAGTAAGAAAAATCCAAATTCTCTAACGTGTAATCACCTTCGTTTCTCGGAATAATCAAATAGTCAAAGGTTTTTGAATTTCCGCTTTCCGAAATTTTCGGTTCGTAGCTTTCAAAACTTTCGGGCAAATTCAGCGTTGGCGCGTTAATCAATTTTAAATTTCCGTTGCCGCTGATTGTCATTTTTAAATTAAAGGCATCGTTGGCTTTTACTTCGTTGCGCGACACATTTATTTTGCAGGCAAAATTTCCGACTGCACCGTTAAAATTGTCAGGCTTTCCGTTTTCGGGCAATTCCAACACTTCAATTTGCAAGGCTTTACTTTTTGCAGGCACGGGAACATCTTCATAACCGCCACCAAAAAATTGCTCAAACACATTTCTTGGTTTTCCGCCTTGTTTTCTAATCACCACATCGCCTTCTACGGGTGTTAAATTTATTTTTCCCGATTTGTTGGCAATGGCAACCGTGCGAAACAATTCGTAAGTGTAATAATTTACGCCGTCAATATTTTCAACCGCCAACTGTCCTTTGCTTGCGCTTTCTTGCGCTTGCGAATAAAACCCGTCATAAGTAGGTTGCGAAAATTTTTGGAAGCCGATAATTTGTAAACGACAAAATACTTTTTGCGTAATGGTAATTTGTTCGCCGAGATAACATTTAGTTTTACTCGCAAATGTGCGGATAAATAAATCGCTTCCACCCATATTTGAATTGCCAGAATTTTGCGCGTTGTTGCTTTGTTGTTGCGGTGCGCCTTTCGTAGCTTCAATGGTGATTGCCTGTGTTTCAAATTTTTGTTGTCCTGCAAAAACTGTGGCTGCGCTTATTGTGTATTTTCCTTCGCGCGGCGCAATTAATTGCCAACTCAAAGTCATTTGAAAAGAAGTTTGACCGTTTACCCATTGCGTGCTGCTGCTTTGGTTTGGACCACCCACAATTTGCAGATTACCGAAGTTGGGCGGAGAATATGAATTCGGGTTTGTGCCAATTACAATGGCATATTCAAACGGAACGCCCGCCTGCACTTGCTTTGAGTTGACTTGTGCATACACATTCTGCGCTTTATTTGTTTGAAAAAATAAAACGAAAGAAAATAAAAAAGCTATCCAAAATTTAATTTTCATTCTTTGTGTAATTTACCAATCCTTATCCACATTTTTACTTTGCACGCCATCTTTTGGTTTGCGTTTGTCTTGCAATTTCCGTTCCTTGTCCATCATAGCTTTCAGCAGTTGCTCGGCTTGCTCTTTGCTCATTTGGCTTTGTTGCTGTTCTTGATTTTTATTGTCTTGTTTTTGTTCTTGCGGTTGAGGCTTTGCACCGCCCCCGCCTTTTTGTTTAGGCGGAAGATGTTTTAAAGCATACGCCAAATTGTAGCGCGTTTCTTCGTCTTTGGAATCAAACTTTAATGCTTTTTTGTAAGCATCAACGGCTTGCTGGTAATCTTTTTTTAAGAGGTAACAATTCCCGATGTTGTGCCAAGCTTGATGCAAGGTGTCTTTATCTGAAATGGAATTGGCAACCACCGCAAAATTTTGTGCCGCTTGGTCAAGCACCATATTGGCAAGAGAATCGGGCATTATGGTTGAGTTGGGAACAGACAATTGTCCGCTTTTAATGAGTTGCGCGTTTTTATACAAAGCATTTCCGAGATTAAAATTTGCTTTGCGATTGGTTGGATTTTCTTCCAAGGCATGAGCATATTTTGTAGCCGATTGCGGAATTTGTCCCGAATGATACATATTGTTTCCGTCGTAAATGAGTTTTGCATCTTTTTGTGCAAAGCCTGTCATTACCGTAAAAAACAGAAACGTAAAATAAAAATATGTGCTCTTACTTAATTGCATTTCCAAACAAGTTTAGTTTTTTATACCATTCGCTGGCGCGTTCACTAATTAAAAATTCAATGAAAAATAAAATTAATGCCAAGCCCAAAAACCATTGAAACTGGTCTTCGTAGTCGCTGTACATTTTACTTTCCAATTGAGCTTTGTCTAATTCACCAATTTTATCCAACACGGCGTTCAATCCCAAATCGGCTTGTGAAGCCTGAACATACACGCCGTTTGCTTTGCTTGCAATCGTTTTCAGTAAATCAGAATTTAATTTCGTAACAACGGTTTGTCCTTCGCGGTCTTTTCTGTAACCTTTCACAATGCCGTTTTCAATTAAAGGAATTGGCACGCCGTTTTCAGAACCAATGCCTATGGTGTTAATCATAATATTTTTTCTTCCTGCTTTCTCTGCGGCTTCTATGGCTTCCTGACTGTGGTCTTCACCGTCTGTAATTAAAATAATCGCTCGGTTTTTCCCCTCATCGCTCCCAAAACTTTCACTTGCTTTTTCAATCGCAGCTTCCACATTTGTGCCTTGCACAGGCAGCATATTGGTATTGATGGAAGACAAAAACATTTTCGCAGCGTTGTAATCCGTAGTAATCGGTAATTGCACATACGCCTCGCCCGCAAAAATTACCAATCCCAAACGGTCGCCCTCCAACATATTTATCATTTTCTCTAAGGCATATTTGGCGCGTGTTAAGCGGTTGGGGGATAAATCCTGCGCGAGCATACTGTTGCTCACATCTAAGCAAACAATAATGTCTGCACCTTCGCGTTTTACTTCGGTGAGCTTGCTGCCTGTTTGCAAATTACACAAAGCTAAAATCAAGGAACTGAAACCAAGCACAAACAAAACCACTTTCAAAATTCTTTTTCTGCGGCTTGAATACGGAATTAATTCTTTCACCAACGTTTCATCGCCCAAACGTTTCAGTTTTTTTCTTCGCGACACAAAATACCAAAGCACCAAGAGCAGCATAATTGGGATTGCCAAAAATGCGTAGAAATATTCGCTATGTTCAAACTTAAACATTTAGGGTATGGTTTTGAATAAAGTGAAACGCAATAAAAATTCTAACAACAATAATACGGCGGCAGCCAAAGCTAAAGGCAAAAAGTGTTCGGCTTTGTTGCTGAAACTTTTTTCGCTGATGATTGTTTTTTCCATAAGGTCAATTTCTTTGCCGATTTGTTTTAAACTTTCGTTGTCGGTTGCTCTGAAATATTTTCCGCCGCTCATCTCTGAAATTTGCGACATGACTTTTTCGTCAATTTCCACATCAATGTAATCGTACTGATATTCGCCGGTAGCATACATCGCCACAGGCATCAGGGCTTTGCCGCGTGTGCCAACGCCAATAGAGTAAACACGCACATCAAACGTTTTTGCCAACTCGCCTGCTGTAAGCGGTGAAATTTCGCCCACATTGCTCACACCGTCGCTGATTAAAATAATCACTTTGCTTTTTGCTTTGCTGTCTTTAATCCGCGCTACCGCATCAGCCAAACCCAAGCCAATGGCAGTTCCTTGGTCAAGCATACCTGCTTTAATTTGCGGAAACATATTTTTTAAAACTTTGTGGTCGCTTGTTAAAGGACATTGCGTGAATGCTTCACCGCCGAAAATTATCATGCCAATTCTGTCGTTGGGGCGCGCATCAATAAAATCAAGCATCACGTTTTTCGCCACTTCCAAACGGTTTGGTTTAAAATCTTTTGCCAACATAGAAAGTGAAACATCTAAACTCACTACAATGTCAATGCCTTCGGTTTTGGTATCTTTCCAAGAACTGCGCGATTGCGGACGAGCCAACGCGGCAATAATCAGCGCGAAAGAAATTAATCGCAATGCAAAAAGCGAATGACGGAATTTTGCTTTCGCCGAACCTTTAACTCCTTTAAATAAATGAAAAGAAGAATAATTTAATTCGCCCTCATTTTTTTTCAAACGCCACACATACCAAACAATCATCATCGGCAACAAGAGCATGAGCCAAAACCAATGTTTTTCTGCAAACTGAATATCTGAAAAGTAACTGAACATTATGCTTGGTTATTGTTTGTTTCTTGTTGTTCGTTGTTTTGTTTTGGTTCTTCCACGATTGTAAATTCTTCTTCGCGTTTTGTGCCGTTCACAAAATCAAAAGCGTTTTGCAAAGTGAAATTGTGTTCAGCTTCAATCGGAAATTGTTTGGCAAATTTCACCAAGTCGCTCAACATTAAAAGTTGCTGCAATTTGTCTTTGCTTTCTCTGTCCACCACTTGCGTGCGGAAAGCAGTCATAATCTCGTCCGTTGTGCTTTCCAAAGCGTTCACGCCAAAACGTTCTTCAATGTATAAACGAATGGTATCTGAAATGGAAGAATAATATTCTTTCACTTTTCCCTCTTTCCATTCCTGCGCTTCTTTTATTTTTTTAAGCGAAGCAAGCGCGGTAATGTGTGCAGGAATTTTCGGTTTTTCAGGTTCAATAATTTGTTGTTGATTTTTCTTGGTGTAATAGCGCGTGATGAGAATGGTGGCAACAATAATTGCCAAAATGCCCAAAGTCCAATAAATTTCGGGCAAATACCATTTCCAGTTAAAAGGCTCGTCAAACGTATCTTTAATGTCTTTGATTTTTGTAATACTTGTGTCTGTTGGTACGGTGTGAACTTCCAAAAATAAAGGTTGCGTGAGGAGTGGGCGAGAGGTGTCGCCGTTCACCACAAACTTAAACGGCGGAATGGCGTAATAACCGCTGTCATACACGCTCACAATAATTTGCTGATGCTGAAAAATTTTTGTGGAGTTTGTTTTTTCGGGTAGCATGGTATCAATGGGCGAAACGGAAATGACTTCCACTTTTTCGGTGAGCGTGTCGCCAATGCTTTGCCATTGAATATTTAAGTCTTTTAGTTTGGAATTGTATTCCAAATACAAATCAATTTTTACTTGTTCGCCAATGCGAAGAACGGCGGTGTCTAAAACGGCACTTACTTTTACGTCCTGTGCGAAGAAAGAATTTGAAAAGACAAAAAGAACTGCGAATAAAAATGCTTTTGTCATGCTGACGAAGGAAGCATCTCTATCGGAAGAACAGATTCTTCGTTCCTCAGAATGACAAGCTGTATTTACAAAGTTCTTCATCTGTTTTTAAATAAATTCATTAATGGTTTCACATAATTTTCGTGTGTGAAAATTTCAGTAGCATCAATGCCTGCACGGTTAAACGTGTCTTTCAGTTCGTCTTCAAATTTTAATTTGTTTACGGCAAATTGTTTTCTGAAACTTTTATCGCTTGTGTCTGCCCAAACTATTTTTCCTGTTTCGTTGTCTTTTAATTTAATCATGCCAACGTTTGGCAATTCGTTTTCGGTTTTGTCCACAATGCGAAGCGCAACTACGTCATGTTTTTTGTTGGCAATTTTCAGCGCGTCTTTATAATTGGGTTCTGCAAAAAAATCGCTGACTAAAAAAACCACGCTGCGTTTTTTTATCACATTGGTTAAATATTTCAACGCAACTTCCAAATTTGTTTGTTTGTTTTCGGGCTTAAATTCTATGAGTTCACGAATAATACGCAATACGTGCGACTTACCTTTTTTCGGCGGAATAAATTTTTCAATTTTATCGCTGAAAAAAATCACACCGATTTTATCGTTGTTTTGAGAAGCCGAAAATGCAACCACCGCGCAGAGTTCGGTAATTAAATCCTGCTTAAATTGTTTGTGTGTGCCAAACATTCCGCTCGCGCTCACATCAACTAAAAGTACAACGCTCAATTCGCGTTCTTCTTCAAATACTTTTACAAATGGCGTATTAAATCTCGCCGTTACGTTCCAATCTATTGTGCGTACATCATCGCCGGGAGTATATTCGCGCACTTCAGAAAAAGCCATGCCACGTCCTTTAAAGGCAGAATGGTATTCGCCCGAAAAGACCTGTGAACTCAAGCCCCGTGTCTTGATTTCAATTTTGCGTACTTTTTTTAGAAGCTCTGAGGTTTCCACTTGAAAAAGTTTTTAGTTTTTAGTGATTAGTTTTTAATAGCAAAAATTGGATTGTAGTTTTTGTATTAAAAACTAAAAACTCAACATTCATAACTACTAAGGCACTTCAACCGTGTTTAAAATTTCGGTGATGATATGTTCGGAAGTAATGTTTTCCGCTTCGGCTTCGTAAGTTAAACCCACGCGATGACGCATCACATCTAAACAAACGGCGCGCACATCTTCGGGAATCACATAACCTCTGCGTTTAATAAACGCGAATGCTTTTGCCGCCAAAGCCAAATTGATACTTGCACGCGGTGAGCCGCCGTAAGAAATCAAACCTTCAAATTTTTGGAGTTTGTGTTCTTTAGGAAAACGCGAAGCAAACACAATGTCCACAATGTAACGCTCAATTTTTTCGTCCATGTAAACATCTTTTACTACGGCGCGAGCTTTTACAATATCATCGGTAGAAAGAATGTTGTTTGCAACCGGCATTCCTTCGGGACGAATGTTGGAAGCAATAATTTTTTGTTCTTCTTCTTTAGTAGGATAACCAATCACAATTTTGAGCATGAAGCGGTCTAACTGCGCTTCGGGCAAAGGATACGTTCCTTCCTGCTCAATGGGATTTTGAGTTGCCAGCACCAAAAAGGGATTTGGCAATTTGAATGTTTGGTCGCCAATGGTTACTTGTTTCTCCTGCATGGCTTCCAACAAAGCAGATTGCACTTTTGCAGGAGCGCGGTTAATCTCGTCTGCCAGCACAAAGTTGGCAAACACAGGACCTTTGCGAACAGAAAACTGTTCTTGTTTTTGATTGTAGATTTGAGTTCCGACAACATCGGCAGGCAACAAATCGGGTGTAAACTGAATGCGGCTGAATTGTCCGCTCACGCATTTTGCCAATGTGTTAATGGCTAAAGTTTTTGCCAACCCCGGCACGCCTTCCAGCAAAATGTGTCCGTTGCTTAATAAACCGATGAGCAACCGCTCCACCATGTTTTTTTGCCCTACGATTACTTTGTCCATTTCAACCGTAAGCATATCCACAAAGGCACTTTCGCGTTGAATACGTTCGTTAATTTCTTTAATATCTACCATAATTTTTTCGTCATAAGTAAGACCGCCAAAGATAGTATTAGCAAGTGATTAGAGAGTTTTTAAAAGCGGTTAAAAGATGTTAAGTAAACAGTTTCTAATAAAGTGTCGGAAAAAAATTGTCGGGACTTTTTGTGTTAAGTTGCAAACATCTTTCACTTAAATTAAAATTGTAACTTCACCCTTTTTATTAAATGGAAAAATATGATTTGGTTGTTATCGGTGGCGGACCAAGCGGATACGCAGGAGCTATGCGCGCTGTTGATTTCGGTAAAAAAGTTTTATTGATAGAAAAAAAACGTGTGGGCGGTGCGGGCGTTTATAACGGCGTGCTCAGTTCTAAAACCTTATGGGAACAGGCATTGAAAACCGCTTCCATTCGCGAAGTTATTCCCACTTACGAACCCGATTTTGCAAGTTGGGCAAAAATTGTGGACGAAGCCGTGTTTGAACGCAAAACCCAAATGACTGTGCATTTAAACTTGCTGCAAAAATTTCACCCCGAAATTTTCTTTTACGAAAAAGGCACGGCTTTTCTTTTAGACAAACATAACGTTCAAATTACCAAAGAAGACGGTACTGTGCGTAAAGTGTATGCCCAAAATATTTTAATTGCTACGGGCAGCCGTCCGCGTATTCCTGCAAACATTACGGTTGATGAACAAACCATTGTTACCAGCGACGGTATTCGCAATCTTAAATCGTTTCCAAAAAGTATTGTGGTGCTGGGTGCAGGTGTAATCGGTTGCGAGTTTGCCACTATTTTTTCCGCGTTCGGAAAAACAAAAGTATTTTTAATTGATAAAGCCGACCGCATTTTACCTTTTGAAGATGCCGACATTGCCGAAGTGGTAACGGCTAATTTGCAAAAAGACGGCGCATTGGTTCATCACGGCGCATCGCTCAAACGCATGGAAATTAAAAATGGCGCAGTGGAATATGAATTGAGTTATAAAGACGGTTCTGCCGAAATTTTTAATGTAGAGAAAGCCTTAATTTCCATTGGTCGTGTGCCCAATGTGGAAAATTTGGGCTTGGAAAATGCGGGCGTGAAATTAAACGAACGCGGCTCTGTGTGGGACGATGACACGCAAACCAACATCAGCAATATTTACGCGGCGGGCGATGTAACCACCGAAGTAGCCTTGGTAAATGTGGGCGAGCGCGAAGCGCGACACGCCGTTGTGCGTATGTTTGGGCATACGGTAAAACCGTTGTCGTACAAAAACATCAGCACCATTATGTTTTTAAATCCCGAAGTGGCGGCGGTGGGTATGAGCGAGCAGGAGTGTGTTGCCAAAGGCATTCCGCATAAGGTGGTGAAATTGGATTACACTACCAACGCCCGCGCCATTGCCATGCGCAAAACGCAGGGTTTTTTCAAAATTATTGTAAGCAACGATAACGGTATGCGCATTTTGGGAATGCGTGTGGTGGGCGAACACGCGAGCAGTGCCATTCAGGGCGTGGCATATTTAATTCACACCAATCAGGGCATTAAAGAACTGGCAGATATGATGCACCCGCACCCAAGCATTATTGAGGGCGTGCAGGAATGTTTGCGTATGCTGCTGAACAAATCCATTTACAAACCTTACATTTTTAAAGACCGTTTAAAATGTTTTGTTTGCGAAAACGGCGTGTGTACCCCCATTGAAACGTTGGTGTCTTCCGACACAAAGATTTGACAGTTTTTATAAATCTTGCGGAGGGAATAAATCAGCGGTAAAAAAAGGAAGTAATTAATCTATGAGTGATAACAGTTTACTATACAGTTGTAGTGTTATACTACTCATAATAATACTATTCACATTTACAGTAAGTAAGAATGTCGGGTATATTAATTTAATAATCTATTTACTGTATTCAAGTATTCTGTATTATGGGTTTTTTTATAAAGGTGAAAATGGAACTTCTTTAGCTTGGTGGTTTTACTTGTTACTTTTAACAGCACTACATTTAATTTCACTAATAGTTTATTTGCTCATTCATTATTTTAAAAAATAAAGATTTGACAACTTTATAAAGTTGTCAAATCTTTAAAACCTATTACCTTTGACCCCACTATGAACCAACGTATTCTTACGCTCATATCCGTTTCCTTTTCAGTTGCTATTTTGGTTTTAATATACTTTCAGGTGTACTGGATTAAAAACGATTTTAATGTGCGCGAAGATGTGTTTAAAAACAAAGTTGATGAAGCCTTAAACAATACCGCCGCTCAAATGGAAAAATTAGACGCGCGCGGCGGCTACAAAAAAATTACCACACACACGCAAGGCATTGCTTACGGCAAACTTAATTTAAAAGAAAGTAAATCGGTAGGTTTTAGAGTGCGAGAGGAACTGAGTGTGGACAGCAACGGTGTTCAACGCTCGTTTACTACCAAAGATTTTGATTCAGACTCCTTGTTGCGGTTTGATGTTTCGGCTTCATCGTTTTTAAAAAACATTAAAGATGAACAAAGCAGAAAGCAAAAGCAGGACAAGGATTTTGCAAACCAAATGGGTTACAGTTTTTTTGATATTACTTCTACCAAAAATTTTTATAACGATTACAGGCAAAAAGTGGACACTGCCTTGTTGGATTCTGTGCTAAAAGCCGAATTGGAAAAGAAAAAAATATCGGCAAATTATGTGTATTACCTCACTTCATTGTATCCCGGCAGCCCGCACCACAGCAACTTAAAGCACACCGAAAACGTGGCAGATTCTTTGGGTGTGGTGCAGTACAAAGTTAGTCTTTCGCCGAGTAACCGTTTTATTGACCCTGAATATTTAATTGTGTATTTCCCCACGCAACGCCACGATGTGTTTGAAAGTATGTGGCCCCTCTTAATTACCTCTATGGTGGTAATTTTGATTTTGATTTTTTCGTTTTACTTTATTACGCTCAACAGCCTGAAACAAAAAAAATTGTCGGTGATTAAAAACGATTTTATTAATAACATGACCCACGAATTTAAAACGCCCATCAGCACCATTTCTCTGGCAAGCGAAATGTTAAGCGATGCAAGCGTTTCGCAAACCTCAGAAAAACAACAGCGGTATTTAAAAATGATACGCGAAGAAAATAAACGTTTGAGCGTGTTGGTAGAAAGTATTTTGCAAACTTCTATTTTAGATAAAGGCGACTTTAAACTCAAACTGAGCGAAGTAAATCTTCATGATATTATAAACACCGCTATTAATAACACGCACTTACTTATTACGCAGCGCGGCGGCACTATTCTTACCTCGTTAAACGCCGTAGAACACATATTGCCGGCAGACAAAATTCACCTCACCAATATTATTTTCAACTTAATTGACAATGCCATTAAGTATTCCAAAGATGTTCCCGAAATATCCGTTTCTACCTTTAATACCGCCGAAGGCATTATGATACAGATAAAAGACAACGGCATTGGCATTTCAAAAGAAAATCAGCGTAAAATTTTTGATAAATTTTACCGTGTGCCCACAGGCAATGTGCACAACGTAAAAGGTTTCGGTTTGGGCTTGTCGTATGTGCTTACGGTGGTAATGAAACACGGCGGTACTATTTCGGTAAACAGCGAACTCGGAAAAGGCAGCACATTTAACGTTCACCTCCCGATTTGATAATATGTATTAAAAGTGGTACATTGGCGCACTCATTGATGAGGTTCATTAAGTGAGCGAATAAATTAACATCTAATATTTAAAATTTACTATTATGGAAACTGTAAAACCAAAAATTTTGCTCGTAGAAGATGACCCAAGCTTGGGACCATTGTTGCAAGAATACTTAGAAGCCAAAGGCTTTGAAACCAAATTAGCCGAAGACGGGAAAAAAGGCAGCGATGCCTTTTTTAAAGGAAACTTTGATTTGCTGCTGTTAGATGTGATGATGCCCGTAAAAGACGGATTTGCTTTGGCAAAAGAAATTCGCACGGTAAACAAACAAGTACCCATTATTTTCTTGACTGCCAAAAGCATGAAAGAAGATACCATTGACGGGTTTAACGCAGGGGCAGACGATTACATGACCAAACCGTTTGAAATGGAAGAACTTTTGATGCGTGTAAATGCCGTATTGCGCCGTACCAACAAAGGGCGTGCCGCCGACAGCGAAGAAACCAAATTCCAAATCGGGGCGTATCATTTTGATTCGGAAAAACAGATATTGCAGCGTCAGGGCGAAGAACAGAAATTAACCACTAAAGAAAGTCAGTTGCTGCGCCTGCTTTGCATTCATCAAAACGATGTGCTTGACAGAACCTTTGCATTAAAATTTGTGTGGGCTGAAGACAGTTATTTCAACGGGCGCAGTATGGACGTGTATATTGCAAAACTGCGCAAGTATTTAAAAGACGATACTAAAATTGAAATCATCAACGTTCACGGCAAAGGCTTTAAGCTGCTGGTGAATTAAGAAGAACAGGAATAAAGAAATAAAAAAGGCTTTCGTTTTGAAAGCCTTTTTTGTTTCTGAACTAATCCTTCATGTGCTTTAAATTTGCGCCGTACATGGCAAAGAAAACAATGTCAAACACAAGGCAGGCGGCAATTGTTATTCCCATGAAGGCTGAAGCACTCATGTTTATCATGGCACCGAAAACTGCAAAAGATGCGCTGCCCATAATAAAAATGCTGGTGTATTGAATTAATTCGCCCGCCACATAAACAAAAAACCCTTTGCGTTTCAGTTGCCACATTAAAGCTGCACCAAATGCCGAAATGCCCAAAGCAATTAAACTAATGGCATTGCCTGCAATAAAAACGGGGCTGTCTTGATTGGCGTATAACTCTTCCATTTGCTCGGCTACATCCGAACCATAAAGTTTTTCAACTTGTTCAATGCTTTCCTCCTGTGTTTCGGCAGAAGCAGGAGTAAGCATACTTAATGCAGATGAGATAAACATATAGCCACAAGCAAGCCATGTTAAAATACACAGCACCGATAAAAATTGCGGGCGTTCGTTTTGCGGCATCAAATTTTGATGTTCAATGGTTGTTGTTTCCATACTGTTTCGTTTTTTTTAAAATTAAAAATAAGACTCTAAAAATGCCAATAAAAAAACAGAAAAACCAAGAAACTGTTTAAATTTTATTCCATTTTTTTGTTATGTGTTTAACCCCGAAGGGGTAGCATGATTATAAAAAACAATTAAACCAGAAACAAGAACCCCGAAAGGGGGTGAAATATTAAACCGTACTATATCACCCTTTCAGGGTTTTGTGTTTTGTCTTTTATTATACTATAATCATTTCATTCTTTCGGAATTTTTACGCAATAACATTTTTCCGAAATAAAATTTAAACAGTTTCTTGAAATCGGAAAAATAATTTTATTTTTGCTCGCTCAAAAAATTGGGGGATTAGCTCATTTGGCTAGAGCGCTTGCCTGGCAGGCAAGAGGTGACCGGTTCGAATCCGGTATTCTCCACAAACAAAAAAGGTTCTGAATTTTTCAGAACCTTTTTTAATTTTAATGTATTCTAATTCTCTGCTTGTGTATCGCCAACATAAATGCCGTTTTTATACACGGCTATGCGCGTTAAAATGCCGTTCTCATCATACAGGTAGGCTTTGCCGTCTATAAAACGGTTATCTCTGAACACGCCGTCTTTGCTTATTTGTTTGTTTCGGTTGTACAAAATATGTCTGCCGTTTAAAATAACAGTCTTTCTTGTTTCATTTTTTACCTCTGCCTCGTTTGGTTTTTCATCGGCTTCCACTTTCACAATGGGCGCATTATCGGCAGGAATGTCCGATTTTTTCGGTACAGGCTTTTTAGGCTGATATTCTTTTATGGAAGCTACATCAACATTTCCGTCTGCGTAATTTTTTTCGGCTTTTAAATCGCCGTTTTCATAATATTCTTTTATTAAACCACTTTCTTTTCCGTTTTCAAAATTTCCTTCAATGGCTAACTGTCCGTTATCGTGATAATACTTTTGAATGCCGTCCCGTCTGCCCGAAGCTGTAAACGTAAACTCATGCTGAACTTGTCCGTTATCATAATACAATTTGTAATTACCCACCCAACGGCTGTTTCTCCACATTCCCTCCTCGTTTATTTTTCCGTTTTCGTGAAAAGTTTTTGCATAACCGTCAGGGCGACCGTTTACAAAAGTAACACTGCCTTTCATATTACCGTTGCAAAAATATTCTGTCCAAATGCCCACCTTTTTGTTGCTTTCGTATTTCCCTTCTTCTGCTTTTTGCGTTGCTTTATAGCAGTCGTCGGGTTTGTCTTTTCCGTAAACAATCCATTTGCCCTGTTTTTTACCCTCTGCATCGGTTTTGTTTATGGTGTCTTTGCCAAGCAATTCAAATGTTTGAGCCTGAGCAGTTACAACACCTGCACAGAGAATAATCAATCTTATAAAAAACTTGCTCATGTTACTGTTTTGGTTTTTTGTGTTTAAAGATAGAAGTTTTCATTTTCAATTACCCGAACATTTGCCCTAAAACATCGTTTTATATAAAAAATACTCATTAATGGTTATTTTTTAAGAAAAGGAATTTTTACAACGTTTGCTTTAATGTGTTTATCGCGGATTACGATAAAAATTTCCGTACCTGTTTTTGCAAAAGCGGTTTCCACATACCCCAAACCAATGGCTTTGTTGAGGCTCGGCGATTGTGTTCCCGAAGTTACTTTACCTATAATTTTTCCCGAAGCATCGGCTATTTGGTAGTCATGACGCGGAATGCCGCGTTCAATCATTTCAAAACCCACTAATTTTTTTGTAACGCCTTCGTTTTTTTGTTTTTCAATGGCAGCGCGGTTGGTAAAATCTTTGGTAAATTTTGTAATCCATGCCAAACCTGCTTCCATCGGCGAAGTGGTATCGTCAATATCGTTTCCGTACAAACAAAATCCCATTTCCAAACGCAGGGTGTCGCGTGCGCCAAGTCCAATTGGTTTAATGTTGTACTCTTTGCCTGCTGCAAAAATATCGTCCCACATTTTTTCGGCGTATTGATTTTCAAAATAAATTTCAAAACCGCCTGCGCCTGTGTAGCCTGTGTTTGAAATAACAACATTATCCACGCCGTTAAATTTTCCTTTCACAAAACTGTAATACGGAATGTCAGCCAGTTTCACATCCGTCAGTTTTTGTAAGGCGTAAATGGCATTTGGTCCTTGCACCGCCAACAACGATGTTTCGTCAGAAATGTTTTTCATTTCTACGTTCCAGGTATCGTGTTGTTTAATCCAGTTCCAGTCTTTATCAATGTTTCCGGCATTTACCACCAGCATATACGTTTCTTCATTTATGCGGTAAACAATCAAATCGTCCACAATGCCGCCGTTGTTATTCGGCAGGCAGGAGTATTGCGCTTTTCCGTCAGTTAAAACCGAAGCATCGTTGCTTGTAACTTTTTGAATTAAATCCAAAGCGTGTTTGCCGCGCAAAATAAATTCGCCCATGTGGCTCACATCAAAAACGCCCATACTGCTGCGCACAGCCAAATGTTCTTCGTTTAATCCTGAGTAAGAAACGGGCATATTGTATCCCGCAAAAGGCACCATTTTTGCGCCGAGAGAAATGTGTTTGTTGGTTAGCGATGTACTTTTCATATCAATTTTATCGGCAGCGAAATTAGCAAAAAGCCCATGCTGAGAAAAAAATGCTATCCACAAATTGTTACGGTTTGTCTAAAGCCCCCCCTGTTACTTCGGGTAGCCCAAAGAATGAGGGCGTATCCTTGTCATTTCGAGTAGCCGACGACAGGAGGCGTATCGAGAAGTGATTTTACGGCTTCAGTTCTCTTTTCCACAAACTCGCTCAATAATGACCTGCATTATTGCCGCTGTTTGCAAAGAGGCAGCAAACCTACTTGAACGGACAATTCTTTATTGGACTTTAGACAGCCTCTCCGTTGAAAAAGTTGAGAGCTTAGAAACTGTTTAAACTTTACTTTTTAGGCGCATTGCCTTTGCCTAAATTTGTGTAGTTCTCTTCAAAAAAGGTTTTGTAGGCTTCTACATTTTTCTTTGAATAAAAGCTCGGCAAATTGCCTGCCGATATAGGCAACACATCAATGTATTCTTTTTGCACATCGCCTTTAAACACATCGGCATCAATCATCAGGTTTTCGTAATAACTCATTACTTCATAAGCATTGGCAAATGTTTTAAGCACAATCATCTGTTTGCCTTTACCAAACACATTGCTTTTCATGTTAAATTTTTTATTGTCGTAGTATTTGCTGTTAAATGCCGCTAAATTGATTTTAAATCCATCTGAAATCCGCGGGTCGTCTATAACAACGGCTACAATAAAATGCTCGGCGTTTAAGTCCGCTTCAAAATCGGCAGGCACGGTGTTTGTTTTGGCGGTGCTTGTGTCGGGCACGGCATTTCTTTGGCGGTTAATGGCTGCCAGCACATCGTTTGCCGTTGGCACAATGTCGGCATTAGGATATTTTACCACCAACAGCTTTAGGTTTTTTTCAAGCGTATCTGCACCCTGCATTTTGCCTGTGCACATAGATTTGATGAACTCAAACTTGGGCAGGTAATCGCTTTTGCCGAATTTGGTGATGCCCTCTTGTGCCTGTGCGTGGGCAAGCGCGTAATTGGCATCGTGATAATATTCATACACACCTGCATAAAATTTTTCCACTTCGCTTTTTTTGGCGTTTAAATCGGCGGCATAGCTTGGGTTTTTAATCAGCGCGGCAAATTCGCTTTCGGGAAATTCGTTAAAAATTTTGTTTTTGTAATATTCTGCTTTCGGCTGATTGTTTTCAGCCAGATAAATGCGATACATGGTGTAATAAGTGTTCAATAAATATTGATTGTCGGGGAAGCGCGTGTTTAGCGTTTCAAACGTGTTTACGGCTTTTTTGCTGTTGTTAAGTTCTTCTTTGTAAATAGAACCCATAGTGTAATACGCCTTAATAATTTTTGCATTGCTTTTTTGCATTAAGGTATCGTGCAGGGGCAAGCCTTTTAAATAATATTCGCGGTCTTGTACCGAACTGCTTGCAGTTTGTTTGGTATCGGAATTATCATTGGTATCGTTTCCGCCGCCACCTGCATCAATGCTTATGCCTTTGTTTGAACGCCGCCAGTTGTCTTCTAATTTTCTGTCGCCCCAATTCTTTTTAAAGTCTGCCACACCAATAGCCACCGTGTTTGGGTTATAAAAATAAAATGATTTTTTTTCGCCCAGGTCAGCACCGCCACCCATGTTATTTTGTCCCATACCACCCCCATTGCTGTTGGCATTTGAGTTTTTTGCCATTTCTTCTGCCAAACGTTTGCGTTCTTCATCTTCCTTTAATTTTTCAATCATGCGGTCAATGTAGGCGTTGCGTTCGCTCTCGCTCATTTTTGCAATGCGCTGCAAACTGTCTTCGCGGCTCACAATGTTGATGTTGTTTACCAAAGCCTCCAATGTTTTTTTGCGCGCCAGCACACTTTCATAATTCGGGTGGTCTTTTGATAACACGGCAATGGTGCTGTCGTAATACGCACCTGCAAGCTGATAATTGGTGAGGTCAAAATTTATTTCGCTCAATTTTAAAAACGCCAAGGCTTTTTGATTTTGGTTAGAGGTGCTTGTTTGCACCGAACGTTTGTAATAAAACACGGCTTTATCCATATTGCGTTGCCTTTCTTCAATGCCGCCAAGTGTGTAGTAAATTACATCAAAGTAATCGCTGTTTTTGGTTTCTTTGGTCATTTTCAAAAGCCCCTTTTTTATCTTAGGCGCATTTGCAGGTGTAATATCGGTAAGGTTTACAATTTTAATTTTGCTGTAAAAAACCATTTCATAAGCAGCTTTCATTTTAATGGTTTTTTGGTAATACTCTATGGCGCGCTCATTATCATTGTTTTGTTCGGCTAACTGCGCCACTATAAATGAATAACGTGCGCGGCGTTTTTTAGATAAGCCCACAAACCATTGTTTGTTACGGCAGGCTTCCATTAACCGCGCCATAGCCTCGCTGTTTTGTCCGCGCCTCATGTAGTAATCGGCATACACCACAGGCAGCTCGTTGGTTATTTTTCGCGGAAGATGCCGTTGGTTTTTTAAAAAACTGAGTGTTTGTTCCGAAGCCGATACACCGCCAATTTCGTTGTTGGCACGGATAAGCCAAATCATGGCTTCGTATTTGTCTTTTGATTTGGAGTAGGTTTTGGCTACATATTCAAAGGCTTCAATGCCGCTGAAAAACTCGCGCTTGTACAAATGCGCCACACCAATGTTTATCCAGTTGTTGTCAATCCATTTTCCTGCTGTGGGAACTTCGCTTCCTTTTGCATCTTTAATGGCGTGTTTTTGAATACACAGCGATGATTTTTTTATGGCTTTGTCAAATTCGGAAAACGTGGTTTTTGCCGTTTCTAATGTCGGGTAAACATAAACAGGCAAAGGCTTGTTGTAATTTTCTTTATTGCTTTTTTCTATTTTATAAACGCCGTCTTTTATGTTTTCGCAGGAGTAATAATAACCGTTAAACCGCGCGGTAAGATTATGATATGCCCTGCTGCCCACCGTATTTTTTTTGGTGCTGCACGAAACCAACAAGGCTGCAAAAGCCGAAAATAAAACTATGCGGTTGAGAAATGGCAAGATAAATTATAACGCAAAAAAGAACAATTTAGTGTGTGAAAAATTTAACCACATAGGTACATAGTTTTTTGTATTTGTCATGCTGAGGAACGAAGCATCTCTATGTGTAGTAAATAGTTTCTTCGCTTGGCTCAGAATAACAGAGTAATTTTCTATGTTTCTATGTGGTTTCAAAAATTTGGGTTATGCCAATTGAATGTCAAACTGAACCAGGTCAATAAAATCTTGTACGCGCTCGTCCAAGCCCGTTTGAGAAAGCCCAACGAGGCGTTCTGTTCCAAACTTTTCAACCGTAAAACTTGCCATGGCACTGCCGTATATAATGGCGCGTTTCATGTTACTGAAACTGATGTCTTCGCTTTTAGCGATATGACCAATAAAACCGCCTGCAAAGGTGTCGCCTGCGCCTGTGGGGTCAAATACTTCTTCCAAAGGAAGCGCGGGAGCAAAAAACACTTCTGTTTTGTGAAACAACAAGGCACCGTGTTCGCCTTTTTTAATTACCAAAATTTTAGGACCCATTTTAAAAATCTTTTGTGCCGCTTTTACTAAAGAGTACTCGCCCGACAACTGGCGTGCTTCCGAATCGTTGATGGTTAATACATCAACCAAAGCAACAACTTTTAAAAGTTCGGGCATGGCAATGTCCATCCAAAAATTCATGGTGTCCATTGCAATTAGTTTCGGGCGTTTTCTCATTTGGTTAATTACGCTTAACTGCACGGCAGGCGCAAGGTTACCGAGCATTAAAAAATCAACTTCTTTTGCCGATTCAGGCACAACAGGGTTAAAGGTTTCCAGCACATTTAATTGTGTTTCCAAGGTGTCGCGTGAGTTAAGGTCGTTGTGATATTTGCCGCTCCAAAAAAAAGATTTTTCGCCTTTTTTAATTTGTAAACCTTCTAAGTTTACACCCGAAGCAGTTAAAGTATTTAAAAAACTTTGCGGAAAATCATCGCCGATGACTGAAACCAAATGTATATCTTTTACAAAGTAAGAAGCCGCCAAAGCTATGTACGAAGCCGCTCCGCCAACAATTTTATCGGTTTTTCCGAAAGGTGTTTCAATAGCATCAAACGCTACCGTACCTACAACTAATAAACTCATGCAATTATTTTTTAAAAATTTGCGCAAAGGTATTGTTTATTTACAAAACAAGGTGTAATTTCGCAGCCCTAATCGGAAATTCCTCCTTAGCTCAGCCGGTTAGAGCACATGACTGTTAATCATGGGGTCCCTGGTTCGAGCCCAGGAGGGGGAGCAGAACCACTTACCGAAGTCTAATAAAGTGGTACAAAGCCCGCAAATAGCGGGCTTTTTTCATTATATAAACACAGGTGAAATTTGTATAACCATAACACCAACAGGCAAATAACATTTCCCTGTTATAAAATTTCAGTTCCAACTAAGTGATATTTTCAAAATAGTTTTCAAATTGTTATCTCAAAAAAAAAATTATGACTAAACAATTCTTAGAGCTGTTGCGTGAACACATCAGTATTTCAGCGCGTGAAAACAACTTAAAAATCATTACCATTGAAAAACGCGAGTATATGCTAAACAACATTACCGCTTATTTACAAAACTGCGGTATGCACAACGCCACACCCGAACAAATACGCCCACGCCACATGGACGAACTTAAAGAATGGATTTACAAAAATACGCCTACCCGAACACGGGCGCATATAAACCGACACATACGCCTGTGTAGTGGTGCGATTGACCTTGCTGTGCGCCGTGATATGCTGCCTTACAACTGCCTTACGAGCATCAGGCTAAAGCGCGATGCCGACAAACAAATTATTGCCCTAAATGAAACAGAGGTTCAGAAATTTGTAAACTTCCGGTGCGAAAAAATACCCTTTCGCAATGTGGTGAGGGATTTGTTTTTATTTCAATGCTACACAGGACTTAGTTATTGCGACTTATGGCGGTTTGAAATTATGCGCGACAACAGCATTACATGGATTACCTGTGCGCAGGGGCGCGGCAAAACAGGGCGCGTATATTGGAGCGAATTAACCGCCGAAGCTGCCGAAATTTTAAAGTGCAACAACGGCGAATTTCCGTTGGTAATCATGCAAAGCTACAACCGAACCCTCCAAAAAATAGCCCGCAGCTTAGGCATAAAAAAACACCTTACCACGCACATAGCCCGAAAAACATTTGCAAGCTATATGCGCAGGCGCGGGTTTTCAATCCCCGCCATTGCCGATATGCTTGGAAACACCGAAAGTGTAGCGCGAAAGCACTATGTAGAACAAACCCGCGAATTAGTGGCGCGTGAAATTTTAAGATTAAATGAGTTGGGCAACCCCATGTTAAAAATTGCGTAGAAAATTTTGTTGGTACAAAAATTGTATATACGTTTGATATAAATTTTAAAAAGTATAAAATATGAAAAAAATAATTATCGGAAGTCTAATCGGAATGACTTTAACACTATCGGTTGCTTTTACGGTTGCTGATTATGAACCTAAAAAAGCCACCGCCGAAGTGGAGCAAATACAAGGTTTTTACATTTTTGTAAAGAGCAAACCTGTAAAGGAATATGAGTTTATAGGCACGGTGAAAGGTCCCGCGTTTGGAAACCATGAATTTGACAACTTGGTTGAACTTATGATAAAAAACGCAAGAAAGGATTTTCCAAGCGCAAACGCTCTGATTTTTGACGGGGCAATTAAACAAACCCACAATACCAAAGTAAGTGCCGTAAAAATGAAAGACTAAAAATTTTAATGACGGCGGCGCAGATAAAGCTGATGCCATAAAGTTTAAATAACACCCTTACGGCTGATAAGAGAATAATGTGCCTACGTTATTGCTGCCGCCGGTAGAGGTTGCGCCATAAAGTATGCCACCGGCATAAATGATTGGACCTCCTCCGCTACCGTCTGTTGCGGCAGTAAAATGCCTTAGCACGGTAAACACGTTGCCGCTTATATCAAACGAAAACAATGTGCCAACGTTATTGCTGCCACCTGCCTGCGTTATACCGTAAAACATGGTACCACCAGTATGAACGAAAATTTTAAAATTAGAACCGTCTGTCGCGGCAGTAAAATTCTTTAAAGTAGTATGTGTAGTTGTGGTAAGGTTAAATGAAAAAAGTACACCTCCGCTTGTAGTTCCCCCCGATTGCGTAACACCGTAAATTATATTGCCTATTTTAATAATTTGTTTTTGCGCGCCGCCGGTTAAGAGTGAAAAACTATACAATACCGTGTACACATTACCATTTGTATCAAACGAGAATAACCGCCCCGTTGAGCCACTTGATGATATGCTTGTGGCTACATAAATAATAGTGCCACTATCTTTAATGATTGGCTTATTGCTGCCAAACATACCATATTCGGCTGTAGTGAAATGTTTAAGCACAGTAAACACGTTACCGATTATATCAAACGAAAATAAAGTACCTACATTTTCGCTGCCTCCATTAAATGATGTACCATATATTGTGGTGCCGCTCTGTATTATTTCTCTACCAAGAGCACCGTCTGTCGCGGCAGTAAAATGCTTTAGCACCGTAAATATTGGTGCTGCTCCTGCCTTTTTATGTAACAATAGCAGTAAACTCATTATTCAGATTTTTTAATAATGGTAAGCATTACTTTGTTGTTGCCATTGTAGGTAAACAAAAAATAATTATTTACATCTTCCTCAAATTCAGCCGAACTTTCAGATTTTTCAATGCCTGCCGCATAGTCGGGTTCGGCTTCGGCGTTTATTACGCAATAGCAGCATTGCCCAACCCTTGCGCCCGCAAAATCAACCGTAATTTCTTCGGGGCTTTCGGGGCTGTTTTCGCTGCCAAAACTGTAATCTTTATCAAACTTTAAGTTGGGCGTGTTTTCAAAGGTGGTTTCGCTTACACCGCTTTTTGCCGGCTGGCTTACTCTGTAAATTTTCATAACAATTTTTTTTTATTTAAAATACTGCACCCGGCAAAATAATTGGTTGGCAAGGGTGGCATTAAACAACCTGTGGAATTTAAACGTGTGCAGGTTTTGCGCATTGTTTATTTCGTAAAACGTGTTGTCAAACAACATTATGCCCGAAACACTTTGCCAAATAACAACGGCAGGCTGCGCAGGATAACGCAGGGCTTGCACCTCGCCGCTTTCGCTTACGCTAACTATTGCGCCCGCTTGCGGCTCGCCGTTAATTGCACCCGTTGTAATAAACTGAACAACGGCACGCGAAGCATTTTTGGGCGGGTTAAGTTTAAATACGGTTTCAATTACAGGAGCGTTATTTTCGTCAAGTTCTTCGTTGCCGTAAGGAATGGCAAGGGTTTCAAATCCAATTACCGCAGTTTGGTAATTTATGTTGTTGTTAAAAGTCTTCATGTTATTTATTTTTTAGTTTCTGATTTTTTTGTTTCAACAACCGGTTTGTTCCCGGCTTTGGTTGTTTTTGCGCTCACCATGTAATGCACATCAAGGCTGTTGCCTCTGTTCTTGGTAAGTTCTGCCCAATTATCTTTAAACGGCTCTGCCGGGTTATTGCCTTTGTGTACCACAATGCGCACATTGGTATCAAACACGCTTGCCACACCGCCGCGTGTGCCGCCTGCGGTGTTTTGCTGAAAAATAACCACCCAAATAACGTTGGGAAATTGTTGGCGCAAATCGTCAAAACTCGTACTTGGTAATTGCAGCTTTTGAAAACTGTCTAACATCACCACATCAAAATTTTTGGCGTATTGTTTAATTACACTTGGTTGTTTATAGCCCTCGCCTGTAATGGCTATTAGAGGTTTATTTTTTTCGCGTATGTTGCGGGCAATGGCGGCGCGGGTGTCGCTGCTTTCTACGCCGCCCTGTTCAATGCTGAAAATGCCTACTTTTTTGCCCGTTTCGGCAAAGGTATCAGCCAACTGAAATAAGAAGTCGGTTTTGCCTGCGCCGCTTTCACCCTCCAATAAAATGGCGTATTTTTCGGGTGGTATGCCCTGAATAAATTTACCTAATTCGCCCGGCAAGGTATATGTTGCTTCGCTTCTCACTTTGTGTGCATTATCAAGGCTCACAAAGCCGCCGCCCAAACCGTTTAAGCCGCGTTTGGCGGTTAATTCGTTATGTTTTTTTTTTACACCACCAAGCCCCGCCGCTCCTGCTTTTGAGCCTTTCAGTTTCTTTTCAATAAAGTGGTCAATGGTTTTACCAACCACCGCGCCAACAATATAGGGCAGGGGGCTAAACGCAGAGCCTAAGCCTTGCATTTCGGGAAACATATCCGTGCCTGCTTTTTTTGATTTTAGTGTTTCGTGGCGGGCTTCAATTTTATTAATTAGCTCGCGCCCTGCCTCGTTAATTGTAGCCGCGCTTACTTTGTTGTAATCCACCGTGTCGTAATCTTCAAAGTATTTTATTCCATATTTTGAATACACAGATTGTTTAAGTCCTTTTATGTTTTCAACCCTGCCTTTGTTTTTAAAGTCAGCGTAAAACATACCCAAAAACAATGCGCCTAATTTTTTCATTTCGGGGTTCACAGTCATTAAGTCTTTAATGGCTTGCCCAACCGATGCTGATACTTTTTGTTTTGGTTGGCTTTCAGGCTTAGTTTTGGCTTCTATGGCATCATGCCTACCTGTGTAGCGCGGGCTTCTGCCGTATCTTTTTATGTTGTCGCTAATGGCAATTTCTATGCCTTTTGGTGCGGTTTTAATGCGTGTATTGGCGGCAGTAACAGCCGCCGGCAATGTTTTTTCGGGCGGACAAACGCGCTGCCCTGTGTGTGCTTCCGAAATTTCATACTTACCATTTTCTTTGGTGTAGAAAAACACATTTTTTGGTGCGGCGGTTAATGCAATCTCTTTTGCGCCTTTGGCTTCAATCCACACAAATTTTTTGTTTTGGTTAGTGGCGCGGTAATCAATTACGTGCTTGTAAAATTTGTTGATTTTTACAGGGTCAAAGTCGCTTGGCTCAATTTTTTTTTCAGCCTTGCCGCTTGGCGCAAATTTTTCTCTAAACGCCTTGTTTAATCTTCTGCCTATTTCATCACGTTTTATATGTACGGCATTGGGTAAATGTCCCGCTTCTAAGTGTTCAACCAATACATCTGTGGCAGCTAAAATATCTTTTTTACTGCCTACGGCATGAGCCATGAGTAAAACACCCTCGCTGTGGTAATTTTCCGCTTCAAAATTTTCGTAAGTTTTCCAAACCTTACCGTTTTTTATCGCGGCAATTATTCTGCGCTCTAACTGCGCGGCATATTTTATGTTTTTAGCATCGGTTTTTTTAGTTACACTTTTTGGTGTTTTTGTTACGGATTTTTTGTCTTCGGCGTGTTTTTGTGCCGTAAACTTGTCAATCTCTTTAGTGGCGTGATTTAAACTCTTGGCGTTGTAAACCCGCCCGGCAATTTTAAAGCTGTATCCGTTTTTACCGTTGTA
>JAHBTI010000021.1 GCA_019638705.1 Bacteroidota bacterium
AGTTTTTCGCCTGCTATGTTTATGGTTTTAAACCATTCTAATTTTTCGCTGTCTGTGCCGCTGCACACATAAACCATTAGTTTATAGTTAAGAATTTGTTCTTTTTGGTCAGCTTTCAAATTATGAAAATACAAGTTCTTGTATGCAAAATCGCCGTTTACATATTGACAAATTGAAATGGTGCGTTGTTGTCCGTCTATCACTTCAAAAGCCTCCCCCTGCCCCCCTCCAAAGGAGGGGGAACTCCGCACTGCCCAATACATGACGTTAAGCGGAAAATTTTTAGTAATGGTGTCAATTACGGCATCGCGCTGTTTGTCTTTGTAAATAAATTCACGTTGATAGGGCGGACGTATATCCAATTTTCCGCCAAAACCTGTAACGCCGTTTTCGGCTTCATCTTTGTAGCCGTTTGCTAATTCTTTTACCGTAATTTCTTTTAATTCTATTTTCATATTTTTTTGTTTTTGATAATTATTCTTGCGTATGGAACATCAACAACGTTGTTTTTCATCATATATAAATCACCATTAACAGCACCACGTTTTTGAATTTCTTTTCTGTATTTTTTATGTTCTTCTTTGTATGGTTTAACTCCAATTTCAATTCCTGAATTTGAAATTCCCAAGCCGATAATTTCAAATTGTTCGGGATTGTGTTGGTCTAAAAAAGTAATTGGCACGCCCATTGCGCCTTTGTAATCAACGGGTATATCTTTTGTTTTATTCACATTTATAGCATTGTAATTTTCATATTTCGGGTATTCGGTTTTATTGTATGTTTTGTAAAGAATTAAATCTTCATGGCGTTTTGCAATGTCTAAATTTGTAAACCAAACTGCTTGTGCTCTGCCTTTAATAACACCATTTATAATTTTGTAACCGCTACCTTCTTTTTTACTTGCAACAAGTTTTTTTGAAAAATATTTTGGAACATCAAACAACATATCGGTACTCATGGGCGTATTACCAACCCACATTTTGTCTTCCTTAATTAGTTTGAAAATTTCTTTATAGGTGATTGCGTTTTTATTTCCAACAAGTACAAATTTTTTGTCGTATTCTATGAGTTGTGAAACGTATTCTCTGAACAAAGAAAATGGAGGATTGGTAACAACAATGTCTGCTTCTTTTAAAAGCGCAATACATTCTTTACTGCGAAAATCACCGTCGCCTTTCAAATGTTTAATGCCAATTTCTTCAGGGTCGGGCACGCTATTACCGTTTTTATCGCCTTTATATTCCAAGTAAATGGCTTTTTCAGAATTGTTTTCACTAAACAAGTCAGCATTTTGACTTTTGTAGCAAGTGGTAATCAGTTTTTTTAAACCCAATTGCTCAAAGTTGTAAGAAAAATAATGAAAGAAATTACTCACACGCGGGTCGTCGCAATTGCATAACACTACTTTGTTTTTAAAATGTTCTTTGTAATGCCGCAACTCTTTTTCAATGTCTGAAAGTTGCGTGTAAAACTCATCGTTTTTCTCACTCTTTGCTTTGTGTAAATTTTTGTTTGCCGAAGTTTTTGCCATACCTGTTTTGTGTGTCAAACAGGTACTTCATTGACAAAATGTTTTCCAAAAAAATCGGGCGTGTACCTCTGCAAATTTTTCTTTTCAGGATAGGTACGACCAAGCACCTTTGAGGAATTGAAAAACAGCAAAGGACACGCCGCTGGGGCGCGTCCGTCTTACTGTTTCTCTCCTCGTGATGAAATTTGGTCGTTTTATCCCGAAAGAAACAATTAGCAACGCTAATGTTTTGTTATGTAATTAATTTTTTAGTTCAAATGCTTTTTAGTTTTTTAGTTGATACAAGGGTACAAAGTTTTGTTTGAGGGAACAAAAATATTTTTTTTTGGGAGGGAATGTAAGGTTGTGGGGGGAATTGTTTTATTTGTTGGTGTTTGATAATGGCGTGAGAGATAAAAGAGTTTAAAATTTTAATCCTTTTGTTTTGTTACATTGTGTTTTACTTCGGGGTGTAGCCAAACACCATACAATTTATACATTTCATAAAATACAAACCACTCGTGTGTCCATGGTACTATTGTACTATATAAGTGGTAACTTGAATTCCATATTAAGTCTGTTTTATGATATAAACACAACGAATTATCTTTAGGAAACATATGTATATCATCATTGTATTCTATTTTTGGATTAAGTACCGTTACTGTTGGACTATTCATACCGTTGTATTTTATTCTGTAAGTGTATGTCTGACATTCTTTTGTTGGTTGGTATTTTCCATAACAATACAGTATTCCTTTTTTAAATTCACATTTAAGAAAGTTGAAATGCTTTTGTAATAGCGATTTTTCAATCGCTATTACTGCTGCATAATTTATTTTTTTCGTTCTTTGAAAATTAATTCCCCCCATAGTTTTTGTGTGGTAAATTCTTAACTCCTGTTTTCTCTTGAATATTCCCGTACATATCTGTTTTGGCAACACCTGTAAGTATTGTTGATGCTGTATTTTGCAAAGACTCTAACTTTCTATCAACGTCAGCATCTTCACCTTCAGGGAAGTAACTACCTAAATGCTTTCTCCACAATCTACTTGCTTTCAATTGATTTTTTTCTTCGTCAATAGCTTTGTTCGTGTCTGCAATAAAATCTTTAAGTGATTCAAAAAAATAATCTTTATCGCCCGAATAATTTTCAAACAAATCATCTTTTGGCGTTGTGGGCATCACGCATGACCAATTGAATTTAAGAATTCTTTCTATTGCTTTAAGTGTATCTCTCAAACAAATATCATCTCGGTCATTGTATTTTATGTTGTTTGATGCTAATACAGTCATAGCTAATCCCGTTGGCATTTTCTTTGTCCTGTTATCACACCAAGCCTTTAAATATTTCACTATTCTAATAAGTTGTCCTTTGTCGTCTTTATTTTCAGTAAACCAATCTTTAAATTCTTTAGGGTCACTTTTCTGCCAATCGTCATCTTTTACAGCTAAATGTGGGTTTTCATCATTATTCTTTTCACTCTCTTTGTAATAAACAGGCAAATCAATATGATAATCTCCTTGATAAATAACTCGCACACACTTTTTTCTATGTTGTGGTTTTTCATTGGTAGCATTTTCAACAGCGTCCCAAACCCAATTTTGCATAGTTGTTCCTGTTTCTTTTGGTTTAGGGAAAAAATATACTCCATTGTCTAAATCACAAGTATCTTCTTTAGTTCGTATCATTGTGCCTAAATCATAAGACCCTTGCCCTCTAAATTTTGGCACATACTCAGGGTGATTTTCTTTAAAATGTTTTCTGATTAAATCACGCAATGTATCTCTTGACGTGATTAATTTTGCTTTCTTGGTTGAGGTAATACTCAATTCCCCATTGAACTTGATAAATAAATTGTTACAATTTGCCATTATTTTTTTGTGTTATAAGTTTTAGTTGTTTTAAAAAATTCTAAGATTTCCGCTTTTGTAGCATAGGTATAGCCATCATGGTCGCCCAAAGCTTTTATTGTCTTTAAAGCTTTTTCATCTGTTTTATCCATGTCAATAGCACCCATGTGTTCATTCGATAGTTTTGGTGATGGCACTCTGTAATACATACCTTTCGGATTAATATTATTGATTATATTATTCAGGAAAAAATCAGTAAAATATGCTTGTCCGTCCATTGAAATTTGAAAAAGCTTACTGTTCCAACTTCTAAAAGATTTTGATTTTCTTTCAGTTGATGCCCAACCTGACGGTTGAGCAATACTTGATATAGATAGAATTTGATAAGTGTCGTATTCTTTATTTTCACCAACAAAATATTGTAATGCTTCTAACAAGCCGCATAAACTTGGATTATTTGCCCAAACACCGCCATCAGTATATAAAATATTGTTGTGCTCGTGTATAGGCAAATACGTTGGTGCGGCTGATGTTGCTAAAGCAACATCTACCATTTTTATATTTTTATCCATAAAAAAACTGCCTTCTTTGTGAGGGAATTTGAAAACTCTAGGCTCACCTTTAATTAAATTAAAACTTGGAATGCACAGCAAATTTTCAGCGTCTCCCAACGTTTTACTTTCAAATGTTTTTTCTAATATTTTCGTTAGTGGTTTATTGGAATGCTTTCCAAACAATAATAACTGCTTTAGGAACTGCCATCTATATTGAAAATACCGAATAAATGAATTATTCGAAGTTGGAAAAATCTCAGAGCCATGTTTGAAATATAGATTAACCAAAGCCTCGGCAGTCATTCCAGCCGACAAACCTAAAGCAATCATGCCCCCTGTTGAAGTACCACAAATCATGTCAAAGTGGTCTGATATTCGTTTTCCTATTTTTTCTTCAAAACGAGCTAAGACAGAAGCACTATATAACCCCTTTATTCCACCACCATCAATAGATAAAATTTTAAACGTATTCATATATCTATTTTTTTGGTGAACTTCCATTTCCTATTGCTGCGCCTACGCCAGCTCCCACGACTGCCCCAACTGGCCCGAAAACCGAACCAATCAAGCCGCCTATAACGCCACCTACTGCAGTATTACCATTTTTGATTTTCTGCTTTTTGGCTTTACTAAATGGAGCTCTTGTATTTCCATATTGTGCCCTTGTAGTTTTGGTGCGCTTTGTGCCTTTCTGTATATTGCATGAAATACAAGCTGCGAAAAGGTTATTCATGTGATTGCTTCCTCCATTTGCCTTTGCTTTAGAATGGTCAATTTGCCATGCACCTTTTGTACTTTGTCTTCCATAATTAGAAAAACCTAACTTGCTGTGGCATATGTGGCAGTAGCCGTCGGTTTTTTGAAATATTGCTTTTTTTCTTTCTATAGATGTTTTCATTTTTTTTGAAATTTAAAATTATACTTCGCGTATAGACATACGCATTTATTCCCGGTTTTGTAAGTGGGTTTCCGGCACACATGATTATACCTTATGTCAGTTTAACTGACAGGGCATTTCTTGATATGTCTTTGGAGAAAGCGTATTCTCCCAATCTCTAACTTTTAGTCGTTAAATTGGTTTAATTGATAATAAACAACGCTTTTTTTAAAGAAATTTTATCGGCGCAGGTTTGAGAATTCAAAACCTTTTTTACTTTTGCGCATCTTTAAACGAAAGGTACGCCGATTAATTGCTTTTAATAAAAAGCTGTGTAAAAAGCTGCCTAAAAAGTGGGCTACGGGGGACTAACCCGTGGCTCTTTTTTTGGCAAATTTTAACTTGCAAATTTTATTCCAATACAATATATTCTGTCATCTTGTCTTAATTGTATGTTTTTTTGTCATTTTTTCATCTTTTTGTAATTTTCAATTGTGTCAATCCCATTAATCAACTTACTCCCTTTGCTTTTTACATTGTAAATAAACTCATCACATTCGGCTTCCGTTAATATTTCCGTGTTATACAGCTCCAACAACAAATCCATTGTAGTGTAATAAACAATTTTGTGTTCTTGGCAGTAATTATAAATATCATGCAAATTACTACTGGCTACATATTCTTTCTTAAACCGTGCTACTGCCAAACACGCTGCTTCCCCTTCACCTAACGTTTGTTTCAATTTGGCATACTCTGCCAATATCATTCTGTCAGTCGGCATTGCAATAACAGGAATTTTGCACCATACCAAAAAATTATTGATAAGCAACGTTGCGCTATTTCTCACGGTTAATTCCTTGTGCACTTTATCCAACATCACAAACCTTCCGGGAAATATTTTCGGCAACAATAATTGTTGTCCGCCCTTCACAAAATGTATCACCACATCGCTGTCCAATAATATGTTCGGCTCATCACTCTTCTTGCTCATCTTCCTCAATATTATCGGTATCTACAAAAATGTCCTTCATTAAATTGTGATAATGTGTTTCTGAAATTCTCTCATTGTCAAACAACGCTTTTGTCAACACACCGTAATCGCCAATTACACGCTCTGTATTGGTGGCTGTATATAAAACCGTAGTATAACCATGTTCAGTAGCACTTTTTTTAACACCGCTCAAATACGCTTCATAATCACCAAACTTAATCAAGCCTACTTTATCCAATCGCCACAACAACGCTCTGCGAGAAACTCCAAAATACTGTTCGAGTTTTATAATGGTTGCCAAGGATATTTTTCCACCCCAAGCCAGTTCTTCTTCGGGTATTAATTGAATAATGCCTGCTTCGGGCATTAAAAAGCAAGAACTAAAAACATCAGCGTTATATTCTTCGCGCTCTTTTTTATTAAAAAATCCTTTTTTACTAATTTCAAAAGTAAAACCTTCTTGAATAAATAAATGATACAACTCGTGTCCGATTGTAAAATTTTGTCTTCCCACCTGCTGATTGCTGTTTACCAACATAAATTTTTCAGTAGCTGTTTTTAATGCCATACCCGAAAAATTTTCACCCATTGGTAAAAAAGCCGTAATTACATTCAACGATTCCAATAGCTTGAACAAATCAATTGCGGCATCGTGGTCAATGCCGCAATCAACTCTAAACTTATTGGCTCTTGCTTCAAGTATTTTATCATTAAATGCGCTCATGCAATTTTTTAATTTTTAAATAATTCTTTACAATCTTTCCAAAATGTGCTATTCGCTCCATGTCTTGCGCCTCTAATTCATCTTTTCTAAATGCAAAGGCAACTTCTGCTAAGGCTTCTTCCGTGCTTTCAACAAAAAACACTTTCAGCTCCACGCCAAATAAATTTGATAAGGCTTCTAAAATTTCAACAGGAGCTTCGCGTTCTCCGTTTTCATAAAAGCTCACCATTTCTCTTTTAATTTTCAAAAAATCCGCCAATTTATCTTGGGTATAACCATACTTTTCCCTGAAGCCTTTCATAATAAGTCCGGTTGTTTTGTTTTGATTTTGCATACTTTTTTGTTTTGGAGTATTTTTTACAAATGTATATATTTTTTATTAAATTTAAAATAATGTACATAATTTTATATTTTAAAGTATTAATATTAAAATAATTAAATGTTTTGAAAAATATTAATTATAAAAAATTTATATTTTGTATAATTTAAAAATATGGAGATTGTTTTAAAGAAACTATTTTTAGAATTAACTACCTGTTCCTTCAATATCTCTCAGTCCACTCACTCTGTACTTTTATCTTCACAAAATAGAAACGAAATACAATATTAGACACGGAAATTAAAGGATAATTTTATCCCTTAACATAAAAATAATTTATATTTGCAGCAGAAAAATACAATCATGTTTTCAAAAAGTTGCGAATACGCCATAAAAGCCACCATTTATATTGCAGAGCAAGCAGGTTTCGACAAGCGAGTGGGGTTGAAAGAGATAGCCCAAGCAATAGATTCGCCCGAAGCATTTACGGCAAAAATACTTCAGCAGCTTAGCAAAAACCGTATTGTAGATTCGGTAAAAGGTCCTTCGGGCGGTTTTAGTATGGACAAAAAAAACTTAGAGGTTTTAAAACTAAGCCAAATTGTAAAAGCCATTGACGGCGACAGCGTGTATAAAGGCTGCGGACTCGGGTTTAACGAGTGTTCGGAAAAAAAACCTTGCCCTGTGCATTACAAATTTAAAACCATACGCGATGAACTGAGAAATATGCTTGAAACTACAAGCGTGAAAGATTTATCCATGAACTTAAATAAGGGCTTGGCATTTTTGAAGAAATAAAAAAAATTTAACCAAATAAGAGATAAAAAGGTCTTAATATATTTAATAAAAAATCAAATAATCATGAACACGACAAAAAATAATCAGTCACAAACCGCCGCAGGTGTTGACGGGTGGTTTAACAGACAAGCTGAAAAATTTGAAGCCTCCAGATTTTTCTGGATGAGCATTTATCTTACAGTACAAAGTTGTTTAGGCTCTGTAGCCTGTATGTACATTTTAAAAAACAATGCCAGCGATATTATGCTCGTATCGTGTGCCGCCGTAACAATGGGGGCTAACGCCGTGTTTATTTCACAAGGACCGGGAAAATGGTGTTTGCTTTCTTTTTACATAAGCGTTTTACTTAATCTTTTCTTTATTTTTACGAATATCTAAACATGAAAGAAGATATTTTAAATATAAACGATATAAAATTATTGGTAGATGCTTTTTATACAAAAGTGCGCGAAGATGATTTATTGGCGGATATATTTAATTCGCGCATTGAAAACCGCTGGGCAGAGCATTTGGAAAAAATGTACAGATTTTGGCAAACGGTGTTGTTAGATGTGAATACATATCACGGAAGCCCGTTTGCGCCCCACGCTAAAATGCCCGTAAACGAAGAACATTTTGAAAGGTGGATACAGTTGTTTTTTGCTACTATTGACGAAAATTTTTCGGGCGAAAAAGCAAGCGAAGCAAAATGGCGCGCGCAAAAAATGGCAGAAATGTTTTCGTATAAAATAAATTATTACCGCAGCAATCCCGATAAAAAACCCTTATGAATATGGAAGTAAAAACGCCTGTTGCCCTTGTTGCCGTTTATTTATGGATAGGCTTTGTAACTGCCATTAGTTTTATGGAAGCATGGCTCAAATTCCGTGCGCCGGGTGTTACGTTGCCAATCGGCTTGGGCATTGGTCGTTTGGTGTTTAATGCTTTAAATAAAGCCGAATGGGTGTTTGCCATTGCCGTTTTTATCGGATTTTTAATTTCAAAACAACCTTTGTTTTCATTCAATAATCTTTTGTATTATATACCCTGCTTTCTGTTAATTTTACAAACGGTTTGGCTTTTGCCTGTATTAGATAAACGTGCAGAAATGTATCTTAGCGGCATAACACCACCTTCATCATCATTACATTTTTATTATGTTGGTATGGAAGTTGTAAAAGTAAGCTGCCTGTTTATTTTTGGCATAAAACAATTCAAATAATTAAATAACAAGAAATATGGAAAATAAAAAACTTATCAGCGATATTGAAGAAAAATATCAGAAACAAGGCGAAAATCCTGAAACCTATTTAAAAGGCTTGCTTCATGCCAAACCTTTAAACTATTGGGATTACGTGGAAGTGGACACACTGCTTTCACTGCAAAAACCGCGCACCAATTTTAAAGACGAAGAAATTTTTATCATGTATCATCAGGTAACGGAATTAGTGCTGAAACTCATGGTACACGAAATAAAACAAATAGTGTTTGCCGATACCGTGAGCGAGCAAATGCTGATTACAAAACTTAACCGTTTAAACAGATACACGTCTATGCTCATTACGTCGTTTGATGTGATGCGCGAGGGCATGGATTACGATGATTACAACACGTTCCGCGCCACCTTAGCTCCTGCAAGTGGTTTTCAAAGTGCGCAGTTCAGGTTTATAGAAATTTATTGCACGCGCATAGAAAATTTAATTAATACCGAAGGAAAAAAACGTTTGCCTGCCAACCCTTCCGTAGAAGATTATTTTGAACACATCTATTGGAAAGATGCAGGCTTAAACAGAAGCACAGGCAAAAAAACGCTTACCCTGCGCCAGTTTGAAGAGAAATATTTAGACAGTTTTATCAGCCTTGCCAAAAAAGTAAAAGGAAAAACCATTGAAGAAATCAGTTTAAACATTCAAAATCCGAGTGATGAATTGCTAAAAGCATTTCGCGAATTTGATTATATGTATAACGTAAAATATCCTTTGATACACTTAAATACAGCAAGACACTATCTTGATAAAAAAGGCGAAAACCAGCAGGCAACAGGCGGTTCGGAATGGAAAAAATATTTGCACCCCAAATTTCAGCAGCGCAAATTTTTCCCTGCGCTTTGGTCTGAAACCGACATTGCAAGCTGGGGAGACGAATAATTTTTTTATTGAAATTAATTTACCGAAGATTTTTTGTTTAAAAACTGCGACAACATCCACCTTGTTTTTTGTTGTTCGCTCAAAAAGCGTGTCATCATGTCGGCGGTTACAATATCGTTGGCATCATCGGCAATTTTTGCCAGTTCATTTTCAATTACGCCAAGTTTTGACAAATCGTCTAACAAACCTTTTACGCAGGCTGCCTGGTCGCCGTTTACTTTTGCTTCCTTTACGGCTGATGTTTTAACCATTTCAGAAGCGGCAGTTAAAGGCACACCGCCGTGCGTAAGTATGCGTTCGGCAATTTCATCAATTTTTTCGGTGGCATCATTGTATTGCTCTTCAAATTTTGCGTGAAGTTCAAAAAAGTTTTCGCCTTTAATAAGCCAGTGCGAGGCGCGGGTGTTAAAATAAACCACCTGATACGCAGCCAAAAGCTGGTTCAGTTTTTTTACAATTTTTTCGTTGTTCATAATAATGTTTTTTAATTAGCTTCTAAGTTCAGATTTATTTCCGGAATTATGAAGCATTTTTTTTGACTTCGCTTAAATTTACCCCATGAATTTTTTCAACATACAAAATTTTGTGTTCATTCCCGATGTTTTTCATGCTTTAAAAGGAACGCTGTACGAATTGGAAACATCGGAACGGTTTGAAAAAAATGCGTTTGTAATAATTCCTTATCAAAATCCTCAAACAAAAAACAGTGCTCCGAAATTTTTCAAAATCAAAAACAAAATTTTTGTTGATGAAAATTTGCAAGAAATACGGCAAAACAAAATTCAACTCAACGCCCTAACTTCAAAAGAAGACTACATTGAAAAAGTAAGACAATTAAAAGCGCACATTCAGCACGGCAATATTTACGAAATAAATTTTTGCACGCAGTTTTTTGCTGACGATGTAAACATCAATCCCTTTTTTGTGTTTCAGAGTTTAAATGAATTGGCTAAAGCTCCCTATTCAGCATTGGTAAAACTCGGCGATGAGTTTATTATTTCAGCAAGCCCCGAATTGTTTTTAAAAAAAGAAGAAAATAAAATTTTCACAAAGCCCATTAAAGGCACAACGCGGCGCGGAAAAAATTTGGAAGAAGATGAACGTTTAAAAAACGCCTTGCAAAATTCTTTAAAAGAGCGTACCGAAAATGTTATGGCGGTTGATGTGGCACGAAACGATTTATCGCACTTTGCAAAAAAAGGAACGGTGCAGGTAAATAAATTATACAACATTGAAACCTTTGAAACCGTTCATCAAATGGTAAGTACCGTAAGTTGCCAAATGAAAGATGAAACGGATTTTGAAACCATAATTTCTGCAACCTTCCCTATGGCAAGTATGACGGGTGCGCCAAAAATCCGCGCCATGCAACTGATTGACGAGTTTGAAAATTTTGAGCGCAATTATTATTCGGGTGCAATGGGCTTAATTGACGAACACGAAGATTTTACGCTGTCGGTAAACATTCGCAGTGTTTTTTACAATCAAAAAACAAAACATTTGTCTATTGCTGTTGGCGGCGCAATTACCTATTTAAGCGAAGCCGAAAACGAATACGAAGAGTGTTTACTGAAAGCAAAGGCGTTGTTAAAAGTTTTGAATGCGGAAATAATGTAATCTCTGTGTTCTCTGTGCCTCTGTGTTTTAAAAATGTTGAGCGCAGCGAAACATCAAGACTTCAACTCCCGCACTTTTACTTTCTGCGCGGGATTTCCCTGATAAATCCAATATGGCTCTAACGATGATGTAGCAATGCTTCCAACGGTAAGCAAACTGTGGCTTCCCATTTTCACACCGGGGCAAATGACCGTTTTCGCACCTGCCCAGGCACCTTCTTCCAAAGTAATTTCCCCCACAATTAAATCAAAAGTTGATTTTTTGTAATGATGATTTCCGCACAACAGCATTGCACCTTGCGAAATGCAGGAATTATCTTTCAAAGTAACTTTCGCCAAGTTGTCAATCCAAACTTCCTCGCCAATCCACACATGATTTCCTACAACCAATTTCCAAGGATACTTTATGGAAACGTGCGGCTTAATCACAACGCCGTTACCCACTTTTGCACCAAACAAACGTAAAATAAAACGTTTTGCCCCATAAAACGGAAAAGCAGATTTGAAAAAAATAGTGTTTGTTACATACCATACAAAGCGTGTCAGCGGACTGCGTCCGGGTTTGTACCAATCGTTATTAAAAGAAGATAAATCAGTTTTTAATTGCGGCATAAAATAAAGTTTTATAGTGTTGTTTAATCAGTTCTAAATTTATTTTTTCACGAATATAATTATTCGCTGCTTTACTCGCTTGCAAAAATTGGTCTTGGTTCATGTTTGCAAAATGCAAAATGGCTTGTACAAATTTTTCGCGATTGTTTAAAGCAATTGCAAAACCTGCATCATGTTGTTCTAAATCATTCCAAGGCGTTTGGTCGCTGATAATAGCAGGGCAACCGCACAACAAACTTTCTACAATGGAATGTCCGAAATTTTCGTTAAGGGTTGGCAAAAATAAAGCGTGATAATTACAAATTACCGATTGCACTTCGTTAAACTGTAATTCACCTTTTTGTTTTACTGAAATATTTTTTGGTAAATGAGAAATAATGTCTTCGCAAATTTTCCAATAATCTCTGTCTTCCAAATTGCCGTAAATGTCATATTCTACGCTAATTTCAGAGGGAACAGCTTTTAAAATTTCCAAAGCAAAATGTAAATTTTTCACCTTAGCAATGCGCGACAAGAAAAATAATTTCAAGTGATTTTTTTCTTTCGGAGTTTTATTTTCAATCACAGAAGATGAATTGACATTTGGCGAAACCAACACCTTTGCCGAAGAAAACTTGGAGCGAATGTCTTTTGCTTCTTGTGCGTTTGTGGCGTGAAACGAAATGTGATTATAACGCCGTAAAATTTTCGCTAACAACAAAAATGTGTTTTTCTTTAAAGATTTTAAACTCATGGCGCCTTTGCTCAACATACCTCTCGGCGCAAGCAACACAGGTGCAGTAAAAGCATTTTTATTTTTCAGCGCGACAATATTAATTGAAAAATAATACGACCAAAAACTGTTTAAGTAAACCAAATTAGGATTGATTTCATGTATCAAATTCAACACATTGTTTGAGTTCAAATTTTCTCGGCTGAAATAAAAATAGTTTATACCGTCTTGAAAAAATAACTCATTTGCTTTTATAGTTTGATAAGGTGTTGAACTACCAAGGTCAAAATTGGTGGTGATGATATAAAAATCAAATTCGTCTTTCAGTAAATTTACTAACGAATAAACCGAACGCACGGGACCGCCCGCCTTTGTTCCGGGCAAGTACCAATCAATCAGCACGGCTATTTTTTGTTTACTCAATTTTATTTTCTTTAATCCAATTATTCAATACCACCAAATGCCAAATTCTGCTCCACGTTACAGTTTGGTCGTTATTTAAAAAACGCTTCCACAAATTTTGAATTTCGTCTTTGTTGCAAAAATCATATTCCGAAAATTCAAAGATATTCTTCTCACAAAAATCTTTCAATTCATTTTTCAGCCAATGTTTCCAAGGCAGGGTAAATCCCATTTTCGGGCGATTGACAATTTCGTTTGGCAATAAATCACCGAGGCTGTCCGTCAATAATTTTTTTGGCGTGTGCGGAAATTTTTGTTCGTCGTTTACACCCAATACAAATTCCACTAACTTATAATCCAAAAATGGCTCGCGCACTTCCAAAGCAACGCTCATGCTCATTTGGTCGGTGTCGCGCAACAATACGTTTTGTAAGTAGGTATTTATTTCCGCTACTGAAACCGCGCTCAATAAATGATTTTCGTTTTGAGGAACAGAAGAAATTATTTTTTCTATTTGAGAAAATGGATTGGAGTTTTTTAGTAAAGCTGATAATTCTTTCAGCGTAAACAAACTTCTGCTTAAAGGATAAGCGGAATTAAAATTTATTTTTTCCTGACTTAACAATTCATTGATTTTGTTTCCGCTCACCGAACGTTTTTGTTTTTGAATAACAAAACCTGCTGTTTTTCTTGCTATTTGCGGCACGGCGTTGAGCCACGATTTTTTGCGCAATTCGTTCATGCGTTTAAACACATCGTAACCCGCAAATAATTCATCTCCGCCAATGCCGCTCAATGCCATTGTAATTCCCGCATTTTTCGTAGCTTTTGAAACAATGTAAGTGTTTGCACCGTCTCCGCTTGGGTGGTCAGTCGCGACAAGAGCTTCTGGCAGTTGCTTTAAAAAATCATTCGGCGTTAATTTTATTTCATGATGTTGCGTGTTAAATTTTTTTGCAATCAACTTTGCGTATTTCGCTTCGGAAAATTCGCTTTCGTCAAAACTTACATTAAAGGTTTGAATTTTTTCGGAGCTTACTTTGCTCATCAAGCCCACCACCGCGCTGCTGTCAATACCACCCGACAAAAACGCGCCAAAGGGAACATCTGCCACTAATCTGCGTTGCACCGAAAGCGTGAGCAGTTCATTTACTTTATCGCAGGTTTCCTTATAACTTAAATCTTGGGTTGAAATTTTGTTTACCGAATAATAGTGCGACAGGCTTGCTTTTCCGTTTTCAAATTCCAACAAATGACCGGGCATTAACATTTTCACGCCTTTGATAATGGTGTTTGGCGCAAGCACGGTTTGATACATGGCGTATTCGGCAATCACTTCTTTGTTTAGCGAGAACGTTTTTATTCCCGAATGAATAATCGGACGAATTTCACTTGAAAAAATAAATCCCTCATCGCCGAAATAATAATACAAAGGCTTCACGCCAAGTCTGTCGCGGGCTATGAGCAATTTTTTTTCTTGCGTGTCGTAAATGGCAAAGGCATACATGCCGTTGAAAAAATCCAAACATTTGTTTCCCCAACGTATGTAAGCAGCCAAAATAACTTCGGTGTCTGACGAAGTTTTGGAAAAAATACGGTTGTGCGTTTGAACTCCTTATGAGCTGGTTGCAATTCCAATTTTAACTCACGGTAATTGTACAACTCGCCGTTGTAAACAATCACATAACGTTTGTCGCTTGAAAAAAACGGCTGATTGCTTTCCGCACTCAAATCAATAATTGACAGGCGGCGATGTCCTAAACAAAGGTCGTTGTCATTCCAAACACCATCGTTGTCAGGTCCGCGGTGTGCGAGCGAGGCGTTCATTTTTTTAACGACAGCGATTTTGTTGTCGTTAAATTTTTTTTCGGGAATAAAACCGTTAATGCCACACATATCTTTTTATAGGTTATTAAAATACGCGCCTTGCGGTGTATGGTTGTTTGTGATAAACTTTACAACAATTATGTTTTCTTGTTGATTAAAAAACACATACCACGTTGTTCGTCTGTTGCTTTTTAGTTTGGCGTAATATTTCCCGAAACGTTTTAATTTTTCGGGTGCTGTGTTCTGTGTGATATTCGGTAATTCATCGCGAATCCTATCATACAAATTATTCACATAATCTTCGGCATCTTCCAAAAAACCAAAATATTCTTCTTTAAATAATGTTGTAATCAGTTCGTCTAAATCCCGAACAACATCATTTTTTATGTGAACGATTTTTTTCATTAAACAGTTTTCTTACTGTGTTCAACGTATGTTTTCTTGCTTCTTCTAACGGAACAGAATTTGAAAAATCTCTTTCAAACTCGGCTTCTTCTTCTGCTTCGGCAATGGTTTTTACCACAGTTAAAACTGCTTGTTTATTTTTATCCGACAAACTGTTAAAGTAATTTGTCATTTCTCTTTCTATGCTTTGCGCTTGTGCTGTGCGTGCCATTTTTACAATGTTTATTATTGCAAATTTAAGATAAAGTTTTGAGTGTAATCAAAACAGTTTTATTCAATAGAACTCAAAAAACGTTTGTCGTTCATCATCAGTTTTATTCCTTCGTCAATGCTCACTAATTTTCTGTTCAGGATTTCTTTCATCTTCGTGTTGTCGGGTTGGCGGCGCGTCATATCACCCTCTTTCAACGGTGGGAGGAAAATTATTTTTGATAAAGAGCCTGTCATTTGAATGGTGAGTTCCGCCAAATTTTTTATGGTCATCAGCTCGTCGTTACCAATGTTAATGACATCGTTGGTTAATAATTTGTGTTCAAAAATTTTGCTGCAAACATTTATGGTGTCGTCCACATAAGTAAAGGTGCGGGTTTGAGAGCCGTCGCCGTAAATGGTAATGTCTTTGTTTTTTAAAGCGGCTGCCAAAAATTTTGCCACCACAAAATCGGTGCTTTGGTTTGGACCATACGTGTTGAAAAAACGGAAAATAGTAAAAGGCAACTGATAGGTTTGCCAATAACTGCGAAAAAAACATTCGCCCACATTTTTCACCACAGCGTAAGGCACGCGGGAATTGAGAGGTGTGCGATGTTCGTTTTGAGGCAACTCCACAGGCTCGCCATATACTTCGGAACTGGAAGAAAAATAAACGCGCTTTACCGAAGAGTTTTTTGAAAGGTTGAGAATGTTTTTTATTCCCTCAATGTCGTTCAATACATCTGTCGGGTTTTCTTGTGTGCGCTGAACGCCTACTACGGCTGCGAAATGAAAGACGTAATCAAAATTGTAAGACAACATGACCGAAGAAATGTCGTTGAAATTATTTACGTCTGATTTGATGAATTTCCAGTTTGTAAATTCTCTGGCAGGTAATTTGTTTAACGAGCCTGTTGAAAGGTTATCGGCAATTACCACAAAGTTTTTTTCATTTCTGATTAGTTTTTCTACCAGTGCGCTGCCAACGTTTCCTGCGCCTCCTGTAACTAAAATTTTATTTTGCATTAAATTCTTTATAAAATTCCACAACGGCGGCAGCCCATTTTTGAGGACTGATTGTCTGTGCCAAATTGTGGCTGTTTTCCGACATTAAAAGTAATTCTTTGTCGGATAAGTTGATGATATTTTTTAGCTGTGTTTTCAGCTCGTAAATGTTTTTCGGTTGAAACGAAAAACCGTTTTTTCCTTCATTTAAAAATGTTTCTTTTGCACCAACAGCTTTGCTCAAAATCATGGGAAAGCCCGCTGCCGCGTATTCGTGCGCCACCACCCCCCAAGGCTCAAAGCGGCTTGGTAAGACAAACACGCCGCTTTTTTCCAAAACAGGCTCTAAATCTTTTGGCTGTACAAAACCGAAATGTTTTATTTTTTCGTGCTGAACAGGCTCTAAACTCCCCGTGCCCAAACACCACAATTCCCAGTTGTTCGGCGTTTCGGCTTGCAGTTCAATAAAGGCTTGCCACAAATCGGTAATTCCTTTAAAGTCGTAATAACGCCCAACGTATAAAAAACGTTTCGGATAATTTTTCTCTTTTTCGGGTTTTGTTTTTTCGTAAATGGCGTTGAATTTTTTTAAATCGCAACTGTAAAAACCTTTCTTAATTTTTCTCTCTTTAAAGCCAAGTTTTAAAGCATATTTTTTTTGCGCTTCGCCCGGCACCCAAGCTTGCGAAAATGTGTTGAGCAGAAAAAAACGGCTTAAAAAAATTGCTGCGTATTGTTTTAAATCGCCGCGCCAATGCGTGTCGCAACTCATTACGGTAGGAATTTTTTTGAAATACGGTTTGGTGAGCTTCAAATAATCTTTGTCCACCCAACCGCTGCAAAAAATAATATCGGGATTTATTTCGGTAACTAAATTTTTGAGTTGCTCAAAATTGTAATTCGCTTTGTCGTAAATTTTTATTTGGTCGGAATGTTCAAATTCAAAAGGTGCTTCTTTATTTACCGCCCAGCGAATAATATGTACTTCGGCAGTATTGGCAAGTTCTTCGCAACACTTCAAAAAATAATCGGCGAGTTCGGTATATAAAAATAAAACACGTTTCATATAATATTCACTTCACGTTCCAAGTTCACGCCAAATTTTTCAAACACCTGTTTCATTACATAAGCAGAAAGTTCAAACACAGAATTTCCCGTTGCATTATTTTTATTGATTAACACTAAGGCTTGTTTGGTATGCACCGCCGCGCCTTTGTGCTCGTAGCCTTTTAAGCCGCATTGTTCAATGAGCCAACCTGCGGCGAGTTTGTAATTTCTGTTGGCAAGCGGATAAGCCGCTAAGGTTTCAAATTTTGATTTTAACTCATCGTGTTTTTGTGCGCTCACTTCGGGATTTTTAAAAAAACTTCCTGCGTTGCCTGTTTCTTTTGGGTCGGGCAATTTACTTTGGCGAATGTGAATAACAGCGTTAGAAACATCACGGATTGTGGGTTGCGCAATGTTCATATTTTGTAATTCGGAATTAATTGCGCCGTAAGAAGTATTGACTTTCGCTTGTTTTTTTAAACGGAAACTGACCGAAGCAATGAAGAACTGATTTTTGTATTCGCGTTTAAAAACACTTTCACGGTAGCCGAATTGACAATCTGAATTTTTAAAAGTTTTCTTTTCGCCGCTTGTCATGTGGTAGGCTTCTAACTCTTCAAACACATCTTTAATCTCCACACCATACGCGCCAATATTTTGCATGGGACTTGCGCCCACACAACCGGGGATAAGCGATAAATTTTCCAAGCCCGAAAAATTTTTGTCAATGCACCACATTACAAAATTGTGCCAAACCTCGCCTGCGGAAGCTTTTACAATGACTTCGTTTTCATTTTCAAAAACAACGGCTATGCCTTTTAAATTGTTTTTAATGACCAAACCCTTAAAATTTTTGGTGAACAATAAATTGCTTCCACCGCCGATAATCAATTTTTCGGAATTTTGATAAACAGGATTTTTAATCAATTCCAAAAAATCGGAAACGGAATTTATTTCCGTAAAATAGGTTGCTGTGGCTTCAATGCCAAAGGTGTTGTATGGTTTGAGGTTTACTTGTTCGCGGATTTGCAACATGGAAAGCAAAAGTAATATAAAAACTGATTATTTCCGCTTCTTCGTACTCCCAAACAACATTCCAAAAATGTTGTGCGGAGTGCTTTTAGAGTAAGCTCGGACAAATTTAAACAGTTTCTAAGTAGTCTTCTTACAAAAACATCTCAACCGCCTTAGGCAAATATTCAAATTCTAATACGCGGATTTTTTTAGATAACGTTTCGGGCGTATCGTTTGCGCCAACTTCGCACTTGGCTTGTAACAAAATTTTTCCTTTGTCGTATTCTTCGTTTACCAAATGAATGGTAATGCCGCTTTCGGTCTCTTTGCTCTCAATCACGGCTTTGTGAACGTTCATGCCGTACATTCCTTTGCCGCCAAACTTTGGTAATAATGAGGGGTGAATGTTTATAATCTTATCGGGAAAGGCTTTAATAAAGGCTTCGGGAATTTTTAATAAAAAACCTGCGAGAATAATCAAATCAATGTTTTCTACTTTTAAAAATTCAATCAACTGTTCGGTGTAATTTTCCAAAGCCGTTTTGCTGACTATCTGCACATTTTTTTTGTACTTCTCGGCACGGGCAATTACGCCTGCATCATCGCGGTTGGTAACAACCAATTTTATTTTTATTCGCGCATCGTTGGCAAAATACTTGAATAAATTTTCGGCATTTGTTCCCTCGCCGCTTGCAAATATGGCTGCATTTATCATGGGGCGAAATTAAAATTCTAAATCCTAATTTCTAAATTCTAAACCAAACAAAATCTTAAATTCGCCCTCTATGATTTTAAATTACATTCATTGGAATCCTTCGCCTGAAATTTTTACCATTCCGGGCATTAATTGGCCCGTGCGTTGGTACGGTTTAATGTGGGCGTTGGCGTTTATTGCGAGCCATTTTTTTATGAACCGCATTTACAAAACCGAAGGGCGCAGCGACAAAGCCTTAGACCGTTTAACCTTGTACATCATTTTGGGAACGGTAATCGGAGCGCGTTTGGGGCATTGCCTCTTTTACGGACCTTGGTTTGACGAATTTGATGCCAACGGTTTTTTAATCAGCGAGGGTTATTTGTCGCACCCGCTTAATATGCTGAAAGTTTATGAGGGCGGTTTGGCGAGTCACGGCGGCGCAATAGGCATAATTATTGCCGTGTTTTTATATTGCCACAAAGAAAAAGAAAGTTGGTTGTGGCTGCTTGACAGATTAACGGTGGTTGTGCCGATAGCGGTTATGTGCATTCGTTTCGGCAATTTGATGAACAGCGAGATTATTGGCAGCGTAACCAATGTGCCATGGGCGTTTATTTTTGTGCAGGAAGACAATCAGCCGCGCCACCCCGCACAGTTGTATGAGGCAATTTTCGGTTTGTTTCTGTTTATTTTTATGTATTGGTTTTGGAAACACAAACGCAATGCCGTAGGCGCAGGTTTTATGGTCGGGTTATTTTGTGTGCTGCTGTTTATTGAACGTTTTATTGACGAATTTTTTAAAGAAAATCAAGTTGCTTTTGAAGACAACCTTTCTCTCAACATGGGGCAATGGCTGAGTATTCCGTTTATTGTGATTGGGGCTGTGATGATGTGGCGTTCCACGAAATTGTTGAAGAATTAAATGTTTTTAATTTGCTACAAATTGTGGCAAGCATTTGTTGCAGAACACATTAGTTTTGCCACAAGATGAATGAATTAACAATATCAATTCCCGACGAAATGTTGATGAGTAAAATTTATTTTATTCGTGAACAAAAAGTAATGCTTGACAGCGATTTGGCTGAACTGTACAAAGTAGAAACCAAACAACTGAAACGTCAGGTTAATCGTAACATTGAGCGTTTTCCGCAAGATTTTATGTTTGAATTAACACAAGAAGAGTTTGACCGTTTGAGGTGCCAATTTGGCACCTCAAACAATCGGGGCGGAACAAGGCATTTGCCCTACGTTTTTACTGAACATGGCGTACTCATGTTGTCAAGTGTGTTAAGCAGCCAACAAGCGGTGCAGGTAAACATACAAATTATGCGTGTGTTTACACGGGTGAGAAAAATGTTGTTTGACAACACCGAACTGCGGTTGGCTATTGAGGAAATAAGAAGAAAAACTGACAACAACACAAAAAATATTGAAGTTGTTTTTAAATACCTTGACGAATTAATTGAAAAGAAAGAAAATCCCGTACCACGAAAAGTTGTAGGGTTTAAAATTCCACAGAAAAAACCGTAATCGTAAATTTCGTTACACAATAACTGAAAAGGAAGAACGTTATTGTAAAAATCATAAATTTTAAAACATGAAATTTAAAATCACTTTTGGCGTGATAGTGGCTGTTATTGCCTTTACATCTGCTTGCAAAAAGCAAAAAAACGAAACACCATCAACTCCTGCCGAACAAGAACCTGTCGTTTATCCTGATTACGCAGCGTTAAAAGTTGGCAACTATTGGATTTACGGGCGTTATCAGCTTGACCAACAAAATAACATTACTGACCTTAACAGTACCGACAGTTGTTACATAGAAAAAGATACGGTGATACGCGGGCAAACTTATTACAAACGCTGCAGCTACGATTTTATCTATCAGCGACACCAAGTGGCGTATTTGAGAGATTCTTTGCACTATATGATTAACAGTGCAGGGGGAATCTTTTTTTCTTCGCAGGATTTTTCAACAGTTTTTAGTACAAGTTATAAAACAGGCGGCATTCCTCCTGAAACAGACACTTTATATACCGTTACAAGAAAAATGAATGATAAAGACTTTGTTGTTACCGTTCCCGCAGGAACTTTTACTACATCTAATATGCAGATTGCTTATTTGACATCGGGCAGTTATACAAATGCTAACATTGATAATCCAAGATATATGAACACGCGCTATGCAAAAGGTGTAGGCACTGTATCTGAAACAGAACAATTTTTTCCTTCTGTTCCACATTATACAGAAAGGCGTTTATTGCGTTATCATGTGAAATAAAATAACTGCATAAAAAAACACAGAGAAAACTTTCTCTGTGTTTCTATGCCTTAGTGCCTCTGTGTTTTAAACTCCTAATTCATCACAATCGTTTGCTTCCTGTCAGGACCAACAGACACAATAGTAATAGGAGTGTTCACCGCTTCTTCAATAAATTTAATGTAATCCATTAACGCGGCAGGCAATTTTGTTTTGCTGTCAATGCCTGTTAAATCCACGTTCCAGCCTTTGAGTTTGGTGGTAATTGGTTTTATGTAATTCGGGTCAATGTTGTAAGGCAGGTAATCAATCACTTGCCCGTTAAAATCGTAATGTGTGCAAATTTCAATTTCTTTAAACTCGCTTAACACATCGGCTTTCATCATCATTAATTCGGTAACGCCGTTTACCATTACCGCATATTTCAGCGCAGGAATATCCAACCAGCCTGTGCGGCGCGAACGCCCTGTGGTGCTGCCAAATTCGCGCCCTATTTGTCGGATTTTTTCCCCTGTTTCATTTTCCAATTCCGTAGGAAAAGGTCCGCTGCCAACGCGGGTACAATAGGCTTTAAAAATGCCGATGACATTACCAATTTTATTTGGTGCAATGCCCAAGCCGTTGCAAGCTCCCGCACAAATGGTGTTGCTGCTGGTTACAAACGGATAAGAACCAAAATCAATATCCAACAAACTGCCTTGTGCACCTTCCGCCAACACTTTTTTCCCTTCCAACATGGCTTTGTTAAGGTAATGTTCGCTTTCTACAAATTGCAGTTGCTTTAAGGCTTCAATGGCTTCAAACCAAGCGGGTTCAAGCTCTGCAAGGTTGTATTCAAAATTGTGATGTGCCAGCAACTGCTTGTGTTTTTCAACCAACACATCGTATTTTTCTTTAAATTCTTTGGTTTCAATATCGCCAATGCGCAAACCGTTGCGCCCTGTTTTGTCCATGTAAGTTGGACCGATACCTTTTAACGTTGAGCCGATTTTATTTTTTCCTTTTGATGCTTCGCTTGCCGCGTCAATTAAGCGGTGCGTAGGTAAAATTAAATGTGCGCGTTTGCTTATGATGAGTTTTGATTTTACATCAACGCCCAATTTTACGAGTTCGTCAATTTCTTTTTTAAAAATTACGGGGTCAATCACCACGCCGTTGCCCACAATATTTATGGCAGTCGGGTGAAAAATACCGCTTGGGATTGTGTGTAACACGTGTTTAATACCGTTAAATTCCAACGTGTGCCCCGCATTCGGTCCGCCTTGAAAACGCGCAATAATATCGTATTTTGGTGTAAGAACATCTACAATTTTCCCCTTGCCTTCATCGCCCCATTGCAATCCTAACAGTACATCTGCTTTGCTCATAAATTTTCTGATTAAAAATAAAGGGCAAATGTACTAAAAAGCCAAAGTTGGAAAGATGCTTATGTTAAAAAGTATTTACACTTTGTAACTCCGGTTTGTATTACTACTTTAGAGCCTATTCAAACGTAAAAAATTATGAACAGCCACAGCGAAATTAAATTTCCGTTTTATGCCAAGTTGAGTTTTTTGCTCATCAGCCTCACCATTATTGTATTTTTTATTTACATCGCACACGGCATTATTTTGCCCATTTTAATTTCTATGCTTTTTGCCGTTTTGCTGCGACCTGTGGTGCGCTTTTGCAGCCGCAAACTGCGCTTTCCGCATGTGCTGGCAGTATTAACTTCGGTGCTGCTGTTTATGATTTGCATCAGCAGTATTGTACTTTTTGTATCGTGGCGCATTGGCGATATAGCAAACGATTGGGACAAAATACAAGCCAATGTGCAAACGCATTATGAGAATTTACAAAGCTGGATTGAAAGAAAGTTTAACATCAGTTACGATGAACAATTAAAATACATTCAAAAAGCCGAAGAAAATTCGTTGAGCAAAGGCGCAAGCATTATGGGTAACACATTAAGTTCGTTTACCGATTTTTTAATGAATTTTGTTTTAATTCCCATTTACACCTTTTTGTTTTTGCTGTACAGAAATTTGTTTCTGCAATTTTTAATAAAAATTTTTAAAGGACATCAACAGCGTTTACAGGAAATTTTGGTGGAAATAAAAGGTGCGGTGTTGAGTTATCTTTTAGGCTTAATGATTGAAATGGTGATTGTTTCCACACTCACAAGCATTGGTTTAAGCATTGTGGGCGTAAATTATGCGGTGCTGCTCGGCGTAATTACAGGTGTGTTAAATCTTATTCCGTACATCGGCATTTTGGTAGCTGCCACATTAAGCATGGTGGCAACGCTTACCACATCGGCAGATTTGTCAATTATTTTTGGTGTAATTATTGTAAACGTAGTAGTTCAATTTTTAGACAATAATTTGTTAGTGCCAATGATTGTGAGTTCAAAAGTGCGTATCAATGCGCTTGTGTCCATTGTGGCTATTATGATTGGCGGTGTGTTGGGCGGCGTTGCAGGAATGTTTTTGGCTATTCCCATGATTGCTATTATTAAAGTAATTTTTGACAGAGTGGAAGGCTTGCAGGCTTGGGGCTATTTGTTGGGCGATGACATTCCCAAAACATTTCGTTTCAGCAATTTTATGTTGCCACGATTTGATGCAGGGGAGGAAGAACCAAAAGATGCCGCAGCAGAAGAACCTAAGCAGGAAGACGGCAAACCGTAAAAAAAATTGTATCTTTGCGTTCCGTTCTTTAAAAATATGGGCTCGACCGGTTTTGACAGTGAGCGCATAAAGTAAGTAAGCATGTAGAGCGTTGTAAGAAGAGCTCTTTAAACAGAACTTTCAAATTTTTATTTGGCGAAAATACTTACGCCATGGCTGCTTAATCAAGGATTAAGTAACCTTTGCTTCTCAGAGAGCTAAACTGCTCTGCGCTTTGAGTAAAGCATCGCAAATGTGCAGTTTGTTTTGTGAGTGTTGCGGCATAAAACAATATTAGCAACTAAGTTGAAGTTTGGTTTGAATTAACACCGCGCTTCAATCTAAAATCAAGTTAATACTAAACATGTAGAAAGCTTATTTTTTCCTCATTTGGACGAGAGTTCGAATCTCTCCGAGTCCACCAATTAAAAAACAAAACAAATCAAAAGCTTGTAAATCGTAGTGTTTACAGGCTTTTTTGTTTTTACGCTCTTTCATTTCATTCATTAAATCGTAGTGTTGAGGTGGTAAAATCGGGTATCCGAAATTATCACAGGTTTGGATACCCGATTTCTTCGGAAACCCTTATCCTGCAAGGTGTTCAGAATTTGAACATCTTGACTGACACTGAGCGTGAGCCTATTTTTAACAACATAAAAAGGTGTCTTGAAATGAACACAAAAATTGCAATACTTTTTCATTTGAAAAGGTCAAAAACCACAACAGACGGGCTTGTTCCCGTGTATATGCGTGTAACCATAAACGGCGAACGTTTGGAGATAAGTACAAAACGCTATGTAGAAGAAAGCAAATGGATTGTGAGTGCGGGAAAACTCAAAGGCAATTCCGAAGAAGCCCGTATCACGAATGAGTATTTAGATACGCTCAAAGCACAGGTGTATCAACATCAAACCAACCTCATCAAACTTGGCTCACCTGTTGATATCGACACTATGAGAAACAAATTGTTGGGCATAGAAGAAAAACGCCGTTCGTTGGTGCAAATTTTTGAAGACCACAACAAACAAATGGAAATGTTATCGGGAAAAGAATTTGCTCCCGGTACGGTAGAGCGATACAAAACCTCACTCAAACACACCACCGATTTTTTGAAATGGAAATACAATGTTTCTGATGTGGACATTAGAAGCATCAATCACACCTTTGTAGCCGATTACGAATTTTATTTGCGCAGTGTGCGCAACTGCGCAAATAATACCGCTATTAAATATGTAAGGAATTTCGGTAAGATTATTAATATATGCCTTGCCAATGGTTGGATTGACAAAAACCCTTTTGCAAATTGGAAAGCAAAAGTAAAACAGGTAGAACGTATTTTCTTGTCAGAAGAAGAACTACAAACCCTTTGCAATAAAAATTTTCAAAACCAACGGTTGCAACTTGTTAAAGATGTTTTTGTGTTCAGTTGTTATACAGGTTTAGCCTATGCCGATGTTCACAACCTTAACCACTCGCATATTTCCATTGGCATTGACGGCGGCAAATGGATTTTCTCACATCGCCAAAAAACAGACACTAAGTTTAACATTCCATTGTTGCCGCAAGCTGAAAACATTTTAAACAAATACGCCGATAATCCGCAATGCTTGAACAAAGGAAAATTACTCCCTGTACTCAGCAATCAAAAAATGAATGCTTACCTCAAAGAAATTGCCGACATCTGCGGCATTAACAAAGAATTGACTTACCACACGGCAAGGCACACATTCGCCACTACTGTAACGCTTTCAAATGGTGTACCCATTGAAAGCGTAAGTAAAATGCTTGGGCATAAAGACATCAAAATCACACAGCACTATGCCAAAATTTTAGATAAAAAAGTAAGTGCTGATATGAATTTGCTCAAAGAAAAAATGATGAAGAAAGAAGAAGCAAAATATAGTTTGGTAAAAGAATCATAATAATAAAAATTACACTAATCCAACTATATTTTAGAAACTTTGTGTAGTTTTATCGCGCACCAATAACGAGTTATTGGCAACCCCTAAATTACTAATTAACCAAAATCCGCTTTTCAAATAACTTTTATTCTTAATTTTGACACAATGTATAGACTGATTGAGCAAGGAAAACCTATCAAGCTAAATGACTTACCGAAAGGTGAGAACATGACCAATTTTTCTCTGCTTAATGATTTGTCTGCACCACTTACATTCCGAAGTTTTTCTATAAAGTATGTATTTGAAGGGTGTGAGCATTATCAGGTAAATGGTAACAAGTACAATGTAAAATCAGGTGAATACTTGCTTGCCAATACATTTTGCGAAGGCAAAATAGAGATTGACAGTAAAGATGTGGTTAAAGGCATCTGTATTGATATTTCACCAACCTTGTTATCAGAAGTTTTCAGCAATTACATTACGCCCGATTGTCCGTTTCCTGATGTTGTGTTAGATGATTTTTTCAGCAGCGAGGCATTTCTTGAAAACAAGTATAACACCAATAATACTACGCTCGGAAAAACGCTTGATGAACTAAGCAGAAAATTTAGTGATAATCCATTTCATAACTACAATCTTGATAACGAATTTTACTTCACGCTTGCCGAAAATATTATTGAAGACCACCAAGCCATTATTTCCCAACTATATAATATAAACACAGTAAAACATCACACTCGGAAAGACCTTTACAGAAGATTGTGCAGGGGTAAAGCGTTTTTGGAAAATAATGTAAGCAAGCAAATCAGCATCGGCAATGCTGCCGAATACGCAACACTTTCCGAATATCATTTTTTCAGATTGTTCAAAACCGCTTTCGGCATTACACCGCAACAATACCTCATTCAAACCCGCCTTTCAAAATCATTAGATTTGCTTCGCATCGGAAATTACTCTATTACCGAAGCATCTATTTCCACGGGATTTGCTGATGTATATAGTTTTAGCAAAGCCTTCAAAAAACATTTTGGCTTTTCTCCTTCAAGAGTAATCGAAAACAAATTAGCAGGATTAGACAAATAGAAACAGCATCGGGACAAGACTTTTGTCCCCGTTATGTTTCGTATTCTATTTCTCACTTTGTTTTCTATCTGTGCTGTTTGCAATGGCTCTTATGCACAATCCTTTTCCGTTCAGGGAACAATAAAAGATGGGCAGCAAAATCCCATTGCTTTTGCCAATATTGTGTTGCTGAATTTTTCGGACTCATCTTTTGTTCAGGGAACGATAAGCGATTCATCAGGCTATTTTTCTTTTCAAAGAATTGCATCGCCACGCTATTTTTTAAAAGTTCAATACATCGGTTATGAAACCTATTATTCCGAACCATTTGAAAAGAATGCAGGAACTATACAAATCACACTAAAAGCGTCTGCAACTACTTTGGGCGAAGTAAATGTTACAGCAACAAAACCCTTTATTGAACAGCATTTGGATAAGATGGTAGTGAATGTAGAAAACAGTCCCACAAGCGGAGGTAACAACGCTTTGGAACTGTTGGAAAAATCGCCCGGCATTACTGTTGACCACAATACCGAAACCATACGGATACTCAATAAGCAGGGTGTCATTATTTATATCAACGGCAGGCAAAGCTATATGTCGGGAACGGATTTGATGCAGTATTTAAGAACCTTGCAGGCAGAGCAAATCAGCAGAATAGAAATCATTACCAATCCCTCCTCAAAATATGATGCTGCCGGAAATGCAGGAATTATCAATATCGTTTTGAAAAAAGATAAATCACAGGGAACAAACGGAAATGTTGTCTTAGGTGCAGGACAAGGATTTTTACCTGATTCAAGAAACGATTTGTTTAGGGGTTCGCTGACGGCATCTGTTAATCACCGTGCGAAGAAATTTTATTTCTATTCGGTTGCATCTTTACTAAGAGATGGCTCTTACTCTGAACGCAATATAAACAGGTCGTTTTATTACAATACAATTGAAAGTGTATTTGACCAACAAATGCGGATAAATCAGAATGTAGAAAACCTGAACCTGAAAACAGGAGGCGATTATTTTGTTTCCGAAAAAACAACTTTGGGAATTGGTATTGATGTAAACTTATTCCGCCTGAAAGTAAACGGAACAAATTCAACAGATGCCATGATGAACCCCTTGATTCCTGATGAGAACTTTTCCATTGTGCAATCAGCAAAGCAAAACAATCCGAGAACAAATATCAATACCAATTTTAACCTCAAACACAATTTCAATAACAAAGGTCATTCGCTCATTTTTGATGCCGATTACCTGAATTACAATTTCCGTTCGGAACAAAATTTTGATGCCGCTTTTTTTGATGCTTTTAATGCTCCCTTAAATAATTTATTGCAAACAGGAACAAACACTTCAAAGCTGAATGTGATTGCAGGAAAATTAGACTACGAACTTCCGTTGAACGAAAAAACAAAACTGGAATTTGGCACAAAATCAAGTTATATAAACATCAACAGCGAGCTTGATTTTAAAGAGATGATAAATAATATATGGACACCGGACAACACCAAAAGCAATCATTTTATTTACAGCGAAAACATCAATGCCCTGTATGGAAATTTTCAAAAAGTAATTTCAAAATTTTCCGTTCAGTTCGGTCTAAGGGCTGAACACACTTATACGGAAGGAAAATCCGTTACGCTAAATAATATCGTAAAACGAAATTACATTTCTCTCTTTCCTTCGCTGTTTACGGCATATAAAATCAACGAAAAGAACACGCTGAAATTATCATATTCCCGCAGGCTCGACCGACCAAGATACGACCAGTTAAATCCTTTCATCATTGTGCTTGACCCTTATTCTTATGCCACAGGAAACCCTTATTTACAGCCTCAATTCACCAATGCCGCTGATTTGGGCTATCATTATAAAACCTATTCTATCAATTTTAATTATGCAAGAACCGATAAACTGATTACGGAATTAACCATTCCTGACGACAGCACAAAAATTACCCGCACCATTGAAACCAACCTGAACTATGTAGATAATTTTTCTACAAGCATTTATGTTTCTCAAAGCATAAAAAAAGTATGGCAAATAAACGCACAGATGATTTTGTTCTACAAACATTTCAGCGATAACAATTTGTTGGGTGGTCAGTTAAACGCTTCACGTTGGATGTATTATATGAACCTTACTAATAATTTTACATTGCCAAAAAAATGGGGAATAGAATTATCCGCTTGGTATATGTCCCCTTTTGTTGAAGGCATCATAGTTGGAAAAAATCACCGCTTTTCCGTTAGTGCCGGAATACAAAAAGCAGTTCTCAAAGACAAAGCGAGGATTAAACTGAATATGTCCGATATTTTTCTCACCTCATTTATTGACGGCTATGTGGACTATCAAAATGTTCATCTCACTTTTAACCCAAGACATACATCTCGAAGACTGATGTTGACTTTTTCTTACAACTTCGGAAGCCAAACCATAAAAACCAACCAAAGAACAAAATCTGCTGCTGATGCAGAAAAAGAAAGGATTACAAAATGAAAGAGTTTATATTATACAGTAACACGATTTACATCGCAGCTTTCTTAGTTGCCTATATCATAATGCTTATCACAGATTACTTGTTGGGCAAAGAAGCCGAACACTTAAACGCGTGGAGCGTTTTGCTGCATTCCTTCAACATAAAAACTGACATTCCGCCAAGCAAAGCAATGGTAAAATTCGGCTTGTGGGGAGCATGGATAATTATACTGTTGGCTAATACGCTGTTCGGACTCATAGCAGTGCAGTTATTGAGGTTTATCCTGAAAAACTTTTTCTGCTCTGCTGCATTTGTGCTTACATTTACTTTATCTACAATTCAGCTTCATGCGCAGAAAAATCTGCATACGACAAAAGGATGGCAGATAGGTTTCAGCTTGGGCGAATTGCCGTGGCAGGGTTCTTTCAAAGCGGGTATAACAGCAGGCTATCACCTGAACGATAAGCTATACTTCGGTGCCATTTATCAAATACCCGATAAGATAACCCGAAACAAATCTTCCTTTAATGCAAAAGCAATTGGTTTGGAAGGTTTACAATCATCTTCCGAAAAAGTTGGGCAGAGATTTTTATTGCACGGAAGATATACGCCTGTAAAATACGCTCCTTACATTTCATTTGGGTTTGTTTTTAACGATAACGATGTTGAAACCGTGTATTTTGACGACCGTGAAAGAAGTATCAATGGTGCTGCTTACAAGGGAGCAATAACTGTTATTCAAAAACGCAAAACGGCATTTCGTCCTGCATTAGGCTTGGGCTACCAATACATTTTCAAATGCAGGGTTTCTGTTGGAGCGGAATGGACAGGAGCTGTATTCAGTAAAATTCCAACACCCGAAATTGATATTGCGGCTTCTAATACACTATCTGCTAACGAACGTAATTTTTTGAAATCAAAAATTACAAAAGAGTTCAAATCTTCTCCTTTTAATCTGTATCACATTTTCCATATTGGAGTCGGCTACACTTTCAGACAATCAAAATAATTAAACTTCTATGAAATATATACTGGCTCTATTCTTTCTCCTGTTTTTATTTTCATGTCAACCGATAAAAGAGTTTCATAAAATTTCTCAATATAGCTGCAAAACTCAAATTCCGGTAAGCGTAAAACACATTAACCCCGAACTGTCAACCATTGTTATTCTTGCAAGCAACTCAGGAACAGAAATCTTTGATTTGCTTGCGCCTTTCTATATTTTCTCATCCACACAACAATTTAATGTATTGGTTGTCGCTCCCGAAAAGAAACCGTTTTTGCTTTGGAAAGGAGTGTTTGCTATGCCCCATTTTTCCATTAGTGAAATTCAGCATATTGACCCTGCTCTGATAGTTATTCCCGCTTTAAATAATCCTTCCGATTCTGTTATCATATCTTACCTGAAATCTAAGCAAGAAAGTAAAAAATTAAGTGTATGCGAAGGAAGCAGAACACTTGCACAGGCAGGTCTTTTGGATAACATTGTATGCACATCACACGCAAGTTCTATCAACGACCAAAAGAAGAAATTTCCCGAAGCAAAGTGGCAAACAAATTTAAAATATACGGAACATCACAATATTTATACCACTGCCGGAGTAGCTTCTGCAATTGAAGGGAGTTTATATTTAGTGAGAGTGTTGTCAGAAAAATCGGAAATGGAAAAAGTAATGTGTGAAATTCAATACCCGCACTCATCTATACATATAGAGCATAATTCAGGTAAAGTCCGAATACGGGAACAACTGAATATATTGAGTAAAACATGGTTTAAAAAGAATAAACGCATTGGCATTTTTTTAAATGACCAAGTTGATGAACTGCAACTTGCCGCTATTCTCGATACTTATAACCGAACTTTTCCTTCTAAAATTGAAACGTTTACAAAAGGGGATTCCCTGATTGTTTCAAAACACGGTTTACAGCTGTTCCCTACATCGGCTACCAACAGCGAATATGATGAAATACACATCTCGAAAAGTGCAGTTTCAGATTTTCACAACCAAACAGAAAACCAAAATGTAGAAATAATCAACTATAATCAATCAGCCATTTACCTGTTTCCTGAAATTTTAGCAAGAATTGAAAATCAATATTCACCGCGTTTTCGGGAAACAGTGGAACGGTTGTTGGACTACACCAAGAATTAGCAGGATTTGACAAAGCCCTCTCTTTGACTGAAAATACTTTTGTAACAGTCAAATTCAAAAAGTCAAAAATATGAAAGTGAAGATATTACTCGTAACAGTTGTTGCGACTTTGTGCTTACATGCAAAAGCACAAACACCTGTTAGTGTTGTACAGGCAGAAATTTTACAGCAGAAATTAGACAGTTGTGTAAACACTTACAATATACCCGGAATTTCAGCCACAATTCTATTACCTGAAAATAAATACTGGAACGGAGCTTCGGGTTTATCAAATATTTATACACTTGACTCTATGACAACAGACCATTTGTTTTATCAGGCAAGCGTTACAAAAATGTTTGTGGCAACGGTTATTTTTCAACTGATAGAACAAAACCTGCTTTCTTTAGACGACAGCGTAGGTCAGTATTTGCCGCCTATTCCAACCGTCCCTTCGTCAACAAAAATCCGTTACCTGCTTAATCATCGAAGCGGTTTGTACGATGTGTTTTCAAATAATGTAGCAGCCCAAAACTGGTATAACACGCCCAATGCTATTTGGAATCCTTTAACGGTCATTCAAACATACAGCAATAATCCAACTTTCAGTCAAGGAACAGGATTTAGCTATTCCAATACTAATTATATGCTCTTAGGCTTGATTATAGAGCAAATAACAGGAAACTCTTTTGCACAAGCATTAACCGACCAAATATTAACTCCTTATAATCTCAATAACACTTTTTTCCTTCCACAGCAAATCGTTACGGGGACAATAACACCCGGCTGGACAAGTTTTTCATCATCCAACACGTATGACACAAATGCTTCTTCATTGCTTACCAATTGTTTTGCAAGTATGGTATTTACATCAGGTGCATTGATTTCTTATCCGCAGGATGTGGCAAAATTCAATCGTTTATTGTTTTCGGGTCAAATAATCAGCGATTCTTCCTTAACTATTATGAAAACCTGCACCAATGTAAATTTAGGCAATAACGCAAATGGCTACGGGCATGGATTTATGCGTTACAATTTTGCAGGCAAAACTTACTATGGTCATGCCGGTGACATAAACGGCTTTACGCAACTTACCATTCATCAGGAAACAGACAGCATAACGCTTGCCATTTCTATAAACCGCAACAATGCGCCAAGAGGACCAATTGCATTGGCGATGTTGAATGCGTTGAAACAAGCGTTAACAGTTGGCATCAATGAACCTGCTTTAACAAACAATGGGTTTAATATTTATCCAAACCCTTCATGCGGGAATGTGAACATTGAATTAAAAGGCTTGGTAAACACCGAAAAAAAAATCGAACTATATAATCAGGTTGGACAGATTGTTCATGAAGAAAAGATGAACAACGTGACAAATAATACTTCTATTGATTTGGAAAATTTTCCCAACGGCATTTATTTTTTAAAAGTGTCGGACGGTTTAAGAAGGGAAACAAAAAAGCTAATCATTCAACATTAGAAGTATGAAATCCAAAATAACATTCACGCTTCTTGCTGCGGTGCTGAATTGTGGTATAGCGGTGGCACAAATCCCCGATACCACACAAATAAAGCAGATTTATCAGCAATGGGAATCCACCGTTGTAAACAAACAGGCAAGCCAGCATTTGGGTTTATACCTCTATCCGCAGGCACAGGTGTATGTCATTAAAAAACAACCTTCGGGAGCGCAGGTTTTAGCTACTGTTAATGCTGCTAATTTTGCGAATACCTTTTCTCAACCTACCCCTTACCAGTTAGACATATCAGATGTGAATGTAATTGCGGACAGTAGCTTTGCTATAACAGACGCACGATTTGACGAGTATTACAACAATAACTATTTAGGGTATGGCAGAGATATGTTTGGCTATATCAAGACAAATGCAGGGTGGAAATTGTTGTTCCTGCATAACACATTTATTGACATCAGCGACAGCACCGATTATTCCGTTCCGCTTGCATTACCCAATTCAGTAGAAAATGTTCTTGACGGTTTTACCACTTATTTCAATAGTAAAAACGGAGTGGGACTTGCTTGGCTTTTTGTCAGTAATCAAAACCCTGCTATTGTATTTCACAATGTGTTGGATTCCAACTTCACATTGTCAGGCAACACGATTAACGATTTTGCCCAAATTATCCATAATTCTGTTTTCGACAGAACAATACAGTTTTCAAACATCAGCATACATTATGTTGACCAATATTTAGCAAGTGTATTTTGCAATTATGAAATAATGGAAAATACACAAACATCAGAATCAGGCAGGGCTTGGTTCAACCTTATGGCAGATATGAATAATGGGTGGAGATTAACTTCTTTCGTGCGGAATACAAACAGCACTACTGTTTTATCAATTCGCAATGAAAACGCAACTGTTTTTGGATATAAATTATACCCCAACCCTGTAAACGGCATTATCAATCTTGATTTTAACAATGTAGCAAACGGAGATTATCAGGTAGAAATCATCAATCAGTTAGGGCAGCAGGTATATTCCGAAAACCTGAATAGTTCTGTAAATCATCATACAATTAACGCAGAAATTTTTTCTAACGGTATTTACTTTTTGAAACTGTCTGACGGTTTAAGAAGTGAAACAAAAAAATTAATCATTCAAAATTAGAAGTATGAAAACAAAAATTCTATTTGCAGTAGTTCTTGTTGCTTTTGGTTTAAACATAAAAGCACAAACCGTTTCCGATTTTGTTTCTGTTCCCAATCCTGACGATTTGGAAGTGGACAGATTCGGAAATATTTGGGTGAATTACAGGGTAAGTATGTTGTCTAATGAACACCGTTTGGCAAAAATATCACCCACAGGAACAATTACTGATGTTATTATTGAAGACCACACATTAGGGCAGTTTGGTATAAACGACAGCATAATTTGGATTGCCGGAGATTGGGGAGCAAGTGCATTCGTTTACAAATACGACCATAGCGGAAACCGATTAGACAGTATTTCTATGCCATACCCCACTGCAATAATCTTAGACCCTGACGGCACTTGGTATATCACACAAAACGCTTTAGGCAGATTAACCAAAGTCAATCCTGATAAAACCACTCAAACGTTGGCTTCGGGTAGTCCGTTGAGTTACAATTTAGCGTTGGCAAGAGATGAAAACGGTATGTTCTATACTTGTAACCTGATGAATGCAAGGGTCATAAAAATTGACCCGAATACAGGAGCAAAAACCACATTAGTCACACTTCCCACAGCAAACCCATATAGTGTAGGTTTCCTGTCTTACAGTAAAGGAAATTTGTATGTGCCTTCTGCAAGACATTGTATCTATAAAGTAGATACTGCCGGTATTTCTTATAGCGTATTTGCCGGAACGGAAATGAACGCAGGAGATGTAAACGGTGCAATTGACACAGCCCTTTTGAATACACCGATTGCTACACACCCTTCCATTACAGGCGACACTTTATATTATACCGATTCGGGAAACGGCAAAATCAAAATGATTATAGTGCTAAACAACATAACAGGCATCAGCGAAAACCAAAAAATAAAAACCACTTTTGAAATATATCCAAATCCCGCAATAGAAACACTTTACATTGAGTTGAAAGCAAAAAATGAAAGCATTGTAAAGATAGATTTCATTACGATAGACGCTAAACTAATAGACAGCATATATTTTTCGGGAACAGAAAATATGCAGCAATACAACCTCTCATTGGCACGCTTACCGAAAGGAAGTTACATTTTGAACATCACTACCTCAAAAGGCGAAGTTATCAGTAAGAAATTTATCAAATCATAAAAGGATAATGGAAAAGCTTGATTTCAAGAAAACATACAAAGATTATTATTCGGCAAAGCAAACGTCCGAATTGCTCGCGTTTCAGCCGATACCTTATTTAATGATTTCAGGCAAAGGAGAGCCGGGCGGTAGCGAATTTCAACAAGCAACCGAAGCCCTGTTTCCGTTGGCTTACGGCATCAAAAAAATCTGCAAGCTGCAAGGCAAAGATTTTGGTGTTCCGGCTTTGGAGGGTTTATGGTGGACGGAAAGCAACAAACCAGCCGCAGAAGTCCCAAGAAGCGAATGGCATTGGAAGCTGATGATACGAATGCCTGATTTTGCAGATAAAGAAATGCTGAAAACGGCTTTGGCTGAAGTGATGAAGAAAAAGAAAAACCCGTTACTAAACAATGTTTCGTTTGAAACGCTACATGAGGAAAAATGCGTTCAGATATTGCACATAGGAGCGTACTCGCAAGAACAACCCACCATTGACCTGATGTATGACTTTATGAAAAAGCAAAACCTGAAACATAACGGTTTGCACCACGAAATATATTTAAGCGACCCACGCAAAACAAAACCCGAACTATTGAAAACCATCATCCGGCAACCCGTGAAATAAACTGTAAACTTCACAAACAGATATATTGCTTACGGACTACTTGGATTAGTTGTATTGTTTGGCTTATACGTTCACTTGATAGCATTGCCGAAGAAAGGAATTAACGGTTGGACAGGCGAACCCAAAGAGAAATACTATAAATTTCGTGGCTGGGACAAAAAACTGAAAAACAACAATTCATAGAATAAGAATTTGAAAAAGTTGAGAAAATTCATAATGCTTGGTTTGGTATAAAAATGTTTTGGACAGGCATTGAAATCGGTACAATGATTATCGGAACACTTGGACGCATTGAGGAAACCGTATCAATTCAACACAACGAAAAATATAGAAACGAAGTGTTGAAAGAAAAGAAATGATACTAAGTGAAAATTGTACAGCATACAAAGTCATTAATAGAAACAATTAATGAAGAACTTAAAAATATAGATACTGCCAATGAAGATATAATTACAAAATCAAAGTTGGCGGTATCATATTTAATTCAGCAACTCAACGATTTGAAAAGTCAGGTTCGCAAGCATAAATTCTCAAGCACCAAAACCGAAATACAATTTTTCAAACACCTAAAACCTGCCATTTACAGTAAGCTTATTTATTACAGCAATGTTTTTAAAATAGAAAATCGTAAACCCAAAGGCACAGATAAATCCATTCGTAAACATTACGAAAAAGAGTTGAACAGAATTGAAATGTTTTCAAACAACAATTTGGAGTTTTCTGATTACTTACGCCACAACAGTACCTACCTCGACGAAAAATATTTTGTTCGCGGCAATTATGACATAGAGTTATACATGGATACTTTTATCTATGACAGCGACCCCGATTTTTGTACTTCGCACGATTATAAAGTTTCAAAAATCTATGCTAATGACTTGCTGATTATTTTTCTCAAAACACAACTTGCCAATCTTGAACGCAAAGAAAATTACACACAGTCAAAACACACAACCTCTCAAAAGAGCCTATTTACTTGGTCTGCATCAAAAACCGATTGCGTTGAATTAATTTATTCGCTTTACTTAACGCAGTCAATCAACAAAGGAAATATTGAGTTAAAAGAACTTGCCGCACACTTTGAAAAACAATTTAATATTCCCATTGACGACCTGTATAAAATGTTCTTGCAGATAAAAGAAAGAAAAACAAATCCCACCAAGTACATAGATAGTTTAAAGACCGCTTTGCTTGCAAAATTGCAGGAAAAGGCATGATTTTTTATACAGGTGGTTATACATGTATAGTTTTTAAACGTTCCCGCCTCCATTTTTACACCATAACAATTTAATTCAAATTTTATGGCAGTAGAAGTAATTACCAAAGACGACCTCCAAACATTCAAATACGAATTGTTGGAAGACTTAAAACATTTTGTCCAAGCAAAAGAGCCGCCAAAAGAATGGCTCAAATCCTACGAAGTACGGAAGTTTTTAAAAATCTCCCCCGGTACGTTGCAAAACTTGCGTATCAATGGTACGTTGCGCTTTACCAAAATTGGCAGTATCATTTATTACAGCCACGAGGATATTCAAAAACTTTTAGAAGCAGGATTTCAAAAATGAACTACATCAAACACCTTGCGGGCTTTTTTGAAAAAATCAGTACAGACGAAAGACTAAATCCCTCGCACGTTAGTTTGTACGTTTCTTTGTTTCAATTTTGGAATGCTTGTCGCTTTCACAATCCCATAAGCATTTCACGAAGCGAAGTAATGCGTGTTTCAAAAATTTATTCCAAAGCCACCTATCACAAGTGTATTAAAGAACTCAACGATTTTGGTTACTTACAATATCAACCCTCATACAATCCATTCAAAGGAAGTTTGGTTTACTTGACTGATTTCGGAACAGGCTCTAAACAAGCTATGAACAGGAAGCGTACTAAAAACGAAACAAGTCCTGAACAAGCGTTAGTACCTTATACAAACAATTTAAACAATAATAAACAACAAACAAGTGTAAACGATGAGCACACACGAGCAAAAAATAATTCAAAATCTTTTGTTGCTGATAGCAACAAAGCAAGAACAAAAAAACAAGTTGCGCCGCCAACCCTCAGCGAAGTTGAAAATTACTTTGCCGCAAAAAAATGGACAAGCCTTGAAGCTAAAAAGTTTTTCAATTACTATCAGAGCAACGGTTGGTTGGTAGGCAAAGTACCAATGAAAGATTGGCAAGCATCAGCCGAGAAATGGATTTTAAACGCAGACAAGTACAATCATGGCAAAACAAATATCACAAATCATTCCGCAACAGTTGGAACAAGGCTCACAGCCAACCTCAACAAAGATTTCGGCGAGCCCTTATGATTACAGCAAAGTGTTTGCGTATCTTGAAAAGAAAGGTAAAGAAGATTTTGGAAATCATTTTGCTTTACATTCAAGCGACTTGCCACTTATCAGAAAATTGCTTGCTTATTTTTTGAAAGACGAATTTACTTGTGAGCAAGAAAATATTAGTTTGAAAAAAGGCATTATGCTATCGGGAACAATCGGTTGCGGCAAAACTACGCTCATGTATTTGATGAAATATTTTAATGACAGTTCACAGCAAATTTATCTCGTAAAACCTTGCCGAGATGTAAGCTTTGAATTTATACAACACGGCTACGAAGTAATCCTACGTTACAGCAAACAAAGTTTTTATCGCAACGGTACCAACTGCATTCCCAAACATATCTGCTTTGACGATTTAGGCATTGAAAACAACCTCAAATACTACGGCAACGAATGTAACGTTATGGCAGAAATTCTTTTATCACGCTACGATTGTTTTATTTCTTCACACCTCATCACTCACCTCACAACAAATCTTTCCGCTTCTGAAATTGAAACTATATATGGCAATCGTGTTCGCAGTAGAATGAGAGAGATGTTTAATTTGTTGGCGTTTGATAAGGATGTGAAAGATAAAAGAAAATGATTTTACAATCCTTTCCGTATTTCAATCAAATCACTCTGCAGGGTGAAGCAAATGAAAGAATACTGTTAGGATAGAAAAAGCCCTGTGACTTATTTTCACAGGGCTTTTTTGTTGCTTAGCGCAACGCTTTAGCTAATAAAGCTAACCCAACAAATGCAACAGTTGTGATTGCAATTCCATTTACTATTTTGGCGGTATCACCATATACAGTAACACAGTTTTTGTCTGCACAAACTTTTGCTTTATTGTTTTGACGGTACTTGTAAATATTACTCATATTATCAAAATTAAAGGTTAAACAATTCCCTCATTCTCAACCCAGAGGGTTTAGGTTTTTCTGAAAAGAAAATTATTTCTCTTTTCTTACGCCTTTGTGTAGGTTTCCGTTTTTATTTCTTATAATGTTTTTTCAGATAAACAATTTATAATAAGGCTCTCACCAAGAAAGTCCAAAGGAGTATGTTTTTTATTTATAAAGTAATATTCCATAACTCTATTTGTCATTTTTTTTATAGTAAATTTTCTTTTGATACTCATCCGCTTTTCTTCCGGAATCAATTTTTTTCTTACTCCATTTCTTAGCCATTTCAATTTGGTTATTAGTAATCCAGTAATGGGACTTACATTTAAAATTCCAATTACCAATCGATGGTGTTAAAGAAACAGATTCACCGTTAAATGATAGTTTCCAATCCGTTGGTGAAATCGGTGTTACTACCTCATTGCCACAGCCACACACACATAGATGTATGGCTGTGCAATATTCCATCGAGATATATAATATACCGCCCTCTAGTTTTTCAGGTATAAAATCAACAAATCTATGCTGTAAGGTCTTCATTGATAAGTTGGGCTACGTTTAACGAATAAGAACAATGATGCTCCTCTTCAAGATCCTGGTAAAAGCCTACCATTTTTTTCCATTTAATAATAGCTAAAACTGCGTTTAAGCAATTCAAGTCAGCAATTTGTATATTGGTAGAGTACTCGTTGTTATCGCTGTCCTCTCTTGAAATACGATTAAATAAATGATCACTTTTTGTAGGTGTGCCTGTAGTCACTCTTACTGTTCCTATAAGGAAATCATCAACCACGTTTACACCTAATCCAACATCTATAAAAGGAATTTTTATATCTAACAGATAATTTACGATGTCGCTTCTTACTGAATTTTTATCTACACAAATAAACACATAGTCCATGTTATCCAACTTCCAAAAATTTTGTTTATCCAAATAATAATTGTGAGAAATGATATGCTTACGCATTTTTGTATACATATCAGCATAGTAATTTGCCTTCTTAAGCCTTTGTTCCAACTGTTCATTTGAAGCGGCACCTGGTGAACGAAACGCATTGTGTTGAAGAAATTCATCTCCATCGAACAAATGTATTTCCTGAACAGGTGTTTTAGCTAATAGATCTAACACATATGCACCAGTTCCGCCTAATCCAATAATTGCGATTTTTAACCCTTTATATTTTAAGTTTAAACGGTTAATATTAGCGCGGCTTGAACTCGTATCCAGATATTGAAAAACACTGTCTGTTTCACCATCCGGAATTACCTTAAACGTTTTTTCAGTAACATTTTTATCTAAAGATTTTGCGGGAGCTGATATCATTTCCGCATAGCGTTTAACTTTCTCATAATAGTTTGGATATCCACCTGGTGGCTTGTTAGAAAAAGAATGATTAATTATAACTCCTTCTGCTAATGTTTGCGTTACACTTGCATGTTGTATCTGAACAATGATACTTCCATCTTTATGGCAGGGGTGCTCACCATAAAAATTAATTACATGAGTACTTGGTACTGCAGTTTGTGTATTACTGTTTAAGGTAAGCTCACTAATGAGCTTACCATATTTTATTTCCTGATTACGATTAACATAAGGTATATGGTGGATAATTAAATATCCGCTATTTACCTCGATTTCGTAACCCTCGTCCCTAAGTTGCTTTAGGTCGGAACTAAGACTTATCAGTTGGTGTGACATTGAAAATCATTTTATGTTTAACAAATACTCTATCACCTTTTACCATGGTACCTTCAGGATTTTGCTCGGGGCCTCTTTTATAAGTAACGGTATATAAGGTGTTGCCGTTATCTACATAATTATCAAAAGCGAACTTCACAACCTCTTCAAAGGTTATTAAACGCCTATCCCATGACCTCTCTCTTCCATTTACAATAATTACCACTGGTAATTCAATTGGTTTTACAGTAAAAAAATGCTCGATTCCTGGACGGGCTAAATCAATTTTTGTGTCATCTTGGATGAATTCATCTTCCCACGGCTTTTTGATAGCTAAAAATATTTCATTTTCTTGAGGGATACCGCCAAGTTTTCTTACTTCCGCACCAGTTATGTACTGCTCAGTCCATTTGTATTGTTTGCCATCTATTACAAGACGCAGTTCGTGTTTGCCATTTTCATGGTCTTTTTCTAAATCATCTTTCATTTTTAGTGTAATTTAATTAAATTGTTAACTCCTTGAAAGCAGATAATAAACGGAGAATTTAATATTATCAGAGCGATGATTCGTGAGAGTTTGTTTAGTTTAAACAAACCATTAACTTTGCTGTCACGAATTAAAAGGGATTGATTAGGTGATAAGCCTGTCAGGAAGTCTGCGAAAACTTTATTTCCCTTACAAAATGCCCAATCGGCCGCTGCTAACGGAAGATTGGGTTTTTTATTTTTATCTGTTTGCGTAATATGTTTTAGTTTAATTTGACTCATTCTGGTACAAATGTACAAACAAAATCTAAATATAACAAGCAAAATCTAAAAATAATTATCAAAAATTTAGCAATGTTTGTTGTTTTTAGAATTTTACCATACATTTGTATCATCAATTCTAATTTTTAAATCATGAAATCTTTAGGTAAAACATTAAAAGAAGCTCGGGAATTGATCCCCTTAACATTAAGGCAGGTTGAAGAAGCAGTTGAAATATCAAATGCTTATTTAAGTCAATTGGAAAACGATAAAATCAAAAAACCATCGGCGAACGTTCTTTATAAATTATCAAATTTATATGGAATAGAACTTAACACACTATTAGGGGCAGCAGGCATTATTGAAAAAACTTCTCCTCAAAAGAGCAAATTATTAAACACTGTGGCTTTGTCTGCAGAAACTTTAACAGAGGAAGAAGAAAAGGAACTTTTGTCTTATTTAAAGCATATTCGTTTTAGTAAAAAAAAGGATGAGTAATTTACTTTCTGCTAAAGACATTGAAAAAATTTCATACGAAGTTTTAAAACAAAGTAAAAGCTTAGGGGTTTTTCCAACTCCAGTAGATAATATAGTTAAATACTGCGAACTACAAGTACGGGAGGATATTGATATTTCCAAAATTCATTCAAGCTATTTATCAAAAGCAAACGATGCCTTACAAAGGGCTTTATCTAAAGTTCGTGGGCTTTTAGATCGGTCACAAAAGGAAATATTTCTGGATTTATCTCAATTAAAAGAAAGAAGAAGTTTCGTTAAATTACATGAAGTTGGGCATCAGATTTTACCATGGCAAAAAGATATACATGATGTAATCGATGACGATGATGATTCTCTGAGTGAAGATGTGCATGAAGAATTTGAAGTAGAAGCTAATTATTTTGCATCAATAACTCTTTTTCAACATGATTTATTTAGTTATGAATTAAATAAGCTTGATTTAAGTATTGAATCCTCTATGCATTTGGCAAAAACATTTGGTTCTTCTATACATGCGGCTCTGCGACGATATGTAGAACATTCAAAAAAACGTTGTGCTCTTTTAGTTTTAAAAAACATTTCACCAAAAGGTCAGTTTGTCAAATGTGATCTTAAAAGCAAATTTCAATCTGACAAATTCACAAAGACTTTCGGACAGATATTAATCCCTGATACATTAGGATATACGTGGGAATTTGTGAAAGATTACTACTTTCAAAAGAAATTTAAAAAAAATGGATCTATAACATTATCTACTGAAAATGGTGAGGCTGATTTTACTTATCAATTTTTCAATAACGGGTATAATGCATTTGTTTTTCTTTGGCCAATTGGAGAAAAGAAAACAGCAAAAACTAAAATTATCCTTACCGAAGCAAGGTCGATTTAAAAAATAAAAAACTTAAAATCAATGTGTTATGTTTAAAAACAGCTTGATTGTTTTTTTCTCATTAACATTTTTGTGTTAATTAGAACTCGTATTTTTGCGAACCTTTTAAATAACATTAGCGTATAATTGTATCATATCTGTATTATGGATAAACCACACATCTCTCAAATTTTAAATCAGGGGGCTTCTCTTAATTCAAAAATTGATTCTTCTAAAAAAGAGGTGATTAATCAACTGATTGAAAAAACAGCTAAAGAACAGGACGCTTTATTAAAATTAAAAGAAGTTAACAGAGAACTTCTTAAAAAAGTAGTTCAATTATAAAAGTTTATCAATAGTGATTCTTGAAGAGTATAATGCCGAAAGACTTGCTATTGCATTATCGAATAGGGAAACTCCTGTTGAGGTAATTAAGAACAAGAATCATTACAAATATCTAGTCAAATATCTTTCTTCTTCTGAAATTGGAGCTCAAACTATTGTAACAGAAGAAGAATATATAAACAAGGATTATATTCAGGATTATTCCTTTTATTATTCATTGTGTTTTAAAGAGTATTCCAGTAAATGTAAAAGAATCCATTTTTTTTCTCAAAAATTTTCTTTAAGTGATTTACAAGATAAAATTCTGTCTCCTCAACAAGCTAACGTAGAATTTTGGGACAGTTATCTGGGATTTATTGTTGTAAAACCTATACCAACCACTATAATTGGTTTTACAATTCTGAAAACATATGCAAGCAACGAAGCTGTTAATTCAAGGAATTTTTTTGGTTTACGAAAATATAATATTCACTTTTTCGGAACAAAAATTAAAATCAAATCTTTGGCTTTTCAGGAACAGGATAGTGTTCTTGCTGCATGTGCTACAACTGCTATATGGTCAATGTTAAGTAAAGCTGCCTTAGATTACCATACAATATTGAAATCTCCTAGTGAAATAACAAAAGATGCAGATAATTTAGGTCACGACGGTAGTCGTCTATTTCCAAACAAAGATGGCTTAATTATTAGTCAAATATGCAAAGCAATATACAATTCTGGTTTAGTAACAGAGTTAAAGCAACCTGACATGAAGCATTCTACTGGTGAATCAGTATTATCTAATAGCTATACTAAACAAATAATCAATGCTTATTCTTCGATAGGAATTCCTATAATATTAATAATTGCAGTTCCTAATACAGCAACTTCATATGGATTACATGCGATAACGGTTTCGGGAATAAAGCAAAATGAAATACAAAAGATAACGAATAACCCTGAAAAAGTTTCTTACGTAGCTGAATTTATAGAAAAACTTTACGCACATGATGATCAATTTGGACCTTTTGTCAGAGTTGAATTTGAAAAAGATGGAGAAATAAAATGCCCTTGGAATGAAAATGATCCTGCACACCGCAAAACACTGGTTTGTTCACTCGTTGTATCAGTTTATCCAAAAATTAGGATTTCATATGAAGATATCAAATTAATTATTTTGTGGTATGATAGAATGCTTTCAACGTTCTTTGGAGATAATATTGATAATGATTTGGTGTGGGATATTAAACTTAATTACAGTGAAAACTTTAAAAAATCTATTCAGGAATCTGGTCTAAGCAGAGGTGAAAAACTATCAATTTTATCGGATAGTTTACCAAAATATATTTGGGTTGCTGATTGTTATATTGGTACAGAAAAAATAATCAGTTTTACTTTTGATGCAACTGATATGATAAATGGAATGATCGCATTACACGCTATAGTCTATTTTGATGGGGTAAAGGATGAACTAAGACAATTCATCTCAGAGTACAGCGACTTATTCGCAAAGCTCTCTAAGAGAAGTAATGGAGGATTATACATCAATCATTTAATAAACCAATTGTCCTAACAATTTTCGGTTTAAAATTGAAACGGTAAAGCGGCGTGTCTTAGCCTGCTTCCAACAACAAACTACGCCAAAGCAACACAGCACATATTTTTTTGTTTATGTTTTTCAAAGGCATAAAATATAAGCTGTGTTGTGCTTCGCATTCGTTCCTCACTTTGTCATAGTTGTTGTAAAGGTGCGCGGGCTTTCGCCACAGCAGCCTACTCTGTCCTGCAAGCAGCTTCCTTTCGTCAGCAGCTTGCAGTCCAACGGCTGCTCATTATTCAGCTCGCCTGCTTGTCGCTCGGGCTTCGGGCGTTTTTGTTTTTTTATTGCGATTAAATTATTGCAACAAAAAACGCCCTCGTGTAGCTCATGTGGCATAAATCAAGGTAAAGATTTTTTGCGTTTGCCACATCTACATAGTTTGCACCCGCCCTCGTCGTTCCTCCTCGTGCTTCCGTGCTGCACACCCTCGCTCCACTCGCAGGAGGCTCGCCGCACAACGGATTGCAAACCGCTTCGTTATCACTCCGCTATTTGCAACCGTTTCCCACCGCCAGCCACAGGCGTTTTTACCTTTCTTCTCTTTTTGCTTTCGCACTTTTTCTTTGTTATATGAATGAAGCAGTAAACAGGTCTTTGAACATCGGTCAATAGAATACCAAACAAAAAAAAGGGCGCAAAGTTAGGGCTGTTCGCACGAGCCACGCGCAGTGGGCTTTCAAGGTCAAGACGAGTTTTGCAAAAATAATTTTCTCACCGCGCAAGCCTTTTCAGAAAATTTTTTTCGCAAAAACCTTGACAGCCCTGCTTTAACAGCCCAATCAAAAAGGCTTTCTTTTTTTATTTTTTTCGGTTTTTGTTTTTTTCTTTTAAAAGTGTTGGGGGTTTGGCGGCGTTTTATATAGCAGCAGTTAAAACAAAAGCCCCTGCGTGTTTTGCAAGGGCTTTAATCTTTACTTTTTTGTAAGCCTTTTCAGCAGCAGCGATACCGAAAAACTTACCACCGCGCCGAGTGCAGCAAGCACCGTTGTTTTGATAACGTCCGATGAACTGATGTTTACGATAACGGTTAAAGCTGTGCCGCTCACCGTACCTATAAGCGTGCCGTTTGTTGTGGTGTTGTGATTTGACATTACTTTCAACTTTTGACTTTACACTTTTAACTTATGCTTATCCTGCATCAGCTTTTGTCAGCTTTGAGCCTTGAGAAATGTCAATGCTTGGCTTTTCTGAGTTTTGGTCGTATGTAATTTTTACAATCGCATACGTTTCCTCAGTCAAACTTCTTCCCGCATCGGCTTTCGTGATTTTTGCGCCCTCACTCGTTACTGTTACAGTAATGCCGCCTTGTTCGTTTGTGCTTACTTGCACATCTGTTTTTGTTGTTGGCTCTGTGCCTGTTGTTTCTTCTGCCATGTTCTTTTTCGTTTTAAAAAATTAATAATTGAATGATTTATTCGGCTGCTGTGTCAGCCTCATTTTTTGTAACAGCTTGGCTTATGGCAGTTGCTACGCTTCCTGCCACAATCAAGTAACCACCTATGGTTACCACAGCCGCAGGTATGGCAATAGGTGCTGCCACCAATACGCCGCCTGCGGCAGCTAATCCCAAACCTACGTTTCTCAATACTTTGAAAAACTTTGGTGTGGGTGATTTTAAACGCTCTACGATTTGTTTCATCTTGCTTTTAGTTTTTGATTAAACATTAATTTACTTCCACTACACACAAAGCGTTGAATGCGCCGTTTTTCAACGAGTATTGTAGTCCATTTACTTCTTGAAAAAACTCAATTTGTAACAAATACAAATCTGTTCCGGCACCTGCGGGTACAGCGGCGGGCGTTAATACCACATTGTTAGATGTTGCATCAATCGGTAAATTTTCAACATTGGTGTATTCAATTTCCGATGTGTCGCTTGCAAAATCCACTTTCGCCCAAGCTGCTTTAATGTTGAAGTGTGTTGCACCTTGCGGATAAGCAATGTCATTTACAGGCACTAAGTTGTCAATCTTAATTACTCCTGTTGCCACTGTTATCTGATAGGGTTTGTGCAAAATTGAGCCTAACACAGCTCTGTCGTTGAAGTTAAACCCTTTCAACATATTTTTTGCTGTGGGAAGTGCAATTGCTACACCTACATTACGCTCGCCGCGTGCGCTTGTTCCGTCAAGGTTTTTGATTTCACTCATGCGTTTGGTTAAACGTGATGTTACGCGACTGTCAGCTGCAGTCATCATCAGAGAGCGCAACGCATTACGCACCAATTTTCCTGCGCTTGCTGATGCGCCGAACTCTGCGCCGTTCTCACGAGTTCGCACAAAGGCGGGGTCGTTCGCAATACGGTCAGCATCAACGCCGCCCTTTTCACGCACCAAATCACCGTCGCGTGTTTTGTAAAAGGATAAATCGCCGACTGTCCCTTTAATTTTGATAAGTCCTTTTTGTCTTGCCATTGTTTTGGTTATTCGTTAAACATTTATTGAATACAAACACATTTCTATCGCGAATAAAATTTGTTTGCAGAACAAAAGTATTTCAGTTTGTTGCCTGCGGCAACAGCGAGTGTCCGCATAATAGCAATTAGTGTCTTTTATGCCGTTTTTGCTGTTTTATATTCTAAGTGTTTAAAATATCTTTAATGGCAGCTTCAAGTATAGATAGTGTATAGATGAAGCATACATAAAGCATAGATAGAGTATGAACGGCATCAATAGAATATGTGTGTACCCAAAAGATGTAATGAGAATTACAGGTAAGAGCGAGCGGTACAGTCGTAAATTATTAGACAAGATTAAAAGCAGTAATCTAAAAGCTGCACATCAATTTATAACCATAGAAGAATTTTGTCAATTCACAGGATTAAAAGTTGAACAAGTGCAACCATTTCTCGCCACTTAATTTTTTCAATTTTCTATTCAATAAATTTCAATCACACGTTTGATATTTTTGTTACTAACCTGTACAATTTTTAGTACAATTAATTTGCATACCTCTGTGTTTTATATTATCTTCGTACCATACGATTTAACACGATTTGAAAGAATTAAAGAGGTGGTAAATTCGGGTATCCGAAATTTTAAAAGCCTCTAAGATATTGGTGATGAGTGTAGTTTTTGTAAAGTACAAATCTCTCCGAGTCCACGCTTCAAAAAACCCCTGAAAGTCCCACTGTCAGGGGTTTTTCCATTTTGAGATGGACTCAATTTTGGTGTTGGAGTAAGGAATTGGAGTAAGGGATTTCACGAATTTTTCTTCTTTTTAAACACCGAAAAATTCTCTTTTGCTTCATCACGCGTTACTTCTTTATCGTAATAATGCTTATCGGTCATCGATGGACTTTTATGATTTGTGAGAGCCGTTGATGCTAAACCAAATTCTTTGTAGGCACTGGTCATAAAGGTTTTTCTTAAGTTACGGAAGGTGATTGCTTTGCCCGTATTCAAAAGCGAATAATAATGCGAGAAAGAACGGCTGATAATTCCCGCCACGTTTGAGCGTTTTAAACCATCCTCAGGGGCTATGATATACTTGGAAGTACCTTTGTACTTTTCGTAACCCATTTCAAGCAAAAGCTCTCCAAGCTCCTGTGTGATGGCAAAGCACTTGGTAATCCTATCCGTTTCGCTAATTCTATGGCTATTTGCGCTATCAATTTTGTGGTCGATAGTTTCAAGAGTATCAAACTTGCCGTCTTCCTGAAGACGGATATCTGACCATTTTAGTTCTACAATGTCCTCGCTGCGTCCGCCTGTAAATAAGCCGAGTTTAAAGGCATATTTGAGCCAAGGTTTAAAGTGGTTCACCTTTTTTTGATTTTTCCGTGTTTTTAATGTCTTCATTTGAATGCCGTTTTCAGGGGTAATTAAATTAAGCAGGTTGGTGAACTCATGTTCCCCAATGGCTTTGACTTTCGGGGTTACCACCATGTCAGGGACACCCAAAAAAGGATTTTGGTAATCGAGCTTAAATTTATTTATCACATGGGTTGTGAAGGCACTAAGCAAGCCCATGTTGTTGTTGTAGGTTTTATTGGCATAACCATGCTTAACAAGAAAATAGTCGTGAATAAAACCAATCATTTGGTCATTCACTTCTATGAATTTCAAAATTTTCCAATCCACTCCGTTATCCGCTAAAGCATCTTTGTACTGCTCAAAGAGGTGGTCGTATTTGCTGATGTATTTGGGGGCTCTTGTTTTTTGCTTATGACTTGGCACACCCACGTTGTTCAGATACCCCATGTAATAGGCAAAGCACTCAATCAATCGTGTTGGGGTGCTGTCTTCTTTTTTGATTGAAATTTTTTGAAAGGAGTTACGCTTCAGTTCGTTTTTGAAGTTATAGAATAATTGAACGGCTTCATGAAAATTGTCGGTTTCTAAAATCATTGGTTTCACTTGTTTGCCTGTTCCGGGAATATGGATTTGGGCTTTGTAAACCAGCTTGCCGCATTTGCACTTTACTTTTTTTTCGTTGGAGTACAAATTTTTGCAACCGTTGCAAAACAAGTACAATCCGTAGGGTCGCTCTTTTTCAGGCAGCCTTAGATTTTTTGTCTGATTCATATTTTGATAAATATTTGGATACGATGTCATGTTGGGCTTTAAAGGATTTGCGAGGAGAGAAAGTTGAGGGTTGAAGCAAGGTTAAACCCAAAATATTTTCTTCGGCATGAAAGCGATAGGCTTCTTCCCAATCTTTTCCGAATTGTTTTTTCAAATGGTTGATGAAGGGAATTTCAAATGCTTTTTTGAAATCTGACTCAAACACAAATTCATCTTTCCCGTGACGAATAACAAACACTTCATTCTTCTTACACCACTTTCTCACGGAGCGTATATCTACATAACCTAAATAGGTCAATAGCTCTTTCAGGAGTAGTCGTTTCATTTTTGTCAATCGGTTTAATTTTTATTTTTCTTTAAGTTCGATACATTTTTGGAAACGTGGTAGCGATTTCAACTTTCTTTTTTTGAGGGGAAAAATCAAGAGAATTGCCTTGCACGTTTAAATAATTAATGCCATACGGCGAAAGAAAATGCTGCTATGAATCGTCAATTTTTGCAGGATATGAAATGAAACAACACACAGAGCAAAGCTATGTGCCTTGTAAATATTGGCTTGTCGGTTTGGGTGGGAATTGCCGAGTTTGGCAGAGAAAAGGATTTACAAGAATATTTTTGGACAATAAATCGGGGAATTTATTTTTACGGTAAGGTAATGTAAAGCAACATTTATTAACCATAAAAAACAACGTATTATGCCAAGAAAAACAGTTGAGTACAAATTGCTTCCATTGTTTCATAAATTTATTAATGAAATGAAAAAGGGAAAGCACTTGCAAAAAAACGGTAAAAGGATAAAGGCTTCCAGTATCAAAAATTATAAATACTTGGAATTATTGCTCTCGCGGTTCAGTAATGAAAAAGGCTTTGAACTTAGATTAAAAAACATACCTAATCTTAGCCGCAAACAATTTGAAGATGAAAAGAAATATTGGAAAGAATTTTATCTCGCTTTTACCAATTACCTGTACGATGACTTGGGAAATCATGATAATTACGTTGGCAGAATGATAAAATTACTGCGCACCTTTTTTAATTACTACATTAACGAAAAAGGCATGAACATTGGTTTTTTCCACAAAAAATTTTATGCACCATACGAAGATGTAAGCATTGTGGTTGTTTCTCCCGAAAGGCTCAATTATCTTATTTATTCAAATGAGCTCAAAAAAAATTTGATTGATGAGTTGAAAATGGTGAAAGATGTATTTGTTTTTGGTTGCGCGGTAGCTTTGCGCTATTCGGACTTAATGTCTCTTACCAAAGCTAATCTTGAAATCATTAACAACAGAATGTATATAAAAGTGCAGTCTAAAAAAACACAAACTTATACTCGTGTTAAGTTGCCTGAATATGCTGTTGATATTGTAAACAAATATTCAAAGAAGTATGTACACAGGCTGCTGCCTGAATTTAACAAAGCCTACATGAACAAAAAAATTAAAGTGATTATGGAATTGGCGGGCTTTACAGAGCTTATTGAGCGCACGCGCCAGCGCAGGGGAATTCCTGAAACTATGTATAAAGACCCAAAAAAGAAAACGACTTACAGATTTTGCGATGCGGTAACAACGCATACCATGCGCCGCTCGGCAATTACTACCATGCTAAGTTTAGGCATGAAAGAGCAAATGGTGCGGCAAATTAGCGGACATGCTGTTAACAGCAAAGAATTTTACCGTTATGTAGCCTTTGCTCAAAGCTACATTGACACCGAAATTGATATGGTACATGAAAAGTTGAACCAAAAAAAGCTGGAATTGGAAACGAAAATGACGTAATAAACAGAGTTTTTGGCTATATTTGACAAACACAAAATCACTCAAAGCCTTTGCTACTAAAGTCACATAAAGAAATAGATTACTATGCCTTCGGTATGACTATGGCAGGTAGGCAATTTAACACCGCGAATTATCGATACGGTTATCAAGGTGCAGAAAAGACAGATGAAATAAGCGGTACAGGAAATCATTATACAACTGAATTTAGGGAAGCAGACGTTAGAATTGGTAGATGGTGGTCTTTAGACCCTATAACTAAATCAGATATTTCAAATTATGTCATGATGTCTAATAGTCCTATCATAATGATGGATCCCAAAGGCGATGATGATTATTACAATGAAAAAGGGAAGTACCTATATACGGACACAAAAACCTCTACTGATATTAAAATTATTACACAGGAAAACTGGAATATGATAAACAACAATTATTCCTCAGCAATTGCAGATAAGAACTCATCTAACTTAGGTTTATTAAAGTCACTTGACCAAAACAGCAAAACACTTACCATTAAAAATTCAAGTGGAGAGTTTAAAAATTTATGGACTAAATCACAAGACGGAAACGAAAGAACCGGCTATATTGTTTTAGATGTAACTAAGGCTGAAGTATCATTCAAAATTTTAGATGTTAAAACTTCAGCGATTAGTGCTCCAGACCCATATAAAGCAGGGGACGCTTTTGAGGAAAATTCAAACCAAACAGTAATAGCAAATGTGCACACGCACCCCGAAGAAGCTAAATACTTAGATAAGTTTACAGATAAACAAATTTTTGATGCTCAATATAGTGATCCAGGAGCTGATGGAAATACTGCAAAAGAAAGAGGCGCACGTTACACCATTGGAGTAAATAATGTTGATTATCATAGTCCACAAGGAAAATCGGCAAGCAAGAACAATCTTACTACTCGTAATAAAATTGAAACAGGAAAATTTAATCTCCCAAAACATGCATTGGAACAATATGGCGGGAAAAAGAAATAACTGTTTTATAATTATGCTTGTGTTATCCATTTTCATGTACTCTTGTTGGGATAACAAAGCAGAAAAAAAAGTGGAAACTACTTTGTCGAAGAAGGAAGATTGCCCTGTTATTTTTTATGAATTACCAGAAAATGCAATGAAGCAAATAAATGAAGAAATGAAAGACCGTGATGTTGTTTATGCTTTTATATCCATTTTGGAAGACCCAGATTATTTCAATGAGATAACTAATTTACGATTTACATATAGTCAAAAAAGCGACAGAATTAATAATATAGCAAAAAAAAGTAATAGGAAAATGGTGTTAAACGAAAAAGAAATCCCCATACTATTTTCTTCTGACATCCTTTATTCTAATGAGCCAGAGGATACTTTACACCAGATACAGGATTTTAATTTTGCTACTTTCAAATTCGATAAAAAAGGTAATATCATCGAAAAAATAAAGTTCTAATAATTCTCCCCCAGTTGGCACGAGCTTGTAGCTCGTGCCATGTTTTTATAAGTCAATTTATTTTAACGGAAGCCAAGCATACGGTTTAGTGGCATTTCTGATGTTTTGTTGGGGTTTTGTTTTTACTTATTTTTGTTAGAATTAAAAATTTAAAACCATGAGAAAAACAAATAACATGAAACAGAATGTTCACAAACGCCAAAACAGACAACTAATACACGTTTGTAAAAAAATCATCTTCTTTCTCACAGCAAGTATTTTTGCTTTGGCAAACACAAGCGCAAAAGCCCAATGCAACACTTGGGCTGCCGTTGGCGGGGCAGGTTTTTCAACAAACGGGGTAACATATGCCGATATAGCCATAGACGGCAACGGAACTCCTTATGTGGTGTATATGGAAAACTTTATTGGCATCATGGTAATGAAATTTAACGGCAGCAGTTGGGTAACAGTGGGGTCGGTAGGCTTTGGTTCTTATTTCACCCGAATAGCCATAGACAGCAGTGGAACACCTTATGTGGTGTATGTGAATATTGGCAATGGCAGCAAAGCTACGGTGATGAAATTTAATGGTACAAGTTGGGTTACTGTAGGTCAGTCAGGCTTTTCAGCAGGTATGGCGGCATATCCCGATATAGCCATAGATGGCAGCGGAACTCCTTATGTGGTGTATAAGGACGTTGCCAACGATGCCAAAGCTACTGTGAAGAAATTTAACGGCACGGCATGGGTTACTGTGGGTTCGGCAGGGTTTTCGGCAGGAGATGCCAATTTTAATTCTATAGCCATAGACGGCAGCGGAACACCTTATGTGGTGTATAGCGATGGCGGCAACAGTGTCAAAGCTACGGTAATGAAATTTAACGGCACGGCATGGGTAAACGTGGGTTCGGCAGGGTTTTCGGCGGGGCAAGCCGAAGATACTCAAATTGCCATAGACGGTAGCGGAACACCTTATGTGGTGTATAAAGACGGCGGCAACGGTGCCAAAGCTACGGTAATGAAATTTAATAGTACGGCATGGGTAAACGTGGGTTCAGCAGGGTTTTCGGCGGGAATTACCGGCAATAATTCCATAGCCATAGACGGTAATGGCACACCTTATGTAGCGTACTATGATGGCAGCAATGCCAAAGTTACGTCAATGAAGTTTAACGGCAGCACTTGGGTTAATGTGGGTTCGCCTGGCTTTTCGGCAGGTTCAGCCATGTACATTGAAATAGCCTTAGACGGCAATGGTGTGGCTTATGTGGTGTATATGGACTACGGCAACGAGTACAAAGCTACGGTAATGAAAGCTAATGTTGAACCTGCTGTGTTGGTAAGTGCAAGCAGTACGCTAATTTGTGCGGGTAGTTTGGTTACGCTTACACCAAGCGGCGCGGGAGTAACCGGTACTTATACCATTACAGGCGGCACGTTTACGGTAAACCCTACAAACACAATTTCGTATTCGGTTACAGGTACAAGTACTGCGGGTTGTGTA
>JAHBTI010000022.1 GCA_019638705.1 Bacteroidota bacterium
TCTTGGTGATTAATTCCTTTTAAAATATCGTCTATTAGACAGAATATTGTTGTAATTTTGTCTTTGCAGAGCATAGGATGTGTTCTTTTTGTTTTTTCATTCAAAACAAAATTACTCTTCTTATGCTTTGCTTTTTAACTAGCAACTTGGGTTAATTACGGACAAAGTGATATTCAACTTTCAACCCTATACAGGCCTCTTGAATTTGGCTTAGGAAGAAAAGTTGAACTGTTGGTTCACTAAAAAACAGCTATCAAAAAATTGACAGCTGTTTTTCAACTTATATTTTCTTTAAGCTAAGAGCACCATTATTATTAATAACCAAAGTATAACTGCAATAAGCCCACAAATAAGACCTGCGTTTGCCATGCCTCTTCCTTTATATTCTTTTGGAAATGTGTTAATTTTACTAAGAGCTACTCCTGCAAAAATCATGGCGAGCAATGCAAACAAAAATGAGGCATACCAAGAAACAAGAGCAAGAATGCCTAATACCATACTTGCAACGGCAAGTCCGTGAGTTTTTTGAATGTTTGTGGAGGTTTGCTGTAGCGTAGTGTTATTTAATTGATTATTACTTGGAGTAGAGGGACTTGTAGCCAACTTTTCAAGTTCAGCATATAATTCCTCATCACTTTGAGCATTAAAAACATCTTTTGTTCCGTTTCTGTATTGTATCATAAACACCTCTCCTTTTTTAACAGAATAACTTGGTCCATTCAAGTTATCACAACGTTTGTATTTAATAATGTCAGATATATCAGTTACATTTCCTTTAACTATATCACCATTTTTCAAGATAATATTATCGCAACTGTCGGGAGGTAAAATTGAGCATTTTGGAAGGGTAGAAATAATATATTCTTTTGAATTTTCAGCAGAAGCAGAGATAATAAGATTATCGTTTGTGCTTTCTACTTTTTGTCGTTCAGGCTTTGCCGAATTTTTTTTGGTTACACCATTTTTGTTGGTGGAATGTTTTGATTTTACCCATTCAACATGGTAACCCCTCATGTACGAACGTTTTTTTATTGCGCATGAACTAAACATTAAAACGGATACAATTCCTGCAATAATTAATTGTTGAGCTAATTTCATGATTATTTGTTTTTAAATTAATTGGTTGCAAGTTTAAATCAAATAATTGAATAGTGCAAATTTGCCCTAATATAAAAATTAACCATTGAGGAATATTGCTATGTGGGATATTACAGAAATGATAAGTTTTTAAAACAGTTTGGCAATCACCTTAGAGAGATAAGATTGGGCAAAAAATTGTCGCAAGAAGAGCTTGCATTTCGTTCAGAATTAGATTTAACACAAATCGGGCGTATAGAAAGAGGTGTTACCAACACAAGCGTTTCTTTAGCCAATAAAATCGCCAAAGCCTTAAAAATTCCTGTAAAAGATTTGTTCGATTTTTAAATAAGTCTTTGCAATAAAAATTTTCTACATTCGCACACAACAAAAATTTTTATCACATGAAACATTTAGCTTTAATTTTTTCTCTGATTTCCGCGACCGTATTTTCGCAGACAAAACTTTTAACCATTCAGGAAGCCGTTTTAAAAGGACGAACGTCTTTAGCTCCCAAACGCCTGCAAAACTTAGGTTTTATAGAAAATTCTAACAAGGTGGCTTACGTTGATAACAATGTTTTAACCGTAATTAATCCTGAAAACGGAAAAACAACGCTTTCACTTTCGGGCACAGAGTTTAGAAAAGTGGTTGCCGACGGCGTAATGACGGACATTGTTTTTGAAAATTTGCGGTGGAAAAACGAAAACGAATTTTATTTCACTACCAAAGGAGGCGAGTATTTGTATTCTATCAGCAAGAAAACCTTTGTAAAATCAGAACGCAAACAAAGCGATGCTTCGCTTGAAAATTTGGAAGAATTTAAAACAGGCGAAACGTTTGCCTATGTACAAAACAACGATGTGTTTGTAATGGCAAACGGCATGAACGAGACGATTACAAGCGACGGCTCTTACGAAATTGTAAACGGAAAAAGCGTGCACCGCGATGAGTTTGGTATTCACAAAGGTTTGTTTTGGAGTCCGAACGGAAATTTTTTGGCGTACTATAAAATGAACCAAAGCGATGTAACCGACTATCCGATTATTGACTGGACAAGCTACCCCGCTCAAAACAAAAACATAAAATATCCTTTTGCAGGCGGTAAAAGCCATTATGTTACGCTGTGGATTTATGATGTAAGAACAAAGGTGAGTTTTAAAATTGAAACAGGCGAGCCAAAAGAGCAATATTTGACAAACGTGGCGTGGAGTCCCGATGAAACAAAAATTTACATTGCTGTTCTCAACCGTGAGCAAAATCATGTTAAGTTGAATGAATACGATGCTATAACAGGAGGATTTCTAAAAACTTTGTTTGAAGAAAAAGACGAAAAATATGTTGAGCCGCAAACGCCGATGTTATTTGTAAAAAATAATCCCAAACAATTTATTTGGCAAAGCCGCCGCGACGGTTTTAATCATTTTTATTTATACAATATTGCCGGAAGCCTTGTAAAACAACTCACCAAAGGCAACTGGGAAGTGAAAGCGCAAAACGGTTTTGACATGAAAGGCGAAAATTTATTTTTTCATGCCAACGAACAAAGCCCTATTAATCAAGATTTTTATTCCGTGAATTTGAAAAGTGGAAAAATGACACGCCTGACAAAAGACGATGGTTTTCATAGTTGCGCAGTAAGCAAAAACGGCGATTATGTGATTGACAATTTCACCTCCTGTTACATTCCGCGTGAATATAGAGTTATCAATACTTCCAACGGAAATTCAAATACCATTTATAAAGCCGAAAATCCGATTAAAGATTACAAACTCGGAAAATGGAATTTGTTTACTATTAAAAACAATGAAGGCACGGATTTGTACGCTCGTATTTTCAAACCCGCAGATTTTGACAGCACAAAAAAATATCCTGTGTTGGTTTATCTTTATAATGGACCTCACTCGCAAATGGTAACAAACACATGGTTGGCAGGCGGCGAATTGTGGTATCAATACATGGCGCAAAAGGGTTTTATTGTGTTTACTATTGACGGTCGCGGCACTTCACATCGCGGCAAAGCTTTTGAGCAAGCCATTTTCAGGCATTTGGGAGATAAAGAAATGGAAGACCAACTCGCGGGTGTGGATTATTTAAAATCTCTGCCTTATGTGGACGCAAACCGTTTGGGTGTTCACGGCTGGAGCTATGGCGGATTTATGACAACTTCGTTAATGACGCGCCACGCAGGAGTGTTTAAAGTTGGCGCGGCAGGCGGACCTGTAATTGACTGGAGCTATTACGAAATTATGTACGGCGAACGTTACATGGACACGCCGCAGGAAAACAAAGAGGGTTACGATAAAAATAATTTGCTCAATTATGTGGACAAGCTGCAAGGAAAGCTCTTGATGATACACGGTGCGCAAGATGATGTAGTGGTTTGGCAACACAGCATTCTATATCAAAAAAAGGCGGTGGACAAAGGCAAACAATTGGATTATTACGTTTACCCCGGGCATTTGCACAACGTACTCGGCAAAGACCGCGCGCACTTAATGGAAAAAATTACGAATTACTTTATTGATAATTTGTAGAGGAAAGAAGCCACGAATTGCACTAATCTACCAAGCCTCAAACGCTTTAAGTGTTTTTCGGTTTTCTTTATCACGAAGATTGAAACTGAGAGCGAGTTCCCAAACATCTCTGTAATTAAAACCTTTTTTGTCAAAACCTTTGCCGCAAAGTAGTGTTACAGAAAAGTAATTGGCGCGATAACCAAAATTTATCATAGCGTTATATGATGTTTGTTTTGCTGTATATGTTTCGCCCCCAAAACCCAAACCGCAAACAAAATGTTTAAGAAATACGGCATTGCTATTAAATTGCAATAAGCCGTTGTTATTTTGAAGCATAAATTTTTGTGAAACTTGAATGAGCGTTCTTTTTGAAAGTATAAAATTATACGAAGTGTAAATGTTTAAAAGAGCAGGTAATTTTTGAATATTCAAAAGCCCCATATCAGGTTGGTTTAAGTGAAAAACAGAAATCCCCATATAAAAATTTTCATGTTGAAGTAATATCCCGCTACTGAAATCAACATTATGCTTTTTAATTATGGGATAACTTGGAAAGTTATAGCCACCAATTGGTTCGTCTATTACACCCCAATACCATTCACCATACCTCACTTCTCTCAAATCCATTTTGCGCTCAAAAAAAGAAACTTGCAACGAAGGAATAATTTTGACTTTGTTTATTGTAAAATGTTGCGCATAAGTTAAACCGATGTTTTGTATTTTGAATAATCCTTGTCGGGTATTGTTATACGAATAATTAATCGCAAAAGCCCCTTTCCATTTTTTCAAATACACATCAGCCGAATTTTGCCAATTAACGGCAGAGTAACCTGAAGAAATATTTGGAAATTTGTTTTGATAATTTGTTTGTACCCGCAAGCCGCCGTTACTCCCCGCAAAAGAGGGGTTTGTATAAAGCAAAGATTGATTAGTGTTTGCAAAAGAAATGTCTTGCGCAAAAGTGTTTGTTGCAAAAACAAACAGTAAACAAAATGTAGAAATGAGGTTTTTCATAGCCTTTCCTGTTTCGGTTATGCCAAATGTAGAAAAGAAAAACTACGAGGGAAAATTTTTAACGTTTCGGGAATTTTCACCGCAAAGAACGCAGAATTAAAATATTGAACATTTTCAATGCCAAATGTTCAATTATCAATGTTACTTTTTGAAAATCGCCTCTGTCGTTTTTTCACTATCTTCACCCTCCCTATTTAAAAAATGGCAATACGAAAATTTCAGTAATTAACATTTTAGGCAAAGTAATGCTGAATTAAAAATTGAAAATGGCGCAGCGTAGTCAAATTCCAAAAGCATTTATTTTATAAAAATCAGCAACGCCATGAGGAAATTTGTGAAGGAATAAATTTTATGATGTTACACCCCGTCCCCGTCAAACAAATTTCCCAAACCACCAAGAATGCTGCCTTCTTCTTTTCTTCCACCTACTCTGCCGTAAGATAAAATTCTTGATGCCAAACGGCTGATTGGTAAGGTTTGCAGCCAAATTTTTCCCGGCCCGCGTAAGGTAGCGTAAAACATACCCTCACCGCCAAATAAGGTGTTTTTTACTCCGCCTACAAACTGAATATCGTAATTCACCGTGCTGGTAAAGGCTACAATGCAACCTGTGTCCACTTTAATGAGTTCGTTGGGTTGCAGGGTTTTTGCAATAACGTGTCCACCGCTGTGCACAAACGCCATGCCGTCACCTTCCAACTTTTGCATAATGAAGCCTTCGCCGCCAAACAAGCCTGTGCCGAGTTTGCGTTGAAATTCAATACCAACCGAAACGCCTTTGGCTGCGCACAAAAAACTATCTTTTTGGCAAATTATTTTTTCACCCAAGTGCGATAAATCCAAAGGAATAATTTTTCCCGAATACGGCGCAGCAAACGACACCTGGCGTTTTTGATTTGACACATTGGTATAAACGGTCATAAATAAATTTTCGCCAGTAAGCATACGTTTTCCTGCCGAAAATAATTTACTCATAAAACCCGATTGGTTTCCGTCTCCAAACAACGTTTGCATTTGAATACCGTCCGTCATCATCATAAAACTGCCCGGTTCGGCTATTACAGCCTCTTGCGGGTCAAGTTCAATTTCTACGCATTGCATTTCTTCGCCGTGAAGTGTGTAATCTATTTCGTGATTTTTCATGTTTATTTTTTTGTTAGAAAGTTTGGAATGTGTTTAATTAAATTTTACTGAACGTGATGCTTTTTTTATACTTCCACAAAATGAAAATCAACACGACAAAAGACCAAAACCAAACAAAGATATTTAGTTCGTGCAGAAACGGAAAAATGTTGTCAAACTCTCTGCCCCAGTAAGTATGTGTGATGTAAAACACCCGAACGGCACTATAACAAGCCGCTACCGATGCTAACAGATAAAAAAACCATTTTACAAAAAACGGTTTTTGAGAAAAGTTTTGAAACAAAAACACCACAGGAAAAAATAAAAAAGGCGTAATGGTAAAAATATGCCGCACCAAAACTGTTTTATGGCAAGCTGCAATAATGATATTTAAAATGATAACGCCTGTAAACAATAAAGCTTCGGGAAAATGTTTTTTAAAAAAAGGAACAAATCCTGCCAATGATAAAAACAATATGGGTGATGTAACCAACAAGCCCGGAATATCATTTCTGACACCTGCTTTAAAATCAACCCATAAATGTTGTGCCGAGAAATTGGTGAACAAGGTATCTAAGCCTGCTATAAAATTTCCCGATAAAGATGTTGAAAAGCTGCGTTCTTCGGGAAATTCAGGGTTAAAGGTGTTGGATTTTAATATGATTTCGCTAAAGGCAATGTAATTGTAGGCAATTAAAATCAATACGTTCAGTAACACAATTCCCAAACTCAATCCAATGACCTTAACATTTTTAACTGAAACGTTACGTTCTATTTTCTTTGCCATAAATACATACAGCACCAAAGGAATAAATAATAAACTATTTTGCAACTCTACAATGCTGCTGTATGCCAGCAAAAACACAGCCAATAAAAAATGTTTGCGATAAATGCTGTCGGCTTTAATTAAATAATAAACCGCAGCCAATACCAAACACATGGACAGCGAGTGTGAAAAAAGATGTGTGGCTTCCTGAAAATTTAATGTGCATACGGCGTATAGCACCGCCGTTAGAAGTGCCTGTTTAAATGAGGGTTTAAATTCCATGCACAGGAAAAACACAAACAATGCACCCAATGCGCCTGTGATGTTGCTTAAAAATATGACCGTAATTTCCTGTATGGGCGCATGGTGCGTGTGTGAGGTGATACCAACAGCATTAAGCAAACTGCCAAAAGCATAAAAGGGAATTGCCAAAAAAGCCGTGCCGGGCAATCTGTCGGAATAATAATGTCCGTCTTTTTCGGCATAATCTATCTTTCCTGTGTAGTTCACATAGTCATCAATAACTACCGAATGTTTTTCTGCCAAAGCACTTACCAAAGCATAATGGCTGCCATCGTTGGAAGTATTGATGTAACAAGAAGAAATGTAGTACAAAAAATTGAGGGCAAAGAAAACGGCAAACAAACTACTTTTTTGTTTAAAAGAATATGTTGTTTGCATTGCCATTTTTTTCATTTCATTTAAAGCCCCTCCTTTGGAGGGGTTGGGGAGGCTTATACATTAAACCTAAAGTGCATTACATCACCGTCATTCACCACATAGTCTTTTCCTTCTATGCGAAGTTTGCCATTATCGCGGCAGGCGGCTTCAGAACCGTAAGCAATATAATCGTTGTAAGCAATCACTTCGGCTTTAATAAATCCTTTTTCAAAATCGGTGTGAATAACTGCGGCAGCTTGCGGTGCTTTTGTGCCTTTGGTAATTGTCCATGCGCGCACTTCTTTTACACCTGCGGTAAAGTAAGTTTCCAACTTCAATAAGTTGTAAGCGGCTTTAATCAGTTTGTTTACGCCCGGTTCGTCCAAGCCCATTTCGCCGAGAAACATCTGTTTTTCTTCATACGTTTCCAAAGCGGCAATTTCACTTTCCATTTGCGCGGTGATGATTAAAATTTCTGCATCTTCGTTTTTAACTGCTTCGCGCACGGCTTCCACATGTTTGTTTCCTGTTTTGGCAGAAGCCTCGTCCACATTGCAAACATACATTACGGGTTTTATGGTGAGCAAATGCAAATCTGCTATGTATGGTAATTCGTTTTCTTCCAAACCCGCAGCGCGGGCAGATTTTCCGCTTTCCAGCGTATTTTTTACTTTTAAAAGTGTGTTGTAAATTTTTACGGCTTCTTTGTCGTTGCCTGTTTTGGCAACTTTTTCAAACTTCTTTATTTTGGCTTCCACGCTTTCCAAATCTTTGAGCTGAAGTTCTGTATCAATAATTTCTTTGTCGGCAACGGGATTTACTTTTCCATCCACATGCACCACATTGTCGTTATCAAAGCAGCGCAACACATGAAGAATGGCATCGCACTCACGAATGTTTGCCAAAAATTTATTTCCCAAACCTTCGCCTTTGCTCGCGCCTTTTACCAAACCTGCAATGTCCACAATTTCAACCGTGGTGGGCTGAATGGCTTGCGGTTTCACCAAATCTGCCAACTTATTTAAACGTTCGTCAGGAACAGTAGTTGTGCCCACATTGGGGTCAATAGTACAAAACGGAAAGTTTGCCGCCTGCGCTTTTGCATTGCTCAAACAATTAAACAGCGTTGATTTTCCAACGTTGGGCAAGCCAACTATCCCACATTTTAAAGCCATAAAAAGAATTTAATTTTTTAAAGGCGCAAATATACTAAGACGTTTTGTGGAATGGATAAGAATTTAAGATAATTAAGGAAGTGTTTCTAAATTTCTTCCTGTATTTCCAGCCAACGCATGGATTTTTCATCTAAGCTTTCACTCAGCAATTTTAACTCAGCACTTAATTTTTGAATGTTGTTATAATCTGTAATGCCACTTGCCAATTCATTTTCCAAACCTTTCTTTTTTTCTTCCAATTTCGGAATTTCTTTTTCCAATTCTTCTAACTCACGCTGAATTTTAAACGATAATTTTTTTGTAGCAGGTTTTTCTGTTTGCTTACTTTCAACTGCCAACTTCAAACTTTGAACTTCAAACTTTAAACTCTCTTCACTAACCACAGACTTTAAACTTTCATCTTTCAACTTCAAACTTTCTCTGTACTCCGTATAATTTCCGGGGAAATCTTTAATTGCACCGTTTCCCTCTAAAACAAAGGTATGGTCAACCAAGCGGTCAATAAAATAGCGGTCGTGCGACACAATTAACACGCAACCTTTAAACTCTTCCAAAAAATCTTCCAGCGTTTGCAGTGTTACAATGTCCAAATCATTTGTCGGTTCGTCTAAGATTAAAAAGTTAGGATTTTTCATCAGCACCGTTAATAAAAACAAACGGCGTTTTTCGCCGCCGCTCAACGTATGCGCATAGCTGTATTGCACATTTGGCGGGAAGTTAAAGCGCGTAAGTAATTGCGAAGCCGACAAGCTTGTTCCGTTTGCCAAAGGAATGTGGTCGGCAATATCTTGCACAATTTCAATAATGCGTTTATCATTACTGATTTGCATTCCGCCCTGCGAATAATAACCAAACACAATGGTATCGCCCAAAGAAACTTTTCCTGTATCAACCTGTTCTTTTCCCTGAATGATATTTAAGAGTGTAGTTTTTCCCACACCGTTTTTCCCGACAACGCCAATTTTTTCACCCGGAATAAAGGTGTAAGTAAAGGGTTCGGTGAGAATTTTTTTGTTGGGATAATTTTTTGTGATGCGGTGCAATTCCACAATTTTTGACCCCATGCGTTCCATTTTCACGGTAAGCTCTATTCTTTTTTCGGTACGTTTTTGCTTGGCTTTTTTCTCAATTTCGTAAAAAGCGTCCACCCGCGATTTTGATTTTGTTCCGCGTGCTTTCGGCATTTTTCGCACCCACACCACTTCGCGGCGATACAAATTTTTTGCCTTGTCAATTTCGGCATTCAAAATTTGTTCGCGTTCAGCTTTTTTTTCCAAGTAATAATCAAAATTGCCTTTGTATTCAAACAATTCGTGATTGTCAATTTCTATAATGCGGTCGCACACTTCGTCCAAAAAATATCGGTCGTGTGTTACCAATAAAATGCTCAATGAATTATCCTGCAAATAATTTTCCAACCACTCAATCATGTCAATGTCCAAATGATTGGTGGGTTCGTCCATAATAATCAAATTCGGACGATTGATTAAAGTGAGCGCAACCGCCACACGTTTTTTTTGTCCGCCGCTCAAAGTGCTGATGATTTGCGTGGTATCTCTTATTTCCAAGCGCGACAAAATTTCCACAATATTTTTTTCGTAATCCCAAGCACCAAGTTGGTTCATCTGTTCCAAAGCATCGTGTAGTTTATCGGTGGCAGCGGCGTTTCCGCTTTCGCTCAACTTCACCGCATGATTGTAATTTTTTATGCACTTCACAAATGGATTGTCGGCATTGTCAATCAATTGCTGAATACTTTGTGTTTCGTCAAACGAAAAATTTTGTTCTAAAAAACCAATGGTAATGTCTTTGCGAAACGTTACTTCGCCCTCATCGGCAATTTCAAGCCCTTTCAATATTTTAAAAAGTGTGGTTTTTCCCGAACCGTTTTTGGCTACGAGTGCCACTTTATCGCCGTAATTAATGCCGAAAGAAATTTTATTGAAAAGCACTTTTTCGCCGTAGGCTTTGGAAACAGCGTTTACCGAGAGTAAATTCATGGCGCGAAATTAAGCATTTGGAAAGGGAATAATGGAAGTAATTTTTTATAATCTTTACAAAAAATTTCGTGAAGAAAAATCTGCTTTATATCAATTTTTACAAATCAATGTATGGTGATATTTCCGAATTATACAAACAGCAGCGTAATACCATTTCCTATAAAGCAGAATTGACTAATTTTTTTAATGTCAGTTATGTCATTAACAGTAACATCACATTTAACGAAAATTACAAAGGAGTTCACATTACATCAAAAAATAAAAACGCCGTATCATTTCTCATCTTTATATGTTCATACATCAGAAAAAATAATGTTGATATTGTGATTATTCACGGTACACATTATTTTTTGCAGGCTGCTTGCATAAAACTGTTTTGCAAAACCAAAGTCATTTTGCAACATCATGCCGAAAAAACATATTTGAGTAAAAAGGCGGTGTTCATGAGATTTTGCAAGCGATTTGTTGATTTATATTTTTTCACGGGAAAAGATGTAGCATTACCTTTTATTGAGAGAAAATGTATCTCCGAAACAAAAATAGCGGAAATGGTTGCAGGTACTACGGATTTTCAAATCCACTTGGAAAAAAATACGAACAAAATAAAAGAACTTTGCTTTGTAGGGCGATTAAATAAAAACAAAAATTTAATGACCGTTTTAAAAGCGATAGTAAAATTAAAAACTTTGCGCTCCGATTTCAGGCTTTCGGTTTATTACAGCACAAATGAGGAAGAAAAAGATTTGAAAATTTTTTGCCAACAAAATGATTTGAATGAATTGGTGATTTTTAAAGGAAAAATTGCCAACAGTGAAGTAGAAAAAATTTTAAATGTAGGCGATATTTACATTTCCGCCAGTTTTAATGAAAGTTGCGGCTTCGCGCTTATTGAGGCTTTGGCTTGCGGCTGTTATCCTGTGGTTTCGCGTATTCCGTCTTTTAATTTTTTATTGCAAGGTTTGGAACATAAAAAACAATTTTCTCCTGATGATGCAGAAGAATTGGCGAGTACATTAAACGAAGCTATTAATTTGGATTTGAACGAAACTACGCGAAAAGAAATTCGCCGACACTTTGAACAAACAAGCAGTCCCCAAGCCATTGCCAGGCAAATTAATCAGGCTGTTCAGGCAATTCTTTAAACAACAGTTCCATTATTTTCTTTGCCGAAGTATCCGCAGTATTAAACACAATTTGTTTGTGCTGAATTTCTTTTTGCGAGAAAAGCTGAACTAATTTTTTCAAAAGTTCTTCTTTGCTCTTCCCGACAAAAAGATTTTCTATTTGGCGATTAGACAAGGCTCTTGTGCTTATTCCGATACAACCACTATACAGGGCTTCTGCCAAAACCATTGGACCACCCTCGTAATGGGCAGTATGCAAAAACACTTTGCTTTGCGACATTAATTCTAATGTTTCACGATGCGATTTTAATCCTACTAATTTTACGTTTTCTTCTAAGTTCAGTTTATTGATTAAATGTTGTAACCTCTTATGCTCTTTTCCTTTGCCTGCAATCACGGCGGTTATATCGGGTTTTATTTTTTTAAGTTCTGCAATCAGCTCAATAAACAATCTGTAATTTTTTAACGGAATTAGCGAACCCGCGCCAAGCACGTCAATAGGGCGAGTGCCGTTATTGTAAGGCGGGAATATTTCTGCATTAATTCCGTTTTCAATCACATGAGCAGGTTTAACGCGGTGATTTTTAAAAAATTCTTCCTGCAAAAAATCGCTCAAAGCAACCAACTGAGATGCTTTTGGCTTTATATAAGCTATATGTCGGTTGTTTTTTTTCGCGTCCTGCCCTTGCAACCAAATGAAATGAGAAAGATTTTTATCCAAAGCAAAGCGTTGTGAAACTCGTGCCGCATCGGTACACCAAAAGGTAATCATTCCTTTCAGATTTTCGGTTTTGCGAATATGCTCCAAAACTTGATATGTTCTTCGCCATGCCAACCATTTCCATATAAGGCGGCGATTGCGCCCGCCAATGGCAACAATCGGAATATTGTTCCACAAATATTGTTTTTGCACAAAAGGATAATGCAAGGAAACAATCGTAAATTTTATTTCTGAAAAATTTTTCTTCAACGACAAAACAAGTTGCTGAACGGGGGGAAGGCAAGTTGTGTCCTGCTCATCGGCTGGAAAGCCGGGTGTAACAATTACTACTGTGTCCATTTGTTTTGTGTTACATTATCTAAATAAACAATCGCTGCCATTGAAGAAAACACAGGCATTGCTAATTTATCAAATTCAATAAAGCCGTTAAAAAATCCGTGTGTGTAAAACGAAATTAATCCGAGCAAGAGATAAAATGCCGTGTTTTTTATTTGTTTGTCTTTAGTTCGTTTATAAATGTTTAAAGCCATTGAAATCACAAAAAACACCATGAGTGAAAAAATGATAAGCCCGAAAATCCCTGTTTCGCTCAGATAATTCAAGTATTCCGAATGTGCATGTCCTTTTGTTCCGTTGTAAGTGCTGATGCGTGTCATTTCATTTCGCACTTGATATTGTCCGTAAAAAAACTGATAAGTGCCGGGACCAAAACCAAACACAGGTTTGTCTTTAAACATTCTGACTGCGCATTTCCAACGGTTAATGCGTTCTCTGTTTGAAGCATCAGAATTGACATTGGAAATAGATTTGAAATGCTCTGTTATATCTTTGCTATGGCTTAATTCTTTGTTTTGCGAAAAATTTTTAATAAGGTCGCTGTTTGAAAACACTATCATTCCGCCAATTAAAGCCAAAGCGAGAACATATTTTGCTTTGACGTTAAAGTAAATAAAGCAAGCCGCTGTAATTGTTACAGCTAAGGAAAGCCAAGCAGCCCGCGAATAAGACAAGTATGCTGCCGCGCAGAAAACAACAAACAAAGCAGCGTAAAGCGTTTTCAACTTGTTTTTTTGATCCGAAAAAATATTGATAAATAAAAACGGTATAAAAAAAACAAGAACCGTTCCGTACATGGTATGGTCGTTATAAAATGGTTTTGACAGTGCTTCAAATTTCATGGTAGAGAAGTTGAGCACGGCATGTGAAGTTATTGCACGAACAGCAGGAATGAGCAAGCCCAAACAATGTAAAAGAAAAACACGTTTTATGTTTTTAATGTCAAGCAAAAACAATTCGTAATAGAAATAATAAAAGGTGATGTAATAAAGTAATTTAACGGCTAAACGTTTAAATGAAACCATCGGCATCTCGCTTGTGCAGGAAGTAACAAAGAGCCAGCACAAATCGGCAATCACTAAAATGGTAATCGGGTGTGAAAGAAAAGATTTTTGAATTTTTGTTCCTGTAATAATTTTTGCAATGAAAAAAAGCGAAAGCAAAATACAAATCAATTCAGAAGGCACACCAATTTCAGAGCCGCCAAGGTTGACTGAAACAGAAAGCGGAATAAAAAAACTTAAAGCAAAAAGCAGAGATTGTTTGTATTTGAGTACAATCGCTATTCCGAAAAGCCCGATTAATGATAAGCCGAAAAATAAAACTACTCTTTCAAGATTATAAAACCGACTGAAATAAAAAAGAAACAGCACAAGGCTTGCAAAGCCAAATGCCAATACATCATGTTTTGTGAGATTAAGATTTTGCTTGTTCCCCAAAATTTTTAACGATAAGAATAATTGTAATCAAGGCAACGCCCAAAGCAAAGCCAATCAAGGCATTTAAAGAGTTTATAGGAAAAACTTTTTTGTAGCGTGGTTCGGCATAATCAATCACAAATAATTTTGGTGTGGGTGTGTCAAGAATTTTTTTCAGACGAATTAGTTTTCCTTCGCTGTCATACAAACGCCCTAATCTGTTTTTAAAAGCAATAATGTCGTTGCCGATGTTTGGCGCGTTGTTGTTTGTTTTAGCCATCAATTTGTCAAGGTCAATAGAAATTTGCGAGTTGGAAGCTAAAATGACGAGACTGTTCAAATTGTTTTCCTTTAAAGTTTTGTTCAATATCAATTGCAAAGAGTCCACTTGTCTTTTTTCTTTGGTATAATCTTCCAATGCACTTTCATACAAAGTTTTTATGTTTTGCTTGTATATTTTTTCACGCATATTATCGGCACAGGCAATTATGTAATTAATAATATCCGCCGATAGTTCAGGCGATTTTGTTTGTGCTGTAATTACAATGGACATACTCGGTGTGCGTTCAAAACGAATGTTCTTTTGGAATAGTTTTATCAATTTATCGTAATCTTCTTTTTTGTTCTCGTTCAATTTATAATAATTCATCAAGTCAAATTTCTTCACTACAAAATCCCGTATTTCGTTTGACTTAAAAATCTGAATTAATCTGTCGGCTTCCACATCATAACCGAAGTTAGGGTTATCGATGCTCGCTTCCACCGAAGGACCCGAAGGCGGATACACAGTGCCTGTTGACTTATATTCTTTATCAAGAAATAAACTTGAAATAAGCGCACAGGCAAAACCAATGCCTCCGAAAATTAAAATGAACTTCAAATTCTTTTTAATGAATTTCCATAATTGCACCGTGTCGGTTTGTTGTTCTTGCTCTGTTATCATGTTTTCAAAAGTATAAATTTCGTGCATAAAATAGCGTAATAAAAATCAAAGGAAAAGAAATGCTCAAATTATTTATTGGTCAAAATCGCTTTTTGTTAAAACGGCTTTGGTGTTTTTAATTTTCTTTTTCATAAATTGGCAGAAATCTTAGCAAATGCCGTCAGTTCTTTTATTCAATCCGCGTGCACAAAATTATAAGGCGAGAATACCAAACAGTATTCTTCAAATTGCCGCGAGCATTGAGGGGAAGCGTGAGTACATTGTTGTTGACGGAAATCTTGAAACCAATCCCGAAGAAAAAATTTTTAATTATCTGCGGCAACAAACTATTTCCTTTTTTGCTTGTACCGTAATGCCGGGACCTCAATTAAAACAAGCCATTCCCATTTCAAAAAAAATCCGTAAACAATTTCCGCACATTAAAATTATTTGGGGCGGATATTTCCCTTCCAATCAACCGAGCGTGGTTTTAAAATCGGGCTTTGTTGATTTTATTGTAAACGGCATGGGCGATATGTGTTTTCCCACCTTGCTTGACAGTATTGAAAAAAACACCTCATATAAAGAAATCAGCAATTTAATTTTTTTCGAAAACGGCAACATCGTTCACACAAAAAAAGATAACATATATGATTTGGACAGCTTGCCGCCATTGCCTTACGAGAAGCTGAATAATTTTTATCCTTTGCAAAAATATCTCGGCAAAACTTATTTGGGAACAAAAACCATTGCCTATCATAGCAGTTTTGGCTGTCCCTTTACTTGCTCCTTTTGCGCGGTTGTTCCCATTTACAATGCGCGTTGGAAAGGCAAGTCAGCCGAAAAAATTTATAAAGACATAAAATATCTGAAAGATAATTTCGGAGGAAATGCCATAGAATTTCACGACAATAATTTTTTTGTTTCCGAGAAAAGAACGGTTGAGTTTGCGAAATTGATACACAAAGAAAACATGATTTGGTGGGGTGAAGCGCGTATTGACACTATGGATAAATACAGTGACGAAAGTTTACAATTTATTAGTAACGCAGGTTGCCGAATGATTTTTTTCGGTGCGGAAACAGGCAACGATGAAATTCTAAAAAAAATGTCCAAAGGCGGAACACAAAGCGCGGAACAAATTTTGCGTTTTGCTTCACGCTTAAAAAAATTCGGCATTATTCCCGAATATTCTTTTGTGCTTGGAACGCCCGCCGCAAGCGAAGAAGAAGTGAACCGACAAATAGAAGAGGACATTGCTTTTATCAAAAAAATAAAACAAGCCAATCACCAAACCGAAATCATTATTTATACGTACAGTCCTGTACCAACCGAAGGCTCTGAATTGTTTGAAGAAGTTAAAAAATCAGGATTTAGTTTCCCCGAAACATTAGAAGATTGGATTTCGTCTGCCTGGGAAAATTTTGATTTACGAAAAAACCCGCTCACGCCTTGGTTAAAACCTTATATGATTGATAAAATAAAAAACTTTGAAACCGTGCTTAACGGCTACTATCCTACGGTTTCAGACCTGAGACTTTCTCGGTTGCAAAAATCATTCATCAAATTATACAGCAGCATGAGATACAAAACAGGATTTTACAAATATCCTTATGAAATAAAAGCTATTCAAAAAATTTGGAAATACCGTCAACCTGAAAAAGAAGGTTTTTAATGAAAGAAACAGTGCAAAAAATATACGCCACTTATTTGTTGAAACCTTATCTGAAACGGTATCTTAAAAAAGAACGTTTTTATCACTATAACAACAAGCGATTGAAAATTTACCCTACGGTGTTTCACCCGAAATATTTTTTCAGCACACAAATTTTGTTGCAGTTTTTGGAAACATTGGATTTAAAAGAAAAAACATTTTGTGAAGTTGGCGCGGGTTCGGGCGTAATCAGTTACAAGGCTTGGGAAAACGGCGCAAGCATTACGGCGATTGAGATGAATGAAATTGCCATAAAAGGTTTGAAAGAAAATTTCGGTTCAATGCAAAATTTTGAAATCATTCAGTCCGATTTATTTGAAAATGTCGGAAAGAATAAATTCGATATTGTGATGATTAATCCGCCCTATTATTTTAAAGAGATTGAAAGCGAAGAAAGTTTAGCTTGGCATTGTGGGCAGAACGGAGAATACTTTCACAAACTGTTTAAACAACTTTCGGCTTTTATTCACAAATCTTCAGAAATGTACATTATTCTTTTTGAAGATTGCGAAACAGAACGCATTGAAAACATTGCAAGAGATTATAATTTTTCTTTCACCAAAGTATTTGAAACAAAAATGAAGTGGGAAAAAAATTACATTTTTAACATAAACTATTTATGGAGTTGAAATCTACGTCCGAGAAATTCAAAACTGAAAACACGTTGCAGCGAGCGGCTTACGAAGCACTTTGCTATTTTGACATTTTCAAATATCCTCTGAAAAAAGAAGAGATACAGAATTTTTGTTCAAGCAAAATTTCTGCCGATGAATTAGAAATTGTATTGACAGAATTGCTTGACAGTGCAAAAATAAAGCAACACGGCGAATATTATCTGCTTGATAATGCGCAAGCGAACACAATTGAAACACGAATAGAAAACGAAGCAAGGTTGAAGAAAAAAACGTTTATCATTAAACGTTTTGCCCGATTTGTGTCGCGTTTTCCGTTTGTGCGCGCGGTGTTTATTTCGGGTTCGGTTTCAAAAGGCATTTTTAAATCCGACAGCGATGTAGATTATTTTATTATCACAGAGCCTAATCGTTTGTGGGTTTGTCGCACGTTTTTAATTCTGTTTAAAAAGATATTTTTACTTAACTCCAAAAAATATTTTTGTGTGAATTATTTTGTGAGTTCGGATAACCTGAAAATTCCCGATGAAAATTTGTTTGTTGCCACCGAAATAAAAACGCTTATCCCTGTTTTTGAAAACGAACTCATCTCGCAATTCAAACAACAAAACGAATGGGCGAATAATTATTTACCGAATTTTCATAAAGTCCAGAAAGCCTTGTACTATAAGGAAATTAAGACTTCTTGGTTGAGCCGATTAACAGAAAAAATATGTTCAGGTTCTTTTGGTGAAGAATTGGACAATTACTTTTTTCTGAAAACATTAAGCCGTTGGCGAAAAAAATTTCCGCATTTTAAGTTATCGGAATTTGATTTGAACATGCGTTCCTACAAAAACGTGAGCAAACACCACCCGCTTGGGCATCAATTCAAAGTTGCCGAAGCACTTAATCTGCGTATGAAAAATTTTTAGAAAAACGAAATCATGCAATCGCAAAGTTTGCTTCATACCATTAAGCGTTTCAGCACACTTTATACGCATAAAATTAGCGTGTTGCCTATTGCAATACTCATGCCACATGGCGCGTGTAATTGCCGCTGCGTGATGTGCGACATATGGAAAGGAAATAAAAATGCAAAACAATTAACCGAAGAAGATGTTATTAATATTTTAACTTCATTGAAAGAGTTAGAAACAAAACGGGTTGTTATGTCGGGCGGAGAAGCCTTGCTGAATAAAAATTTTTTCACGTTCTGCCATATTATTAAACAACATAACATAAAAATCACTTTGCTCTCAACAGGCATGACTATTGAACGCCACGCGGAAAATATATTGCAAGCTGTGGACGATGTGATTATTTCCTTAGACGGAGATGAAGAAACGCACAATGCTATCCGAAATATTCCAAATGCCTATAAAGAATTAAAAAACGGTGTCAGAAAATTAAAATCGCTTCGTCACGATTTTCCTGTATCGGCACGTTGCGTTATTCATAAACACAATTATCAGCGTTGGGATAAAATTGTTTTAGCCGCAAAAGAAATTGGTTTTAATTCTGTTAGCTTTTTTCCCGCAGACGTGAGCAGCGAAGCCTTTAACCGCCCTGAAACTTGGGACAAAGAAAAACAAAACGAGGTGCTTATTCCAAAAAACGAATTGCCGCAACTTCAAGAAATGATTGATAGATTGATTTTGGAATTTAAGACTGAGTTTGAAACAAAATTTATCGTTGAGTCTCCTCAAAAAATTCAAAAAATGGTTTATCAATACTATGCTGCTCACAACGGGCTTACAAATTTTCCCGACAAAAAATGCAATGCACCTTGGGTATCTGCCGTAATTGAAGCTGACGGCTCGGTGCGACCTTGTTTTTTTCACGACACTTTGGGTTCTGTAAAAAATGAAAATCTTACTTCCATTTTGAACAGCGAAAAAAGTGTAGCATACAGAAAAAATTTGGACACGAAAAAAAATCCAACCTGTGAAAAATGCGTGTGTTATTTAAACCTTTCACCTACAAATAAATTTTATTAGAAAGATGAAAGTATTACTCACACATTCCTACTTTTTATATTTAGACACAAAACAGTTAAGTGCCGGAACACCTTATCCGCCTTTGGCTACGCTGTATGCCGCTTCCTTATTAAGAGAAAACGGACACGAGGTGAAAATTGCCGATTTACAATTTTCAAAATCCTCTGACATAAAAAAGCATTTGCAAAATTTTAAACCTGATGTTTTTGTGATTTACGACGACGGATTTAATTACCTGACAAAAATGTGCTTAACCAATATGCGCGAAGCGGCTTTTGAAATGCAACAAGCGGCAAAAGAAATGAATTTGCCTGTGATTATTTCAAATTCCGATGCTTCCGACCACATTGAAAAATATTGCAATCAGGGCGCGGACTACGTTATTATCGGTGAAGCGGAACACACCTTGTTGGAATTGATTGAAGCGTACAAAAACAAAACCGAAAAAAATAATATTCAGGGCATTGCGTATTCACAAAACGGAAATGTTATGAAAACAGCTCCACGACTCGTTTCCAAAGACTTGGATAATTTCCCAAAACCTGCTTGGGATTTAATTGATATTGCGCCGTACAAACAAAAATGGCTCTCCAAACACGGTTATTTTTCTTTGAATTTTGTAACCACACGTGGTTGTCCGTACAAGTGCAATTGGTGTGCCAAACCCATTTACGGCAATCGTTATAATTCACATTCTCCCGAATACATTGTTGAACTAATAAAAGACACGCAAGAAAAATTCGGTTTCACACACATTTGGTTTGCTGACGATATTTTTGGGTTAAAACCCGAATGGGTGAAACAATTTTCGGAATTAATCAAAAAAGAAAACATAAAAATCAACTACAAAATTCAAAGCAGAGCCGATTTATTGACGGAGGAAGATTATGTGAATTACCTTGCCGAAAGCGGCTGTAACGAAGTGTGGTTGGGCGCGGAAAGCGGCTCGCAAAAAATTTTAGATGATATGGACAAGGGTATTACCGTTCAGGAAATTGAAAAAGCAGTTGAGTTATTGAAAAAGAAAAATATTAAACCTGCTTTGTTTTTGCAATTCGGTTATCTCGGCGAAAACATTTCAGACATAAAAAAAACGATTAAAATGGTTGAGCGTTTGTTGCCTGAAGACATTGGCGTTTCGGTTTCTTATCCTTTGCCCGGCACAAAATTTTACGACAAGGTAAAAGATGAATTAAAAGAAAAAACAAATTGGACAGACAGCGACGAATTGCATTTGATGTTTAAGAATACTTATTCGCCTGAATTTTACAAACACTTGCATCGCTTTGTTCATAACAGTTACAGAGCCAAACAAGCGCAACATTATTTCAAAAATTTGTCTTTCCAAAATTTCAGGCGTGTAGCTTTGTTTCCTTACTACAAGTTAAAAAGTATTCAAGAAAAAAATCTTCTTAAAAAAATAGAACCTTTTGCAGCAAGCCAGCTTTAACATGATTGATAACGAAATAAAAGCAGGTGAAGCCTTTTCAAAGCAATCCTTTGTGTTTGACAAATTGAATGCGGAAAATAAAGTGTCGCAATACATGCGAACTATTTTCAGACAAGAAGTGTCGGCTCATGCAAAACCTCAAAGCATAATATTAGAATTGAATTGCGGAACAGGCTTAGATGCTATTTATTTCGCTGAACATGGGCATTTTGTTTTGGCAACTGACATTTCGCAAGGCATGTTGCAGCAATTGGATAAAAAAATAAGCGAACAAAATCTTCACGGGAAAATTATAACACAACATTCTTCTTTTCACGACATTGATAAAATACAAAACAAAAAATTTGACCACATCATTTCTAATTTCGGCGGACTGAATTGCACAAATGATTTACAAGACGTGCTTTTAAAATTTTCTCCGCTTTTGCAAGACGGCGGAAAAATTACCTTGATGATTATGCCGAAAATTTGTCTTTGGGAAATTGCAGCATTGTTAAAAGGAAATTTTAAAACAGCTTTTCGCCGTTTTAAAAACGGAACTCCCGCAAATGTAGAAGGCATTCAATTCCTTTGCTATTACTACAATCCAAGCTATGTTATCAAAACATTAAAAAAAGAATTTGAAGTGTTGAGTTTGCGCGGTGTTTGCATTTTTGCTCCACCTGAAGCACACAAACATTTTGCAGAACGGTTTCCGAAATTATTTTCATTTCTCTGCAAAGTTGATAAAGCTATCGGAAAAAAATTTCCGTTTACTTATTGCTGCGACCATTATGTAATTACTTTGAAGAAGAAATTATGATACACTTTGCCGAACCTGAAAAATATTTAGAAAAAGAAAGATTGTATTTCCTGGTGCGCAATGCAGAGCAACGCATTGTGAGTGATGCTTTGCTTAAACAATTACCGAAAACGCCAAAATCATACATTCATCACAGAGAATGGAAAATACGAGCCGCGAGTTTTCGCCGACTGATAAAACAACTTGGAAATAAACCGCTCAAAATTCTTGATTTGGGTTGCGGTAACGGTTGGTTGGCACATTTACTTTATCAAAGCGGACACAGTGTAACGGGTATGGATTTGAATTTATTGGAATTGCAACAGGCGGAAAGGGTTTTTGGCAGCAATAAAAATTTGCAATGGCTGTATGCCGATATTATGGACGATACAACACCGATTGAAAAATATGACCTTATTATTTTGGGAGCAAGCTGTCAATATTTTAAAGATTTGTACGCTTTAACAGAGAGGTTAAAAACGTTTGTGAATTTCGGCGGTTCTATTTATTTTTTGGACTCCTTCTTTTATGACACCGATGAATTGCCTTTTGCAAAACAGCGTACCGAAGATTATTACAAAAATTTGGGCATTCCCGACATGGGGAAATATTATTTTCATCACGGCATTGCAGATTTAAAAACATTGGGTTACAAAAAACGTTATCCTGTTTTTGGTTTCATAAAAAAGCCGCAATGGTGGGTGTTGCCATGTTAAAAGCAGAATTGTCACGAATGATAATGCTGATTCGTTAATGTAGCACAGAAGTTGGTGGTGCAGTAAATTTTACCACAAAAATTTCCCTACTTACAGCGATGTGAAAGGGAAGTATATAAAGTGATATTTTTGAAAATTAATTTTATGTATCTTTAAAACAAAAATTTTATCATGACCGCTACTGCCATAAAAAAACAATTTGACAATTATATGCCTTTGCTCACCACTAAGCAACAAGAATTGCTTTTGGAAATGGCAAAAAGCCTTTTGCATATTGACACAAACGAAAAACAGATTTCCGTTGAGCAATACAACAAAGAAATAGAAGCTGCCGTAAAACGTGTGCGTGGCGGCAAATCTGTTTCTAACGATGATGTAATGAATGAAATGGAAAAATGGTAGTTTATGGCAAAACGAAAACAAATTCCTGTTGAGTGGGACATTAACGAGCGAGAGCGTTTTAAAGAATTAATTAAAGACATTAAAAAACGTTCAGAACATTTGGCTGGACGCATAAAAAGCAAGGTGAAGGAAAGCCTTGACTTTATTAAAGAAAATCCATACATCTACGAAGCCGATACTTTAAAAACAGACAACGACGGTTCTTACCGAAAGTTTACGGCAATTCAAATACGGGTAGTTTATAAAATTGACGATGATAAAATTATCATTGTTCGTGTAAGACACGCTGAAAGCGAACCAACGGAATATTGAAAAATAAATTTCTTGAATTTAGATTTTTCTAAAAGGAAGATTTTGATGTATTAGTTCTTTACCGCAGAAGCGCAGAGAAAAAACTATCGTTTCTTCTTTTTCTTTTCTTCCTTTATCGGCACTTTGTTTTCTTCCATTATTCTTTTTATTTCAGCATAAAAAGGGCTTTTAGTATCTGACAAAAACAAATATTCCATGTCATTATTTGTTGCCACACTCAAACCATTACTACTTTCAAATAATTGATAATTTATAAGTGAGTTAATTTTTATTGCAAAAGACATTATAGCAGGAAGCTCCGAAATAGATTTTTTAAAAGATTTAAAAATGATTAGACTATCCGTTACATAAAGAATGCCGCGATAGTTGGCTTGTTGAGCTTGGCGGTCATAAATTTTAAAGAAGAACGGAAAATAAAGAGCATTTGTATCAGTTTGATTTATTTTCAAAGTATTAATTAATGAATCAGAAACGTATTGATGATTGCCAATAATCTTTTTCATATTCGGACTGTACTTAAATCCATAAAGTTGTCCTACACTTTTCAGTGAAAGCAAAAGAAACATTGCCACAATTGTTGATTTGAAATATTTTTTCATTGTTAATTTTTGAACGAGCCAAATCTACACAAAACATTAATTTTTGTGAATATATCCCCACACTTACCAACACCATTTTTCCCTCAGCAATCCTATATTTGCGTTTTGAAATTTTTGTACCAATATGGCAGATAACAGTTTGATGGAAGGAATGGACAACGAAAACCACAACGAAGTGGAAAACATTGCTCACGTAAGCGGAATGTTTAAAAATTGGTTTATTGATTACGCCTCTTATGTAATTTTAGAACGCGCCGTGCCCGCTGTGGAAGACGGTTTAAAACCCGTGCAACGCCGCATTTTGCACAGTATGTGGGAGTTGGAAGACGGGCGTTACAACAAAGTTGCCAACCTGATTGGTAACACCATGAAATATCACCCGCACGGCGATGCCAGCATTGGCGATGCTTTAGTGGCTATGGGTCAAAAAGATTTGCTCATTGATTGTCAGGGAAACTGGGGAAATATTTTAACAGGCGATAGTGCCGCTGCGCCACGTTACATTGAGGCGCGCCTCTCAAAATTTGGTCAGGAAGTGTTGTTTAATCCCAAAACGACTAATTGGGGTTTGAGCTACGATGGGCGCAACAAAGAACCGATTACTTTGCCCGTAAAATTTCCGTTGGTGTTGGCGCAAGGCGTGGAAGGTATCGCCGTTGGTTTGGCGACAAAAATTTTGCCTCACAATTTTAATGAATTGATTGATGCTTCCATTTCAATTTTGAAAGGAAAAAAAGCGGCTATTTATCCCGACTTTATTACGGGCGGCATTGCAGATTTCAGCGATTACAAAGACGGATTGCGCGGCGGAAAAATAAAAATCCGTGCGCGTATCAAAGAGCTTAATTCCAAAACGCTTGTTGTTTCTGAAATTCCCTTTGGCACAACCACAGGCTCGCTGATAGATTCCATACTTGCGGCAAACGACAAAGGAAAAATCAAAGTCAAAAAAGTGGAAGACAACACGGCGGAAAACGTGGAAATCTTAATTCACCTGCAACCCGGCATTTCACCTGATAAAACGATTGATGCGCTTTATGCGTTCACCAATTGCGAAATGAGCATTTCGCCCAACGCCTGCATCATTGAAAATGAAAAACCAAAATTCATTGGCGTTAGCGAGATTTTAAAAATTTCTACGCAATCTACTTTAGACTTGCTGAAACGCGAATTGGAAATTGAACAAAAAGAATTAGAAGAAAAATGGCATTTCGCTTCCTTGGAAAAAATCTTCATCAAAGAAGAAATGTACATTGACTTTAAAAAATATTCAAGCAAAGAAACCTTGTTTGAATATTTGTACGACCGCTTTAAACCGCACAAGAAAAAACTCATTCGTGAAATTAACGATGAAGATTTGCAACGCCTCACGCAAATTCCGATGATACGCATCACGCGCTTTGACAGCATAAAAGCCGAAGAGCACATGAAAGAATTGGACGGGAAAATTGCAGTAGTAAAAAATTACCTCGCCAATTTGATTGACTACGCCGTTGACTATTTTAAAAATCTGAAAAAGAAATACGGCGCAGGCAAAGAACGCAAAACGGAAACCAAACAGTTGGAAACTATCATTGCCACACAAGTTGTTATGGCAAACGAAAAATTATACGTCAATCGCGCCGAAGGTTTTATCGGCACAGGTTTGAAAAAAGACGAATTTGTAACCGATTGCTCTGATTTGGACGACATTATTGCCTTTACCAAAGAAGGAAAAATGAAAGTGTTTAAAGTTGCCGATAAAGTTTTTGTGGGCAAAGACATTATTCACGTTGCCATTTTCAAGAAAGGCGATGAGCGCACCACTTACAACATGATTTACCGCGACGGACCAAAAGGCATCACCTTTATGAAACGTTTTAACGTTACAGGCGTTACCCGCGACAAAGAATATGATTTAACAAAAGGAACTCCGGGTTCAAATGTATATTGGTTCACCATAAATCCAAACGGCGAAAGTGAAAAAGTAATTGTGCATTTGCGCGCTGTTGCGGGTTTACGCAAGTTGGAATTAGACATTGATTTTGCCGATATGGAAATAAAATCGCGCGGCTCGGTGGGGAACATTGTTACCAAATACACCGTAAACAAAGTGTCGCTCAAAGCAAAAGGTGCATCTACTTTAGAGGGCGAAGATTATTGGTTTGACGAAGGCACACACCGTTTAAACAAAGAAGAGCGCGGAACGTATCTCGGCAAATTCAGCGGCGATGAAAAAATTCTTACCGTTACAAGCAAAGGTTTTTACAGACTTTACACATACGATGTACTCAATCATTTTGACGATGACATTATTTTGATTGACAAATATTACCCCAACCAAACGCTTACCTGCATTTATTTTGACGGACAAAACAAATCCTATTTCACCAAACGTTTTGAACCTGAAAATACAATGAACAAAACGCTCATCATCACCGAACATGAGCAATCGCGCATTGAGTTAATTACCGCGCAAATTAATCCTTTGGTGGAAGTGAGGTTTGCAAAAGAAAAAGGTCAGGATATTCCCGAAGAAGTGTTGAACATGGTAAAATTTAGCCCTGTGGTGAACATGAAAGCCAAAGGAAAAAAATTGACTTCCTACAAAGTGAAAGAAATTAATTTGCGTGAGCCCGAAGAAATAAAAGCGGCACGAAAATTTTTGTCAAATGCCGACGATGAAAAAACAGGATTATCACCTATGGAACTTCACCGCCGCGCTATGGAAAAATTAAACAAAAGTAACTTAGACGATTTTGACGGCGGGGGGCAGGGAACGTTGTTTTAAAAGCCCCCAACCCCCAGAGGGAGACGTGTAGTTACGCCAAGCGATGCCACAAAACTAAAAGTATACGGCCATGCTTCCACTTGTCAATTAATTACCAAAACTTTTGTTACTGCCCGCAACTCACCGCCTGTGGTGCTTGCATACACCATGTAAACGCCCGCCGTTACCCTTGCTCCCGACAGCGTTCTCACATTCCACTCTATTTGTCCGCCCTGCGATTTTGTTTCCCACACCAAGTTGCCGCTTACATCGGTAATTTTTACAATGGAATTATCCACCAAACCGCGCACCAATACCGTGCCGTTGTAATTTGGTTTTACGGGATTCGGGAAAGCATATACGTTGTCGTACTGTTCCGACCCCGCCACAAAAGTTGTTCTGTAAGATTGCAAACCCATATCCGTACCAATGTAAACATCACCCGTCATTTCATCGTAATTCAAATCAAACACCGTGTTTGAATACAGCGGACTGTTTTCTTTGGTAAAATGATATAACTGATTTATTCCGTCGGGGCTGAAACAATACACGCCGCCTGTTTGTGTGCCGCACCATTTGTTGTTTGCGCCGTCAATGGCAATGGCGGTTACCACTTCTTTGCCCAAAAGCAATTCCACGTTTCCGTCCTGCACAATTTTTATGGGTTGCGAATCAAAATTAGCGTTTGAAAAAATTGATGAGGGGCTGTAAAACACACTCACGCCCATATCCGTGCCCACCCAAATTTTTCCGTCTTTGTCTTCGGCAATGCTGAATACCGAGTTGCTTTGCAAATTGCCGTTGCCTTCACTGGTTAATAGGAGTTTGTATTCGGAATTATTCAGATTGTTGTGTTTAAACACGGTGATACCGCCTTCGCGCTCGTGCAGCACCCACACATAATTATTTTTATCCACCATAATTCTGCGCACAAAACGTGCTGCATCAAAATTATAGCTTTGCAATGTGCCGTTGGGTTTTACCACGTTTAAATAATTGTCCACATCGCTGTTGGCTACCCAAAGGTTTCCGTCTTTATCCATGGCAAGTCCGCTAACACGCAAATACCCCATATACTCCGATAAAGAAGAATTGCTTGCCGTATAAACGGCTGACAGTTTTCCGTTGTCGTATCGCGCCAAGCCACCGTTAAACCAAGAGCTTGTCCAAATGCGGTTTTTAATTTTTCTGTCCATTAGCACATGGCAGATGTCTGTAAAAGCACCACCGCTGAAATCGGGTGTGGGCATATATGTCCATTCGCTGCTGTCTTTTTTCAGCAGGTTTATGCCTTCGCCCGTAAACATAGAGCTGCCCGTGCTTTGCATATAAGATGGCGAAACAGCCGCGTTGCCGTTAAACACATCAATGTTGCTTACAAAAGGTCTGTTAAGTCCGCTTTTAGAAATTTTATTTTGCGGATAAATGGGATAATAGCCGTCGGTTTGAAACAAACCTAATTCGGTAGCTGCCACCCAAAAAGAATAATATTGACCCTGAATAAACGTAACATCTGCCACAGGCGTTACATTGCCGTTAATGGACGAGATATAATTTCTTATTTGCTTGGTGTTTACGTTCATAATTCTTGCGCCAAACTGGTCTATCATCGAGAAATCTTCGCCCACAGGCATACACAGTTTTTTAATGGTGGTATTGGGTTCTATGGGGTTGGCAAATCGTTCCCACGCATTATTTTTTAAAACGTACAAGGTGTCTTGTCCGCGAATGCTGTCGTTGATTTTATACGGAGAATATGCCGCCAAAAATTTTCCTTCAAGAAACACAACGCCGCTGTATGCACCCGCAGGAATTTGCAGCGTGTCCAATTTCCAGTTGCTGAAATTGTTCGGTGTTTTTAATTTGTAATTGCATTTATACAAACCTTGTGCGGTAGCAGCATACATTACCGAGTCGTTTACCGCCACCTGAAATATTTCCATGTGCGAACCGCCCGCGCCAATAATGTAAGTGTCGCTAATTTCGTGTTTGTCGCTGTCAAAAATTACTATGCCAAAGCCGCAAGCCAAGTAGGCAAACTGCTTGTAAAACGTTACATCATTAATTGTTTTTTTTCCGTTAAGTGTTTTTAGTTTAAAGTCAGAATAATTGCGAATGTTTTCATCGCGGTCAATCACATCAATGTTGCAGTTGTCATAAATGACAAGCAGCTTGCTGTTATGCGGATTTGTGCGCAGCAAACGCACGCCCACATCACTCAGTCCGTTTATTTTTGAAAGTGTTTCGGTGCTGTGTTCATCTTTGTCCACTTTTACAATGCCGTTGTGGTACGACGCATAAATTTTATCGCCAAGCCGCGCCACCGAAACGCAGGAATTAAGGCTGGTATGGTCTTGCCATATATGCGGACCAACTTGCGAAAACAACGAAAAACCAAAAAAAGAAAAAAAGAAAACGAGAAACCTGTTCATTGATGTGTTGCGCATGACTTTAACAACGCTAAAAGTACGAGAATATTGTAAATTTTCAGGCAAAAAATAGGCTATATTTGCGCTGCAAAACGGCTTCGTAGTTCAACTGGATAGAATGACAGATTCCGGTTCTGTTGGTTGTGGGTTCGACTCCCGCCGAAGTCACGGAAAACAAAAAACCTCGCAAAAGTTTGCGAGGTTTTTTGTTTCGTTTATTTTTTGCTTTCCGCCGCTTTTGCATCGGCTTTGACTTTTGCATCGTCCATTAATTTTTGGCAACGCGCTTCGGCATCTTTTACCATTTGCGCGGCTTTTTCGTCCGCTTTTTTCTTGGCAACTTCTGCCGCTTTTTGCGCGGCAAGTTTTGCTATGGGATTTGAGGCTTGTGCTACGGCTTTATCCGCTTCGGCATAGCCTTCCTGTTTTGCTTTGTCGGCTAAGGCTTGTGCTTCGCCTTTTTGTTTTTCGCATTGCGCACGGGCATCGTCTAATATTTTTTGCGCTTCTTCGTTGGCTTTGTCAATGCCTGCATTTAATGCCTGTGTGGTAACGGTACTCACAATGTCCGCAACGGTATTTTTAGCTTCACCCTCATCTTTCAAACTTGTTTTAATGGTTGGTTTCATTACCGTGCCGCCAATGCCGATATTGGTATTTATTTTTTCGCCGAGCTGAATGTTTGTTCCTGCTTTGGCGTTGGCTTGGCTCAATAAATTGTCAAGTGCAGAGTTAGCCGCGCCGCCAAACATACTGCGCGGAATTTCCATTTTCATCAAGTAATCAATGGTTTGGTCTAAGCCTGTGCTGCCGCTGACGGTGGTGTTTATGGCATTTATTTTTGTGGTGAAAGGTTCTAAATGCAAGCGTCCGTCTTTAATAAAATATTTGGCGTTTACATTTGTAACTTCCATATTTTTTAATTGTTCCATTTTCAGAGCATCGCCGAGTTTTACAAACGGAGGAAAACCGCCCACGCTTACTTTGTCGGTTTTAAACACGCCGTTTGCATTTACGGCATTCAAATCAGGTTCCATATTTTCGTTGAGCGAAGTTTTAAAGTTTTCCAAGGTGGCGGTGAATTTACCTTTGGCGTATTCGCCTATTGGCGCGAGTTTCTGCACGCTGTTAAATGTGTTGAATGTGGTTTGAATGTCAAAATTTTCCATTTTTAAATTCAATCCCACCGTTGGTTTTTTAATGTTGGTGGTTTCGTAATAACCGTTTATGGTAAGCGCACCGCCAATCACGTTCATACGCAAATTAGTCATGTCCACTTTTTCACGGCGAATAACAATGTTGCCAACCATGTTGGTTAATTCCATGTCGGTATAAATTACTTTTTTCAAATTGGCGTTCATGTCAAAATCAATGTTTGAGGGAACAGGAAATACTTCCATTGGCGCAGTTGCTGTATCGGCAGGCGTTGCAGCCGTTGTGCCTGTTTCGGAAGAAGAACCCATGAGTTCGTTTAAATCCAGCAAATTGCTGTTCAAGGCAAACGTTCCTTTAATCAGAGAATCTTTAAAAACGTATTGCATAAAGTTTTCAATTTTTCCGTTGGCGCGAACATCGCTTTTGCCAAGCAAGGCGTCAAATGCTGCTAATTCCACATAACGTTGCGTAAAGTTTAATTTCAGGGAATTTAATTTTACTTCATAAGGCAAAGAATCCGATTTGTAATTCATGTTACTGATTTCAAACGCGCCGCTTGCTTTAAATTTATCGTACTCGCCTTTGTCAAGCGAACTCATGTTTCCGTCAATGTTAATGTCGGCTTTAATGATGCCGTTTAAGTCGTCGTTTTTTTCAAGCGGCACAAATTCTTTCACCGAAGCCAAATTAATTAAGCCCCTCAACTCTGCTTTTAAAGACGGGTCTGACATCGGTGTTTTTATGTGAGCCGTCATGTCAATGGGATTGTCAGCCATTTCCAAATGAAAGGTATTTACATCAACTATGGTGGCATCTAAATCGCCGTTCGGGTTTACCACTTTAATATCAATGTTAATGTTGTTTACCGATTTCGGTAAATCAGGATATTTAAACATGGCATTAATAATTTGCAAATTCACACCAAAGGCAGGCATTTGCACCGCATTGTATCTTCCTTTGGCGTAGCCGTCCAAAGCCAATTTGCCCGAAGTTTTTACGCTTGCAAAGTCTTTAGCGTACACCGCAGGAATTAAAGACAAAATAGCTTTGAACTCTGTTTTTTTCGCATCAAATTTTATGTCCATGTCAATGTTGGTGTCGGGCATGGCAATAAATCCGTCAAAGCCCAAGTTCAAATCATTTAAACTAAATTCATTTTCCTTAAAGGTAAATTTCATGTTCGGCATATCCATGTCCATATCGGCTTTAGCTTTGGTATGTACATTATTTAAGTAAGCAATGCCGTCCATTTTCACGGTGGTTTTTGCAATTTCCAAAAGGTTGCTTAATACAAAATTATCTTGGGTAAAATCGCCGCTCAAACTGTAATTAAAATCTTCCAACTTGGCGTACATATTGCTTTCTTGGTCGTCATAAACAATATACGCGTGGTTAATTTTCAATTCTTTTAAGCTCATGGCAAAAGCCGTTGTGCTTGTATCGGCAGGCGTTTCAGCTACGGCACTTGTGTCTGCTTTGGTAATGTCCCAGTTGGCTTTTCCGTTTTTCAGCACCTTGCCCAAAATGCGCGGTTTGTCAATAATTATGGAGTTAATTTGATAAGGTTCGCCGCTGATTACGCTCTTAATATTAATGTCAGTTCGCAATTCGCCGATGTAAGCAAGCGTGTCGTCCTTAAATTCATCAACGCCCACTACGCTTACGTTTTGAATTTTAAAACGAAAATCGGGGAACGATGAAATTAAACTTAAATCAAACTCACCGAAATCCACTTTGGCGTTTAATGCTGCATTGGTTTCATCTTTTACAAGTTGAATAATTTTTCCTTTAAACATAAAGGGTGCTGCAATCAATAAAATAATAATGAGAAGCAGGGAAATGCCTGTCCATTTAAGAATACGTTTGAAAATGCTTTTTTTTGGTTTTTGAGATGTTGCCATTTTAATTTTTTTTAGCGGGGACTAAAATAAGGAGAAATTGGTTTGCTTTGAAAACAGGTTTGAATTAAGAATATGGCTTCATCACATCGCTTTTAAGTCATGTAATTTTTATAAAAAGACAGTTTTTGTTGTTTTTCTAAAACCCGATTGAACTTTTAATAGTTTCGCGTGTACTGCATAAAAACGTACACTATGAGAAGTTCCTTCTTCACAGCCTTTTTTATCAGCCTTTCAATTTGTTCTGTGGCGCAAAACAGAATAACAGGAAAAATTTCCGACACTTCGCAAACCGCTTTACCTTTTATCACGGTTGCTTTACTGAACGCTTCCGACAGTTCCATTTATCGCGGTACAAACACAAATGACAAAGGCATTTATGAGTTTGAAAACATAAAAGCAGGAAATTATTTTATTGAAGTGCGAGCTGTTGGATATAAAAACGGTTTCAACTCTTTAGTAAGTATTGACAGTCTTTCGCAGATTGAAATTCCTGAAATCATTTTAAATACCGAAGGCGTTTTGTTGAATGAGGTTTCTGTTTCGGTGCAAAAAAAGACGTTTGAATTTAAAGGCGGGAACATCACCGTGAATGTTGACGGAAGTCCAATGGCTGTAGGAAACAGCGCGTATGATATTCTTTCGCGCTTGCCGGGCGTAACGGTGAGCAACGATGACATTTCAATTAACGGTTCGGGTTCTGCAAAAATTGTCATTGACGGAAAAATGCAGCAAATTCCGCAAGCGCAAGTAATAGTTATGTTAAAGGCACTTCCGGGTTCAATGATTGAAAAAATGGAAGTGCTGAAAATTCCGCCTGTTAAATACGATGCGGCAGGCGGAGGCATTATTCATATTTACACCAAAAAAGCAAAAATTACGGGGTTTAGCGGCAATGTTTTTGGAGGATTATCGCAGGGTTTTTATATGCGATACAATTCGGGTTTCTCGTTAAATTACAAAGGCAAGAAAGTTTCTCTGTTCAGCGGATTAAACGCCAATGATAGTCCGTCAAACTATTCTTCCATTTACGAAAGCAATGTGAAAAATGATACTGTTTTAACGCGTTTGTATCAAGATAATAAAAATAAAACAGTTGCCAAATCAGGTTCGGCATTTCTTGGCGCAGATTGGTACATCAACGAAAAAAATGTTTTAGGCTTTAAAGCAGATAGATATTTTGGAAACAGGTTTGTAAACAGGCATGGATTGTTTACCATGCAAAACAGCGATATGGGATATGATTTGCTGCCTTATTTTTCTGACAACACCGTTAATTGGTCGTCATACAACGTAAATGTAAACTACGAGCATCAGTTTGATACCCTTGGAACAAAATTGAAAATTATAAGCGATTATAACAATGCCGACAATGATAACAGAGGAGAAAACAATAATCGTTTTTTATTTTTTAATGAAACGCAAGCACAACCCTCATTAATTTACAACAGCAAAAACTTGAACGGCGTTTATGTGTGGGCAAATCAACTTGATTTTGAAAAGAAATTTTCAAAAACCTGCGAGTTTGAAGCGGGTGCAAAATATTCTTATCAAAATCTATTCAGCAATTATGACCTGCAGCAACAAAATCAAAACACCTTGATTTATGAAACGGACACGGCTTTCAGCAATCAATTTGTTTATAACGAACAAATACAAGCCGCTTACGCTAATCTGAAAAAAGAGGACAAAAAATTTACTTACAATTTTGGTTTGCGTGCAGAAAACACCCTTATAAAATCTCACAGCATTACACGCGGCATAAATTACGACAGAAATTATTTTTCGTTATTTCCCTTGCTGAGCGCAGATTATACGCACAACGGCAATCACTCTTATTCCGCTTCATTCAACCGCCGTTTGGACAGACCACAGTATTATTTGTTTAATCCGTACAGGCAGTTTTACAGCAATATTTTACTTTCGGGTCAGGGCAATCCAAACTTAAAACCTACATACAGTAATCAACTCAGCTTAACCCACAATTACAAAGGAAAAATCATAAACGCATTATATTATACTGTGTTACAAAATTTTCAACTGCAATATTCTACTCTCAACGAACAAACCAAAGCATTAATCTGGCAGCAGGGAAATTTGAAATACGGAAACTTTTTTGACTGGAATTTGTCTGTGAATTTAGAGCCAAAAAAGTGGTGGATATTTAGTGCAAGCTCCAATGTGTATCTTATACATTATCAAGGTATGCTAAATGACAAAAATTACAACGTTTCAGCTTTTTCATGCTCTATGTGGGCATACAATCAATTTAAGCTCGGCAAAACCCTGAGCCTTACGGTGGACGGTTGGGCTTCAAGTCCTTTTTTGTGGGGAATTTTCTTAACCAAAGCAAGGGGTATGTTAAACATAGGTTTCAAAAAAACATTTTTCAAGAATACATTGGAAGCAAGCATTAGCGCGCAAGATGTTCTGAATACATTTAATCTGCATAATGTTGTAAAGTATCAAAATCAGGATTATTATACTTTGGACAGATATGATACGCGCCGCATTAATTTCGGTTTAACATACAATTTCGGAAAAATAAAAGTGCAACAACGCAAAAGTGCCGGCAATACCGAAGAAAAAAAGCGAATGGAACGTTAGTTTTATTGTGTAGAGCCGCGATTAATTGCGGCTTTACTCTTTCACAAACTTTTGTGTGGCGTTGCCAATTTTTATAAAATACATTCCGCTTTTTAATGCGCTTACGTTTATTTGCGCCACGTTGTTTTCAATGTTTACGTTTTCATTCAAAATCACATTGCCTAAAATGTTGTACACATAAATTTCAACCGCACTTTCATTTTTCATTTCCAATTCAACATTTAACATTTCATTAGCAGGGTTTGGGTAAACTTTCAATTCATCATTCCCATTTTCTAACTCATCAACACTTGTGCAAGGCGAAACAGAAACACGAATTTGAGCCTTGTTTTGGCAGCCGTAATTATCTATTGCGTTTACGGCATAGGTTGTAGTATCAACAGGAGTTACACTAATGTTTGCAGCACTTTCATTTGTACTCCATGTATAAGAACTTGCACCGCTTATAGAAAGTGTTGTGGCTTCCCCTGTACAAATTGAGTTTGGTGAAGCAGTTATTTCAAGTTTGTTTTCACAAAATATACGAATACGGTTACTTTGGCTATCTGAAATATAAATTCTTCCGTCTATATATGTCATTCCTTTGGGATAGTATAATGCTGTATTGGTTGCTTCCCCTCCGTCATCGCTAATCCCCCATGTGCCTGTTCCTGCTATGGTGGTAATTATTCCGCTTGTATCTATTTTTCTTATACAACTGTTAAGCTCATCTACAATATAAATATTGCCCAAAGTATCAACATCTAAAGCAGTCGGAAAATATAATTGAGCCAAAGCAGCAAGTCCATAATCACCGCTGTAACCGCTTATACCTGTTCCTGCAATGGTAGTAATAGTACCGTTAGTATTTATTTTGCGTATGCAATGGTAGTACCTATCTGCAATAAATAGGTTTCCTTCCTTATCTACTCCCACGCCAGCAGGAACACCCAATTGAGCTGCAACAGCCTGTCCACCATCACCGCTATATCCTACAGTGCCGTTTCCTGCTACGGTACTTATAATGCCATTTATATCCACTTTCCGAATACGACTATTGTTCATGTCAGCAATAAAAATATTTCCGATATTATCGACAGCTATATTAGCCGTCCCTTTTAACTCTGCAAAAGTGGCAAGTCCTCCGTCCCCACTAAAACCGCTTGTTCCGTTTCCTGCTATGGTAGTAATAATTCCGTTTGTATCTACTTTTCTTACGCGATTGCCAACTGAAATGTAAATATTCCCTGCCACATCTACACACACACCATACGGATAACTTAACTCTGCTAAAACGGCAAGTCCCCCATCACCGCTGTAACCGATTACACCTATTCCTGCAATTGTGGTAATAATGCCATTTTGATTTATTTTGCGTACGCAATGATTTAATGCGTCCGCAAAATAAATATTGCCTGCTGTATCTGAACAGATAGCAGCAGGGAGGTTTAATTCTGCATTTATGGCAAGTCCCCCGTCGCCACTATACCCTGCATTGCCACTTCCTGCAATGGTGTTGATAATTTGTGCATTTACACTTAAACAAAATGTAAGAACTAATGTTATAATAAATGACTTCATGTCTTTTTGTTTTTAAATTAATTACTAATGTGCTTGAGTGAGAAAGAAATACAAAAACAGTTTTTGTAAGTGGCGGAACAAAAATTATAAGTGGAAAAACTATTCCGTATAAGTATATTATTCCAAACAACCGTCTGCAACAAAAAACAAAGAATTTGAATTTTGTTTTTTCAAATCCAATTGTTCTTTACTGTCTGTAATTTTTTTTGTCTGTTTTATCGTACCCTTTTGCATGGTTTGTTTTTTCAAAAATGCACAATTTTTTTCTAAAAAAACATGACTTATGTCATATCCTCACTTCCGCTAATTTTTTACTTTTGCTTATGGACAAATTAGAACGCTATATTGAACAACTGCGCGAAGACTTTACAAGCGGCGCATTCAGCGAAAAGGAAGCAAACGAAAATCCTTTCAGTCAATTTCACCAATGGTTGCAGCAAGCCGTTGATGCCAAAGTTACCGAAGTGCAAGCCATGCTTTTAAGCACAGTTTCACAAGATAACAAGCCCTCATCGCGCATTGTGTATTTGCGCGAATTTGAAAACAACCAATTTTGGTTTTATACCAATTACAATTCACGCAAGGCGCAGAATTTACAAAGCAATCCAAATGCTTCGCTCACGTTTTTTTGGTCGGAGTTGGAAAGACAAATCCGCATTGAAGGTACAATTCAAAGAGCCACAGCCGAACAAAGCGATGCCTATTTTAATTCTCGCCCTTACGAATCTAAAATCGGTGCTTGGGCAAGCAACCAAAGTCATTTATTAAAATCGCGCGAAGACTTGGAAGAAAAAATAAACCAACTACAAAAACAGTTTACACCCGAAACCATTAAACGCCCCGAACATTGGGGCGGCTTTGTGCTCACAGCCAATTATTACGAATTTTGGCAAGGACGCCAAAGCAGGCTTCACGACAGAATTTCTTACGAACTGAAAAACAATGAATGGAACATTTCACGAATGTTTCCGTGAACATTTTAAACCACATAGAACACATTAGGAACATAGTTTTTTGCACCACAGAGGTGCAAGAACACAGAGGTTGTCGCAAGCGATAATTCTATGTGCAACTAAATAAGTATCGTAAGAACTATGAAAACTATGTACCTATGTGGTTAATTTAATTTTAGTATGACCAAACAAGAAAAAATAAATTCCTTTGATGCCAACGGTATCGGACAATTAAATGACGGTATGTACGGCTTGCCATTTACCTTAGACGAATGTGAAACCGTTTTAATTCCTGTGCCTTGGGAAGTAACCGTGAGCTACGGCGGCGGCACGGCGCAAGCACCCGAAGCCATTTTGGAAGCGAGCTATCAGGTGGATTTATACGACCCTGTGGTGAAAGACGCGTGGAAAAAAGGTATCGGCATGGACGACATCAACGAAGAAATAAAAACCAAAAGCCACGAATTGCGCCAACAAGCCGAGAAATACATTGATGCACTTGCGAACGGCGCAAGCGCAGACAATGAGGATATGCAAAAAATTTCAGCACACATCAAACAACAAGGCTTGTGGCTAAACGAGCAAGTGAAAAATCGCGTGTTGCACTTTTTAAATAAAAACAAAAGCGTTGGTTTGATTGGCGGCGACCATTCCACACCGCTTGGCATGATGCAGGCTTTGGCGGAAAAGTATAGCAACTTCGCCATTTTGCAAATTGATGCGCACGCCGATTTGCGCAATGCTTACGAGGGTTTTGAATTTTCGCACGCTTCAATCATGTACAACGCTTTAAAACTTAAACAGGTTGAAAAATTGGTGCAAGTAGGCATTCGTGATTACTGCGAAGAAGAAATTGATTTAATCAACAACAGCAAAGGGCGCGTAAAAACGTTTTTTGACCGCGATATAAAATATGCGCAATTTAACGGCGACAGTTGGGACAGAATTTGCAACCGCATTATTAATGAATTGCCGCAACATATTTATTTAAGTTTTGACATTGACGGACTTGACCCGAAACTCTGCCCTAACACAGGAACGCCTGTGGCAGGTGGTTTTGAAACCGAACAGGTTTTATTTCTCTTGGAAAAAATTGTAAAGAGCGGCAAAAAAATTATTGCCTTTGATTTAAACGAAGTGGGCGTAAGCGACAATGGAAATGATTGGGACGCAAACGTTGCTGCAAGAATTTTGTACAGAATTGCAAACTTGGCTGCGTTCAGTCAGGGTAAGTAATTCTGCCGTTTTACTTTCTTGTTTGCGCATCTACAACGGCAATTGTTACCATGTTTACAATTTCGCGCACGCTGCTGCCCATTTGCAATACATGAACAGGCTTGTTCAAGCCCATAAGCACAGGACCAATGGCTTCCGCGCCGCCCAAGCCCTGCAAGAGTTTGTAAGCAATGTTGCCCGACGACAAATTCGGAAAAACAAAGGTGTTCACATCTTTATCAACCAAAGAGCTGAACGGAAATTGCTCTTTCAAAAGTTCATTGTTCATGGCAAAATTAGCCTGAATATCGCCGTCCACAATTAAACCGGGGTAATTACTGTGCAGAATTTTTACGGCTTCCGCTACTTTGTGTGGCGTGTTGCCTACTGACGAACCGAAGTTGCTGTACGATAACATGGCTATGCGTGGCGTGATGTTAAATTGTTTCACGGTGTTTGCGGTTAAAACGGCAATGTCCGCTAACTCAGCAGCGGTGGGGTGCGCATTCATGGTAGTGTCCGCAAAAAAGTACGGACCGCGTTTTGTAATCATAATATACAAACCTGCCACGCGCCCAACTTCAGGGCGAACGCCGATAATTTCCAACGCGGGCTTTATGGGCAAGCCGTATTTGCGTGTCATGCCGCTAATCATGGCATCAGCCATTCCCACTTCCACCATCATGGCACCGTAATAATTGCGGTCGCGCATCTGGCGGCGAGCATCGTATTGGGTTAATCCTTTACGACGGCGTTTTTGCCAAAGCAAATCACCAAACTCATCGCGTTTGTTTGCGCCTTCGCCCATGGGGTCAATAATCTGCATATCGCTCAAATCAATGGCACTTTCTTCGGCAATTTTTAAAATCACCTCTTTATTCCCCAGCAAAATCGGTTTGGCAATACCGTCATCACGCACCATTTGGGCGGCTTTTAATATTTTGTAGTTATCGGCTTCCGAAAACACCACGCGCTTAGGTTCTGTTTTGGCTTTGTTTGCTATGCTGCGCGTGAGTTCGTTGTCTTTACCCAAACGGTTTTCCAACTGAATGCGGTAAGCTTCCCAGTCGGTAATTTCGCGTTTTGCCACGCCGCTGTCTATGGCTGCTTTGGCAACTGCCGAGCTCACGGTGGGCATCAAACGGTTATCCACAGGTTTGGGGATAATGTATGTTTTGCCGAAACACAAACTTTTAGAACCGTAAGCCAAATTTACATAATCGGGCACGGGTTCTTTTGCCAATGCTGCAATGGCATAAGTGGCGGCGAGTTTCATGTCTTCGTTAATGGCGGTGGCTCTTACATCAAGCGCACCGCGAAAAATATAAGGGAAGCCCAACACGTTGTTTACCTGATTGGGGTTATCGCTGCGCCCTGTGGCAACGATAATATCGGGACGGGCAGCAACGGCATCTTCGTAAGAAATTTCGGGCGTTGGATTTGCCAAAGCAAACACCACGCAGTTTTTATTCATGGCACGCACCATGTCGGGCGTTAAAATATTTCCTTTTGATAATCCCACAAACACGTCTGCGCCTTTAATGGCTTCTTGCAGCGTATTGATTTTTGTATTTTCGGAAGCGAAGAATGATTTGTACTGGTCAAGGTCGGTGCGCCCTTTGTGAATAACACCTTTGCTGTCCAACATGGTAATATTTTCTTTTTTCACACCAACGGCAATGTACATTTTAGCGCACGAATTTGCCGATGCGCCCGCGCCGTTAATCACCAATTTTATTTTGCTCATTTTTTTACCCGACAATTCAACGGCGTTCAACAATCCTGCGGCGGAAATAATTGCCGTGCCGTGCTGGTCGTCGTGCATCAGGGGAATGTCCAGTTCTTCTTTGAGGCGGCGTTCTATTTCAAAACATTCGGGAGCTTTAATGTCTTCCAGATTAATGCCGCCAAACGTAGGCGCAATGTTTTTTACGGTGTTTACAAATTCGTCCACATTTTTGGTGTCCACTTCAATATCAAACACATCAATATCGGCGTAAATTTTAAAGAGCAAGCCTTTTCCTTCCATTACAGGTTTGCCCGCCAATGCGCCAATATCACCCAAACCAAGAACGGCAGTACCGTTTGAAATAACGGCAACCAAATTTCCTTTGGCGGTGTATTTATAAGCGTCTTCGGGATTTTTTTCAATCTCCAAACATGGTTCGGCAACACCGGGAGAATAGGCAAGCGTTAAGTCGCGCTGCGTGCTGTATGGTTTTGTGGGAACAACTTCAATTTTTCCGGGTTTGCCCTGTGAATGATAATCAAGGGCTTCTTCTTTTCTGAATTTTGACATAATGTTTTTTAAACAGGAAAGCGAAGGTAACTATTTTGGGAATAAGGGAAGCAAATTTAGTAATAAGTTCAACTCATCACCTCTGTAACACCACCGTTCCCTTCAGTTCCTTTTCCTCTTTGATATTAGAGATAACAATTTTCCAAACATACACATCGGCTTTGGCAGGTTCGCCTTTGAATGTGCCGTCCCAGCCCTTTGTCAGGTCGGTAGTTTCAAACACTTTGTGTCCCCAGCGGTCAAAGACAGACAGGTGATAGTGAACAGCTCCGTGCGTTACCGGCATAAACACATCGTTTAAGTTATCGCCGTTGGGGGTGAAAATATCGGGAACATAGGCGTTAAATTCAGGGTGAACGTAAATGGTTTTCACAACCGTGTCCAAACATTCTTTACTACTTTGGGCAATGAGGGCAATCACATAAGTACCCGCATCTTTGTATAAAATGCTCGGAGTTTTCTCGTAAGAGCTTTGGTTGATGTCTGAAAAACTCCATGCATAAAATTCCGCGCCTTTGCTGGTGTTTATGAATTTTACCTCGTCTGCATTTTCAACAGGCTCTTTGGGTGTAAACTCAAAATCAGCCACAGGTTGAGGATACACTGTTAATTGTGTAACAAAACTGCTTTGGCAGTTGTTTTGGTCGTTTACGCTTACATGAACGGTGTAATTTCCAGCTTGGTTAAAACAGTGCGTAAATTTTTCTGTGTTGTATGTTTTGTTGTTTACTTGCCATACTGCCGTAAGTGTGCTTTGCTCTGCTGATGTTGTGTTTTTATTTTCAAACGAAAACGTATTGCATAACGGCACGCAGCCCTCAAGGTACCTGGCATTGATATTTCCGCTTGGCGATGGATTTATCGTAATACTTTGGGTTTTACTGTTTGAACAATAGTTGTTGTCCCACACCACAAAGGTGTAAGTGCCTGAATAAGCCTCGTGGTTTGCCTTTATTCTCAAGTGGTCAAAGCCTTTGTGGCTTTGTCCGTTCGGCGTAATCCACTCAAAAGCTATGCCGCCGCTGCCTTTCAGCACAAGGCTGTCGTTTACGCATTTGCCGTGTTTGATAAGTTGTATTTGAGGAGTTGGTAAAGGATTTATTGAAACACGCGCTACCGCCGAGTTGGTGCAATTGTTTAATGTGGCTATTGTTGTAAAGGTTCTTGTTTGTAAATCGTTTGGTGTAAAATAAAATGGATTGCCTGTTTGTAAATCAGGATACCATTGATAAGTGTTGCCGTCTGTGCCGCTTGCCGTGAGTTTCAGTGTGCTGTGTAAACACATACTTGTGTCGTTTGGCGAAATAAGCACTTCGGGGATTGGGTTTACGGTGAGGTAGCTTGTATCCATTTTGCTGTAACAACCCAAGTGTTTGCCGATAAGAGCATATATTGAACTCATGCTTGGACTTACCACCGCCATATTGCCTGTGGATAAAATTACGGGATTGGGCATTAATGCCGTCCAGGTATAAGAGCTTGCGCCGCTGCCCGAATATGCAAAACTTTGTCCTTTGCAAATGACAGGCGCAAGGTCGTTTATGGTAATGGTGGGGTTTGGAATGACTGAAAAGTTTGTGGTGATGCTTAATGTGCAAACACCGTTGCTTCCCTGTAAAGTGGCGGTTGAAACGCCTGTGGGCTGAAACGGTGCAATCATGCTTAGTTCGGTAATAGAAGCATTGGGATTTGAATTATTAAAATAAGCGGGTGCGCTTAATGTGTAAGTAGTAGCGCCGTTTGCAGTAAGGGTAAGGGTGTTGGGTGAGTGGTTGGTGTTTTGTGCGCACATACTCTTTGTGCTTAGTGCAAGGCTGAGTGTAGGCTGCGGCACAACATTCACGCTTATGGTATTGCTTACGGTACAGTTGTTGTTGTCGTAAGCAGTGGCGGTGTAGGTCTGCATTCCCGAAGTATTTGGTGTGGTGTTAAACATATTTCCCGAAGAAGGGGCAGTAAGCCAGTTGTAATTGAAAGTTCCTGTACCGCCCAAAGCCGTTGCGTTTAATGAAATACTGTAATTTACACAAATGGCGGCATCGCTGCTTGAAAGGTTCAGTGTTAAAGCAGGCGGTTGCGTAATGGTAAACACCGAATAAACCTGACAGCCAGTAAGGGCATCGGCTACGCTTACGCTCCATGTGCCTGCGCTTAGATTGTTGGGTGAAGGATTTGTAATTATTGGAGCAACACCATTGTTCCACACATAATTTTCATTCCCCGAACCGCCCGACAGGTTGGTGAAATAGGCTGTGCCTGTGTTTACGCTGTTGCATTTTAAAGCAGACTGATGATGTAAATTTCCTGTAAGCGGAATAAGTGATGAAAAGGTAACAATGCTGTCTTTGTAGCAGGCTGTGCCTATATCGTAAGTGCTAACTGTATAGGTATTGGGACTTAAACCTGTGGCTACTGCGCCGTTTTGGTTGGTGGGCTGCCAGGTATAGTTGTAAGCACCGTAACCTCCGCTTGCCGTTACGGTAGCTGAACCGAGATTGGCGCAGGTAATGGTGTGCGTGTTAAAAGAAAGTGTCGGCAGAGGAAATACAAAGACTTGGGTGGTTTCTGTACTCTCACAGCCTCCCGTTCCCGTGCCTGTTACGCTGTAAATGCTGGTGATTGGGGGTGAAACGGCTATTGCATTGGAAACGGTATTATTCGGCAGCCAGGTGTATGTATTAGCTCCGCTTACGCTCAGGTTGGCGGTAAAGTTGGGGCAGATGCTTTGGGTGGGTGTTATTGTTAATACCGGATTGGCATAAAAATTTACCTGAACCGTTTCGCTTGTACCGCAAATGCTGTTGGCGGCACTTACGGTGTAAATGCTTACGGGAATTGTTGGCGAAACTACAATGGAGTTTGACACTGTGCTGTTTGGTTGCCATGTAAACACACTCGCTCCGCTCGCGTGGAGTGTGGCACTTTGGTTGCTGCAAATGGTTTGATTGGGCGTAACGGTCAGTGTGGGGTAATCATAATAGTTTACCGCTACGGTGCTGATGATACCGCAGGTATTGTTTGTTGCGCTTAGTGTGTAAACGGTTACAGGCACGGTGGGGCTGACCACAATGGAATTTGTGTTGGCACCGCCGGGTTGCCAGGTGTAGCCTGTTGCGCCTGTGGTGCTGAGGGTGGCACTTTGCCCCGCGCAGATAGTTTGGTTGGGCAATGCCGTAAGTGGCGGATTGGGCTGGTAAAGCACCGAAATGGTGTTGCTGCCTGTGCAGTTGTTGGCATCTGTGGCTACGGCGGTATAAACATGAGTACCCGCAAGGGCTTGGCTGCCTATGGTGACCGAAAAATTAATGCCGTTGCTCCAACTGTATGTAAAGCTGCTGCCCGCGCCGCCGCTTGCCGTGGCGGTGAGTAATACGCCGCCGCCCGCGCAGATGCTTGGGCTGCTGCTCGTGAGTGTTACCGTGACAGGCAAGGGTTGGGTAATAGTAACTACTTCCGAAGTTGTGCAGAGCGTATCTGCTACGGTTACTGACCACGCGCCTGCGGCTACACTGCTGATACCTTGTGTATAGTAAGTATTTATCCCGTTGCTCCAAGTGTAGGTGGGCGTACCTGAATTGCCCGCTACCGCAAGAACTGCTGCGCTGCCCATATTAGAGCCGTAACAGGTGGTTATATTGCCCACACCTGTAGTGAAAGTGAGGCAGGGATTGACGAACATGGCGGGAAGTCCAAGACCGACATGAGAACTTCCACTTTGCAAGCCCACAGCTTGCCCCAAAGCAACAAAATTACAGCCTGCACCTGCCACATTAGGATTATTAATAACATGAAGAGATGTGGTTAGATAAGCTGTAATATATATTTTTCCGTTCGGGGCTAACTGCATACCCCAAGGTGCACCGGTAACGCTATTTGTAACCGTATAAACAGAAGATACAATAGCCATATTAGAACCCGCACTTAAATCCCATTGTATTATGCCGTTACCGGATCCGGCAGCATATAACTTTGTTCCGTCGGGCGAAAACTCACAGCCGTATTTAGTACCACCACCTAAAGCCAAAGAATTGCTGAGCACCCCTGTGGTTTTGTTAAAGTCGTAAAGCATCACACCGATACCGCTCATGGCATCTGCAAACTTTTGCCCGTCGGGTGAAAATTTTATACAACCTATACTTCCCGGCGTTGGTCCTATTGAAGATATAACGGGAGTAAGATTTACTCCGCCTGAAGTAAGCAAATAGGCTTTACAATTATTTGTGCCAGCCTCCCGTGTCATTATCCAATAATCAGCACCGTTGGTATGTTTGGTAGCAGAAAGCCTTTCGCAACTTGCACCTGAGTTTAAATTAACATTTTTCACCGTAACCGAACCCATACCCGCTGCCAAACTCATATCCACAACGGAATAATATAAACCTACCCCACCCCACCCCATAGTAAAGATGTAATAAATGGTTGAACTGCCGGGTTGCCTGACAATAATTGCTGATTGCGAGGAAGTACTGTTTCCGTTTAAACCCGTGCCATTAGCCATTGCGGTATGTGCGGCATTATAAACAGTTATGCCGTCGGTATAAAACAATAAATTCCCTGTGGCATCTGCTATGCTGGCACAGCCTTCTTGAGTACCCATGGCAGAGTTGTTTAAAGGCGTTGGCGGGTTGGTCATAAAATCTAAAGCACAACCCCAGCCGAAATACCACTTCGTATTTTCATTTTGGGCAAAAGAAAAACCCACACAAAAAATAAAAGCAATAAAAAAATATTTGTGCGTGTGTTTTTGCAAATCAGTGTGTTAAAGTGTGAAAGGTAGAAAATCAAATGTTAAAAACCAAGAAAAATGTGCGAAATACCCTTTTGACTTTGTGAAAGGGTGTTTTTTCTGTGTGAATCAGATTTGACAACTTTTAGAAAGTTGTCAAATCTTCGCCACAAAAAAATTATTCTTCAAATTTTCTTTGTTGTAGCGCATTGGCAGGTTGGTTTCCAAATCTATTAATTGCGCGTTTGACTGCTCTAAAATACATTGCCCTGCGGCGGTGTCCCATTCCATAGTTGTGCCATAGCGCGGATATTCGTGGGCTTTGCCCTCTGCCACCCAACATTGTTTTATGCTGCTGCCTGCGTTAATCATATCCACCGCGCCGTATAAGTTTTTTAAATAATCAAGGCGTTGATTTATTTCTCTGCTTAAATGTGAGCGGCTTGCAACAATGGTGTAGTTTTTCGGTAATTTTTGCAAAGGCAATTTTTGAGCGGAAGAAAAAATCTCATCAACATTTTGAAACAAAAAATTTTCTTGTGCATGAAATTTAAACGCACCAAAATCTTTACAAGCAAAATAAATATCGTGCAGCACAGGCGCGTAAATTACGCCAATTACAGGTTTGTGATTTTCAATTAAAGCAATGTTTACAGCAAACTCACCGTTGCGTTTTACAAATTCTTTTGTGCCGTCAAGCGGGTCAATGAGCCAAACGTGCGTGTAACTTTTTCGTATGCTGTAATTTTCAATTTCTTCTTCCTCGCTGATAATCGGAATATTGCTTTGCGACAAAATGTTTAAAATTGTTTGGCTGGAAACCTTGTCGGCGGCGGTAACAGGCGTATTGTCCGATTTTGTTTCCACAAAAAAATCGGTAGTATAAACCTCCATGATTTTTTTGCCTGCTTCAAATGCTGCTTGTATTGCTAATTTTAGAAGAGATTGATAGTTCATGTTTTTTCTGCCACGAATTTCACTAATTCTCACCAAATAATACTGCCACAGATTAGTGTTATTCGTGAAATTCGTGACTCAATTAACTCGTTTCATCAACGCCATATAAAAACCGTCTGCGCCTGCACTTGGAAAAATGGTTTTTTCTTTCAGCAATTCAAAATTTTTGTGCGAAGATAAAAATGTGTTTACCTGTTCTTGGTTCTCACTTGGCAAAATGCTGCAAGTGCTGTAAACCATGTTGCCGTCAACTTTCAGCATAGTTGAATAATCAGATAAAATGCTTTGCTGAATGTGTTTGGTGCGTTCAATTACTTCCAAACTTAATTTCCATTTTGCATCGGGATTACGTTTAATTACCCCTAAGCCGCTGCAAGGCACGTCTAACAAGAGTTTATCGGCTTTGTTGTAAAATGATTTTACGGTGGTTTCTTCAATCACTCGCGTTTCAATATTAAATGCTCCTGCGCGTTTGGCACGTTTTTTCAATTCGTCTAATTTCCACGCTTCCACGTCCATGCTCACCATTTTTCCTTTGTTTTTCATTAACGCAGCCAAGTGCAGGGTTTTTCCTCCCGCGCCTGCACAGGCATCAATTACAACATCATTTGCGCTCGGATTTAAAAATTCGCTGATTTGCTGCGAGCCATAATCCTGCACTTCAAACCAACCTTCTTTAAATAATTTGTTTTGAAACACATTTTCGCGCTTCATTAATTTTAAAGCATTATCGGAAATTAATTCACATTCTATGTTTTGTTTTTTTAATTCTTCCACCAATTTTTCGGCAGAAGTTTTTAATGTATTGGCGCGCAAAAACACAGGTGCTTGTTCGTTCATAGCAACAGCTTCGCGTGTCCAAATTTCTGCGCCGAGTTCTTTTGTTCCCAATTCCCAAAGCCAGTCGGGATAGGATTGGTAAACAGGCAAATTATTTTTCAGTTTTTCTTTGCGCGACAAAATGTAATTTGCATTAACGTGCCGAAACTCCTGCCAATCGGGAATTTCATTATTTTTTACCACGAGCCAAACGGCAGTAATAAACCAAAAATTATTTTTTGTTTCGGCAAGGTCGGCATACAAACGAAAATGGCGCGTGATGTCGTAAACGGCTTCGGCTACAAATCGGCGGTCGCGGCTGCCCCATTGCGCATTTTGTTTAAAGAGTTTTTCAAGGGCTTTGTCGGCGTAACGGTTTTTCGTAAAAATTTCCTGCAAGGTAAGCGCAACGGCATTAACAAGGTTTTTGTAGAGCTTCATAAAATTTTTTAGCGAAACACTTGAACGTAGCCTTTCAGGCTGCGCTTAATTAATCCGCGCAAACGCGGCTCATACACATCGCAAATGTAAAAGAGTGCGCCGTCGCTTACAGGCTGGTTGGTGTGAATGCTCACGCCGTTCCACTTAAAGCGCGGGTCTTTGGTTTCGTACACTAAGTTGCCCCAACGGTCATATACATACAAATCAATTTCTTTTATTTGCCGTACACGAATGGCTTGAAAAAAATCGTTGGTGTTATCGTTGTTTGGCGTAAACACATTCGGCAGTTCAAACACGGGGCAGTTGTCCACGCAATAATCAATGCTCATGGGGCTTATGTTTCCGTTGGAATCCAAAGCCTGTATGGCATAGCAGCCTGCAATGTATTGTAAAGTATCGTTTATGTAAGTAGAAAACAAACCGCTCTTAATTTTTTTATAGCTGTCTTCGGGTGTTGGTTTATAAAACAAATCGTAGCGGCTCACATCGCCACCGCAAAACACAGCACGCACATCGTTCCAATCTATACGCACAGAACCGTTGTTTGAAATGGTTGTGCTGCCCTCCTGCATATCGGGGCAGGTGGCGGTAATAGTAGGTGTTGGCAAACAAGGCGGTGTTAAGTCAATTGGTGTGCTGCAGCTTTCCTGCGACCAGTTAAGCAAGGGTCTGTAAATGCTTGTGTCGGAATATTCGCCTATGCCTATTACTTTATAACAATACTCGCGTTTGTTTACAACATTGTGCGTATCCACATAGCTTGTGTTTTTTGTGCTGTCAAGAAACTGATATGTCAATGCACCCTCTTTGCGCCACACGGCGTATTTTTTATTTTTCCATGGCGTTTTTGAAGACCATTTTAAATCCACTCTTCTGTCGGAAGATGAAGTTTCTATAAATATGGAAGAAGCCGTTTGAGAGGAACTCGTAAAAGCGACTGTTTCCGGAGTATCGGTAAACGTTTTGGCAGAAACCGAAAATACATTCGGAAAACCGAGCGACTGAAATTCCACCTTATAATCCAACCCACTTTCAACAGTATTAAGTCCTGTATGCAAATATGTTGTGTCAAGACCTAAAAAATATACACTTGAAAAAGACTGAACATCGCTGAAAGCACCCGAACCGCCCGAAGCAGTTAATCGGTATTTAAGATTAAACACATAAGGTCCGGGAAAAGCAAGCGTGTCAAAAACTTCTTCCGATGAGGCAACAGAGGCTTTGGAAACTAAAGGGCGTGTCCATTTAATATAAACCGCACCTGTATTTGTGGCGGTGGAAACAACATCTACATTCAACATCAAAGGCGCATCGCGTTTCAGTTTTGTACACACCTGCGAACTGCCGTAAGTTTCCGTTCCGTCGGCATACACACCCACAACCAAGTAGCTGTAATTTTGTCCTACAATTAAACCATTTCCACTGTTATCATCTGTAAAAGAAATTTCGCTTGCGGTTGTTTGCCCGATGAGAGAAAAACCCGAACTTACGGGAATGCCAGTTTGGCAAGGCGTGTAAGTATAGGCAGAGCAATCGTCTTTTCTGTAAACTTTATATGTTGTTAAAGGGTTTGTTGAAGGATTACAATTAACAGGCGACCACGATACCCTTATGTTTGCACCAATGGGCACGGCAGTTACATTTTTTACACTCGGCGGCAACACGCGAATGTTGTAAGTTGCAAAATGCACCAATTGCTCATTGCCGTTATCTTTGGCTTTAAATACGGTAGCATAGGGCTGACGGCGAACGTGGTCGCAGGTGGTTTGCCAGCGGAAATCGGCATAAAAACTGCCGTTTGGCGCAGTAATTGTACCCGAAGCATTGTCAAGTATTGCCTTTGGACTTGTTGCGGCAAACGCTCCGCCCTCGCCCGACAGCATGACAAAATCGCCCGCGTTAGGGTCGCTTACTCTTATTTTTTTTGCAATTAATGCACCTGCTTCCACACAGGTATCGGGCGGCACAGTAACCAAAGGCGGTTCGTTTACCGGGCAGCTTTCTACAATTATCTGCATATCGCGCAACACATAACCTACAAGCTCATACACGCCATTGCTGTTTTTGCGCCACTCTCTTATAATAAAAGCAATGTTGAACTGCGACAGTACCTGCGGCGTACACCATGTAATTAAGCCTGTTTGGTCAATGTTAAACGTTCCGCCGATACCGCCGCTCGGATAGGTGTATCCGATAACCGGTGCGCCTGCATTGCCGCGACAAACAGTGAGTTCATAACTTAAACTGTCGCCGTCAGGGTCGTAAGCACCCGGGTTGTGATAAAAGCATTTGTTTCTGCAAGCCTTGTCAATAGGTGGGTAATTAAACTGCGGTGAGGTATTTGCGCCTGTAAAATTGTTAATTACCAATAAGGCTTCTATGTAAAACGCCTGATTAATGGAGTTTTGAATGTTATAAACTCCTCCGTTTCTGTTTGGGTCGCCCACACGAATTAAGTAATTACCTGCATTGGCATAACGGTGTACAACGGTGTAAATACTTTTTTTTACAAGGTAATTCGGGTCGCTGCTTAGAATTTCTCCGCAGGGAACGCTGCCAAAACAACCGCAACCGCTTGTGTTTCCATTCATGCGCGGTACAGAAGCCACCTGTCCGTCTCCAAAATAAACGGTGTCAAGCGAGCAGCGGTCGGCGCATTGGTTACAAAAGTCATTGTACACAACTATGGTAATGGAATAATTGTATGCAGGAACGGTAACGCCGCCAACCTCTTCGGTAAAAGGAGTTATGCGCTTGTAGGTAATTTCGCCTGCGCGGTTGTGCGTTGCAAAGCTAATTGCAGATACAAGAACAAATAAAAGTGTAAGAACTTTTTTCACGGCAAAAAATTGTACTCATAAAAGTATTTCATTTAACGCAAACCACCAAAGGTTATTGTGTTTTTTAAGCCTCACTCAAAAGCCCTCTCCAAAAGAGAGGGACTTTTTAATGTTTAAAATGCCGTGTGCCTGTCATTACCATGCTTACACCGTTGGCGTTGCAATAATCTATACTTTCTTTGTCTTTAATAGAACCACCCGGTTGAATAACGGCGGTAATACCTGCTTTGTGCGCAATTTCCACGCAATCGGGGAAAGGGAAAAAGGCATCGCTTGCCATCACCGCGCCTTTTAAATCAAAATCAAAACTTTGTGCTTTGGCAATGGCTTGGCGCAAGGCATCAACGCGGGAAGTTTGCCCTGTGCCGCTGGCGAGCAACTGTCCGTTTTTAGCTAACACGATTGTATTTGATTTGGTGTGTTTCACCAATTTGTTGGCAAAGAGTAAATCGTTTATTTCTTCTTTGCTTGGCGAAGTATTGGTTACAGTTTTTAAATCCGTTTCAACTTCTGTTTTTAAATCTTTGTCTTGCTCAATCACACCGTTTAACAAGGTGCGGAAAGAAGTTGCAGGTAAATCAACTTTGCGCTGACTTAAAATAATGCGATTGGTTTTTGTCCTCAATAATATCAAAGCGTCAAGATTGTAATCAGGAGCAATAATCACTTCATAAAAAAGTTTATTAATTTCTTCGGCAGTTGCCAAATCAATGTTTCGGTTGGCAATTAAAATTCCACCGAAAGCAGAAACAGGGTCGCCTGCCAAAGCATCAAGGTAGGCATCGTGAATGTTTTTGCGAGAAGCTACGCCACAAGCATTGTTGTGTTTGAGAATCGCAAAAGTGGGTTCGCTGAAATCGGTAATTAAATTTACGGCTGCATCAACGTCCAACAAATTGTTATACGACAATTCTTTTCCGTTCAGTTTGGTAAACATGGCATCTAAATCCCCGTAAAAAGTCCCCTTTTGGTGCGGGTTTTCGCCGTAACGCAAGGTTTGAGATGTTTGTATGCTTTGTTTGAACTGCGGAATGTTTTCTGTTTGATTGAAGTAATTAAAAATAGCGGTGTCGTAATGCGATGAAGTGGCGAAAGCCTTTGCCGCAAAATTTTTTCGGTCATTAATGTCCGAAGCTCCATTTTTGGTTTCCAATAAATTCAGTAATTCCGAATAATCGTTTCTTGAAGAAACAATCACTACATCGTTAAAGTTTTTTGCTGCCGCGCGAATTAATGAAATGCCGCCGATGTCAATTTTTTCAATGATGTCAGCCTCATTTGCGCCTTTAGAAACAGTTTCTTCAAAGGGATATAAATCCACAATCACCAAATCAATGTCGGGAATGTTGTGTTGGGCTTTTTCTTTTTTGTCTGTTTCGTTATCGCGGCGATTTAAAATGCCGCCAAAAATGGCAGGGTGCAGGGTTTTTACGCGTCCGCCGAAAATTTCGGGATAGGTTGTAACGCTGTCCACAGCCGTAACGGGAATGTTTAATTTTTCAATAAAAGAAAGAGTGCCGCCCGTGCTGTATAATTTCACATTAAGGCTGTGCAATTTTTTAATAATTGGTTCTAAATTATCCTTGTAATAAACAGAAACCAACGCGCTTTTGATTGTTTTTGATTGTGCCATTTTAAAAAATGAAAGCGCAAAGATAGTATTA
>JAHBTI010000023.1 GCA_019638705.1 Bacteroidota bacterium
GCTGCTAAAGAAAAAGCAGAAGCCGAAGCGGCGGTGGCGGCAAAAGCGAAAGCAGAAACAGAAGCAAAAGAAAAAGCAGAGAAATTAGCGGCTGAAAAAGCTGCTAAGGAAAATGCAGATGCCGAAGCGGCGACGGCAAAAGCGAAAGCAGAAGCAAAAGAAAAAGCAGAGAAATTAGCGGCTGAAAAAGTTGCTAAAGAAAAAGCAGAAGCCGAAGCAGCGGCGGCGGCAAAAGCGAAAGCAGAGAAATTAACAGCAGAGAAAGCTGCTAAGGAAAAAACAGAAGCAGAAGCGGCAGCAGCAGCAAAAGCAGAGGCAAAAGAAAAAGCAGACAAATTAGCGGCTGAAAAAGCTGCTAAGGAAAATGCAGATGCCGAAACGAAAGCAGCAGCGAAAGCAGAAACAGAGGCAAAAGAAAAAGCAGACAAAAAATTAGCTGCCGAGAAAGTTGAGAACGGAAAACGAAATAATATGCCCCCGGGTGGAGTTGCCGATGATGCAAGCGTGGGTGGAGGCGATGTTAAAAGTAAGATACGTCAAACTATTGGTGCCAGTACCAAATACAGAGAAAAAATCAAGCGTGCCGATGAGCTGTTTAAAATGAAACGCTGGGCTGAAGCTAAAATTGCCTACGAAGAAGCCTTGGAGTATAAAGAAAATGATGCTTACGCTAAGAGCAAACTGGCTGATACGGAAAAAATGCTGAAAAAATAAATCCGCTTTAATCGCTGGAGATTGGCTTAGGTTTAATACAACTCCAAGAAAACTAAACTACCATTCTCCCGTCTCTCATCATCAACCTCCTATCCGCCATTTTAGCGAGTTCCTCGTTATGCGTTACGATAACAAATGTTTGTTTGAAGTTTTCGTGCTGATTGAAAAATTGGAGCAGGTTACAAAGCAGGATAATAAAAAATCAACAGATTTAAACTTAGTATGTTCATGGCGAAACTTAATTCCCTCGATTACAGGGTTTGCAATGACAATTCAATGACAAAAAAACGCCGATGATATACCATATTTGCGGTACTGAAAATTGGACAGATTTAAGGTCATAGCGTTTACACACAAACAAATTCCTTTTGATTTAATCGGCAAGCTCCATTTGGAACAAGATGTGCAAAGGAACTTACTCCCCGAATTAAAAAAACAATTTCGTTTAGATGAGTTGTTGTTTTTAAGCACCTGCAATCGCGTAGAATTATTCATCAGCACGCCACAAACTATTGACACCAATTTTGTAAAAGCACTCATTTTGTTTCTAAACAAAAATTTGAATGCAACCGAAGCAACATCTTTATCCCAATGTGTTGAAATTTATAATAGCGAAAACGGCGTGGAACATCTTTTCCGTGTTGCCGCTTCTTTAGATTCATTGGTGGTTGGCGAGCGAGAAATTATTACTCAAGTGCGCAAGGCGTATGATTTTTGCAAAGACTTAAACACAACGGGTGATTTTATACGTTTGCTGCTGAAACAAACCATTGAAACCGCAAAAGATATTTATACCAACACCAACATTGCAAAAAATCCCGTGTCGGTTGCTTCGCTGGCGTACCGCAGTTTGCGTGAGTTTGGCGTAAAAAACGATGCGCGTATTTTGCTGGTAGGCAGCGGCGAAACAAACACAACCTTAGCCAACTATTTGCAAAAACATAAGTTTGCCAATTTCACGGTTTTCAATCGCACGCCGGCAAATGCAAAAAAACTTGCTGCATTATTAAACGGCGAAGCGCACGAATTAAACGAACTGAAAAATTATACCAAAGGCTTTGATGTATTGTTTGTTTGCACAGGCAGCACTACGCCAATTGTTACCGAAGAAATTTTTACGCAACTCCGCAGCGGCGAAACATCTAAAAAAATAATTATTGATTTGGCGTTGCCTGCCAATGTGAGCGAGGGCGTTGCCAAAAACACACAGGTGCATTACATTGACATTAACTCGTTAAAAGAGCAAGCCGAAGCAAATTTGCAGGCACGCAAAAATGAAGTTGTAAAGTGCGAGCACATCATTAATGAACGTAAAGAATTATTTAAACGCCTGCGCCGCGAACGCTTGGTAGAACTTGCTTTTGGCGAAGTACCCAAACAGGTAAAAGCCATTAAAGAAGTTGCTCTGAACGAAGTATTTGCCAAAGAAATTAATACGCTTGATACACAAAGCAAAGAAGTGTTGGATAAAGTTTTGACTTACGTTGAGAAAAAATACAACGCCGTAGCCATTAAAACCGCCAAAGAAGTTTTTCTTTCGGGTGAGTAAAAAATTTACCTTTGCGCCGTGAATCGTAAAATTATCATCGGCACGCGCGGCAGCGATTTAGCTTTGTGGCAAGCCAATTACACCAAAGAATTGTTAGAAGAAAAAGGTCATGCGGTAGAAATAAAAATTATTTCCACAACAGGTGACCGCTCGCAGGAATGGAACACAAGCTTTGATAAATTAGAAGGCAAGGGCTTTTTTACCAAAGAATTAGAAGAAGAATTGCTGAAAGGCACAATAGATTTAGCCGTGCACTCACACAAAGATTTGCCCACCGAAATGCCCGACGGACTCTTGGTAGCAGGTGTTTCCAAGCGCGAAGACCCTTCGGAATTATTGCTCATAAGAAAAGAAGCCGTTGATGAAAAACAAAAATTTAATCTGAAAAAAGGCGCGTTGGTAGGCACGTCTTCGGCACGAAGAAAATCGCAACTCTTGGCGTTTCGCCCCGATGTGGCGTTGAAAGATTTGCGCGGCAATGTACCAACACGCATTAAAAAATTGCACGACAAAGAGTATGATGCTATTTTAATAGCCATAGCAGGCGTTGAGCGTTTGCAGTTGGATTTGGAAGCGTTTCATTCCGAAATTTTAAGTCCCGAAGAATTTATTCCTGCACCTGCGCAAGGTGTGTTGGCGTGGCAAACACGAGAAGACGATAACGAATTGCTTTCCATTATTGATGAAATAACTGATTTAGATGTGTTGTTTCGCATAAATATTGAACGGCAGATTTTAAATATGTTTGACGGCGGTTGTCAGTTGCCATTGGGCGTTTACTGCGACACCGAAGAAGACGATGATGAGCGTTTGCGGTTTAAAGTATGGTTAAGCATTGCCGAAGACTGGAACAAACAACCCAAGCAGTTGTATTTTCAAACCTTAGATACAGACGGTTTTGCCGACCAGATTGTTGACCATGTTCGCAACCTGCAACCCAAAAAAGTGTTTGTTACAAAAACCTTTCACGAAAACCAATACTTGCCAAATGCCTTGCAACGCTTGGGTTTTACGGTGGAAGGAAAAAGTTTGATTGAGTTCAAGCAAATTCGCATTAAAGAGTTGCCGAAAACCGACTGGGTATTTTTCAGCAGCAAACACGGTGTAGAATATTTCTTTAAACAAAATCCCGACTTGGATAAGAATGTAAAGTTTGGCTGCATTGGCACGGCTACAAGTGCAGAGTTGCGGGCGTTTGGCAAGCGCGCCGATTTCATCGGCACAAGCACCGACATTAAATTAGTGGGCAAACAATTCAGCAGCAAAGTGGGCAGCGGCAAAGTGTTGTTTCCCGTTGCGCGCGACAGCCGCAAAAGTATTCAATGGCAAATGGTGAAACAGGAAAATGTGTTTAATCTGGAAGTGTATGCCACGTTAAAACACAGCGTGGAAATTCCCGAAGATTGCAACATACTTGTGTTTACCAGCCCAAGCAACGCCGAAGCCTTTTTTGAAAAAAATAAAATACTTCCGCACCAAAAAGTAATTGCTATGGGCGAAAGCACAGGGAAGTCGCTGAATTATTTAAAAATAAAAAATTACACCCTACCCGAACGTTATGATGACTTGGGATTGCTGAGAGCAATATTGGGCGTGGCGTGATGTTTACACCATTTTCTTTAACGCCCAATTTTCTTTTTTGCGCATGAGTTCGCTGTCTTTGGTAGTTTTGTCTTTGTAGCCGCACAAATGTAAAATGCCGTGAATAAGCACACGTTTTAATTCATCTTCAAAATCAACGTTAAATTTTCCGGCATTTTCTTTCACGCGCTCCAAGCTGATGATGATGTCGCCGTTAATGGTTTTATTTTCGCAGTAATCAAAGGTGATAATGTCGGTGTAAGTGTTGTGATTAAGAAACTGAATGTTGGTTTGCAACAAGTCTTCATCGGTGGTAAACACAAAATTTACTTGTCCTAATTTCTTTTTTTCAAGCGTGATGATATTTGCAATCCACGTTTTTATTTTCAGCTTGTTTTTAATCGTGAAAGAAATGTTTTTATTTTGAAAAGTAACAGCCATATTAATGTTTCACTTCGTTCAGCATAGTTAAAACACAGAGATACAGAGGCTCTGAGGCACGGAATTTTTTGTGTTTATATTTATTCATTTTATAATTTCTCTGTGCCGCCGTGTCTTTGTGCCTCTGTGTTAAAATGGAACAGTATCTTTTACAATCGTTGGTAACACGCCGTGATTGCGGCTTTTAATCAATGTTTCTACACCAAGAATGGAGTTTTCAAATTCTTCCAAACTTGTATAAAACAACTGAGACTGTACAGCATATACTTGTAATAATTTCAGTATTTCCGTTTTTTCTTGTGTCAAAAAAATTGAAAACTGCTCCTCACTTAATGCATTATTTTTTTTATCGCTTGAGAGTTTGTTGAGTTGCGAAGAAATTAAATTGGCTCGTGAAATCAAAGCCAATCGGTTAGCTTGATACGCTTGCAAATTTTTTCCACCGTTGTAAAAATGCTGCAAATTATCCGCTTCCATTTTTGAAATAGTATCGTTAATGTTTTGTTTGATGAATTGCTTATACTGAAAAAATTTTGTCAAACGGTGTTTCAGTAAAATTGTATCTGCTTTTTTTAATTCAGCAGATTTCAACTCGGCAGAAATCATGTTCGCTACGATGTTCAGACTATCTAAAGTTTTTAATTGCTCGGTACTTGCGTTTGATTTATTGCAAGCAAAAAAAACAATCAATATAGTACAACAAATAATATATGCAGCAAACTTCATTTTAAACCTTTGTTGTCAGTTCGAGCGAAGTCGAGAACTGAATGTTACGGAGAAATATGTCTCGACTTCGCTCGACATGACAAAACGCACTTAACTAATCATTTCAAACCCGCAATACGGCACTAACACGTTCGGGATTTTTATTCCTTCTGCTGTTTGGTTGTTTTCCAACAAAGCAGCTACAATGCGCGGCAAGGCGAGTGCGCTGCCGTTTAAGCTATGCGCGAGTTGCGTTTTTCCGTTCGTGTCTTTGTAACGGCATTTTAAGCGGTTGGTTTGAAAGGTTTCAAAATTGCTCACGCTGCTTACTTCTAACCAACGTTGCTGCGCCGCGCTCCACACTTCCAAATCGTAAGTTAAAGCACTTGCAAAACTCATATCGCCACCACACAATTTTAAAATACGGAAAGGCAATTCCAATTCTTGTAAAAGACCTGCAACGTAATCGCGCATATCTTCCAAAATTTCATAGCTTTTTTGCGGGTGCGAAATTTGTACAATTTCTACTTTATCAAATTGGTGCAAACGGTTTAATCCGCGCACGTCTTTGCCATAGCTGCCCGCTTCCCTGCGAAAACAAGGCGTGTAGCCGCAGTTCTTAATCGGGAAATCGCTTTCTTTTAAAATTACATCGCGATACATATTGGTAATCGGTACTTCGGCGGTGGGAATGAGATACAAGTTGTCTTCGTTCACAAAATACATTTGCCCTTCTTTGTCGGGCAACTGACCTGTGCCGTAGCCGCTGTCTTCGTTTACCACAATTGGCGGCTGCACTTCGTTGTAGCCTTCTGCGGTAGCGCGGTCTAAAAAGAAATTGATTAATGCGCGTTGCAAACGTGCGCCTTTGCCTTTATACACGGGGAATCCAGCACCTGTGAGCTTTACGCCCAATTCAAAATCAATAATGTCGTATTGCGAAGTCAGCTCCCAATGCGGTTTTGCATTTGCATACAAATTTGGCTTTGCGCCGCTTTCGCGCACCACTTCGTTGTCTTCGGCGGTTTTGCCTGTGGGAACGGACGAGTGCGGTAAGTTGGGAACTGTTACCAACAAGTTAAACACTTCCACTTCAATAGATTTTAATTTTTCGTCCAACGCTTTTTCGGTGTTTTTCAGTTCCGAAGTTTTTGCTTTCAGAGTTTCGGCTTCTGCTTTGTTTCCCGATTTCATGAGTTCGCCAATTTGTTTGGCAATGCTGTTGGCTTCGGCTTTAGTATCGTCGGCTTGTTTTTGCGCGGCTTTGCGGTTGTTGTCTAATTCAATAATGGTGCTGATAACGGTTTCGGCATCTTTAAAATTCTTTACGGCTAAGCGTTTCAGCACTTCGTCTTTGTTGTCGCGGATATAATTGAGTTGTAACATATTTTTTAATGTGGGGCAAATTTAGTTGTTTACTTGCCTCAAATTACAACCATGGGCAGGAATTATTTTCTCAAAATCTTTCCATTGCCTTTCCTTTAGCCAGTTCGTCAATCAGCTTATCCAAATAACGGATTTGCTGCACGAGCGTGTCTTCAATGTCTTCTACGCGATATCCGCAAATTACGCCAACAAATTTATGATAGGCGCGGCAATAGCCTACAACCTCAAAAAATGGCTAAACTATGTTCCAAAAATGAGGAAAGCAGCCGTAAAAGCAATAGAAAGGGAAATTACAACTCTTTCAAAAATCGTTTCATCATCATTTTTTTATCTGCGTTTTAACGAACGTAAATTTTTGCTCTCAATTTTCTGAGTTAAAATTTATCAGTGTCTATAAACGATTTAATGAGCTCGGTTTTTTGATGAAAATGGAGTTGCGCAACAGCTACCCGTGTTATGTGTAGTTTTTTGTCACTTTTTCTTGTCTATCTGTTGACTGATGCTCTGTAATAATCGGTGAATTTCATCTTGTCTTGATAAAATTTGCCCAAGTCCGTTGTTTGAAACTTCTGTCAATGACGAAATGTAAAGTGTCTGTAAGTAGGTTAAATAGAGTTGATGATTTGAACTCCATTCAATACCGAATTTTTGTTTGAAAGTTGATTTATGACTTTCAAAATTTTTGTCAAAGTTTGATGGCATAATTTAGAATTTATCGTTTTGGAACATAGGTTTTATTGCCTTTGCTGTTATAATAATACTGTCCGCCTTTTGAGCCAGTATGGATTGTTTTACCACTTCCATAGTTGTTCGCACCAGAGGAATAGTCTTTTGCTTTATAGCCCTTTTGTCCAGTGTATGAATTGGAATTTGGGGTTGTTGAATAATTGTCGTGGTTCGTCTTGTTTGTTGTCGTCTTGTAATGTGGCTGAACATACGTCCCTGTGCTTTTCTTTGTGTAACCTTGCTGATACCTTGAATTAGGATTTGTCTGTGCATAGCCAATGACCGAAAACAGCCCGAATGCTAATGTTAAAAATAATGTTTTCATTTTTTTGTATTTAGTTTTGCGCCTACTCTATTCAGTTTTCGGCTTCCCTGTTTTTTCTTAGTCGTTACAATCATTTGCATAAGACATTGCATCGTCAGCCGAATTTTTAGCTTTCTTAGCATAGTTTTTAGTGTCGTCCCAATTGTCAGAATTATACCCTTTTTTTGCGTATGAGTAACCGTCATCCGCTGCACTGTGAGCATCTTCACAATTACAATCGTCATCTTGTGCGTATGTCATTGCATCGTCAAAACTACTCATTGCTTTTTTGAGATAACGTTTAGTCTCATCCCAGTTGTCAGAATTGTATGCTTTCTTACAATAGGAATAAGCCTCATCTGCCGATGAATAAGCATTAGAACAGTCTCTATCTGTCTTGCTTGTTACAGTCAGAATTGATGATGTTAATAAAGTCAGTAAAATAATTGTTGTTTTCATTGCCGCTGTCGTTTTACAAAATTACACATAACGTTTTCGGGCTTTGCGTTCGGGCGGGTTTCGGAGCACAAAGTTTCATTTTATTACTAAAGTTCACTAGAAGCACAAAGCTCCAAGTTTGCACGTCAGCCCGCCTGACGCAAAACCCGTGTTGGCAGTAGTGCTTTTATTCATGCTGTATAGCAATTTTTTCTGCAATTCGCTGAATTAGATGTAAGTATGGTATAAGTAAATTATTGTTTTTAGGTGTAGGTAAGATAACCTTGTTCTCTCGGCTTTCTCTTAAATGAACCAAGACATTTCTTATTTTCTCAATGTTTCCTTTGGCACTTTTTAGAATGCCTTTTGGTTCTGTCTCAAAAGTTTCTTTGTCGCTAATTAGTGCCGGTATTTTTAGCCCCCCGTCAAAAACGAGGTCGTTTGAAAAATATTCTTTATTGCATTCAATTTCATGTTTTATATCGTCCCAAGTGCAAAAGTCTGAAAGTAATTTTTCTAATTTGATACTATCGTCATTTTGTCTGAAGTAGTCCTTAAATTCTTCAATTAACAATTTACTGTAGTCGTTGGTGTTGTTGAGAAGGTCGGGACGTTTTATGATGTTTGTTAGTCGCTTTTTTAAGTCGTCATTCAAGTGATAGTAAGCACAATATTCTAATACTTGAAAATAGAAGATGAATTTCAATCGAACATTTGCCGTTCGTCTTGATATTTGAAATAAGTCAATTAATACTGGGTCAAATGTTGTAAAGTTGATGACTTTTGGAAAGCCGTTCGACTTTGTAATGCAAGGTGTTTTATAATCTTTCTTGTCCTGCTCCTGTTCAAATATTACTAAAACTGGAGTTTCCCTGTCATAGTAATGCATATAGAAGTTTAAGTGTTTAGCAATAGCTACAAAATTACTTGCCGCCTTATCAAAGTCTCCTTGAATAAAGAAGTTTATTGGCTCGCGGTTTTCAAAATATTTTTGAATGTATTTTGGAAGTGTGTCTTGTTTATAATAGTCCCTGAATTTTCTTAGGTTTCGGTAATCGGTGTCAGAGCTATTATCAGTTTCTCGAAAGCCAGTCGCAATGATTTTAAATAATTCTGTCGGTTCACCGAATGATGCTTTGAACTCTACACCCTTATAGAAAAAATTGAAAACCCGTTCTTTAATCGGGTCGTCCTGCAAAATGGGTGAAAAGATTACTTCTAAAGTTGAAGTGTCTTTATGGTAGATTGCTGAGAGTTCATTGGGGAATGAAACGTTTGCCAGCGGTGAGAAATTAGTTGTCTTTTCAAGTCTGCACATAAAAGTGGAGTCGTCCCACATTTTGGATATGTTAATGTGGTCAGTCTCTTCAACTATTTCAATCGAAGGGTTGTTATTCTTTAGTGTTTCTAAATTCTTGTCCATAGGATTTTATTACGTGTGTCGTCTTTTTAGCATTACTGCCAACTCTCTAATATGCGCAACTCCACAAACCTACAAAACCTTACTCATTTTTACAATAAATAATTGTGCCTCAGCAAACTGAAAGTTGTTTTACCTTGCGCATTTTGTATATCTGCTTCTTAATTTTATTGTGCATATCTGCAACAGATATGTAAAATGCGAAACGTATTTTCCAACTAAAAAACCCGTGAGAGAAAAAGACTATTCACTCTTCTCAAAACAAAAATTATTCTATTCCGTTTCCTTTTCTTCTTCATTATTAGTTTCATTGGCTTGCGGCGCGTTTTCTGCACCTTTCAAATATGCAGGTAAATTCAATCCTGCCATATTAAACAAATCGTTTAAGGGCGGCACGGTTTTCATCATACCCGAAACAAAATTTGCTGTTGAGCCTGTTCCGTTTTCATTATTGCCCGAATCCCAAACAGTAATTTTATCAATCTTAATATTTTTAACTGCCTCCACTTGTGTTTTTACCAATTCAGGTAATTTTTCAATCAGCAATAATTGGAATGCTTTTGTCGGGTCGCCGCCTGCTGCTGAAACAACTTCCTTATAACCCTCTGCCTGTTTTGTCAAAATTTCAAACAGGCCTTTTGCTTCTGCTTCCATTTTTGCGAAAATAGCATCTGCTTCGCCTTTTGCATTTTCTCTTATTCTTTCTGCTTCGGCTTGCGCTTCAATAATGGCGCGTTGTTTGGCAATTTCGGCGGGTACTACAATATTGGCAATTTGTGTGGAACGTTCTCTTTCCGAACGCGCCAACTCTGCTTTCTGTTCTGCCAAATACGCTTCTTCCAAGGCTTTGGCTTGTTGAATTTTTTCGGCAGAAATAGCAATGCGTAATGATTCCGCTTCTTTTTCTCTTCTTAACGCTTCCGAATTTGCAATGGCTATTTTAGCTTCGTTTTCGCCTTTTATGGCAATGGCGTTGGCTTCAGAAGTTTTTATTCTCGTATCCCTTTCCGCTTCAGCTTTACCAATGGTTTCATCTTTCGCGGCAGTAGCAATGCTTATCTCTCTATCCTTTTGCGTAATCGCAATTTTTACATCGCGGTCGCGGTGAGTTTCTGCTATCTGTGTATCTTTTTCTCTGTCGGCTAATGCTTTTCCTGTTTCACCGATTTTTTCCTGTTCGGCAACGCTTACTTTCGCTTCGTTTATTGCTTTGGCTGCCGCTTCTTTTCCTAATGCTTCAATGTAACCCGATTCATCTTTAATATCGGTAACGTTTACATTGATGAGTTTTAATCCGATTTTTTTCAATTCGCTGTCCACGTTTTTTGAAATGTTGTCCAAAAATTTATCGCGGTCAGAATTAATTTCTTCAATGGTCATGGTGGCAATCACCAAGCGCAATTGTCCGAACAAAATGTCTTTTGCCAATTCCTGAATTTGTTCGGCAGATAAGCCCAACAATCTTTCGGCAGCTGTATTCATGTTGTCGGTTTCGGTTGAAATGGCAATGGTAAAACGGCAAGGCACGTCCACACGAATATTTTGCCGGCTGAGCGCATTGGTCAAATTCGCTTCAATGGACAAAGGCTTTAAATCCAAAAAAGCAAAGTCTTGAATTACGGGCCAAATAAACGCACCGCCACCGTGAACACATTTGGCGGAAGCTCCGCCTGTGCGCCCATAGATTACTAATATTTTATCCGAAGGGCATCTTTTATACCTTGATACCAATGCAGAGATTGTTACAAATACTACAATCGCCGTTACTACAATAATTGCTGTTATTCCCATATTTTTTGTTTTTAAATTTTTTCTACTATTAAAATATTATCGTTTTCTATCTTCACTACTTTCACCATAGCGTTTGACGGAATTTTATCATTTTCGGTCATTGCATCTAATTCGTGAACCGCTCCCTTAACGCTAATCAACACTTTTCCTTTTCCCGATTTTTTTTCGGGAATGCTAAGATAAACTTCCGCAGTTTTATTTAACGTGTTTGTTATTTTAAAGGAGTTGTCTTCTGCCAGTTTCTGAACTTGTTTTATGATGAAGAAAAACAAATACACAAACAAAATACCCACAGCTACCGACAGCAGAATTAAACCCGCTCTGTTTTGAATACTTGAGTAAAACGAAATGCCTGTCCAACTGAAACCAAGCAAAAAATTAATAAGGTTTCGGAAGGAAAACAGTTGAAAAGGCGTGTCAGCACTATCAAGATTACTGTCAAAGTCGGCTTCTATTCCGTCAAATGCATCTGCACCAACAAATGTCATTATTGTTTGAATGATGAATATTAAACTCGTTACGCCGGCAATGCACCAAAACGTTTTTTGTAATGTATCCAAGTTTTCTATCAGTTCCATAATCGTCATAGTTACGAAATTATTTTGTAATAATCATTATTTACTTTTCTCAATCTCAAAGCCAAAATCCAAAACTTCTAAAAAATAGAAAAGCACGAAGAAAAAACCTCCGTGCCTTTGTGTTTCTGTGCCTCTGTGTTTATTTTCTACGCTTTCCAAAACTCATCGCTCAGGTTATCGCAAAAATTTGAATGAGTGTCAGAAACATGAACGGTTTCTATATCTTGCATTTGCGCTGCTGTGGCTGCCTGCTGAATTTCATTAAACAATACTCTTTCTTCAAAACGTATATGCCTTTCCAATTCTTCTTCTATGCGGTTAAGGTTTTTTATTAAGTCATCGCTTTTATGAAAAAGGCGTTTTAGTCGTTGATGTTCATGCAGGGCTTTTTTCACGTTTTCGTTATCGGCAGGAAGAATTGGAAACAGATATTTTTCTTCCGCTTCAAAATGCGGTGCAAGGTGTGTTTCCCAAAACCAATCGGCATAAACTTTAATGCGTTCGGGTGAAATGTCCCGCTTAAAGCCTTGCCTTATTTTCCAGCAAAGCAGCAAACCGTGATGATGTTCACGGCTTAACGGCTGCAAGGCAGAGTGACGTTTTATGGGCTTGTTTTTATTGTTTATATCGTTCATGCCATGCTCTTCTCCATTTCCACCGCTTTTGGAAAGAGAATGTTGTTTTCCAAATGAATGTGCAGGTGCAGGTCGTCTTCAAATTCTTTGAGCAAAGCAAACGTTACACGATAGGTATTGCAGGCATCGGCAGGCGGTGTATAATTTTGCGTGAGTGCAGAAATTTTGCGGAAACGCTCGCCTTCAACATCGTGCTCGTGCTGCATCATGGCAACGGGGTTTTGCACCGTGCCGAATGGCGGCGGATTAAACGCTTCGTTGGCATTTTTTGCTTTTACCATGTTGCGGATAAAAGGAAACAATATCAGTTCTTCTTTTTTCATGTGCGCCGTCAGTTCACCTGCCGAGCCGTTGAACAGTTGCTCCACTTCCGGCAGTTCGGGGTGCTGGCTGCCATGCACTTTCACCACTTTATTCAAAAAAGGTTTTATTTCCTGAATTTTTTGCTCCACATAGCGGTGGTGTTTTTTCTCAATATAATCCGCCAGCAAATCAAGCTCCCATGTGTTGAAGTCTGTTGATTGGTTGTTATTCTGCTGTACAACTTGCTCCAATTTTTCAATCAGCGCGTTACTTTCAATGTTCTTTTTTTCGCAGGCATCTGCAATATTACGATTGCCGTTGCAGCAAAAATCAATGCCGTGGTTTTTGAAAACCGATGCGGTGCGGTAGTCTTGCGCTACCAGTTCACCAACAATACTTTTTTCTGTGATAGTCATAATTTATCCGATTTTTTATGGGAACAAAGATACAAGCAATTTCATTTCGGACAAAATTATCCGTAATTATTTTAAGATTATATACCATTTGTCTTTTCTACCTCTTTTGTTATTTGTTATAAATACTCGGGTTCAAAACCTTTTCTAAATCGCCGATTTTGAGCAAGTCTTCAATTGTCTGCTGAATACAGTTTCTTGTCAGTTCCTTAACAAACAAGTCGGGTGGTGTTTGATAAAGCCCATGTAGATTTTGCCCTGTTTTTTTGTCTTCGGCAATGGCTGTTTGCAAGTAGTTGTATGTCCAAACATTTAGCCCGTAGTGTCTTCCGTCTTCTAAGTCCACAAGAATATTACAAAAATCGTTTTCAATGTCCCAGTTATTGGGGTCAACTTTTTCAAACTCTAACCACAGCGTAAAATCTATTTTTGTTGGTTGTTTGCCCATACATTTTCGTGCCTTTAAAAAAAGACTACTTACTTTTCTCAATCTCAAAACCAAAATCCATAATCATGGGCAGAGGGTCTTGGCGCATGGCTTGCTCAAAAACAAATTTATACGTCCCCTCTTGGGCAAAACGCACATTTTTTTTAATGGGAGCTTTAAAATCAAAAATATCGCCCACGCCGCTGCCCTGCCATTCGCCTTTGCTGTTTGCCAGCACCACTTCCATAGTATCGGTGCGCACCATGTCGTCAGGATAGATGGTAGTAACAAATAAAAAAATGTTACTGTACGGATAAGTGTCTGCATGGCGTATCATCAGCGATATGTTGTTGAGCGTTTGTGTGTCGGTAATATCCACACTAAACACGGCTTTGTCTTTCGCCGCCCATTCGTTGTTTGCAAACGTTTTGTATTTGCTGTACACCACATTTTTATTGCACGATGAAGCAAACAAAAGAAAAGCAATCAAAAAAATTGCGCTGCTATTTTTGAGGAGAGTTTTTGTCATTGTTTCTTGGTTGTTGATTTTGTTTTTTATGTTGTTGAGGTCTGTTTCCCTGATTTGGGCGCGGTTTGTTGCCCTGCGGTCTGTTTTGATGTTGCGCTTTGTTTTGCGGCTTCTGACTTTGTTGCGCTTGTGGCTTCTGACCTTTACCTTTTGACTTTTGACTTCTCTGTTTCCCTTTTTTGTCAAAGCGCGTAAGGCTGTCTTGCCCCACCACGTTTTCAAAGGCAGGCTCTTCAACCGCCGTATATTTTTCAATCTGAATTTTTGAAGCAGTCAGTTCATCGGGTTTTTCGCCTTTAGCGTTTGCTTCCACAACGGTTTTCACATCTTCAATTTTCACAGGAATAAACACCGTAGGCTCGCTGCGATAGCTGAACCACATCAGCCTGCCGAAAATGTCAATCTTTTGAAGAAAAGCATCGTCTTTTTTGGTTTGCAGTTTTTTTCCGTCTAAGTCAGGAAATTCTTTTAAGGCTTCGGCGTAGCTGTCCAATTCATAATTTAAACAGCATTTTAATTTTCCGCATTGCCCCGCAAGTTTCAGCGGATTTAATGATAATTGCTGATAACGCGCCGCGCTTGTACTCACCGTTCTAAAATCAGTCAGCCATGTGCTGCAACACAATTCCCGTCCGCAAGAGCCAATACCACCCAAACGCGAGGCTTCCTGCCGCGAGCCGATTTGCCGCATTTCAATGCGCACTCTAAATTCTTCGGCTAAGGCTTTTATTAACTGACGGAAATCCACGCGCGCATCGGCGGTGTAATAAAATACGGCTTTTGATTTGTCGCCCTGATATTCCACATCGCTCAGCTTCATGTCAAGTCCCATTTGCAAAGCAATGGTGCGCGCACGGTACATGGTGCTTGTTTCCAACGCCTGTGCCTCGCGCCATTTGTCAATATCCGTTTGTTTGGCTTTGCGGTACAGCTTTTTAATTTCTTCGCTGTCAAAATTCACGTTGCGTTTTTTCAGTTGCAGTTTTACCAGCTCGCCTGTTAAAGACACCGTTCCCATATCGTGCCCCGACTGGGCTTCTACGGCAACGGCATCGCCAACATTCAGCGACAGATTATTTACGTTTTTAAAAAATTCTTTGCGCGAATTTTTAAAACGGACTTCTACTATATCACAAGCTTTTTGCCCTTGGGGCAGGCTCATGTTCCCGAGCCAGTCAAAAACGGTTAATTTATTACAACTGTCGGCAATGCCACAAGAACCGTTGTTTCCGCAACCCGCAGGAACTCCGTTTTTTGACGTACCGCAACCTCCACTACTACAAGACATATATTTAAAAAAATTACGCCTAAAGATAGGAAGTTTAAGTGAGATGTTTAAAGTTGGAAGGAAAAAGTTAAAAGATTGAAGTCAGAAAATGAACCAACGACACCACAGCAAAAATAAGACCGGCAAACGCCAACACAGAATAAGGATTGGCAAAATTAATTGTCCAGCCGAGTAAAGGAATACGCTTTGGCGGGAAAAGCCGTTTATCTTCTCTGTTAAAATAAAACAGTCCCCAAATCCAGTTTGAATTATCGTGTTCGTTCATCACTAAAAAATGTTTTATGGTCAAATGTATGAATTTTCTTTTTCATACTTTTGAACGGTGTGAAACGCCTGTGCAGTTATATGTTTATTTTGTTTTGTGTTGCGGCAAAGGCGCAAGACAAACTGTATTATTTAAACGGAAACCTGCGCACGGCAAAAGTGCTTGAAATTACAAGCGAGCAAATTAAAATTGAAAACGAAAATCACGAAGAAAGCACCGTGTGGTGCGGATACATACTGTGTATTGAATTTGCAGACGGAACGGTTCAAAAAATTTCACCGCCAAAACAAAACATCATTCATACACCGCAAACCGCAGAAAGCAGCAGTAAAACAAACGCCGAACCCAACAGTCCTTTAAACAACCGCTTTTCAGTAAACACGCTTGCGCTGTGCAATGCCGATGTTTCGCTGTTTTACGAACGTATGCTGTTTAAAAACACCTTGGGCGTGGGCGCAATGGGCGCATTTAATTTCAGTAGCCGCGCAGGACTTTGGAATATGCGAATTCAGCCGCTCAGGGACGGAAGAAAAAATTTTGATGCGGGCGCATTTGTAAATGTGTATGTGGACGATTTGCTCCCCGACGACAGTCATCGGTTTTACATAGGCGCTATGTTTAAATATACAGGGCTTAGTTACACAAAAGAAATCAGAAACACTGTTATGATTGGAAATATCCCTTCAACTGTAATTACACTTTCACCAAATAAAACAGGCTATCAGTTGGCAACCATGCTTATATGCGGCACATACAGCGAAATTGCAAAAAACTTTTATGTAAAAACTATGGCAGGGCTTGGCGGCTTATATATGCAAAAGGAGTATTTGCAGCAGCGCACTATGCAAAGCGAAGTTATTTCTTCTGTACTAAGTGCTTATTTGGGCTTAAACGTGGGTTTCCATTTTTAAAACATGAAAAAAACAGCCTGCATACTTTTTTTGTTTCCGTTGCTGTTGTCTGCGCAGGACAAACTGTTTTTTAACAACGGCAAAACCGCCGTGGGCTTGGTGGTGGGTGTGGGCAGAGATATAGTGTTTTTTAAAAACTACGATACTTCAATTGTAACGCAACACATTCCGAAAACAGCATTGATGATGATTGAAAAACAAAACGGCACACGGTATATTTTTTCTGAAACACCCGAACCTGCCCCACACCAAAACAGCAGGTACAGAAATATCATCGGCGCGCAACCGCTTGCTTTGCTTACAGGGCGAGGCACGCTGGTGTACGAGCAACTAACGGCAGACGGAAGAATTGGTGTAGCCTTTCCTTTGTCAATCACATATTCTGTATTCAGAAATTCGGGCAGTCTTAATCCGAATAATCCGCCCGTAACAGGGGCTAATCGCAAGGGCATAAATTTTATAGGCGGTGTGGACGTAAATTTTTATCTGAAGCAAGAACCGTTTAACGGTTTTTTTATTGGTCCGCGCGCGCGCTACGGCACAGATATGTTTTTTTTAAACACCGAAGCCTTTACCCTGCAAACACAAATAGGCTATTGTGCCAACGAACCCGACGAGCGTTTTGTGCAACACATTTCCATGGGTTTTGGTTTTGCAAAAATATTTTCTTCGGCATCGCTAAACGTTATGCAAAACCGCTTATACGCATGGTTCAGCATTAATTACCGCGTTGGTTTTAAATGGTAACGCTCCTCAAAGCCTTTGTTTCCCTGCAAACCGCCACTATGAACAATTAAAATTTTTGAATGGGGTTTCAGTTTATGTTGTTTCATCAAATCAAACGCGGCAAAAAATAATTTGTTGGTGTACACATAGTCCAAAGGAATTTTTTGTTCACGTTCAAATTCGTTTTTAAAATCAATTAATGCTTTGTCAAACTTGGCATAACCCGAAAAACAGTAATTGTTGGTGATACAGGAATTTTCAATGTTGTTTTTTTCTACTGCTTCATTGCCGAAAACTTTCAAATTTCTTTCGGGAAAAATTTCCTGCAAGAGATTTTCTGTTTCTTGCGGTAATTTATGTTCGCCTTTCAAAACGCTAATGCCTATCACGGTTTGGTTTGGCTTTGCGCTTGCTAAAATTCCCGCAAAAGTTGTGCCTGTGCCGCAAGCGCAAAAAATATAATCGTAAGTTTGCCACGAATTTTCACCAACATAATTAGTGTCATTCGTGAAATTCGTGGCTGCAATTTCCATGCAACCCAAAACGCCCTCCACATTATTTCCGCCTTCGGGAATTAAATAATGCGCGCCGAATTTTTCGGTGAGATAATTTTTAAAAGCAATTTCATTTTTCTGAGAATAAAATTCTCTGCTTACAAAATGCAGTTGCATTCCGTTTTGTTTCGCTTGTTCTAAAGTAGGATTGTTTTGTTCTTCACCGCGAATAATGCCAACGCATTTTATATTAAACAATTTGCAAGCCGCCGCCGTAGCCGCAATATGATTGGAAAACGCACCGCCAAAGGTGATAATGAGTTTGTGATTTTCCGCAACGGCTTTTTCTAAATTGTGCTTGAGTTTAAACCATTTGTTGCCGCTTATTTCCTGGTGTAACAAATCCAAACGCAGCACATCAACCTGATAGTTTAAATTTAATTGGAGTGATTGAATAATTGGAGAATAATGAAGCATAGAAATTTACCACGCTTCAAACGCCGTTAATTTTTTGCGGTTGTCTTTATCGCGTAAATTGTAGCTTAAAGCGAGTTCCCAAGAGCCGGCAGTGTTACCTGCAAGTCTGCTTACGCTTGCAAAGTAATTTACTGTTGCAGAAAAATAATCGTGGCGATAACCCAATACTCCGCCGAAATAGTCTGCATTTATAAAATTTAAACCGCAAATAAAATGTTTAAAGAAAACTGCATTAGTTTGGAGTTGCAGGGATTGGAATTTTTGTTGAGAAGTGAAATTCCCTCCAACTTGCACAAGCATTTTTTCTGAAAGAATAAAATTGTAAGAAGCGTGAACGTTAAGGCGAACAGGTAATTTGGAATGGTTTAGTAATCCTTCATCAGGCTGATTAACATGAAAAGCAGAAACCCCGCCATAAAAAGTTTTATATTGAAACAATAAACCGCTGCTGAAATCAAGAGCTTGTTTTTTTGGATTAGTAACAATATGCGGATACCAACCCGGGAGCATATAAGTTCCTTCAAGTCGGCGTTGAAGATATGCAATCCGTAATGAGGGAATAATTTTGAGTTTATCATTTACTTTAAAATGCTGCGCATACGTTAAACCGATATTTTGTGATGTTAGAAGTCCTTTAGCCTCGTTATGAGTACCGTAATTAAGCGCAAAAGCACCCTTTATTTTTTTTACATAAGCGTCTGCGCTTGCATAATAACTAACAGAAGTATGTCCGGCAGAAATATTAGGCCACTTATTTTGATAATTTGTTTGCACCCGCAAACCGCCGTTACTCCCCGCAAAAGAGGGGTTTGTATTAAGCAACGATTGATTGGTGTTTGCAAAAGCAACATCTTGCGCAAATGTGTTTGTTGTAAAAACAAACACTAAACTAAATGTGAGGGTAAAATGTTTCATAGCCTTTAATTCTCAGTTCTATCAAAAGTAGAGAATAAAAACTACGAGGGGAAATTTTTAACATTTCAGGGTTTTCACCACAGAGGCACAGAGAACACGGAGTTCTGTCTTTTCTTTGTGTTCTCTGTGCCTCTGTGGTTATTTTGCGTTCATCAACGCCTCAATTTCCTCCGCTTCAATCGGAATGTTTTTCATCAAATCCATTTGCCCGTTGGTGGTAACCAAAATGTTGTTCTCAATGCGTATGCCCAAATTTTCTTCGGGAATGTAAATGCCCGGTTCTACGGTAAACACCATGCCCGCTTGCATTGGCTCGTGGAAAAAACCAACATCGTGCACATCTAATCCCAAAAAATGACTTGTGCCGTGCATAAAATATTTTTTGTAAGCAGGCATTGCAGAATTTTGATTTTTTACTTCGTCCTGTTTCAATAAACCAAGTTGCAACAATTCTTCCGTCATCAAATCGCCAACGGCTTTGTTGTATTTTTCAAAGGTTTGTCCGGGTAGCAACAATTTTGTGGCGGCTTTGTGTACATGCAACACAGCGTTATACACTTCTTTTTGGCGTTTGGTATATTTTCCGTTTACGGGAATGGAGCGCGTTAAATCACTGGCGTAGTTGGCGTATTCTGCGGCAACGTCCAACAAAATTACATCGCCGTCTTTACATTGTTTGTTGTTTTCTACATAATGCAACACACAGGCATTTTTCCCGCTTGCCACAATAGGTCCGTAAGCAAAGCCTTGCGAGCGGTTGCGAATAAACTCATGAATAAATTCCGCTTCAATGTCATATTCCCACACATTTGGTTTAACAAATTGCAACACGCGGCGGAAACCTTTTTCGGTAATGTCGCAAGCCTGCTGAATCAACTCAATTTCCTGCATACTTTTAATGGCACGGATTTTCTGCATAATCGGTGCGCTGCGTTCGTAGTGATGAAGCGGAAATTTTGCCTGAATGATTTTATTAAAACGGTCTTGCGCGGTTTCTACATCAATGTAACGGCGCGTGTGTTCGTTGCTGTTTAAATAAATATTTTCCGCCTGAAAGAAAAACGGTTTCATCACTTTTTCAAATTCGTGAAACCAATACACATGCTCAATGCCGCTTGCCGCCGTAGCTTGCGCTTTGTTCAGTTTCGCGCCTTCCCACACGGCAATCAATTCGCTGGTTTCGCGCACAAACAAAATTTCTTTGTGCCGTCCGTCTTTCACATCGGGGAAAATTACCAACATGGTTTCTTCCTGGTCAATGCCTGTCAAATAAAACAAATCGGTGTTTTGGCGAAAACCCATGCTGCCGTCGGCATTGGTGGGCATAATGTCGTTGCTGACGAAAATTGCCAGCGAATTTGGCTTTAAATGGTTTTTAAATTTATGTCTGTTTTCAATAAATAAAGAATTGTCAATGGCTTGGTATTTCATAATAGCGTAAAAATTTTTTTGTGCGCTAAAAGTACGGAATAAAAAACTATCTTTGCTCCTCTAAAAAATCAAAAGAACATGATTGACTTAACAGGAATTATTTCTATTTCAGGGCAACCCGGACTGTTTAAAATTATTGCGCAAAGCAAAAACGGTATTATTGTTGAGGGCTTGGCTGACAAAAAGCGTGTGAACGTTTACGCTTCCACCAAAGTTTCTACGTTATCGGATATAAGTATGTTTACCACAGGCGAGGACAAAGCGATTGAAGAAATTATGTTCTCCATTTTTGAAAAAGAAAACGGTGGCGCAGCCATTGACAACAAAGCCGATGACAAAACCATTGAGACATATTTTGGCGAAGTGTTACCCGATTACGATAAAGACCGTGTGTATGTAAGCAATATGCGTAAATTATTTTCGTGGTACAATGCTTTGCAGGTGTCGGGCAACTTAAAAAAGAAAGAAGAAAAAGCAGAGGGCGAAGAAAAAACCGCAGCCGTAAAAGCTGAAACAAAAACCGCCGCCAAAAAAACAATAGCTAAAGATGTGAAAACCAAAACAAGCGCGGGCGTTAAAAAAACGGCAGGCGTAAGAAAAACGGGAACGGCGTAAATTTTAGTTGTAAGATTTTAGTCATAAGTCGTAAGTCAAAAGATTTACGACTTTTTTCTTGCAACTAATCTCACTTATCCTTATAAATCACCATATTGATAATTCCCTGCGCGGGGCTTGAATTATCGCTGAGAGAAACCACAAAAGGCTTACGTTGTCCTTCAAAGCAATTGTAAATAACATAGCCTTTGTCTTCGGTGGGATTGGGGAGCTTGTTGGCGTAATAATCTTTTAAATCACAAAATAAATAATTCGCCAAATCCAAATCTTTGGTATTGATTTGCACACTTATTTCTTCCAAACTGTCGTTTTCCAACGTGTAATCAATGGAATAATTGGTAAGGCTGTCAGCCGTGTATTCGTAATACAAATGTTCTTCAGAAATTTCGGTGGGCGCAGCGTTTTCCATGTATTTAATGCTGTCGGCGCAGGCGTTAAGGTTCACGCCTCTGAAAATTCCGTTTTTGGAACGTACAATTTCGTCTAATAAAACATGGTAACCTGCAAACACCCGTTGTTTTGGCGGCTGTGTTTGTTCCGCTGTTTTTTCTTGGTTGTTGTTACACGAAATCAACATAAGCGCAAGTATTGCAGCAGAAAAAAATATGTTGAAACGAAACTTCACAAAACAGTTAAGCGGCGGGCAAATATAGTCAGATTATTCCATAATTTTCAGGCTTCCGGCTCAAACTTTCGTTCCGCTTATTTCGCAAATCTTCTCAAATTCTGCCGCAGTTACTTTTCCCACACTTAAACGCCCAAGCCGCACCAAATCCATGTTTTTAAAAAAAGCATTTTTCTTTAAGGTTTCCAAGTTCACGGTTTTTTTCAACTCTTTGTGTGGTGCAACGTCCACCGCCACCCATGCTGTTTCTTCGGTAGTGGGGTCTTGGTAATGCTCTTTTACAATTTTGGCAATGCCTACAATTTCCTGTCCCTCGTTGCTGTGATAATAAAAAGCCAAATCGCCCTTTTTCATGTCGCGTAAATTGTTGCGGGCAGCGTAATTGCGCACACCTGTCCAATCGGTTTTTTTGTCTTTTTTCAGTTGCGCCCAACTGTAAACAGAGGGTTCGGATTTTATAAGCCAGTAATTCATAGGACAAAGATAATAATGCCCCTCAACCTCTCAAAGGTGGATTTTACAATCCGCGCAAACCCTCCCCTTTGGGGGAGATGGAGGGGGCTAAATAATTCTTCACATAATCGCTCACACCCTCTTCCAAAGAAGTAAACGGTTTTGAATAACCAACCGAAATTAATTTTTTCATGTTGGCTTCGGTGAAGTATTGGTATTTGTCGCGAATGTCAATCGGTGTGTCAATAAACTCAATGTTTGGTTCAAGATTAAGTGCGTGAAACGTTGCTTTTGCCAAATCTAAAAAGGTGCGCGCTTTTCCGCTGCCGAGATTGTAAATACCGTTTTTCGGATTTTGAGAATACAAAAACCAAATCACATTTATCACATCTTTTACATACACAAAATCGCGGAGTTGCCCGCCGTCAGTGTAATTCGGATTGTGCGAACGAAACAGCTTTACTTTTCCCGCATTTTTAATTTGATTGAATGAGTGAAAAATTACCGAAGCCATACGCGCTTTGTGATATTCATTTGGTCCGTACACATTAAAAAACTTTAAGCCGTACCAATGGGGTGGATTTTGTGTTTGCTGCAAAGCCCATTTGTCAAAATCGTTTTTGCTGTCGCCGTAAGGATTGAGCGGTTTCAATAAGTTTATTTTTGTTTCATCGTCGTCGTAGCCATGCTCGCCCAAACCGTAAGTGGCGGCAGAAGAAGCGTAAATCACGGGAATGTTATGTTCAGCACAAATATTCCAAATAGCTTTCGTGTAGCTTAAATTCAGCTCATTAAACAATTCAACATTAAATTCGGTGGTATCTGTTCTTGCGCCAATGTGAATGATATAATTTACTTCTTGATGATTTTTCTTAAACCAATCTATAAAAACGCTGCGCTCAATTTTTTGTTTAAACTTTTTTCCTTCCAAGTTTTTATCTTTTTCGTGTTTGGAAAAATCGTCCACCAAAATTAAATCGGTAATTCCTTCGGCATTAAATTTTGAAACCAAACAAGAGCCTATAAATCCCGCCGAACCAGTAATAACAACCATAGTAAAATTTTAAGTTCCAAAGGTAAAGAAATTGGCGGTAAAATAAACGCCCGCGCGAAACACAAGCGAGGGTAAAAAGAATTGAAATTTTAATTATCAGCTAAAACAGTTAATGTGTTTGGCTTTTTTATGAAAATGGAATGTGCAACGGCTAACGATGTTAGCGACTCGTTGTTCTTTTATTACATCGTTCAAATCCATTTTCCAAAAATAATTTTTACTCCAAAGTGATTTCTCCATTTGTCAATATTATTGTCATAGTTGAAGTATGTTCCGCCAATTTGCAAACCAAATGACATAGCAAATTTGTCGTCAAATAACAGTTTGTACCCAGGTTCAATCCAAACTCCGATGTTGTTATGCATTTCTATGCTGTTCCTTGTCAAACTAATGACAGGTGAAGCATAAAAACCTTTTGAAAGGTCATTTTTCTCGTTCTTCTTTTTCAGAAATATGGGCATAGCAGTTTCTATTCCGAAATGGCTTATGTTGTTTCCATTGTTTCTTATCCCTAAATTAAGAATTGATGTAAACCGTAAATCTGCTCGTTTAGTAATGGTTAGTTGGTAAACAAATGGAAAGACATTGATGTCAAGCTCGCCCTTGTTGTAAAAAGGTTCAATGGTAATGTTTGGATTTATTCCTATGAAGTGGTTGCTGTTTTGGGCGAGTGTTTTTAAAGGAATAATTAGTAAAAAGAATAATATGTATTTATGATTTTTCATTTACGGTCAAGATTTATCCCATTTAATAAGCATAAAAACCCAAAAGGGAACAGATAATCCAAATATGATATATGTATTAAGGTTACCAAACTCAATGAGAATATTTATCCAAGAATGAAGCGTTACAGCAATTATAATAGATTTTGATTTATTTACACCCTCTCCTAAAATCCAAGAAACCACGGTGTTTGGAATGATAAAAAGTAATGGTCGGCATATTCTTGCAATGATGCTACCCGATAATGTTCGTGTTGTGAAATGCCACAACTCCCACATTGCTCCGATAACGAGATAACGTTTCCACTTAGGTAAATGGTTGAGTTGGTCTTGTAAAAATCCACGCCAACCAAGTTCTTCTCCAAGTGTAAAAATGAAAGTGCCAACCATATAAATGGCAAAATTTATATATGAACTCTCATACCCTTTGAAGCTAAAGGTCAAGAAAAACACCATTGGAACGCCCCAAAACAAAAGGCTTTTAATAATAGAAGTCCCAAAGAATGTTATAGTTTTTACAGCCTGTTTTCTGAAAAGCAAACTGCAAATTACGGCAGACAATCCGGGTCCCCACATTATTAGACTAAGCTTTATAACAATATGAATGTTCAGACTATTCCAACTGTCGCTATAAACGTCTCTCCAAAGGAAAAATGGCCACGAAAATAAGCACGCTAAAAAATAGAAAACAATAACAGGTTTATATTTTTGGTAAAATAGCTTCATTCTAATTTGTGATGTGTCGTCCAACAATGACCGCTAACTCTCTAATATGCGAAAGTGTATATCAAACCCAAAATTAGCAAATCAAACTCAATACCAATTTGCCATTGCAAAAAAAATACTGCATTTTCGGCACATGAAGTTAAAACGAGTATTTGACATTTTAGAAAAGCTGAAAACTTACGCACCCAAAAGCGATATTTTGAATGCGAAAGAAAACAAGCAATGGGTAAATTACAGCCTCAACGATTTTGTAAACAACGCAAATTATGTTGGTTCTGCTTTGTTACATCTTGGTTTAAAAAGCGGCGACATGGTTGCCATTATTGCTGGCAATATGCCGCAATGGAATTTTGTGGATTACGGTTGCCAACAAGTAGCAATGCCTACCGTTCCTGTGTTTCCCACCATCAGCAATGAAGACCTTGCTTTTGTTTTAAATCACAGTGAAGCAAAAGCGGTGTTTATTTCTGACCGCTCTTTACACCAAAAATTAACGGCTCTAAAAGACAAATTGCCGCACCTGAAACACATTATAAGTTTTAAAAACATTGAGGGCGTGCAGTCCTTTTCCGACTTTTTAGAACTCGGCAAACAACATCTTGACCTTGCAAAAATTGAAGACATAAAAAAGTCAGTTTCCGAAGACGATTTGTTGTCAATCCTCTACACTTCAGGAACTACGGGCGTTCCCAAAGGAGCAATGATTACGCACAAAAACATGATGAGCAATTTGTATGTGTGCGAATGGATTGCGCCTTTTACCAACCAATGGCGCGCTCTGAGTTTTTTGCCGCTTAATCACGTTTACGAGCGTTTTTTAAATACCCTGTATCTCTATCACGGAGTTAGCATTTATTACGCCGAAAGTTTTGAAACCATTGGCGCAAATTGTCAGGAAATTCACCCGCACTTGTTTGTTGCTGTGCCGCGCGTGTTGGAACGTGTGTTAGATAAAATTTCGGACAAAGGCGAAAAACTCACAGGTTTTAAAAAGAAAATTTTTGACTGGAGCATGGCTCTTGCCGAACGTTACGAGTTGGACGGCAAAAACGGAATGTGGTACGAATTGCAACGCTCAATAGCCGACAAGCTCGTTTACAAAAAATGGCGCGAAGCCATTGGCGGGGAAATTCTGTTGGTGGTGAGCGGCGGCGCAGCCTTAAACCCGCGTTTGGAACGGATTTTTTATTGCGGAGGAATTACCTTGTTGCAAGGTTACGGCTTGACTGAAACCTGCGTGGTGGTGGGCGTAAACCGTTTAAACAAAGGCGAAAGAATGTTTGGCACAGTGGGTTTGGTAGTGGAAAATTCGGAAGTAAAAATTGCCGAAGAAGACGGAGAAATTTTGGTGAAAGGACCAAGTGTGATGAAAGGTTATTATAAAAATCCTGAAGCCACGGCAGAAGCCATTGACAAAGACGGCTGGCTTCACACGGGAGATGTGGGGAAATTTGTGGACGGAAAATTTTTAAAAATCACCGACCGCAAAAAAGAAATTTTTAAAAACAGCGCGGGAAAATACATTGCGCCCGTAGCGATTGAAAATAAACTGAAAGAATGTAAATACATTGAGCAATGTATGGTGGTGGGTGAGGGACACAAATTTGCTTCGGCAATTATTGTTCCCAACATGGAAAAATTTAAAGAGTATTGCGAAAACCGTCAAATAGTGTGGAAAGGAAATGATGAAATGTTTGCTCACGAAGAATTAAAAAATTTGATTGACACACACATTAAAAAAGTCAATTCCACTTTAGCGGCATACGAGCAACTGAAACGTCATCAACTCATCAACGTCGCTTGGAGCGTGGACAGTGGGGAAATTACTCCTAAGTTGAGTTTAAAACGCAAAGTGATTATGCAAAAAAATGCTGATGTGATTGCGAAAATTTTTAATGTGGCGGAATAAATTAATCGCGCAAAAACTTTGGCGGCTTGCTGTGTAATTTAAACACCACGCCGCCAAATAAAAACGCGCCTCTGTCCCAGCCAAGCTCAAAATTTAAGCCAATGTATTTTACAGGATAAACGCGCACACCAAGCGTAGTTGAAAAATAGGTGAGCCAACCTGCGCGTTTCCAATTCCACACCTCATTCGGAAGAACAAATTTGTCGGGGTAATCGGAATTAAACGCAAAATTGTAAGTGTATTTTGTTACGCCGAGGGCAACGCCGCAATATGGGTCTAATTTTTGTTTTTCGGGACTGAAATGATAATTTCCTCTCACGCCAAGAGCCAAAGCCGATAGGTCAAAACGATAAGTATCGGTAAAGCCTTTGCGTACATTGTCGCGCGGGTCGGTATCAAGATAATTGCGCGTAACATCAATGCCCATGTTCCAGTACGATACCGCAAAACCAATATCAACATTTTCCTGCACGCCGTAACACAGTTTGCCGTTCCACACGCCGCTGTTGCTTAGTTTAACGGTTGCTTCATCGGCATAGTTGCTTTTAGCCCATGCCCTGACCAAAGGGCGCACAATGGCAGCCGAAATTTGCGGCACACCATAATTGGCGTTTAAAACAATATCGCCCGTTTGGTGAACTTGTCCGCAAAGCAAAAAAGGAACTTGAAGCGAGATAAAAAGTATAAAAAGTTTTTTCATAAAATGTGAGTTAAAACAGGTAAAGGTAATTTTTTCTCTTTGAAGTTGTCTAAAATCCAATCAAGGTCAGTTCGAGTAGGTTTGCTGCCTCTTTGAAAATCGTATCGAGAACTGAAACCGCAAAATCATTTCTCGATACGCCTCCTGTCGTCGGCTACTCGAAATGACAAAGAATACGCCCTCATTCTTCGGACTACTCGAAGTGACAGGGGATTTTAGACAAATCATCAATTCATTTTCAAATTAAAAAACGGCTCTTATCTTCTTCTTTCAATAACGCGCAATTCTCTACTCTGCCAAACCAGCGCATTCTGCGTTTTGCAATAAAATCGTAAACAACGTTTCTGATAAAAGGCGGCACAATTAAAAACACTTGAAGCAAAGGATAAACCCCTTTCATGTACTTTGTTAATCGCAAGGCTGCGCTTGATTTTATAAAGGCTTTATTATTGCTGATAAAAATAATACTGTCCGTTTCCTTTCCGATTTCAAAATAATTTCGCAAAGCCATTCCGGTTTCCGATTGCAGAGGAATAAAATAAACTGATTTATTTTTTTCGCGCTTCAAAAAAAACTGCACGGATTTGTTGCAGAAGCCGCACTCGCCGTCAAATAAAAGCAAAGGTTGTTTCTGCAGTAAATTATTTATTTCCTCTGTCATGAATGGAATGTAAAGCTACAAAATACTATATTCGCAAGTATGGAACATTTACCAATTGCTTTTTACGGATGCTTGGTGCTTTTCTTTTTAATTGCACTTATCCTGCGATTTTTTTATCCCAAGAACATAAATCATTTAGTTGGTTTCCGCACTGAGAAATCTATGCAAAACCAAGAAAATTGGCTTAAAGCACAGGAACTGTCGGGAAAATATTTGCTTTTATCCGTTTCAATATTTGATGTTGTTTTATTAGGGCTTGTATGGTTGTTTGGCATTTCTGAAACAATTTTGCTTGTGCAGGTTTTTGGTTTCGTTGCAATACTTGTAGCAATAATAATTGTAATCAATAAAAAAATTTGAAGCGATGTTTATTTTTTACGGAAGAACTCTAAACGTATTCAAGTTCCTAATAACATCACTCACTTAAAAAATTTATTAAACAAGCGGTAAAACAAAATTATTCCTGCAAGCGAACAAATTAAAACCACAACAAACTGCGTTTTGTTTGGGAGTTGATTTCTGTTTGCTTCCAAGTTTGGCTGATTGGCAAGTGTGCGGTGGTGTCCTAATGTTTGGCGCAAAAATTTTACCTCATCAAAATAATCGTTGCCGTAAGTTACGGTGTAAAAATCTTCTTTGTCGTTTTTAAAATATTTGCGGCTGCGGCTGCACCAGTCCATAATGGCTTTGTCAATCTGTTTGTATTTGCTGTAAATAATCCATTCTTCGCCCGCATTAAATTTTTGAAAACATTCCTGGTTGCAATTAAACAACACTTTAAATTCTTTGGCAACCGCTCCTTTGTATAATTCTTCCACTTCAAAAACGGCTTCGCCCAACTTATCGCCGCAATCCTGCACCGACAAAATTTTTCCTTTAAAAATAATATCGTACTTATTACACTCCTCTGCACTTAACGCCGTAAGCGGACATTGACAAGCGTTTCCGGCGTAAGCAAACATGAGAAAAAGAAAAGTAAAAACAAGTTTCATACGCATACGGTTTCTAAGTTCTTATTTTTTGGTAACCTGAGTTAATACTTCACATTTAACAATGTAATGTCAAAAATTAAAACGCTGTTGGCAGGAATGTTTGTTTTGGCACTTGTACCGTAACCAAGCTTAGAGGGAATCAGTAATTTTCCCGAGCCGCCTTTTTTAAATAATGGTATGCCCTCTTTCCAACCTTCAATAACTTGGCTCAAATTAAATTCTGCGCCGGCATTGGTGCTTTGGTCAAACACCGTTCCGTCAATAAAATAGCCTTTGTATTTTACCACCACCGTAGAGTTTGACAAAGGCTGAATACCGCTTCCGGCATTGTCAATCACATAATACAAGCCGGTGCCTGTAGCTTTTGCTTTCAGCTTATTATCGCTAATGTATTTCACAATGGTTTGTTCGTCAAGCGCAGCTTGGTCTGTGGTAGTGGTGGTACTCTTTTTTTTGCAGGAAGCAACCATTAAAACCAACATGGTAAATAAAATTTTGTGATTTATCATAAAACAAACTTACAACTAAAAAACCGTATTTCATTAAGGGAAAAGTTAAACACATTGTTGCTTCCCCTTTTCATTAAATCGTATATTTGGCACTACACATAATATGGAAAATATTATTTCACCTGTAAGTAAAGAGGCATTGCTGAGCGAACTGAACAAAGAGCGTTTTGTTCGCAAAACCAACAACGGCAACAACGAAATTTATATCATCACGCATCACAATTCGCCAAACGTGATGCACGAAATCGGGCGGCTGCGCGAAGTTACCTTTCGCCATGCAGGCGGCGGAACAGGTAAGGACATTGACATTGACGAATTTGATTTGAGCGAAAAACCCTATCAGCAATTGTTGGTGTGGAATCCGCAGGATAAAGAAATTGTGGGCGCATACCGTTACATTTTATGCAAAGATGCGGAATATAAAAACGGAAAAGTATTGCTCGCTACTACCGAACTATTTGATTTCAGCGAAAAATTTTACAAAGAATATTTGCCTTACACCATTGAGTTGGGGCGTTCGTTCATTCAGCCCATGTATCAGCCGTCTGAACAATTTCGCAAAGGTTTGTTCAGTTTGGATAATTTGTGGGACGGACTTGGCGCAATTGTGGTGGACAATCCCGAGATGAAATATTATTACGGCAAAGTAACCATGTACACCGATTTTAACGTAACGGCACGCGATTATATTTTGGCGTTTATGAAACATTATTTTCCTGACGAAGAAAAATTGGTTTATCCCATTCACAGCATTACACACAAAACCGATGTAACGGATTTTCTTAATCAACTGAAAGACTTGGATTATAAAGACGGGCACGCTGTTTTAAACAAACACGTTCGGGGCTTGGGCGAAAATATTCCGCCCTTGGTAAACGCTTACATGAATTTAAGCCCTACCATGAAAAGTTTTGGCACGGCTATAAACCCGACCTTTGGCGGCGTGGAAGAAACAGGAATTTTAGTAACAATTAAAGATATTTACGAAAGCAAAAAAGAACGCCACGTTAATTCTTATATCAACGAAAAAGCGGTGAGGTAAATATCGTTTGTCATTCTGAGGAACGAAGAATCTAAAAAATAGATTATAAGATGCTTCCTTCGTCAGCATGACAACAGATATAAAAAACAAAATGCAAATACGCAAAGCCATATTTAAACAAAGTGCTTCCAACATTAAAGAGTGTCCGAAGCCAACGCTGCCTGAATTTGCTTTTATCGGGCGAAGCAACGTAGGCAAATCTTCGCTGATAAATATGTTGTGCAATAACAACAAGCTCGCCAAAACCTCTGCCACACCGGGAAAAACACAACTCATCAATCATTTTTTGATTAACGAGCATTGGTATTTGGTGGATTTGCCGGGTTATGGTTTTGCAAAAACAAGCAAAACATCGCGCACAAAATTTGAAACCATCATTTACGATTACTGCAAAAAACGCGATACCTTGGTTTGCTTGTTTGTGTTAATTGACAGCCGTTTACCGCTTCAAAAAATTGATTTGGAATTTATGCAATGGTGCGGCGAAACCGATATTCCATTCAGCATTATTTACACCAAAGCCGATAAAAATTCAAAATCGCATTTAGCGCAGAATGTAAAAAACATTGAAAAGGAATTGCTAAGTCATTGGGAAGAATTACCAAATAGTTTCATTTCTTCCGCCGAAACCAAAACAGGCAAAGATGATATTTTGGAATTTATTGATTACCTCATTAAAGAGAACAACGTGAATTGATTATTTTCTTTTCATCACACGCTCTGAGGCTTCTACAATGTTGCGTGTATCTAAACCGTATTTAGTCATTAATTCATCGGGCGTTCCGCTTTCGCCAAAACTGTCGTTTACGGCAACAAATTCTTGTGGCGTTGGTAATTGGCGTGAAAGCAGTTGTGCTACGCTGTCGCCAAGCCCGCCGTTTAGTTGGTGTTCTTCGGCTGTTACTACACATTTTGTTTTTGCAACCGATTTTAAAATCGCTTCGCTGTCCAAAGGTTTTATGGTGTGAATGTTGATGATTTCTGCATGAATGCCTTTTTGCGCCAACTGTTCGCCTGCTTCAATGGCTTTCCAAACCAAATGCCCTGTGGCAATAATGGTAACGTCCGTTCCCTCGTTTAACATAAGGGCTTTGCCGATTTCAAAATGTTGGTCGGCAGGTGTAAAGTTTGGCACGGCAGGGCGACCAAAACGCAAATACACAGGTCCGTGATGTTTTGCAATGGCAATGGTAGCGGCTTTTGTTTGATTAAAATCGCAGGGATTTATTACCGTCATGTTCGGCAACATTTTCATCAAACCAATGTCTTCTAAAATTTGGTGTGTTGCACCGTCTTCGCCCAAGGTAAGCCCCGCGTGCGATGCACAGATTTTTACATTTTTATCGGAGTACGCCACGCTTTGACGAATTTGGTCATATACACGCCCTGTGCTAAAGTTGGCAAATGTGCCCGTAAACGGAATTTTTCCGCCAATGGTTAAACCTGCGGCAATGCCAATCATGTTGGCTTCGGCAATACCTATTTGAAAAAAACGGTCGGGGTGCGTTTTTTGAAAGGCGTCCATTTTCAGCGAACCTGTTAAGTCGGCGCAAAGTGCAACCACATTGGGGTTTGTTTTTCCTAATTCCGACAAGCCCGCGCCAAAGCCCGAACGTGTGTCTTTTTTTTCTGTGTAGGTATATTTTTTCATGCGTTCAACAACAATTTTTTTTCAGGTCGCTAATCTACTATTTTTTTAGAGGCAAGCGTTTAAAACAAGTTTACCGTTATTACTGCACCCGATTTTACTTCAAAGTTTTTTTCAACGGTTTTTAAAGTTTCTTTTGAAAACCCTGTTCTGAAAACGGCTTTGTATTTACCCGGTTGCAGGTAAACGGTTTCGCCTTTTAAATTTGGTTTCAGATTACACACCCACGTTACCTGTTTGCCGTTATCCACATAAATGCTGCCATAGCCTATTTCGGGCTTACTAAACTGTACACTGCCGCTTGCAGGAATTTTTATGGTATTGGTGCTGCTTTGTTTTATTTCTACATCTTTCATGTAAATGCGCGGCAGGGTTAAAACTTCCAAATCATATTTTCCTGTAATGTATTTTTCGGTTTTGTTAAAGTCTTGTATGTTCAGGGTTTTCATGTCGCCACCTTTGCGAACAATGGTTGCAGGAAAAATTTTATTGCTGTTTACACCTTCTAAATCCAAGTGCATAAAGCCTTGCGGAGCATCAACAGGAATGGTGTTGTGTTTGCCTTTTACAATGCTGATGTTTTTTTTCTCTTGCGGCGGAATGCTGTGAACAACCAAATCGTATTTCAAATTCGGGTCAAGGATTAATGTGTCGGGATTGCCGCGCGTGTTAATGGTGTGCAGGTAATTGTATTTTACTTTGTTTGTGCCTGCCTCGTAAAAAGTCATGTTTACATCGGTTTCGGTAGGTTTTTTGTCTGTGTCCAATAAGTCCACCTGCACGGTGGTTTGCGTAAGTGCTTCTGTAATTACCAAATTCAGCACATCACGAAAATTGGCTTCGTTACTTACATCATAAAATTTGCCTATGCAGCCCATAACATCCATAAACTTTAGGTCTAAGCCAAGCCCGATGACAAAAGGACGCAAAAAAATGCCTTGTCGCTGCATCATTAAACTCACTTCGCAGGGATTACCGCCACATTCTTCAATACCGTCTGTAATTAACACAATCATGTTTCGGCAATTATCGCAGGGCGGAAAATCGTTTTTGGCGGCTTCACCCAAAGAGTACGCAATAGGTGTAGTTCCCAAAGGCTCTAAGCGTAAAATGCGTTGCTTTATTTTAAGCGCGTTTGTTTTTGCGGCGGCAAAAGGCACTTCCAACTGACTGTCTTTACAGTTGCGTTCGGGTCTGAAAAAAGTAGTATGTCCGTAGCAGCGCAAAGCAATTTCAAGGTCGGGTACGTTTTTAAGGCTGTCCATAAATTCGCCCATTACTTTTTTTGCCACTTCAATTCTTGTGTTGTTGTTCCATATAGAGTACATACTGTACGAATCGTCAAACACAAACAATATACGGTTAGTTACGTTTTGAGATTTAAGATTTAAGAACGATGAAGTGAGAAGTATAAAGACAAACAGTTTTAAGTTTTTAGTTTTTAGTTTTGAATATTTGCGAAACATGATTTACTCTAATTAAAAATTAAACACTCAAAAATTTAGTAATCCCCAATTATGTTATTTGCAATTTACAGATTGAACTTAGGATTGTTGTTATTCTCTAATGTGTTTTGCTTTGCAAATCCTTAACCAATTCCATCAACATTTTACGGTCTTCACGGTTGCTTTTCAGTTCTTCCGTAACTTCTTTTACCTCTTCCATTTTTAAATAGTTAAGGCTTTTTAAAAACTCCAATAGTTTTTTGGCTTCTTTGGTTTTTAAATCAATATCTAAGGTGTAAGTCATGGCAAAAAGTATTTAGCCAAATTTACTGAATAAATTTTTATTGCAGGTTTCTTTAGATTTTCTCACAAATTAATCCTGTGGTGGAAGTGAAGTTTGCCAAAGAAAAAGGACAAGACATTCCCGAAGAAGTGTTGAACATGGTAAAATTTAGTCCTGTGGTGAACATGAAAGCCAAAGGCAAAAAACTGACTTCATACAAAGTGAAAGAAATTAATTTGCGTGAGCCTGAAGAAATAAAAGCCGCGCGAAAATTTTTATCAAATGCCGATGATGAAAAAACAGGACTTTCACCTATGGAACTTCACCGCCGCGCTATGGAAAAATTAAACAAAAGCAATTTAGACGATTTTGACGGCGGGGGGCAGGGGACGTTGTTTTAAAAGCCCCCAACCCCCAAAGGGGGCTTTGCAAGACATAAAAAAATCGTTTCAAAATTTTGAAACGGTTTTTTGTAGAGACACGCCTTTTTCAAATACCGCTTGCGGAACGAGAGCAGTTGTGAAGAATAAACTCTCTAATATATCATTTTAAAATAACACACTACCATACTTGGTTAATACATAAATAATAATAGATATACTTGATAGTATAAATATTACTATTTGTGAGTAAAATAATCTTATCGTTAGTATCTCATAAAAATTCATTTTCTTTTTAGCATTTTCTATTTCCTCATCACTAATATTTCTATCTTTTTGTTTTTGCTGTAACCTAATTTTCTTTGCGGTTATTTTAAAATCAAAAAATCTACTTATCGAGGCAAATATTCCTACAATTACAGAAATGGAGGTAAATATTAAAGATGTGGTGAAGAAACAATTTTTTATAAAGTAAGGTTGTTCTAATTTTTGGAAAAGAAAAGCAAGCATTCCTAAAGAGTAGGTCAAAAACAGATTTATAATCACCGAAAAGTAGTTTCTTCTAATGCTGTCCCACCTTATAAATCTTTTTTTAAATCTATCGTTTTTTTCTTTTTCAGAATTAGTTAAACTTTCACTTGAACCCATAATTATTAATTCTATCAAGTTTATTTTGTTGTAATTATTTATTTATACGGGTCATCTCTTCTACCCTCAATTAATCCTTTTCTATAACCGTAGGAATAACCGTTGCTATAGGTATATTCACCATTACTTGGAGGATAAATAACACCTACTACACAAGGTAATAAAACATTACTGTTTTGTCCGTCTCTATAACCATACTTATAACCTTCAGCATAACCATTTTCGTATTCTCTTTTTTGAATATCATTTTCATATTCGTGTTGAGTGGTATTTTGTCTCTTATTGGTTTGATAAGTATTATTGTGTTGTTGATAATTTGGGGGATTTATGGGGTGATATTGATAGTTCGGACTTCCCCATTGTATTTGCGTATGTCTATTTACTTGTGCTGTTATATTAAGTGTGAATAGACTTAATAAGATTATTAATTTTTTCATTTTTAATTGTTTTTTAGTCTTGCGAGTATAATCTTTAAAATTATATTAAACAACTAATAGTTTATATTTATATAAACTAATATGTTATTGCAGTGGCTTTCAGAGTATTATAAATTCGCTTTGTGAGTGGTATCGGAAAAAAATTAAAAACGTACAGATTGAAAAGCGGATTTACGCAAGAAGAATTAGCGGCAAAACTCAATATTTCATTTCAGTCGTACAGCAAAATAGAAAGAGATATAACCGATATTAATTTATCGCGCCTTTTGCAAATAGCTAAGATTTTAAAAATTCAGCCCGCGTTGTTTTTTGAAGCAAATGACAGTAATTCCGAAAAAACAATTAATGAATTGCAACAAACTATTTCTAAAAAGAATGATGAAATTATGTCTTTGCAACAACAGTTAATTACTGCGCTTTCCAAACAAATAAAAAATGCGACCTAAAAAAGTCGCATTTAATTTTTGTATGAAATTGAAATTAATTCTGCTTATACACCAACACATTAAACACATACGGATTAATGCGTTTTATTTGTTCGGTGCGTTTCAAATTTTTTAGTGATGAAGCAGTTTTTTTGTTTGTTTGAAGCAAATCTTGTTTGGTACTGTCGGTGGCTGCATTATTTATGGCACTTAAAATATGGCAGGCTTTCACGGCAAAACCTGTGGCTTCCGCACCTGTAATTTTTCCGCGAATAACGCCCACAATATTTCCGTTTTCATCTAATAAGGGACTGCCGCTGTTACCCGGATTTACGGGAATTGAAATTTGATACATACTTGTATCGTTTGAATAACCGCTCAATGCACTCAACGAGCCTTCGCCGTAAACCATTTCGCGGCGCGGATAACCAAGCGTAAATACTTTTTCGCCCACGTCAGATGTTTTTTCTTTCAGCGAAAAAGGCACTTGCCAGTTTTTCACCAAACTGTCATTTTCAATTTTAAGAATTGCCATATCCAACCGCTCATCGCTCAAAATAAGTTTGGTGTAGGTTCTTTCAAGCGTATTGTTTTGAATAAAAATGCTGTCAGCCCCTTTTACCATGTGCAAACTCGTAACAACGTAACCTTTGTTGTTCAACGCAAAAGCACTGCCTTCCAAATTGGCAGGCGCGTAAACCGCTGCTTTTTTTCCGTTTTTCATGGCGCGTACAATGCCGTCGTTTGAGGCTTTTATTTGCATTACCACGCGGTTCAAATCGGTAATCTGATTGCTTTGTTGTTTTAATAAATAACCGCCTGTGCTTAATACTGCCACCGTACTCAACACCGCAATAAACGCCGTAGCGGCGGCAATCACAATCATTCTGCCGTTTCTTCCCGCAAACGTTTCTTGGCGGTGAATGGAAATTATTTTTGCATCATCGCCAAATTCTTTTTGGTGAATGTCTTTCAGCGTTTGTTTTAATTCTGCTTTTTCGGCTTGGGCGTTCAGGGCTTCCAACAGTATTTTGTGTTCTTGAAAAGCAGCAGCAAACACGCCGTCAGTTGCAATGCGCAGGTCAAAATTTATTTTGTCTTCCACACTTAATTTACCCTGAAGGTAATCGTCAAATATATCGGTAACTCTCATTTTATTTATCTTTCTTCTTGTTCTACGTTCGTTTTATCAAAAAAATATTTCTTTAACCGTTGTAAACACTTGTACTTTTGATTTTTTGCATTGTCGGCATTGGTGTAACCGAATTTGTCGGCTATTTCTTCCATACTCAGTTTTTGCACATAAAAGTCTTTTATCAGCGTGGCGCAAGGTTCGCCCAGTTCCTGCAAGCTTTTGTTCATCTTTTCAATGTCCATTTCTTTTTGCACGTACTCTGTCATGTCTTCGCTTACGTCCATAACATCTTCCTCTTGGTTTTCGCTGAACAAAAATGTTTTGCCGTTTTTTTTGAGCTGCTTTAACCACAAACGTTTTGCTATGGAATAAATATACGTTTGCAATTGCGCACTCAGCTCAAATTCGGGCTTGCGCACATTTTGGTACAGAATAATAATGGTTTCCTGATAAATGTCTTGCGCTGCCTCCTGGCTGCCGCTGTTGTTTACAATAAATTTAAGAACGATGGTGTAATACTTTTTATACAGCGCGTTCAGCACATGGCTGTCGCCGCAGCGCAAACCCTCCACAAACTCTAAGTCGCTAAACTGCACTTTGGTTTTTGCCATATCGCTGTTGTGATTAATACGTTTTGTTTTCAAAGGTAACCTGTTTTAAACTTTAATTTGTGAAAAAACTACTAAGAGAAAATTCTAAATCCTAAATTATATCTCAACTTTAATCCGTGCAATTTACAAAAAGAAGTTGTCTAAAGTTCCCTGTCACTTCGAGTAGCCCGAAGAATGAGGGCGTATTCTTTGTCATTTCGAGTAGCCGACGACAGGAGGCGTATCGAGAAATGATTTTACGACTTCAGTTCTCGATAAGGTTTGCAAAGAGGCAGCAAACCTACTCGAACTGACAATTCTTTTATTGGATTTTAGACAACTTAAAAATTAAACTAACTGATTTTCAAAATATTAAATATTATTTCTAAAATTTTTTTATTTTTTTGGGTTACTATTTCTTTAATGAGGTATAAACGTGAAATCAATTAAAAAATATAAAAAATGAAAAAAGTATTCTCAATTATCGCTGTGGCTGCTGTAGCTACATTCGTTGCTTGCGGTTCTGCAAAAGAAGAAAAAGCAACTGAAGAAACTGTTGCTACTGAAACCGTTGAAACTGTTGTTGAAGAAGTTATTGCTGATTCAACTGCTGCTCCGGCTGAAGAAGCTGCTGCTCCTGCAGAAGCACACTAATTTTTGTGTTTAGTTAGCTGATTAGCCTCAAAGCATTGCTTTGGGGCTTTTCTGTTTTTTTTAAGTAGTTTTGTTTCTTAATTTTTTAAAATTAATGTTTATGAACAAATCAATTTTATTTTCCGCGTTGGCTTTTGTGCTAATCCTTGCCTCTTGCGGTCCGGCTGCCGAAGACAGAAAAGCCATGGTGTTGCGCGCCAAAGTATTTCAAGATTCTATTGCCAACGCCATTGCGGCACAAATGAACGAAGCCGAAGCTCCTGAAAATCAAAAACCGCTTACAGGTGCGCCAAATCCCTCGCCTACGGCGGGCATCAAATAATTTTTCAACATGGAAATTACCGTTGAAAAAGTAATAGATGCCTTGCGTTATGTTGATGACCCCGACTTGAAAAAAGACTTGGTTACGCTCAACATGATAAAAGATGTAGCCGTAAGCGGAAAAAACATTTCGTTTACCGTTGTTTTAACCACGCCCGCCTGTCCCATGAAGGACATGATACACAATGCCTGCATGAATGCTATTTTGCATTTTGTGGACAAGGAAGCGCAGGTAAAAATCAACATGACTTCTAACGTTACCACCAAAAAAGGAAAAGACGAAACCACCCTGCGCGATGTGAAAAATATTATTGCGGTGGCGAGCGGAAAAGGTGGTGTGGGTAAAAGCACAATTGCCGCAAACTTGGCTTTGGGCTTGGCAAGGCAGGGCGCAAAAGTGGGTTTGGTGGACGCCGATATATACGGACCGTCGCAACACATTATGTTTGGCGTGGAACACGATAGTCCCGCTGCCGCCGACTTTAACGGACAGCGTAAAATGGCTCCAGTAGAAAGTTACGGCGTAAAAATAAATTCAATCGGGTTTATGGCAGGACCAAATCAGCCAATTGCCCTGCGCGGACCAATGGCAACCAAAGCCCTTTCGCAATTATTTTACGATACCGTTTGGGGCGAATTGGATTATTTAATTGTGGATTTGCCGCCCGGCACAGGCGATATACAAATCAGTTTGTGCAGCCAGGTTCCCTTAACGGGTGCGGTAGTGGTGTGTACGCCGCAAGATGTGGCAATTTCCGATGCAAGAAAAGGCATTGCTTTGTTTCAGTTGGAACAGGTAAAAGTGCCTGTGCTCGGTTTAATAGAAAACATGGCTTGGTTTACACCCGAAGAATTACCAAACAATAAATATTACATCTTTGGCAAAGACGGCGTAAAACATTTAGCCGAAGAATTAAATGTTCCCTTAATTGCACAGTTACCTTTAGTGCAAAGCATACGCGAAGCGGCTGATGCCGGTCGCCCTGCCGTGTTGCAGGAAAACACACCCCAAGCACAAGCCTTTATTGAAACGGCTCAAAACGTAGCGCAACAAGTAGCTATTAGAAATGCGGAAACGGCAGTGGTATGAGAAATTTATTCGCGCGGCGGCTTTGCCGCCGCGCGAATAAACTGCGAATACATTTAGCGTTGATTAATTGGTTGTGGAGGTATTATACTCACTTCTGCCTGCCCCAACATTTGCGGGGTAATCATTGGCAACACACGTTTTACCTCAGCATAGTTAGGATTGATTTGCAAGGCTCTGTCCCAGCTCTTTTTAGCCAAAGCATATTTTCCCTGATTAAAATACGCACCTCCCAAATTATACCAGGCTTCTGCATCGTTTGGCGATAAAATTGCCCATTTGTTGTAGGCAATTGCCGCCGAATCCATACGCCCGCGATTAAATGCCATAGAGCCACGTTGTTTCAAATCGTTGGCAAATACCTGATAGTAGCTGTACAAATACGGATTATTCGGGTACAAACGTTCTGCATTTTTCCAGTAATACAAGGCTTCAAAATCTTTACGCAATTTCATGTGTGCCAAGCCTAAGTTGAGGTAGCCGTTCACATAGCGCGGGTGCAACTCAATGGCGTGCGTTAAAAATGCAATACCTTTTTGCAAAGCGGCGGTGCGCCTTGCCGTGGCAATGGTATCCTTGTTGTTTTTGTACGCTTTGTTGTGGATATAGAACTCTGCTTCCTCGTCAGTAATACGGAGCGTTCCGTTGTAATCGTTGAAACGTGTACTGTCTTGTCCCGCCAGAATTTTGCCGGTTACTTCTTTGGTATCAGCCAAATCCACCCAACGTGCACCCGCGTTACCAAGCACCAGCACCGAGTGAGGCATGGTTTTCACATCTTTCAAAAACAGCGTTACATCATTTTTCCAGTCCAAACTTCTTTCCCACGATTTGCAACCGAAGAAAACACCGACACCCAACACAAGAACATATAAACTCACTTTTTTGAGATTAATGTTCAGGTTTGTCAATTTTTCAAAGCCCTGCAAAATCAGGTAAGCTGCGGCAATACAGAACCCGATGTTGGAATGGAAAAACAAACGTTCGCCCATGGTTGCCCCCACATCCATAAGAACGTTGGCAACCAGCAATCCAAACAAAATGTACATGATAATGGCGAAACCGATAACGTGGCGTTTTAATGCCAAGTAAATGCCGCCAAACAGCATACCCAAATGAATAAGGAATGAGAGGATAAAATCCCAGTCTTTGAAATGACGGTACTGAATGGTGTTAAACGAATAATCGGAAGACAACGGATGAGGGAAAATCTGAAGCATTAAATATTTCATCAGCACATAGGTTTTTGTGCAAAAACGTTCCTGCTCGTTTGCCAACAAATATGGGTTGTTTAAGATTTCCGTATCAGGCACACCCGGTTTTAATTTTACGGCAACCAAACGCATACCAAGATAGAATAACATAATAAACCCTGTCCAGCCCATAAGTGCGCTGAATTTATTTTCTTTAAACGATTTGCTCAGGAACATTAACATTAACACCATATAGGCAAACGGGAAGAACCAAAATGCGTTTGTTGGTTTTGTTGGCGGTGGCATTTTAATGTCAAACGAATACTTAATGAAAATCATCATACCTGCACAGGCAATAAACAAAACGGCAATAAATAAAATGGTTCGCACTTCAGAAGTGAACGCAAATTTTTTCAATCCGTCTTTGGCTGCTTTTTTGTCAATAAAGCCAAATGCAATGTAACTCAAGCCCGCTATAATTAAGGCACTTAAACCGCGGGTAATAAATTTATTGTCGCGACCAAAAATAGAATTAATCACGCCTTTGTGTATAAACACTACTAAAATGGCAATACACAGCACCGCCACTATTTTTTTAATTATAGCGGTATTAATAATGTTGTCATATACATCGTTTTCGGTAAAGGTGTAAATAGCCAATGGAATTAAAATCATCAGCATAATGGCGTACTCTTTTGATAAGAGCGCGAGCAAGAACATCACCGAAGTCCAAACTAAATCCCAATTGCGTTTGTTTTCCATATACTTGAAAGCATACAGGAATGTGAGCGAAACAAAAATCAAAGAGAAAATCTCGTCACGGCTTTTTACGTTGGCAATGGCTTCGGAGTGAATGGGGTGCATGGTAAACAACAATGCCGCCAAAAACGCCAAATCTTGGTTGGTACGGAAAAAGTAACGCGCAAACACCAAATACAAAAACATACAGCCCAAAGCATACGTCCAAATATTGTTGAAGTGGCGCATTTTTGCACCATAAACCTGACAATCCACTTCATTATGAATGCCGTCCACATTCAAATCTTCTTCCACATCGGGTTGAAAATTTTTGTTCAAGTCCCAGCAAGCGTAACACTCATTCCCCTGTACTATGCCGTCGCCGTTCAAGTCCACATAATCGTTGTATTCGTAATTGGTTTCAGGTCGTCCGCAACGTGAAGTGTAGCTAACCGCCTCTTTATCCAAAACCCCGTTGTGATTACTGTCTTCCACTTTCATGTACAAACCTGTGCGGTAAGGACCAATAATTTCCTGCTCAATGGCAAAACTCACCACCGACAAAGGACGGTAACGACCGCCCGCCAACTGGTCGGTAGCACACATACGGCGATAAAAACTCTCGTAAGCATCTTTGGTTAAAATGCCTTTAATGCCCCGCACGCCTTTAATAACGTGGTCGTTTTGGTGAATAATAATCCCGTCGTCAAGCGCGTATTCGCCGTTAATAGAGGGAATGTAAAACATAAACCCCACAACGCCAATTATAATCATCGCGATTTTGGTGTTTAAGAAAGAGAAGAACTTAAATTTCTCGTTTAATTCAGGGAAAGTAGGTGCTTTTAAGGACTGCACACCTGATTTGGTTGTTTTTGTTGCTTTTACTGCCATTTGCTAAAAAATCTAACGAGGGACAAATATATACAAACGCGGTAAATAACAAAGTAGATTTTTTAAAGCAGGTTGCAATAATTCTCCTTACTTTGGGAAAGCAAATGCAGAAATACAAAATTTATTTAATTCCTTTAATTGCTGCCGTTTTTTTAATGTTGGCGGCTTTTGTATTTCAGCGTTCGGGAACAAGTTCTTTATCTCACATTGCCCTGAATGCCGAAGAAAAAATTAAAACCCGCGCCGCTGAATGTAAACAAGCCTTAGAGATTTTAAATTCAAATAAAGTTGAAAAAGAACAACTGAATAATTTTTTCCTCACCCAAAAAACAGGTTTGTATTTGTTTCAAAACGACAGCTTGGTTTATTGGAACAACGCGCAATTTCCTGTGCCGCTCACAACAAAAAGTTTTACAAAAAACTTCGGCATGATAGAATTGCGGCAGGGGCATTACCTCTATTTTAAATCGGGAAACGCAGAGAAAACAAGCATTGCGCTTTGTTTGGTAAAACCTTTGTATGATTTGCAAAACAATTATTTGCAAAATAATTTTTCAAGCTGGACGGGTATTCCCAAAGAAATTGAGATGAGTAAAGACAGTTTGTCTTCCGTTTCTGTTTTTTTGGAAAATGAAAAATTATTTTCCTTAAAAGGCAACGACGCATTTTATTACAACAGTTATGCGGACAATTTTGCAACGCTTTTTTTCTTTCTTGGATTTTTGTTGTTATTGCTTGCCGCGCTTTTATTTATAAAGTCCTGTCATGCTGACGAAGGAAGCATCTCAGATTCTTCGTTCCTCAGAATGACAAAACAACACGCAAAACAAATTTTTGTTGTATCGGGCATTTTGTTGCTAAAATGTTTAATGCTCTTTTTCAAATTTCCGAATTTTTTATACCGCAGCAGTTTATACGACGTGCGTTTGTTCGGCAATGCGCAATCTTTTATCAATGGCTATCTCGGCGATATTTTGCTGAACGCTTTTGTGATTTTGTTTATCGCTGCAAGTTTGTATATAATTATAAAAACGGAGAACAAAAAAATGCGCGTTTGGAACATATCGCTTATTTCCGCTTTTATTTTTTTCGGTGTGTTTCAGTTCAACCACAGCCTGATAAGTTTGGTTTCAAACTCCACCTTGAGTTTTGATTTGTTGAGGATTTTCAATGTAAAATATCTCACCATCTTTGGTTTAACGGCTTTGTGTTTATACGCCCCTGCGCTGTTTGCGGCGGTAACTATTTTAATTTCTCTCATTCATAAAAACCATAAATCAAAATTTTTACTCTTCTTTTTAATCAACGGAATTATTTGTGTGCTTGTATATGTTACAAGTGGCTCAAAAAATTTCTATGAGGCGGTTTGGCTGCTTCTGTTTTCGGCTGTCTTGTATTTTTTGAGAACGGAAAAAGTAAAAGCTTCCCGTGCTGTCGGTGCGCAAATTATTATCATGTCATTAGTGGCTTCGGCATTTTTAAATTTATACATCACCAAAAATGAAAAACAGGAATTGGATATTTTGTCGTTGAAATTGGGTGAACGGCAAGATGCCATTTTGGAAAATGAATTTTCTCAAATTCCTCGTAAAATCGGGGAAGACAAAAACCTTAATGTGTTGCTGAACTTTCTTTCTGATGTGCCGACTTCCGACAAAGAGATTGAGCAAATTTTAATTCAAAAATATTTCAGCGGCTATTTTAACCGTTACAACATCAGTTTTTCTCTGTTTGATAAAAATTGCCGTCCTCTGCTTTCGGTAAAAAATCCGGTGTTGTTAGACGAAGGTTTTTTTGATGAACAAATAAAATATTTATCCGACAGCACTTCGGTAGAGGATTTATTTTTTGTAAAAGACCACAAACAAAATTCGCGTTACATCGGTAAAATAAATTTGAAGGATAAAAATTTGTATGTGCTTTTAGAACCCAAGCAGTATGAGGAACTCGGCAGTTTTCCCGATTTGTTGCTTGACCAGTCGCAGCAACGGCAGGAGAAACTAAAAAACTTTTCTTACGCCGTTTATCGCTCACACCAAAACACAAACCGCTACGGAGATTTTAATTATCCTTTTTTTCTGCAAGACAGTTCAACGCTCGCCGCAAGCAATCCGAATTTTATACATTATTATTTTCAACCCGACGAAGCAACGGAAATCATCATCAGCCGCGAGAAAAAAACGTGGAATTATTTTTTTACTTTCAATTCGTATGTGTTGCTGTTGTTTTCGTTGATTAATTATGTCTGCTATTTGTGTTATGCTTTTATTTTCACTTCACAATTTAAAACGCAATCGCTCACACGGAGAATACAAACCATAATTATAGTGTTGTTGTTGCTCGCCATGTCTGCCATTGGCATTACTTCCGTAAGGCTTGTGAGCAGCCGATTTGAAGCCGACAATCAAAAACAGTTGATTGAAAAAACGGAAATTATCATCAACGAATTATCCTCTCAATTTAAGCCCGAAGAATTTTTTGACGAAGCGCAAAAAGATTTAATGAACTTAAAACTGAAAGAATATGCACGCTTGTTTAACTCTGACATCAGCTTGTTTAACAAAAACGGATATTTGTTTAACACCAGCGAAGCAAAATTATACGAACTCGGACTTGCCGCGCCATTAGTCAATCCTGCGGCTTTGTGGAAATTGTCGCAAAACCGTTCTTCGTCTGAAATTGTAAGTGAAAAAGCGGGAACATTAAAATACGTGTCGCTTTACACGCCTTTGTTTAACGGCAAAAAACAACTCATCGGCTTTATCAACCTGCCTTATTTTGCCAAACAAAGCGATTTAAGCAATCAGCTTTCGGGCTTTATCAGTGCGCTGATTAACGTGTATGTAATTTTATTTGTTATCAGCATTTTGGCGGGATTAATTTTGTCGGGATTTATCACACAGCCGCTAAGCCTTATCAAACAACAGATTGCAAACATCACACTCGGAAAACAAAACGAAAAAATTGTGTGGCAAAGCAATGACGAAATCGGAAAATTAGTTTCGGAATACAATGCCATGTTGGTAAAACTGGAACAAAGTGCGAAACTTTTGGCGCAAAGCGAACGCGAAAGTGCATGGCGCGAAATGGCAAAACAGGTGGCGCACGAAATTAAAAATCCGCTTACGCCCATGAAACTGAATTTGCAATACTTGCAGCATTTAATGACAAATAACCCCGACGACTTTAACGAAAAATTTGACAAAGCCGCCACAGGCATTATTGAACAGATTGACACGCTTGCCACAATTGCTACGGAGTTCAGCAACTTTGCCAAATTGCCGAACACACAGTTGGAAAAAATTAATCTCAAGGAAATTATTAAAACCTCTGCTTCAACATTTGAAAATCAAAAAAATGTTTCCATTAAAAATCACATTTCAGAGAATGAAATTTTTGTGCGCGGCGATAAAGACCAATGTTTGCGTGTGTTTAACAACGTTTTGAAAAATGCGGTGCAAGCGGTGGAAGAAACTCAAAATCCTTTGATTGAAATTAATTGCGAAACATCGGAAGAAAAAATTATTATTTCCGTTCACGACAACGGCTGCGGCATTGACGAAGATTTGAAACAAAAAATCTTTTCTCCAAATTTTACGACAAAATCAACGGGTTCAGGACTTGGCTTAGCCATGGTAAAAAACATTATGCAAGGTTTTGAAGGAAAAATTTGGTTTGAGTCGGAAAAAAACACAGGCACAATTTTTTATTTGGAGTTTGTGAGAGGAATTTAAGCGAATAAAATTTTGTACTTTGAAGTTTATTAGTATTTTCGCAAAAATTAAATTTGCACTCACACTAACTAAATTAAGCTATGACTAATAAAGCAATTTTACGTTTTGACAACACCAGACGTCAATTTTACACCGAAGCAAAAAAGCGTGTGGACGCTTATTTCAAAGAACACGGTATCAGCAAGCACGGCAATTGGAATATGTATTTAAAAACCATATTTATGTTCGCGCTGTATTTTGTGCCGTATTTTTTACTTGTATTTAATGTGTTTGACCACAAGGGAATGTGGTTTTTAATGGCTGTACTAATGGGTATGGGCATGGCAGGCATAGGGCTTTGCGTGATGCACGATGCCAATCACGGTTCTTACAGCAGAAACACAAAGTTCAACAACTTTCTTGGTTTTTTCTCTCTCAATATTTTGGGTGGGCACGCCATGAATTGGAAAATTCAGCACAATGTTATTCACCATACATATACCAATGTTCATGAAGTTGATGAAGATATTGCGCCTCCGGGCATTATGCGTTTTGAGCCGCACACAAAAAGAAAATGGATACATAAATTTCAATTTTTGTATGCTTGGCTTTTTTATGGTTTGATGACCATGATGTGGACTACAAGCAAAGATTTCAAGCAAGTATTCCGCTATCACAAAATGGGGCATTTAAAAACTGCCGGAACAACTTTGGCAAAAGAATTGAGTATTGTGCTTGCCTCAAAAGTGCTGTATTACGCATATATGCTGTTGCCGTACTTTTTTATAAAAGAAATGACATTTTTAAACTGGTTGGTTGGCTTTTTAACCATACACTACATTGCAGGTTTGAGCTTGGCACTTATTTTTCAACCCGCGCATGTAGTACAGGAAACAGAATTTCCTTTGCCTGCCGAAAACGGTAATTTGGAAAATCACTGGGCTGAACACCAAATGCGTACAACTATGAATTTTGCCAATGGCGACCCTATTTTCTCATGGCTTGTGGGGGGCTTAAATTTTCAGGTAGAGCATCATTTGTTCCCGACTATTTGCCACATTCATTATCCTAAAATTTCAAAAATTTTGAAACAGGTGGCGCAGGAATTTAATGTGCCTTATAATTCCCGTAAAACCTTTGTTGGCGCACTTTGGTCGCACGAAGTGATGCTGTGGAAATTAGGAAGAGTTGCCGCATAATTTTTCAGTTAAAACTTTCTTTCAAAGAAAAAAATGCCTATCTTTGGCGTTCCTAAATTTGCGGATGTGGCGTAACTGGCAGCCGCACCAGACTTAGGATCTGGCGCCGCAAGGCGTGGGGGTTCGAGTCCCTTCATCCGCACTTTTAAAACAAAAAGCTCAAAATTTTTGAGCTTTTTGTTTTTTAGGCTCTGAATGTTTTTTACCGTAAACCTTATTCCGCAGTAAAATATTGCTTTACCTTTGGGCAAAATTTTAGTTAAAAGCAAACAATAAAACTCAAATGAAAATAGCAGTTGTTGGTGCAACAGGGTTGGTTGGCACAAAAATGTTGGAAGTATTGGCAGAACGGAATTTTCCTGTTACGGAATTAATTCCCGTAGCTTCCGAAAAATCGGTAGGAAAAGAAGTGGAATTTAAGGGTAAGAAATACAAAGTACATTCCATGAGCGATGCCATTGCCGCAAAACCCCACATAGCTTTGTTTTCGGCAGGCGGAGGCACATCGTTGGAATGGTCGCCGAAATTTGCCGAAGCAGGAATTACGGTGATTGACAATTCTTCCGCATGGCGCATGGACACAACAAAAAAATTGGTAGTGCCTGAAATAAATGCCGGTGTGCTTTCAGCAAACGATAAAATTATTGCCAATCCAAATTGTTCAACCATTCAAATGGTGGTTGCCTTAAACGATTTGCACAAACGTTATAAAATAAAACGCATTGTGGTGAGTACTTACCAAAGTGTTACGGGAACAGGCGTAAAAGCCGTCAATCAATTAATGAACGAACGCAATGGAGTAGGGGGGGATATGGCTTACAAATATCACATTGATTTAAACGTTATTCCGCAAATAGATGTGTTTACCGACAGCGGCTATACCAAAGAAGAACTGAAAATGGTAAACGAAACCAAAAAAATAATGGGCGACGATACCATTCGCGTTACGGCAACTGCCGTGCGTATTCCCGTAGTGGGCGGGCACAGTGAAAGCGTGAATGTGGAGTTTGAAAACGAATTTGAATTAAAAGAAGTGTTTGACATTTTGAAAAATACCAAAGGCGTGGTGTTGCAAGACGACATTAACAATCAAATTTACCCCATGCCTAAAGATGCGCATAATAAAGATGAAGTGTTTGTGGGAAGAATTCGCCGCGATGAAACGCAGCCGAACACTTTAAATCTTTGGATTGTATCGGATAATCTTCGCAAAGGCGCGGCTACCAACGCGGTGCAAATTGCAGAATATTTGGCAGAGAAAAAATTAGTTTGAAAATTGAATATGAACCTCTAAATTTCGGAATTATGATACAACGCCCTTTTAACTTCAAAAAATGGATTGACGAAAATCGTCATTTGCTTAAACCGCCTGTAAACAATAAGGTTGTGTACAAAGATGCGGACTTTATCGTCATGGTAGTTGGCGGTCCCAATTCGCGGAAAGATTATCATTATAACGAAGGTGAAGAATTTTTTTACCAACTGGAAGGCGATATTACGGTTTCCATTCAGGAAGACGGAAAAGCCGTTGATGTTCCCATAAAAGCGGGCGACATTTTTTTACTTCCCGCAAAAGTACCTCACAACCCTAAGCGCACGGCAAACTCGGTGGGTTTGGTGGTAGAACATAAAAAGAAAAATGCTGAAAAGGACGGTTTACTTTGGTTTTGCGAAAAATGCAACCATAAACTACACGAGGTTTATTTTCAACTGACAGACATCACAACCCAATTTCAGGGTGAATTTAAACGGTTTTACGAGAGCCAGGAATTGCGTACCTGCAAAAAATGCGGTTCGGTTATGCAACCTCCTCCAACCATTGCATAAAATTGCTCTGCAACAAAAAACATCTTCTTCCGGCGTTTTTTTTCATAGATTTTTTTGGGAATTGTGTGAAATGTGCTTTTTATTGTGTGAAATGCACCAAAAACTGTGTGAACGATGTTGGTTTTTCAAAAAGGAAGTGCTACCTTGCCTGACAACAAAAGATAAAATATCATGAGAACATCTGTAAAAATTTCGCTGTTTGTTGCCTTCGTATCCATGTTTGGTTTTATGAACGCACAAAATGATAATGCAAAAACTGCATACATCAAAAATCAGGATTACCTCTCTGCAAGCTCTACCCAGAGTTTTAAAAATGTGTATGGGGATTCCTTAAAGGGTTTTGATGAGAATAAAGTCAAATCGGATATATTGTCCCATGGATTCATTCAAATAGAGAATGTTTATTTGCTTAATCAGGCAAAGAGAAACTATATAAACAAAAAGTACAGTATAGGTGAATATGCTCCTCAGCCAAAATTAACACAATCTGTATTGCCTCCGCAAAATTCATCACCTTCCAACAACTCTAAAACTATAGGTGGCGGCAATCAAATTATTAACGTTGCACCCTGCGTAAACGAAGATTTTGAATTAACTCCCGTAGGTATTTATCAAGGTGCGATGAATGCTTATGCCGTTGCAGGCTGGACCATTGAGAGCAGAACCAATAATGGTACCTGCCAAAGCGGACCTTGTTTCGCGCCTAATAATTATGTGTGTAATACCAATAATAACCCTTGGGTACTTGGCAGCCCCGAATTTGAAATAGTTCAAACGCCTTTACAAAATCCGTTTCAAAGTAATAATGGTGCAACTAATTTGAATGCCTGTATGCCCTGGTTAAATAATTCGCCATTAGGGGGCAATAAAGTAGCTCACCTTAAGAACACACAAACACCTGATGCCGATATGACAAGAATATCCACAGAGTTTCCTGTAACGCCTGCCAATACCTCATTTCAGTTTGCTTATGCCGGCTCTTGGGACGGTAATGACCATGATTGTTGTGTAAAACCAAGGTTTGAAATAAATATGTACAGCTGTGGCGGTAATCTTTTGGGCTGTTCATCCATTTCTCTTACACCAGCAGGTAATACTGGTGCTTGTACGGTTTTAGGAGGTGCTACTTATAGTTTTTCTAGCAATTGTAGTGCCAACGGTACCGGATGGACATACAATGACTGGCAAGTTCAATACATTGATTTGTCGCCTTATATAGGACAATGTATCAGATTTGAAGTTATGGTATCAAATTGTAGTGCCACCGGTCATCACGGCAATTTATTCCTTGACGCTGCCTGTGGCAGCGGTAACCCACTATGCCCAACCTGCGTGCCGCCTGCTTCCACAAATACCGTGGCAGGACAGGCTGTAAGCTATTGTGCGGGCAGTAACGTAGCAAACATAGCAGCACCTTCGGGTTATGTTTCTTATATGTGGGGACCTCCTCCGGGTTACCAAATTCCTACCGGACAATGCTGTGTTCCGGTACTGACCTTATCACCCGCCCCTGCGCCGGGTACTATTTGGACAGTAACGATGACGAGTCAGTCGGGTTGTTTATTTGTTACCACCAACACGGTAGCTTATACTACAGTGGGCGTAGCCGGTTTAGCCTCCAGCCCGAGTTGCAGCAACGGTGCAAGTGGCAGTGCCACCGTCGTCGGGTCGGGCAGCAGCTTGGGTTATAACTATGTATGGAAAAACTCATTGGGCACTACTGTGGGCACACAATCCACCGCCACGGGTCTTGCGCCGGGTATCTATTCCGTAACGCTAAGCGGCGGTTTATGCGGTACTACCACCGAAACCGTTGAAGTAGGCATTGGTGGTTTTCAGATGCAAACAGTACTAAAACCTTTTTGCGGC
>JAHBTI010000024.1 GCA_019638705.1 Bacteroidota bacterium
TTGATTTGTTTAAACAAAAATTTTGGACGGTATGGAACGAAACCCGCAAATCCCGCGCTGTGCAAATGGGTTACAGCATTTCAGAAATTGTTACGCTGGCTTCTATTGTGCAAAGCGAAAGTGGCATTAAAAGCGAACAGCAAAAAATTGCAGGCGTTTATTTTAACCGTTTACGAAAAAATATGCCCCTGCAAGCCGACCCTACGTTGCGTTTTGCCAACAAACTGCACGATGCCAAACGTTTTTGGAACAGCGACAAAGAAACTACTTCGCCGTACAATACATACAGATACAGAGGTTTGCCCCCGGGACCCATTTGTTTGGTGTATCCAAAATCTATTGATGCCACTTTGTATTATGTAAAGCACAAATACCTTTATTTCTGCGCCAAACCGCAGTTAAACGGTTATTCCGATTTTTCTGAAACGTATGAACAACACGCCAAATATGCAAAAGCGTACAAACACACCATGAACAAAAGGGGAATAAAGCGGTAAGTAAGAATGTTCAATCACCGCAATTTCCTTAATTTTACCCGAACATTAGAACATTAGTATTTAGAGTTTAGTATTTAGAAATTAGAATTTAGTATTTAGTATTTCCCCCCTTCATGTCAATACAAGTTAATAACATCACAAAAATTTACGGCACTCAAAAAGCGTTGAACACTATTTCTTTTGAAGTGAGCGGAAACGAAATTGTTGGTTTTCTGGGTCCGAACGGCGCGGGAAAAAGCACCATGATGAAAATTTTAACCTGCTACATTCCGCCAACATCAGGCTCTGCCAAAGTTTTTGGGTTTGACATTGCCGAACAAAGTATTGAAGTGCGCAAACACATTGGTTATTTGCCCGAACACAACCCTTTGTATTTGGATATGTATGTGAAAGAGTTTTTGGAATTTGTGGGCGGCATTTACAAACTGAAAAACATAAAAACACGAGTGGCTGAAATGATTGATATGACGGGTTTGCAGGTTGAACAAAATAAAAAAATCGGTGCGTTAAGCAAAGGGTATCGTCAGCGTGTGGGTTTGGCGCAAGCCATGATACACAACCCGAAAGTGCTGATTATGGACGAACCCACCACAGGTTTAGACCCAAATCAGTTAGACGAAATTCGTGCCTTAATTAAATCATTGGGCAAAGAAAAAACCGTAATGCTGAGTACACACATTATGCAGGAAGTGGAAGCAATATGCGACAAAGTCATCATCATTAACAAAGGCGAAATTGTTGCCAACGACGAAACTCAAAAGCTCCGCCGCAACCAAACACGGCAAATTATTACCGTTGAATTTGACAAAGCCGTTTCCGAAAATCAATTACAAACCATTCCACACATTGAGCAGGTAAAAATGTTGCAAAACAATATTTGGCAATTAATTTCTACTTCCACCGAAGATGTGCGCAAAGAAGTGTTCAATTTTGCGGTAGCAAATAATTTAAGCGTACTCACCTTAAACCGCGAAGAACAAAAAATGGAAGATGTGTTTAAGGAACTGACGAAATCAAGTTAAAAATAAAACTAAACATGGCTGTTGAAGAAGAGTTGGCTCATCAGCGAGAAAAATCGCGGCACACCGAAGAACATTTAATTTCGGAGGCGCAGCGTATTTTAAAACAGGATTTGCTTACCGAACGCAACATCTTGGACAACCTGAAACAATACAGCAAAAACATTGAGTTGGTTGATGAAGAAGATGTGTCTGAAAAAATAATTTTCAATAGTTCGGAAATAAAACAAACGGCAATTTTGTACCGCTTAAAATTTTTGGACAGTAAATTATATAAGCCTGAATTTCCTTACGAAGCCATTTTAAAACTTAAACAGCACAACAAAACATTTCATAAAGACCTGACACATTTTTATGTTTTATCCGTACCCGAAGCCTTTACCGACAAGAAAAACACAAGCGAAACATTTTTATTTTCAAAAACCAATTACGATAATTACGCACTCATTCACCATTGGGGCAAACCTTTAAAAGCCTCCCGAAAATTAAAATTTTGGGCATTGCGAAATTTTGAAAATTTAGTGTTTTCGCTAACATTTATTACGCTCGTCATCACCTTATCTCTGCCCACGCGCTTCATCACACTTGACCCCAAAGCCGAGTACTGGAGCGGTTTTCGCGGAGCAGCGTTTTTTCATTTGCTTATTTTTAATACGGGCGTTGCGGTGTTTATCACCTTTGGCTTTTCAAAAAATTTCAGCAGCAGCATTTGGAACAGGAAAAAAAATTTCGGGTAATGCCGTGTTTTCGTACATCGTTCTGCGTTGGTAGTCCCACTTGGATTCGAACCAAGGACCGCAGGTTTAGAAAACCTGTGCTCTATCCAGCTGAGCTATAGGACCTTTTAAACCCTCTTTTTTTTAGGGTGAGCAAAGATAAAAAAAGAAATAATATCTTTACCTTGAAACAGGATTATGCAAAAACTTTTTATTTCTTTTTCGCTTATGCTGCTGTTTACGCAATGCCGCAATTCAGGAAACGTAACTGCCGAGCTGACACAAATTGCGGCTGACATCAGCCAAAGCTGCCCACAAATGATAGACAGCGAAACGCGCTTTGACGGCGTTGTTTTTAAACTTCCCGATACCTTAACGTATAATTACACGCTCGTAAATCTTTTGGCGCAAAATGTGGATACGGCTGAATTTCGCCGTGCTTTGTTTCCGGGAATTTTAAGCAACATTCGCGTAAGTTCTGACATGAAAAAATTGCGCGATAACGCTATTGTGATTTGTTATGCGTACAGAGATAAAAATAACCGCCCGGTTTATGTGTTTAAAATCAGCCCCAATCATTACAACAAAAATTAAAAGCTATGAACAACCTTGAAAAAATTTTGTTTTTGGATATTGAAACCGTACCCTTGGTTTACAACTATGCTGACCTCAACGAAAACGCCAAAGAATTATGGAACAAAAAATGGCAATACAGCAAAGAGGTTACACCCGAACAACAATACGCCAAAGCAGGAATTTACGCGGAGTTTGCCAAAGTTATCTGCATTGGTTTGGGGGTTTATCATCAAAACAAGTTTCGTGTAAAAACCATTGCTTCGGCTGATGAGTTGGAAGTTTTAAATCAATTTTCAGACTTGCTGAAAAATCATTTTAACTCAAAAGAAAATGTATTGTGCGCACACAACGGCAAGGAATTTGATTTTCCGTTTTTGTGCCGAAGATTTTTAATAAACAACCTGCCCCTGCCAAAAACCCTGCAAATACAGGGAAAAAAGCCTTGGGAAGTTCAGCACTTGGACACTATGGAATTATGGAAATTTGGCGATGTGAAAAATTTCACCTCCCTGAATTTGCTGGCGCACGTTTTCGGTATTCCCTCACCCAAAGATGATATGGACGGAAGTCAGGTAGGGAAAACGTTTTACGAAGACAACAATTTAAAGCGCATTGAAGACTACTGTAAAAAAGATGTGATTACGCTTGCCCGCGTTTACAGCCGTTTTGCGGGCTTGGGCAATTTGAACGATGAAGACATTGTTTTTGCATGAATTACACCTGTTTTGCGGTGCAAGGCAAAAAAATAAACGGTAACATACATTGGCTTTTTTCTTTGCAAACGGCATTTTTACGGTAGAATAAAAATGCTAAGTTTGTAACCTCATTTTTAAAAATTGAGCTTAAAACACATATCAAAAACAATATCATAATGTCCGATACACTATTAGAAAACGCAGTTGGCATGAATTTTCAGCAAAACGAAAATCAACAAATGATTGCCGAAATGATTCGCAAATTTGGCAAAGACCACATTCTTCCGCAAATGATGGAATGGGACGAAACTCAAACATTTCCCATAGAAGTTTTTAAAAAACTCGGTGAACTTGGTTTAATGGGCGTTCTCGTTCCCACAGAATACGGCGGTTCGGGCTTTTCTTACACCGAATACGTTACCGCCATTATTGAATTGGGAAAAATCTGCGGGTCAATCGGTTTGTCTATGGCAGCACACAACAGTCTTTGCACAGGGCACATTTTGCAATTTGGCAACGAAGCACAAAAGAAAAAATATTTGCCGAAACTTGCCACTGCCGAATGGATTGGTGCATGGGGCTTAACCGAAACAGGCACAGGCTCTGATGCGGGCGGCATGGCAACCACAGCCGTAAAGGACGGGGATTATTACGTGATTAACGGAAGTAAAAATTTTATTACGCACGCCATTACGGGAAACGTTGCGGTAGTGATTGTTCGCACCGGCGAAAAAGGCGACAGCCACGGCATGAGCGCGTTTATTATTGAAAAAGGAACGCCCGGTTTTAAATCGGGAAAAAAAGAAAACAAACTTGGTATGCGTGCCAGCGAAACGGCTGAATTGATTTTTGAAAATTGCCGCGTTCACAAAGACCAACTCATGGGCAAAGAAGGCGAAGGTTTTATTCAAGCCATGAAAGTATTGGACGGAGGACGGATTTCCATAGCAGCCTTGAGTTGCGGCATTGCGCGCGGAGCTTACGAATGTGCCTTGAAATATTCTAAAGAGCGTTCGCAGTTCGGGAAACCGATTTCGGCATTTCAGGCAATCAGTTTTAAATTAGCCGATATGGCAACCGAGTTGGAAGCTGCCGAATTATTGACGTTTAAAGCCGCCGACTTAAAAAATCGCGGACAAAAAATGACGAAAGAAGGCGCGTATGCAAAATATTACGCTTCGGAAGTGGCGGTGAAAAACAGCACCGAAGCTGTGCAAATTTTTGGCGGTTACGGTTTCACCAAAGATTTCCCTGCCGAAAAATATTTCCGCGACTGCAAATTATGCACCATTGGCGAAGGCACAAGCGAAATTCAAAAATTGGTAATTGCAAGGGAGTTGTTGAAGTAAAATTTAAAGTATAAAGTTGTCTAAAGTCCCCATGTTACTTCGAGTAGCCAGAAGAATGAGGGCGTATCCTTTGTCATTTCGGGTGGCAGACGATAGGAGGCTTATCCTTTGTCATTTCGAGTAGCCGACGACAGGAGGCGTATCGAGAAATGATTTTACGGCTTCAGTTCTCGATATGGTTTGCAAAGAGGCAGCAAACCTACTCGAACTGACAACTCTTTATTGGACTTTAGATACCTTCGTATAAGAAAATGAAAAGCACAGAGTTCTATTCTGTGCTTTTTTGTTTTTTAATAAAGAAAGGAAAAATTAAGAAGGTGTTTGTTCTTCGGGAGTGAGAGGAGAATTATCACTTACTTGCTCTTCAAGATAATTATTATACGAGATTGAATTGTAAATGTATAAGAGTACAAAAAACGGAAAGCCGTTTAAGAAATAATGCCCCTGCCGAAAAAGATTGAGCAAAATCATAATTAAAATTCCGTTGCTCACAAGCCAATGATAAGTATCGTGGTTTTCATCTCTGCTCACATAAAATTTAAAAATAATAAACAGAAAAATAGAAACTCCAAACAATCCTGTTTCTGAAAGCAAACGTAAAAACATGGAGTTGGCATCGGCTGAATTATTGTTAAAACCATACACTTTAATGTCTTTTGCAATAGAGTATTTTTCAAAAGCCACGGGGTGAGAGCCAATGCCACCACCAAACAAAAAATTAGTTTTAAAGTTTTCCAATGTTACTACATAGTTATTGTACAAAATAAAGGACGAGCCATGCGTTTTACCAAGTTCAAATTTTTCTCCCGAAAATAAACCTGTCAAACTTTCAAAGCGGTCGTGAAATTCAGGCACATTGTTGTACAACACATTAAATAAAATAATAAACAAAGGAATTAAAACGAAGATATAACGGATAAGACCAAAATTGAGTAATAAAAGTAAAAAGGCAAGAAAAATACCCAATTGCCCAACACCTGAAAAAGAAAGAAAATATACTGCAATAATTACAAGGCTTTGAACTTTGGATATGTACATCGGCTCTTTAATAAATAAATTATATACCGAAAAAAAGAAAGCGGCTGAAAACACAGTTGCAAGATGTGTAGGCTCGGCAAATACGGAATTAATACGAAGTCCAAAAAAACCACCGGTTGATAATCCCCATTTATTAAATATTCCAAAAAAAGTGTAACCCTGTTTAAACCCTATGGTAAAGAAAACTAACTGTGCTATACCTATAAGTGAAACAATATAAGCACCCTTTAAATACCACTTAAATAATTGTTCTACATCATAATTAAATTCAAGAATAACATAATAATAAAAGAAATAAGAAAGAAACAAACCCAGAAATACCTTAAAGAAAAGTGCGGCGGTATTGTTTCCAATAACAATATTAAACACTCCTGTTAGCAACAAAATAGAAAAGATAAAAATTAAATTTCTGTTGAAACCGTATCGCTGAATAAAAACGGGTAATAACACAATGTATATCAAATAGCCAAAATAAAACTCAAAAGGTTGCTTGAAAAACACATAAGAATTAATGAAAATGGAAATGTAAATGGCGAGGACTATTAAATAATAACCTAAACTTTTATTTTTTTCTATTGTATTCAAAATTAATTTCGTTTACCAATTTTCTTCAACAACTGCTCAATAATCTCTTCAAACAAAAAATTCTCTTTCACTATTTGTAGTGATTGATTTTGTTTCCAAATTCTTATTTTATCAAGTAAGCAAATTTGTTTCAATTTAGTATATTAACATCAACTTTCAACAACTACTAATCGGTTTTTGATGACACTTCACCAAGCACATAAGGCGTTATTCCATCGGTAAGGCGAGCGATTTTCATTTTATGATTAACAGTGTAAAAATCCTATTTATGCCGGAAATACGGAGTAAATAAAGGTTATAAAAACAGTACCCTCTAAAAAGAATTTGTTTAACGAAACTTACTTCTTGTTGCATAATCTCTGCTGAAAAAAGCAAGTGTCCTAATTCTAAAAATTCTTTCTGCGCTAATTTCTTGTTTCGCAAGGCATAAATAATAGAAAAATAGGATTGCAAAACTGTTCCCAACAAAAAACGTTTTTGTTTCTGCTCAACTAATGCCACAAATTTATTGCAGTATTGAACAGATGATTTTATTCTACGTTGTAAAAATTCAAATTCATTAAAATTTTTTCGTTCCTCATCAATACGGTAATAACAATCTTTAATTCCAGGAAATTGATACACTTTTACAGACCGGTGAAGCAAGGCTCGTGTATGTAATTCCACATCTTGCAAACGTTCAAAAGTTTCATCAAAACCGTTTAATGAAATTAAAAAATCTTTTTTCCATAAGGGTTGTATAATACTCCAAGGCAATTTATGTTGCAAAAAATCAGTTAAAGGTTTTTGGGAGTTTGGAATCCATTTTCTTGTATCGTCTCCAATTTCTTTTTTAAAAACACCCATTGCAAACACAAACAAGTTTCCATCTGGATTTTCTTTTGCTTTTTTAATTCTGTTTTCAAGGCATGATTTATCAAGCAAATCGTCAGCATCTAAAAAAACAACATATTCTCCTTTTGCTTTTTGCAAACCAAAATTTCTGCAAAAGTTTGCGCCTTTGTTTTCGTTGTTTTTTAAAAGGTGTATTCTTTTATCGTGTGTAAATTGATTGATGATTGAAATGCTATCGTCGGTAGAGCTGTCATCAACAATAATCAACTCCCAATTTTGATATGTTTGATTTAATACAGAATGAACCGTTTCCGAAATAAAATTGGCTTTATTGTAATTGGCAGTGATTATGGAAATAGGTGGGGTCAAATTGTTTTTATAAAATTAGGGCGCGTACCTATGAGAATGTGCAGGTTCATTTTTCGGTTAACCAAACATGATAGTTATCAGGAGTAATTAATTTTTTTTCGCTTACGTTGTAGGCATTTAAAAACGTGGTTGAAAATTTTGCTTTTGCTTTGCTGTTCCATTTAAACTCATAGGCTTTTACCGCCCCGTCTATTTCTTCCAAATAATCTATTTCTTGTTGTTGTGTGGTGCGCCAAAAATAACGGTGTCCGTAAAAGCCGCTATATTGTAATTTTTTCCAACGCTCACTTATGAGGTAATTTTCCCACAAAGCTCCGGTATCTTGCCGCATAGCCAAAGTGGCATAGTTACCTGTTATAGCATTACGTATGCCGTTATCATAAAAATATATTTTGCGGCTTTTTTTTAACTCATTTCGCACATTTCGGCTAAGTGCATTCAACCGAAACACAATAAAAGTTTTTTCCAATAAATCTATGTAATGTTCTACCGTTTCTTTGTCGGCTCCTACCAACTGCGACAGCTCGTTGTAGCTTACTTCGCTGCCCATTTGCAATGCCAGGGCTTTTAATAAAACAGTTAATAGCGAGGGCTTTTTAATTTTTTCGTAAGTCAGCAGGTCTTTATACAAATAACTGTCGGAAAGCAGCGATAGTTTTTCTTTTTCTTCGCCGGGCGATGTTACCACTTCAGGGTAACTGCCGTAGATAAGGCGATTTTCGAGACTTCCCGTTTCATCAAAGGCATTGGTATGCTGCGCCAACTCGCCAAACGATAAGGGAAAAAGCATATATTCGTACTTTCTGCCTGTTAATGGTTCGTTTACGGCTGATGTTAGCTCAAACGATGATGGGCCTGTGGCTATAACCTGCACATCAGTTAAGTTGTCCACTATTAATTTTAGCGTTAAACCAATGTTTTGTATGCGTTGAGCTTCGTCTATCACCAGCAATTTTTTGTTGCCTATAAGTGTTTTCAGCGATGCGAGATTAGGCTCCGATAAACGTTGATTTTGATTCGCATCATCGCCTGTAAGCCAGAGTAAACCGTCAGCATAAGCAGAAACAATTTTTTGCACTAAGGTAGTTTTGCCTGATTGCCGTGCGCCAATCAGTATAATAGCCTTACCTTTAAACAAGCGTGCTTTAATGTTGTTTTCTATGCTTCTGCTTATCATTATTATTGCAAATGTATGGTGTTTTTCGGTTTAAACCGAAAATTATCATGTTATTTTTCGGTTTAAAACGAGTTTTAATATAGAAATACACGGCAAACGTACGCTACTTATGTTTTGCTTTAAGACGACAAACCATTGTTTTATTGTTTGCGCAGTATTGTCGGTTGAATTGTCGTCAATTATCATTAATTCCCAATTTTGATAGGTTTGTGCGACAACAGAATCTATTGTTTCAATAATAAATTTTTGTTTGTTGTAACTTGGAGTTATTATGGAAACTAAAGGTTGCAATTTTGTTATATCTTTTTAAGATTTAAAAACAAATTAAATCCAAACAATTTTATGAAAGCAGAACGAAGTTGTGAGATATTAAAACCATGTTGTGGTTTTATGCTTTTATTATAAATAGAAAGAGTTTCATTTTTATCATACTGTGCTAATGTAATAAGTGACACCAATAAAAAATCAACATACGTGTCTTTATGTTCTGCATAAATTGGTGGGAATTTTGTTTTCAGCTCTTGCATAAAATTTAAACGCACATCAATATATTGTTTCCATTTTTCAGCAGGATTGCGCTGCGATATTTGCCCGCTTTCTCGTTCTCTGATAACGGTTAAAGGTGTTCTATCAATTAAAAAATGACTGTTATTTAAAGCCAAACGCATCATCAAATCTGCTTCTTGCGAACTTTTTAAATTTTCATTCCAAGCACCATTTTTTTGTAAGGCATCTTTGTTCCAAAGATTAGAACATGTATTTCCGCACTGATTGATAAACGTTGCTAAAAAAATGTTTTTGTTCAAAAGAATAACCTCTATTTCATTTCCTTGCACCTTCCTTTTTTTGTATGCGCCTGCAAGAAAAGCTACATTTTTATTTTGCACCAAACCAACTTGATGTTCTATTTTGTTTGGCAACAATAAATCATCAGCATCTAAAAATTGTATCCATTCGCCTTTGGCTATTGATAAACCTTTGTTGCGGGCGGCGCAAGCCCCTGGCTTTAATTCTTTTTCTAAAATAAGTTGAGGGTATTGCTTTTGTAATTCTAGTAAAACATTCCAAGTAGTATCGGTTGAATTATTGTCAATGCAAATTATTTCAATGCTTTTATAGGTTTGATTAATTACAGAATGAATACATTCTTGAATGTATTGTGAAACGTTATAGCAAGGTATGATGACGGATACTAACACTACATTAATTCTAAAAAATCATTATAGTTTTTTTGATATTCAAAATTATTCAACCAATAATCACGAATAATTTTCCTATCAATATTTTTGTTTGATTTTATATTTTGGACATAATTCGCGACTTCATTCGCATCAAACTCTTTTGCTATCAGCCAACCTGTTTGTGTGTTTATAATTTCAGATATTCCACCAACATCGGTAGCAATTACAGGAATTCCAAAACTTATGGCTTCCATAATTGAAACGGGAATTCCCTCCGATTCACTCACGTTTATAAAAATATCTACGGGAGCTTTTGTGTAAAAATCAAAAATTTCTTGTTGAGTTTGTCTGCCTTTAAAATTTACCTGCACGTTATTTGGCAATTCTTTAGCTTTTTGCTTTATTTCTTCAAGCAATTTACCATCGCCAAAGTGTGTCCATATAATCTTTGCTGTTACGTTTTTTAAAATTTTTATAATTAAATGAAGTCGCTTCACTTCTATTACATTTGAGCAAGAAACTATATGAACAGTATTACTGTTTGATATAGGATTTACGCCATAATCTTTAGTACCCAAACGAGAGCAAAAAATTTTATCTGAAAATTTCGGATAAAGATGTTTCAAATATTCCTCACCTGTTTTTGAAATAACAAATACCTTATCCGTGTGTTGTAAACAAAATTTTCGTACGGGTAAATAATTAGGTTTTCCGTTGTTTTCATATAAATCGAAACCATGCGCACGAGTTACATTGTGTTTTATTCTGTTTCTCTTTTTAAGAATAGACAATGACAAATTCCAATCAAAAAACCAATACGAATAAAATACCGCATTCTGCCGTATATCCAAACTTAGCTTGTTCTTTATTTGTTCCGCATAATAAATACAATTTAAAAAATGATTTAGGTTGTATTTAATATTGCTTATGAAAAGCTGCTTTTGTCTTGAAAAGAATAATTCTTGAAACAAAAAAGACAACAATAAAAACAAATTCTTCACCGCAACAAGTTTTGAATTTATTGGCGGCTCTATATAAATCAACTCAACATTCTTAGGAATACTTCTATGTGCATCTGTTTTATTTTTATGAAACAGGTACACTTTTTCAAAATGAGGTGCAATAAAATATAATTCATTTTCAATAAAAGTTTCACCTGTTCCGTAGGGATAATTGGCAGTAAAAAAGCAAAGTGTTTTTTGCATTAAAATGACTACTTATAATAAAATGACAAGATTTCTTGCGAAATAAAATTTACCTGCTCATCTGTCAATTCATAATACATTGGTAAACGCAACAAACAATCGGTATAATTATCAGAAACAGGTATGATACTACCATTATGTTCATTTTCGTAAAAGGGGCTTTTGTGCAATGATAAATAATGAAATACTGAAAGAATATCATTTGTTTTAAGGTGCGCAATCAGTCTTGTTCGCTCTTCCAAACTTTTACAAACAACATAAAACATATGTGCGTTGTTAGTTGCATAATCGGGAATAAAAGGCAATTTTATTTTTTCTTTTTCTTCCAATGGTTTTAAAGCGTTATAATATGTATTCCAAATATATTTGCGTTTAGCTTGTATATCATCAAGGTTTTCAATTTGCGCATACAAAAATGCAGCAATAATCTCCGACGGCAAAAACGAAGAACCAATATCCACCCAACCGTATTTATCAATTTCTCCACGAAAAAACGCCGAACGGTTTGTTCCTTTTTCTCTGATAATTTCGGCACGTTCAATAAAACGTTCATCATTAATAATTAACATTCCGCCTTCGCCCGAAATAATATTTTTTGTTTCATGAAATGAAAATGCCGCCAAATGACCGATGCTTCCTAATGGTTTACCTTTATAAAAACTATCAATGGCTTGGGCGGCATCTTCTACCACAAACAAATTGTGTTTGTTGGCAATGCGCATAATTTCGTCCATATCACAAGCTATGCCTGCATAATGAACGGGAATAATGGCTTTTGTTTTCGGGGTAATTAATTTTTCAATTTGCTCAATATCTATATTCGGATTTTCAATCGCACTATCGCAAAAAACAATTTTTGCACCGCGCAACACAAAAGCATTTACGGTTGAAACAAAAGTGTAAGACGGAGCAATAACTTCATCGCCTTCTTTAATGTCTAACAGAATTGCTGCCATTTCCAAAGCATCGGTACATGATGTTGTAAGCAGCACCTTTTTAAACCCGTATTTTCTTTCAAAAAACTCGTGGCATTTTTTAGTGAAAATTCCATCACCGGAAATTTTTCCACTTTCTACAGCTTGCTTGATGTATTCGGTTTCTTTGCCTGTTAGGTAAGGTTTATTGAAAGGGATTTTTTTCATTTTCAATTTTTGTAGTAATGATAAATGTAATCTACCTGTTTTATAGTATAACCGTTTCGTTTATAAAATTCACAGGCTTGAATGTTGTCCATTTGTGTCGCTACATCAATAAAATTAATATTGTTTTGAACACACCAATTTTCGCAAGCGGTTAAAAGCTGCGAACCTATTTTTTTACCTTGTTGCTTTTCATCAACGGCAATAAGACCGATTACCGATGAGTTTGCATGTTGTTGTATGGTTACAAAACCAATTTCTTTATTGTTTTCTGTATAAGCAAAAACTTCGGTTGCCATTTCTCTGTTTAAGGATTTACTTATCCACAGACGATACATTGTTTCGAATTTATGAGAGAGCTGAGTATCTAATTTAAAACGCGAGTGATTGCCGCTTGATATAGCCAATTGAAGAATTGTTTCGTTAAAATCGCTTGTAGAAATAATATGCTCGTTTATAAGAAACGTATTTTGATGATTAACCTGCTTGGTAAACGTTACTTTTTTATCTGCTAAAAAAACATTTTCTGTTTTACTTACATTCAATTCTTGCGAAGAACAAAGATATACTAAATCAAAGGGATAATTTTTAGCTGCCAACAAAAGTTCATCAATATTTGTTTTACCATTTACATTGAGACGATAAATTATTTTTTCAAAAAAATTACTGTCCCATTCCAGATGTGTCATTTCGAAATTACTCATTTATCATTTTATCTATAATATAAATGGGGCGTTGTTTGGTACTTTCAAAGGTTTTACCAATATATAAACCAACTACACCGAGCATCAGCATAATTAAACCACACAAAAACCAAATAGAAACTATTAAGCTTGTATAACCCATTACTATTATTTGCCCTGATAAATACTTGTAAAGATTGAATACCAAATAAACAAATGCGACAAATGATGTAAGCAATCCGAGCTTAATCATAATTCTGAGCGGCTTATCAGAATAAGCAAGAATAATATCTAATGCAAGATTTAAGAGTTTAGAGAATGTGTAAGACGATTTTCCTTCAGAGCGTTCGGCATGTTCTATTTCAATAGATGTTTTTTTAAATCCTACCCATGCAACCATTGTCGGAAAAAAACGAATGACTTCGCGCATGGAAATAATTGCTGCAACAACTTTTCTGTGATAAATGCCAAAATTGGCAATAGTGTTGTCTTGGCTATAACCCGATAAATAAGCTAACACTTTATAAAAAAGCCAAGAAAAAGTTCTTTTGAAAAAACTATCCTTTCTGTTTTCTCTTCTGCCTTGCACCACATCGTAACCTTTCAATGCTTCATCATAAAATTTATGAATTTGGTCGGAACGGTCTTGTAAATCGCAATCCATTACCACAATCCATTCACCTTTGGCTTTATCCAATCCAGCAGTAATGGCATAATGTTGTCCAAAGTTGCGACTTAGTTTTATGCCTTTTACCGTAATGTCATTTGCGCAAATGTTTTCTATCTCTTCCCAGCTTTTATCAGGTCCGCAGTCGTCCACCAATATAATTTCATAAGAAACATTCATGCGCTTCATTTCTTCTTTAATTTGCTTCACAAGCTCATCAAGTGTTTTTTCTGCTCGATAAACGGGAGACACAACTGATATGACAGGAATTTTTTTTTCCATTGTTTTTTAATTACTTTTTATGACCGCAAATTTCTTTGCTTTTACGTTGATTAGCCTTTTTTCAAATAAAATATATGACAAATATGCCAATACAAGTGTGAAAAGAAAACATAAAATATAAATAGCAATATTACCAAGCGACAAACCGAAAAGTTTTATAACAGTATAACAAACCAAAGAATGATACATATACATACCGTAAGAAATATCGCCAAACAAATTTGTGATTTTGTTCTCTATAGTATAAAAACATTTTTCGTTTGCTGCAGAGTTTAAAATAAAACCTGTAAACAAAAGTGATTGAACAACGTTATCTATCAAAATTAATTTCACAGGCAATGCTACAAGACAAATAGTAAACAGTAATATTAAAGCAGAAACGATAGGGTTAAAAACAACATTCAAAATCGTGTGCTTTTTATATAACACCACAGCTCCCAAACTTCCAAAAGCCATGCTGTCTATTCTGAACAATTTAAAATAATGTGAGATATTGCTCAGCGTGGTTAAATCAAACCAATTCTTTCCACCGAGTTTGAAAATGAAAATTCCGAAGTTTTGTAAAACAAACAGAGTAATAATTATGCCCACAAGAATTGGAACAATACGTTTAACGTACTTTATTAACAGGGGCCAAAGCAAATAAAATTGTTCTTCTACACCAATACTCCATGTTTGTGATGCAAAGGGAATTACCCCATATTTAAACATAATTACGTTAGGTAAAATAACAATGCTTAGTAAAATAATTTCTGAAAAATAGTTGTCAATTATTGATGTGTCTGATGTTCGGAAAAAAGGAATATTAGGTAAAACAAATATTGAGGTAAGGACAATTAAAAAATACAGTGGCCAAATTCTTAACATGCGCCTGATGTAAAAATTTTTTATGTTGATTGTTTTTGTTTGTTCTTTTTCTTTCAGCAACAAATAGGTAATTAAAAAACCACTCAACACAAAAAACAAGGTCACGCCTCTATCGCCTAAATGCCGTATTGTTCCGTTATGCCACAAACTCTCCATGCCAAAAATAGTTTTAAATTGTTCTATGTGATGTATAACTACAAGCGAAGCAGCAGCAAAGCGTATAAATTTTAATCCTTTAAAATAAACGTGCATAAATTACTTTTTGCCAACTAATACATAAGGACAATTTTCAGCTGAAATAACAACGTAATTATTATCGGGCAAAACTTGGTTTTTAGTGCAGATAAAATAATCAATATCATTTTTTTGAATATACAATATAGGATTACACTCGTTAGTAAATTTAGGAAATGTTGCCAACCATGTTTCAGCTTTCACAAACTCTTTTTGGTTTTCATCATTTTTATCGGACAACAATGTGTCGCGACAAGTGAGTGAAGGCAAGTTGCAATTATCAGTTATGTAAGAAATAAAGCTTCCCATTTGTAAAGTTATACAGTTGCGTGACTTTGGCGTAAAATCTTTTAAATCCTGAGTGTGTAACACAAAACCGCCTTTGTGGGTTGGGTGCTGTAATAAATAGTGTTCAACTTCTTCTGTCCATTTTTTATTTGAAACTGTTCTTTCTAAATTTTTTGATTCAAGACTTTGAGTTGAAAAATCAAATGACGATATAGAATAAGAAAATGCAAGAACAGCAACAGTAGCTAAAATCAAAACCTTAGCGTAAAATTTTGTTTGCATATCTATTGCCATAATAATACAAAGTATTAAAACAAAGCCGCTGAGTGCAAAAGCAAAGTACGAAAATTGATAACTATTATCTAATTGGTTTAAAACTTGAAAAAATGTAACACCTATTACGAGTTGACAAAATATCATCACCAATAACAAATAAAATGCAGCTTGCTTTATTACATATCTGTTTAACAAGTAAGCCAAGCCAATTAAAAAACCACACTCTATAATTAGCGTAACAATGGTATAAATAACGGCTTTCCAAACGCTCAAACTTTCTTTTAAAACTTGTGCAAAAGAACTATTAGTTAAGAGGTTTAACGAGGGGCGAAACATGACATATATACCAAATAATAAAATTGCTCCGGCTGCAATTATTCCGTTATTAAATACAAATTGTTTTGTATTAATTTGTTTTTTGATTAGCAACCATAAACTTAAACAAACCATTCCTCCGTAAAGCGAAGGTAATATAATCACCGAAGTTGTAGCCACAATAACGGTACAAACAGCTAATAATTTCCACTCTTTTGCTAGAACAAAATAAAATAAAGGAACAGCGCAAAAATAGTAAGTTATAAAATTGGGTCTTATCCAAAAATCGGTAAATACGTTGAAGCCCGAGCCAAACACACTTACTAAATAAAGCGGCAACATAGAAAGCAAAAGAAAAGTAAGCACAGCTACAAACTTGTGTTTGCTAACAAAACCAAGTACACCATAACAAATTGCCGAGATAATAAACGGATATGCCACGTACTTTAAGGCAATAATACTTTTTACTTTTAATAAACTACCAAAGAATGAAGCCAACCACAGTTCTGTGTAATGGTAAGGGATAACACCATTAAAATCCGAATTATATGCATTATAAAAATGATACATATTTTCTTGTTTAAATGCTGCTAAGGCATACGCTATTTTAGAATAAAAACGTACATCGTTTTCAATGGAAGAAGGAATTGTGTAACTTCCGTAAACAATATACACCAAAGGAAAAATGTAGAATATGGGAGCTATTGATTTAAAGTCAAAGTGAGAAAAATTTAGTTGCTGTTTTCGTTGAAAAAACAAATAGAGTAATGCTGCAAAGGCAACAACATTAACCGTTTTGTAGCCCACAACAGCAAAAGAGTATAAACAGATAACGGTAAAAAATCCGAAAAAAGAATTGATGAAATAAGTTTTTGTTTTGTTTGAAAGTTGTATGTTGTATAAAAATAGTCCCGAAAAAAGGCTTAGCGCAAATAATAAAATTCCTGCAAAAGAAAAAAGTAAAAGTTGTACGATACTATAACTTGAGCCAATCATAACAGTTGTTTTTATTTGGATGATATACTCGCGAGATTTTTGAAAAAGTTGAATTACCTTGATAAAACAGATATTGACATTGGCTTAACAAAAACATTTCCATAATGCTTTCTTCATACAAAACATATTTTAAATCTTCGGCATTGTTATACAAAGCCCATTGATGTAAACCTTCATTTTTTAATTCGGGTTTTGTTTTTGGAAACAAAATTATTTTTTTGTTAAACTCATCAATAAATATTTTTTCTATTTGTACTGAATCAGTTGAAAGAAAAATAGTTTGATGTTCGTGTTTGTCTTTAAGGTGCTTTATTAAATTGTAAACATCGGAAGTGGGCTTTTTATCTGTGTTTCTGATGTGTACGCCAATAGTGTTTGAAACATTTTTTTGTTGAGATAATATATCTATTTTTTCTTGTAAAAAACTTTTTATGTTGATGTATTTAGGCAGCTCATCATAATTAGTGTGCGGCAAAAAATCAACATAATACAAAACATCATACGTTTTGTTGTTTGACAAATCGCTGCCATAATTCAGAGAATTAAAATAATTTCCATTGATTATGGGTTGCCATCTGTGTTGTAATTTTTTTAATGCTTCAAAAAAAAATAACCGTCGAGGAATTTTTGAAAAAAATGCAGATTGATTTGCTTCATATAAATCATACACACCTTCGTTTTTATTTTGCTTAAACAATTCCGAACTGTGAGTTAATTCGTTCCAATTTTTTATTTTGCTAATGTTGGTAAGAGGATAATTACAATCAAAACATTTATCAAAAGCATTTATTCCTTTTTTGTCAAATTGTCCGTCAGTCCAATCAATAACTAATTGACGATTGTTTTTTTGAGCGTATTGAATAGCTGCAAAAATAGTTACTAAGCGATTTCCTAACCCCGCGCAACCTTTTAGTATAAGGTATTTTTCAGACATTCAAATAATTTATAATGCGCTGAGCTTGTGCCTTTGGCGAGTAATTTTCAAAAACCCATTGACGGGCATTGCTTGAAATATTTTTTATTTCGTCTTCGTTTAATGAAGAAATTTGTTTTTCAATTTGATTGTCTTTTAATTTATCAATGCCGATATAATGCACACCATTAACGGGTGTTTCAGGCAAACAAAAATTCCAATAATTCATGTCTAAATTAATGGCAATAGCACCGCTGTATAATACTTCCCAAAAGCGAAAATTATCATGCTGAAAAATAAATATCTCATCTGAAAAATCTTTGTTGTTTTTTTTCAAACCGTTATATTTCCAATAATGGGGTTTACGCAAAACTTTATCAAAAAAATTATATGGCAAGTAGCGAAATGGTTTCAACTCATAATATCCGCCAAACCCCATAAAAAATTTTGAAGAACAAAGCGATTTGTAATATTCGGGATTATGTCTTCTCACACTTTGCTTGTAATAAAACTCATCAGTTGAATTATCAAAGTTTGGTTTTGTAAATCTTTCTGTGGCATGGTATTTTTTTAATGTGTTTTTTAATTCTTGCAACACATACCCGCGCATGTTATGATTCACTCTGAAATTATAACCTACGATACCTTCTCTGTCGTAATCAGTTTTGTAAAATTTATCTATTGTGCGAATAATTCTGTTTGTTAGCCCAATAGCCCAAGGTTTTACATTGTCGGCATATTTTACATTGGTGTATAAATTTCCTGCAAAAATCAAATTAAAAATTTGGCAGTGTTTGTTTTTCCACCAAACAGGTTGCAACCAATCGTTACGGTCAATTAAAATATGTTTTTTGGTTTTATCAAAGTTTGGATAACCTTTTCTGAATAACAAATGCGCAAACGAAGTAACGTATCTGTAATCATAAATAGCAATATCAAAATCTGCTTCTAAATTTTCTTTTATCAAATACTCGTTTGTTTCGGGTTCAAACCAATAATTACAATTTCCAATTATGGAATGTCCCAACTCTTTAAAGCCTTCGGCAACGGAAATCATTTCATGGTAGTAATGGTCGTTGCCATAAGGATAAACTGGAGTTATAAAAAATTTGATTATCATTAATTGTAATAACGATTAAGATAATTAATCAATTTTTCCGTTTGATATTCAAATGTATGTTCATTCAAATTAAATGAACGGTTTGGTATTTTCTTTAAGTGTCTATTTTCAATCAAGCTTAATGAAATTTGTTCTGTGTTTTCAGAATTCAACACAAAACCTATACTGTGATTTGAGATAAAATCATTCACCTTTCCTTTTGGACCAACATATAATAAAGTTTTTCTTAAAGCTATGTACTCAAAAAATTTAGAAGAAAAACCATTCGGACTCCAATCGGGTCTTAATAAAACTAACAAATCACTGTCTAAAGCTGTTTTTATAAACTGCTCGGTAGGGATTTGCTTATTCAATTCTACATTCACTTTATGTTCTTCAAACAAATTCATATAAGCGGGTTGCATTGTATAAATTTTAAACTTTACCTCATATCCTTTTTGTTCAACGAATTTTATCAATTGAATTAACAAAAGAACATAATTCTCCATATTAGAATAAAGATTTCCGCCATACATAAGCGTAAATTTTTTTTCGTTTTTTACAATTGGTTCACTAATGCTTGTCGCCACCATGTAATCCTCATCTATGCAATGAGGCAAACAATAAGTATTTTTTTTATACATCGTTTTGTAGTGTTCACACATTTCTTCATTAGGCACTAAAACCAAATCAACACTTTGTAATACTTTGTTTAGTTTTTCTATTTGTATTTTCTCATTATTCAATTTATCAAAACTATCTTCCCAGTAGTCTCTGAAATCAATGGTAATTTTTAAATATGGGAACTTTGCTTTTAACTCAGGTAATATTGTTGCATATTCAAAGGGACCAACTGTAAGACAAATGTGTTGTATGCTTTTTTCTTGAATAATTTTTTCGGCTTGTTTCAAAAATGTATCAACATAAAGTCTTGAATCGTCCCAAAAATTTCCGTTGTAGTTTTTCTCTAAATATTGGTTATACCACAAACTTATTTTCCAAAGTAGCTTTTGGAATAAATTTTTGGGCAGCACACGTTTGTAATATGGATAATAAACAGAAACGGGAATCCGTGTAATTTTTTGCTGATATGATTTTATATCATCGTCCCAAGGTGAAGTGGTATCAAAATCTCCCGCTAATACCCAAAAATCTTCACCCAACTTTTCAAAATATTTTATATGTTTTGCCCAACGTCTTCCACCTACGCGATTAAATGGCGGAAAATAAAAACAAATAAAAAGTGTTTTGAATTTTAAATGTTCCATTTTATCATATCCGTGCAATTTCAGTTATATCTGACTGTGAAGGGTAATTTATTAAAATGGAGTCTCGCGATTGCCCCATAAAAACAAACATACTACCCGCTGAAACGGCGGAAGCTCCTGCTTTTTTTGCCAATTTAAAATCATTTAAGTTTGCTGCGCCACCAAGTGCTATCAGTGGAATAGATACAGATGATGACACTCTTTCTATAAATTCAGTATCGTATCCCTGAAAAGTTCCGTCGCGGTCAATATTATTCAACAATATTTCTCCTGCTCCTAAATTCTGCATTTGTTTTGCAAATTCTTCGGGTTTTAGTTGCGTACTTTTTTTCCCGTTATCCGTGTAAATTTTATAGCCCCCCATCCAACTTTTTTTTACATCAATGGAAACTATCACGCTTTGACTGCCGAATATTTTCGCTGTTTCAGTGATTAATGAGGGTTGTGTGTGCGCAGATTTATTAATGATTACTTTTTCTACGCCATTATAAAAAAGTGATTTCACTTCTTCAAGTTTTGTAATGCCGCCGCCGTAAGACAAAGGCATAAATGCTTCGCTTGCTACTTCCTGAATTTTTTCAATGTTCGGCGAACGATTATTTCGTGTTGCATCAATGTCTATAATAACAATTTCATCCACTTCTTTATCGTTAAATATTTTTACGGCATTAATAGGGTCGCCAATGTATTTGTAATCTTTAAACCGAACGGACTTTACCAAGCCGCCGTTGCTGATTAATAATGACGGTATAACTCTTACAGACATTCTAATAGTTATTGATGTAATTTTCCAACAGCTTCATGCCGTACTTATGACTTTTTTCGGGGTGAAATTGTACGCCTAACACATTTCCGCATTCAACACCTGCCGCAAAATCATAGCTGTAATTTGCTTTCACCATAATGTCCTCAGGATTATCTATTTGCAAATGATAAGAGTGTACAAAATAAAATCTTGGCTCGTCATACATATCTTTAAATAATTTTGAAGAAGAATACTCTTTTACATTTGTCCAACCCATGTGAGGAATTTTTTGATTGGCTTGAAGTTTTGTTTTATCAAACGCAACAGTTTTTCCTTTTATAAAACCTAATCCCACAACGTTTCCTTCTTCGCTGTATTCGGTTAAAAGCTGCACACCAAGACAAATGCCGAGTATGGGCGTTTTATCTTTTTCTACTTTTTGTTTAATGATGTCAACCAAAGCCAATTTGTTTAATTGTTCCATTCCGTAGTCAAAACGCCCCACTCCAGGCAAAATTAATTTGTCGGCTTTGGCAATTTCATCAGCTTTCCCTGTAATGACAGCATTAACGCCAATACGTTTAAACATGTTTTTTACGGAGCCTAAATTCCCAACACTGTAATCAATAATTACAACTATATTATTCTTATTTACTGTCATGTTCCGTATTTAAATTCCCTTTTGGTAGGATTTATGGGTAGTTTTATCGCCATTTTCCTGTTGCTCCTATATGGCGTAGTTTACGCCTTATCCTTACAGGGAAACTCATAACGGCATTGAAAAAATTCCATGAAAAATCATTTGGATTTTCTGTTGCATACAAACTGTGCGGCACAGGTTTAGCTTTTAATATTTCATTAAACTCGTCTTGACTAAAATCAAGTTTTTTCGCCACATACTCAAAGTCCTGTTTTTGTAATTCCAAGTCGTAAGGTGAATTTTTCAAATCTTCTAATGCTTCTTCTTGAGTTACTTGTCCACTACATATTAAGGCACTCCAATGAGCCCTACGTTTATCTATTCCAAACTTCTTCACCAATACATACCCCTGATAAAATCGCGTAAACACACTTTCATAATGCTTACCTCCATAATCTTTCCAATCAAGTTCTTTGGAAATAAAATGCTTCACATCTTTTTTCACATACTCAATGTAATTGAGCAATGGCACAGTTTCAATACCAAGTATATTTTGGTAATAAAAAATCTGATACCTCCCAAATTTTGGAAAATTTTTTAATTTTATTTTCCCAAATCGTTTATGTATATCTTCAAGATTTTTATTATCAAACTTATTAGAAATATTCCATCCTTTTGGCATACCAAACTCGGTAGCATAATTGTAGCCACTCAATATATATTTAATTCCTTTTTTCGCCGCCAGTTTATTTAAAACGGCAAATATTAAATAATCGGTTGGCACCTCAATATCTACTACGCCCGCTTTAAAATAGGCACGTTGAAGGTCTTTGAATTCTTCCCAGTTAAATACGTAGGTTTCTAAATCGTAATTTAATTTTGTAACAATGTTTTCAATGTTTTTTACAGCGAGTTCACTATTCCAACCGTTATCAAAATGTACTACAAGGGGTCTCAGTCCTAAATCTTTGGCAAGCCATGCTAAATAAGAGCTGTCCACTCCGCCGCTAAGTCCTAAAATACAATCGTACTTTTGATTTCTGCCTAAGCGTTTTATTTTTGAAAGAATAACATTTAACTGTTTTTGTTTTTCTTCTTTTGGAATGTTAATGTATTTACGGGCAAGGTTGTCATACTTTTGGCAATAGCTACACAATCCTTCGGCAGTGAAAGAAATATCTTCAATGCTTGTATCGTAAACACAGCGTGAACAAATTTGATATGAACTCATTGTATATAATTAAACTTTTAACGACTTCTTCCGAAAATTTTTGAAATAGTCAGATTTTATGTATCCATTATATTCATAGGTACTTTTGAATGGACGACACAGTTTTCTGTCAAGATGTCGTATAACCTTAGCAGGATTACCAGCAATAACTACATAGCCTTCAGAAAAAGAATTAGCAACTATTGAACCAGCACCAACAATAGTATAATCACCAAGTGTTACCCCAGGTAATACCACGGAATTCATTCCTATCCATGAATATTTACCAATATGAATATCCTTACTATCTATATGCTTTCTATTCTCATATATATCGTGGTTAGCGGTAATTAACCCTACATTAGCCGCTATTTGCGTATAATCCCCAATGTAAATTTTACCAGTTGCCTGAATATAACATCCCGGCATGTATCCGGGACAGGTTTCAATACCACAATAAACATTAGTAGGATTAGTAACCAAACTCGACGGATGCATTGGCCAGTAAGCTTTTTTATTACTCCCCTTGATTTTTTGATTATACCACATTTTAAATGTAATGGGCGTTTGAGTATCTCTTGTTTCTAATATAAAACGAAAAAAAGGCAAACGAATAAGAATTTGATATGGGTGTGTCAATAAAAAAAACACCCCTTTAATACTTAGATTCATATGAATTTATTGAAAAATTACTAAAAAAAACATCTATTCCTATTCCATGCCATGAGCCAAAACCATGATAATCTCCTTCTTCAACTGTCAATTCAAAAGCATTGTGTATTTTATCTATAATTATTAAACTTTTCGGGTCAGCATCGAGGTAGAAATTGCACATATACTTACCAGGAGCTAATGCCAACTTTTCTATTTTCATTTCTATTTTCTTATCAGCAGACACGCCTATCTTACTGTTGTTTAATCCACTAGCAAAAGAAATTATTCTTTTTCCCGAACTGTCAAACACAACAACAGATAAGTATGATTGTATTTCTCTTTTACTATCCGAAGAAAACGAGAAAATAAAACTACAATCTGATCCGGTTTTAAATGTATTAGACTTTATTCCGTTTAAACAAAGTTCTACATTTTTAAATCTAAGTTCACCATTACCAACTCTATCTTTCCGACTTTCCAAATTTATTTTTGCCTGTAAACTGCCGCTTCGTAAGTATTTATTTACGGTTTCGTGTATATTTCCATACGATGAAATTTCTCCTTGTTGAAGCAATAATCCTTTGTTGCAAAGATTTGTGATAATGTCCATATTATGACTTACGAACAACACTGTTCTTCCTTCCCCGCTTACGTCTTTCATTTTACCTAAACACTTTTTTTGAAACTCTGCATCGCCAACTGCAAGCACCTCATCTACAATTAAAATTTCGGGTTCCAAGTGTGCAGCAACAGCAAAACCTAAACGTACCATCATACCTGATGAATAGCGTTTAACGGGCGTATCTAGATATTTTGCTACGCCGCTAAAATCAACAATCTCATCTAACTTACTTTTTATTTCGGCTTTGGTCATGCCGAGAATGGCACCGTTTAAAAAAATATTTTCGCGTCCGGTCAATTCCGGATGAAAGCCCGTGCCAACTTCTAGCAAAGCGGCAATGCGCCCTTTTACTTTTACTTGTCCTGTGGTAGGCGTTGTTACTTGCGATAAAATTTTCAGCAAAGTAGATTTTCCCGCACCGTTTTTTCCGATAATGCCTAACACTTCACCCTGCTTAACTTCAAAGTTGATGTCTTTTAACGACCATACATAATCGCTGCCACCCGCTTTGCTGCGGTCATTCGTATCGCCAACTTTTAAATAAGGGTCTTCTTTGCCGCGTAACCTTGCCCACATTCTGTTTAGGTCGTGCGAAATAGTGCCTGTACCCAATTGTCCTAAGCGGTATTGCTTGGAAACGTTTTCTACTTTTAAAACTGTGTTGCTCATAAAGAATTAAACACTTGTTGCGGGTTATGTATTATTTCTAAAATACGTTTTTGTATAATACCCCAATTCATTTTTTTATCCATATACAACACTTCCACGCCAAAATCAATATCCTCAAACCAACTCAATGATTTAAAAGCCATCAGCGAATTGTTGCGAGGATATTTTTCTTCAAAAAAACCCAACATTTGTTGTAATGAAAAAACAGACGACAAATAGGCTATATCCACATAATCTTTCAACCTGCTGCCATTTCCCATTATGGCATTTAATTTCATGGCAGCTATGTCTTCCAAACTCACCATTCTTACTCCTTCAATAGTTAAGGCAGGTTTCAACCATTTGTATTGATGAGTGATAACATCTAATTTTATGCTGTCAACTCTCCCCATCAAACTGTTTTTTAATAGTACTTCATTGTAGTAATCATAATTTGATTCCAAAAAAGAAAACATTTCATCAACATCAAAAGGCTCACTTGAAAACAAATCTATGTCAATGCTTTTACGATGCCCTATTTGTAATGACATAGCTGTTCCTCCCACCAAGACAAAAGAACTTAGTTCGTTTTTTGAACAAAGATGTTTTATCAATTCGAAAAGTTTTGGTTCAACAGTTTCTTTGTGTAGCATTTCAGTTGCTCTAACGGAATATTGTAATAAATATGAACAAACATTATATCTTTTGGATTCATGTAAGAAATTTGCTTGACTACATTAACCAATTTTTCTCTGCCATAAATGTTTTCTATTAACAACAAATTTTTATACGTTCCGCGTTCTATCACTCTTTCCACAATCATTCGGATATTTTTTTCCCAATCCAAATTTTCTTTATTCACATCCCAAAATAAATGGGGAGATAAGCCTGCTTCTATCGGCTTGTTTTGTTGCATTTCTTTTTTCATTTCAAAACTTTTAACTTAATCACACCGTGTCCATAAACGATTTCTCAACCCGGTGAAAAATAACCAATCCGATTAAAAATAAAACCAAGGTAAAAATTGTGCTGTAAGCTAAATACGTCCATTGAAATTCGCCTACGCCAAGAAAAGCGTATTTAAACGTTTCTATAATGCTTGTTACGGGATTTGCCACAATCAGCCATTTGTATTTTTCGGGAACTGTGGATAAAGGATAAACAATGGGCGAAGCATACATCATCAGCTGAACTCCGAATACAACCAAAAATTTTAAGTCGCGGTATTTGGTTGTGAGAGATGAAATGATGATACCGAATGCCAAACCTAAAAATCCCATAAGAATAATAAGAAAAGGAACAAGCAACAAGGCTGCATTTGGGTGAATGGTATTTCCTTTAAGCAAATAATAAATCCAAATAGCAATGAACAACAAAAACTGTACGCCTAATTTTATCAGGTTAGAAACCACAACCGACAAAGGAACTATCATTCTTGGAAAATAAACTTTACCGAAAATATTGGCATTGGCTGTAAAGGTTTCGGAAGTTTTGGTGAGTGTGTCTGAAAAATAATTCCACAAGGTAATACCGCAGAGATAAAATAAAATTTGCGGCAAGCCGTCGGTAGAAATGTTGGCTAAGTTACCGAAGATAACCGTAAACGTTAAAGCGGTAATAATGGGTTGAATAAAAAACCAAAGTGGACCTAAAATAGTTTGTTTATATACTGAAACAAAATCACGCCTCACAAACAGCAACAATAAATCTTTGTAACGAAAAATTTCTTGTAAGCGCAAATCGTACCATTTGCTTTTTGGTTCAATCACTAAATCCCATGCTTGATTTTCTGTGTTCATGTTTTTTTATTTTACCTGTTGCAAGGCACTTACAGGTGTTTTTACTTTTATAAATTGATTTAAACTTTCAAAATATACAACCGCGTTTTCATCTTTTATACTTTGAACGGTTGCCACTTCATCTTTAAACGCGGAAAGCAGCAATTTTACTTTTGCCCCGACTTGTATATTTTCTGAATTTGTACTTAACGAATATCCTTTTTCAATCAAATATTTCAAACTGTCTATTTCGCTTTGTTTTACTGTGGCTTTTTGTTTTCCGAATGAAAGGTAATTTATAACGCCAGCTACATAACGTGGCTTATCTAATTCGTGTGGCAACAATTTTGCAAACACATACCCCGTAAATAAAGGTTCTTCCACCGTTTTTTTTCTGTCGCTCCATTGCTTTACATTTTTTACTATGGGAACATAACTTTCAATGCCTTGCTCCACAAACTTTTCAAAGACTTTTTTTTCGTGCCGAACGTTTACATACAAAACATACCATTGCTTATTTAAGTTAAAAATTTCCAAGTAAAAATTTAAAAGTTTCTTATTCTTAAATCCTAAATCTTATTTCTTACTTCTTTCTCACGGCTTCGCCACCTCAGCCACATTACTAAGTTTTCATTCAAAAATCAAAATTTAAAAGCCCAACACTACGCTCCTCCCTTTTGGGAAGGTTGAGAGGGGCTTTTACTCCACAATAACAGCGGATGCATATCTTGTTCTTTAATCTTATTTACACTAAACTCATCAACAGAAAAAATTACATAACGCACTTTTTTGCCAATCTTTTTTTCTGCTTTCTTAATTTGCTCCAATAAAAATGTTTGATTAATCTTATTTCCCACCAACACTACATCAATAATGTCGGTGTTTTGTCCTTTCGCTAATTTACCCACCAAATATGCTTTTTCCAAATCGCCGATGTGTTGCACAATGTAATCCACTACATATTCAATGCCTGTCATTTTCAAAACAATTTTGTTAATGTCAGGAAACAAAGGGTGTTTGGTGTTGGCGGAAAATAATTTTTTATTGCCTTCATTACCCGAAAGCAAAAACCCCGCTTTTTCAAATTTGTTTAATTCAAGGCGAATAGCGTTGGTTGAGGCGTCAAATTCATCTTCAAGGTTACGCAAATAGGCGGTGTTTTTGCTGTTCAGGAAAAATTTGAGCAACAACTTAATTCTCGTTTTAGAAGATATGAGCGTTTCTATCATAACCCTGTGAGTAGAAAAACTACTCGTTATTGTGTCGGCAAATATTATAAAAAATAAGTAAGAAACAAAGTTTTTAATGAGATTTTTAGGTTAAAAAATTGTTTTTGTCATTTTTCATTGGATTTATTATGAATAGCTTACAACCTGCCGCAGATGATATTCCAAATGCTCAACATAATCTTGTATAAGAACGGCTATTGTCATCGTATTTTTTTCTCCTTTTTCTCCTGTTCTAACCTCATTCATCAACTTATGTTGCGGAATGTGTTTTATTACTTCTATCAAATGTTTATTGTAAGCAGTCCAAAAAAAGACAATATGTTTTCCGTCAATATCCCGATAATGATTGCCGTTATTCCATGTATGGTTATCGTAAGTAATTTCGGGTTTTTGCTCAAATTGCCCTCTCACAATTCTGTGGTGATTATTTGTTGCGCTGTCAATAAGATGTCCCATAATTTCTTTTTTGCTCCATTTTTCGGGATTAGGTTTTGCGGAAAAATCATGCTCATCAATTTTTAAGAGCAAAGGCGGTATTATTTCACACAGATATTGAAGTCTTTGTACAATTTCTTTCATCATATCACAATTTTATTTATCGAAGTTGTCTAAAGTCCCCTGTCACTTGGAGTAGCCCGAAGAATGAGGGCGTATCCTTTGTCACTTCGAGTAGCCGACAATAGGAGGCGTATCCTTTGTCACTTCGAGTAGCCGACAATAGGAGGCGTATCGAGAAGTGATTTTACCGCTTCAGTTCTCGATAAGGTTTGCAAAGAGGCAGCAAACCTACCCGAACTGACAATTCTTTATTGGACTTTAAACAACTTCATCACAAGGTTAAAAGTAATGATTTGAATATTTGAAAATGAATTAATTTGAAGATTGCCGGAAACTGTTTAAATTTTATCTCAGAAAAATGCTATAGAACGACTTGTCATGCTGACGAAGGAAGCATCTCTTTCTGTATTTTAGATTCTTCGTTCCTCAGAATGACATACCCCCCCTAATAAAAAAATCAACTAAAATTCAAACAGTTTCTTAACTCTCTAAAAAACTTTCAATCGCCGAATAAATACATTGCAATTCCTCTTTTGTAATAACATAAGGCGGAATGATATAAAAAATATTTCCGAGCGGGCGCAGCAAAACGCCGCGTTTCAAAAAATAATCGGCAATGCTTTCGGAAGCGCGGTTTAAATAATGTGTGTGTTCTTCGGTTTTTAATTCAAAGGCTAAAATCGTTCCTGTTTGGCGAACATTTTTTAAACGCTTATGCTTTTCAATTTTTGTTTTGAAAAGTTGATGTTGCGTTTCAATCATGCTGATTTGCTGCCAAGTTTTTTCATCTTCCATTAAATCCAAGCTCGCCAAAGCCGCACTGCAAGCGGTTGGATTGGCAGTATAACTATGTCCGTGAAAAAAAGTTTTGCGTTTGTCGTCCACCAAAAAGGCTTGGTAAATAAATTCCGCGCAGCTTGTCGCACCCAAAGGCATGTAACCGCCCGTTAAACCTTTGCTCATGCAAATAATATCTGCTTTGTGCTGCAAATAATCGTTGGCAAAAAATTTTCCTGTGCGTCCGAAACCCGTCATTACTTCATCGGCAATGGTAATAACATTGTGTTGATTACAAATGGAAATTAATTCATCTAAATAGTTTGCTTCGTACATCAACATTCCCGCCGCGCCTTGCACCAAAGGCTCAAACACAAATCCCGCCACAGGGTTTTCGTGTATCAATTCCAAAAATTGTTTTTTTACGTCGTGAAAATTTTCCGCGTTTGGCGTGGGAATACGCTTTACGTTGAATAACAATTTTTCAAAAGCATTGTTAAACACATTCCGTTCGCCAATGCTCATGCTGCCGAATGTGTCACCGTGATAGGCATTTTCAAAAGCAATAAACGTTGTTTTGTTTGCACCTTTGTTGTGCCAATATTGCAAAGCCATTTTTACAGCCACTTCCACCGCAGTTGAGCCATTGTCGGAATAAAAAATTTTAGATTGATTGTTTGGTAAATGTTTTAAAAGCCGCTCTGCTAAAGTAATTGCAGGCTCATGGGTGAAGTCGGAAAAAATCGCGTGTTCTAATTGAAATAATTGCTCGCTCACTTTTTTTGAAATGTAAGGGTTACAATGTCCGTGCAAATTCACCCACCAACTTGAAATAGCATCAATGTATTTGTTGCCTTGCTCGTCAAAAAAATAAACGCCTTCTCCGCGAACAATGTTAATGTTTGGTTTTGCGTTCAGTTGCGGCGTAAAAGGATGCCACACAAAACGTTTGTCTTTTTCTTCAATGCTCATAAAAATAATTTCACGTTTATGCGTTGCGCTTGCAAGGAAATGTTTTGTTTTGAAATTTGCTCCAACTCTTCAATCTCTGCCAACACAGGAATTGGCGAAAAATCTACAATTGCTTTTTTTACCAAAGGCTCAAACTTTCCGTTTAAGATGATGCCTTTTATTTTGTAATTGTGTTTCAATAAATATTCCATACTCAACAAGGTGTGATTAATGCAACCCAAATAATTTCTGCAAACTAAAATGACTTCCGCATCAAACTGTTTTGCCAAATCAATCACATAATTTTTTTTGTTAAGCGGAACGAGCAAACCACCTGCCCCTTCAATAATTAAAATGTTGTTTTTTGTTTCGGGCAATTTTATTTTTGAAACATCAATCTCCGTGTTTTCCTTGTCTGCTGCCAAATGTGGCGATGAGGGGTGTTCAAACAAATAGGTTTCTCTATAAAAAACTGTGTTCGGGTTTGTAATCAATCCTGAAATTTGTTGTGTGTCCGTTCCCTCATAAGAGCCTGTTTGTACAGGTTTCCAATAATCGGCTTTTAAGGCTTCGGTTAAAATTGCCGAAACCAACGTTTTACCAACGTCTGTGCCTATGCCACAAATAAAATATTTTTTCATTTTTAACCTCTCTAATCTTTAACAAAAAAACTACACTTCTATTTTAAATTGTCTTTCCAATATTTTACATCTTCCTGTTTGTAATATTCTTTCCACCTCTCCATTTTAATATCGCCTGCAAAAAAAATGAAAGCATTTTTTTTAGTCATGTAATATAAAACCAAATTTGCTGCCCAATCTGAACTATCATTTTCTAACAACTTTAGCCAACAGGTCTTATCAATTAGCTTAATCCTTTTTTCTTGCTGTTTACTTAGTTCCAAATCAATTCTATAAGCCGTATAAAATGGTGATATTATTGGACATGTATCACATCTATTTTCATTTTCTTGAATAACAGTAGTATCTATCACTTGATACATAAGTATTGTATATTCTAATTTTTTTGAGTTTTGAATAAAATTTATCTTCTCAAAACTACATTTTTGAACATGATTTTTGTTTGTAGAACATCTGTATAGCAGAATAGAAAAGAATAGAACAATAATAACTTTAATTTTCATTTTATCATTTTTTAAACCCCTCCAAAACTTCCGCCAACAAAGCCATAAAAGTACAAAGCCGTTTCGTAAAAACGAAACGGCTTTGTACAACAAATCTCTCAAACAAAAAACGGATTATTCCGCAGGCGCAGCTTCGGCAGATAAAACCTCTTTTATTTTGTACTCAATTTCCCCCGCCAAATCAGGGTTTTCGGCAAACAAAGCTTTCACTGCATCGCGACCCTGACCCAATTTTGTATCATCGTAACTAAACCAAGAACCTGCTTTTTTAATGATGCCTTTTTCAACGCCAATGTCAATAATTTCGCCAACTCTACTAATGCCTTCACCAAAAATGATGTCAAATTCTGCCTGACGGAAAGGCGGTGCAACTTTATTCTTAATCACTTTTACGCGCACATGATTTCCCGCTACCACGTCGCCGTCTTTCAACTGGCTCACGCGGCGAATATCCAAGCGCACCGAAGCATAGAATTTAAGCGCGTTTCCACCTGTGGTAGTTTCAGGGTTACCAAACATAATGCCGATTTTTTCGCGCAACTGATTAATGAAAATACAGCAGCAGCCTGTTTTGTTAATTGTGCCCGTGAGTTTGCGCAAAGCTTGGCTCATCAAACGCGCTTGTAAACCCATTTTGCTGTCGCCCATTTCGCCTTCTATTTCTGCTTTTGGCGTAAGTGCCGCTACCGAGTCAATCACTACAATATCCACCGCGCCGCTGCGAATAAGATTATCGGCAATTTCCAAAGCCTGCTCGCCGTTGTCTGGTTGAGAAATTAAAAGGCTTCCTGTGTCCACGCCCAATTTTTCGGCATAAAAACGGTCAAAAGCGTGTTCCGCGTCAATAAAGGCAGCAATGCCTCCCGCTTTTTGCACGTTGGCAATGGCGTGAATTGCCAAGGTGGTTTTGCCTGAAGATTCAGGTCCGTAAATTTCAACCACGCGACCTTTGGGCAAGCCGCCGATACCGAGCGCAATGTCCAACCCGAGCGAACCTGTGGAAATGGCTTCCACTTGCTCCACCTGACTGTCGCCCAATTTCATAATTGCGCCTTTGCCGTAGGTTTTTTCCAACTTATCTAAGGTAAGTTGCAATGCTTTTAGTTTTTCGGAGTTCACGGATTTTTTTGCAGATACTTCCGCTTCCATTACATCTTCTGTGTTTTTCTTTGCCATGATATATATTTTTTATTTGTTACGTTTTTATAGCCGCTAATGACACAAATTATTTTTAACCACATAAGCAGATAATCTTTTTAAAACTATACTTTCTATGTTTCTATGTGTTTTTTTGCTTTCTGCTCCACAAAGGTAACGGCAAAAAAAGGCAAGGTATTGCTACAATTTGTAGAATGTTTAAAAATTGCAGTAATGGTGGGGGGGTGGGAGGGTATTTACAGCGCAAAAATCGATAAAATAACGGCAGTTTCAGGATTATAAACTTTAAAAACTGTACGGGTGAAATTTGTTATACAATCAAAGGCAATAATTTTGCAAAGACAAAAAAATTTAGAATTTAGACATTAGAATTTAGAATTTCCCTTAATAAACCTCAAATTCCCCCCAATCCCTTATACTTCGTGCGTTTCACAGCAGATTGAAATCACTGTAAAACTCTGATATTTAATGGCTTTTGAGTTTTTTTTATACTTTAAATGTAAGCAGTTTTACAAATATTAAAAAGGAATTTATTTTATCCTCACTTTTAAAATCAAATTCCACCTTACTGATTTTACTTCTTCCTCTATCCAAAGTTTTTTCAAATCCAATTCAAAATTTTCAAGCGGATTAACTTTATTACGTTCAATAAATTTTTGAACGGCAAACCATGTTCTTAAATGCCCTAAGAAAATCAATGATTGTAGAATTTTTTAGTTTTGAATGGCAAGCATAAGCGGAAAGTACGGGTATTCTACACTTACGCCACAATCCGTTGAAATTACTCTTTCACAAACTTTCTCACCTCATTTCCTGCTTTTATAAAATAAATGCCGCTTTTTAATCCGCGCACGTCCAACGCAGCCGCAGAGTTATGAGTTATGAATGATGAGTTATGAATGACGGTGTTGCCTAAAATGTCGTAAACAAAAATTTCAACTTGTTGTTCACTCATCACTCTTAACTCAACATTCATAACTGAATTAACGGGGTTCGGGTAAACTCTCAACTCTAAACTTTCATCTTTCAACTCGTCAATTCCCACGCAGCCAACGGTAACCGTAACAACCTCTGTGCTTTTGCAGCCAATTTTATGTGTGCCCGTAACGGTGTATTGTGTTGTTACATTTGGCTTTAGAATAATAGCCGTTGATGTGGCGTGAGCGGTATTCCACTCCCAATAATAACTATATGCTCCTGAAACCGTGAGTGTGAGTATTTGCGGGCTGCAAATCGTAAACGTGCCGCCTACAGTTAGCGCAGGCGGCGGTACAACGCTAACCGTAACAGGAATATTACCCACACAGCCATTTTCATCTGAACCTGAAACATAATATTGTGTGCTTGCGTTTGGCGAAACTGCAATGCTTTGTGTTTGTGCGCTGTTGCTCCATGTATAGGTAGTTGCGCCACTTGCCGTTAAAAAAGAAGTATCGTCAATACAAATAACAGAATTGCCAATCACGCTAAGTTGAGGTAATGGCATAACATCAATGGTAACAAGGCTGCTGTTTCTAATGCAGTCATATTGGTCGGTGGCTGAAACAGAATATTGTGTGGTGCTTGTTGGAGAAACAACAATACTTGGCATTTGTACCCCATTACTCCATGTATAAGTGTTTGCACTGCTTGCGCTTAACGTAACAGGACTACCCGCGCAAGAATTGACACTGCTAACTAAAATATCTATTGTCGTTGTAGTTTGAGAAACTGTAAACAAATCCCTTGCTTCGCAACCCGTGCTGTCTGTCGCCGTAACAGTCCAGTTACCTATTGACAAAACATTTACTTGCGCTGTGGTATATGTAACCGAACCATTAGTCCAAGAATAATTTACATTGCCTGAATTTCCCGCAAGAATTGCAACACCTGCATTAGTCATATTTCCACTGCTGCAAACAACATGATTGCCTTGCAGTATAAAACTTAAAGTACAACTCGAAGATAGCATACTATTAGGTAAACCATACCAAGATGATGAAGTGGTAGTACCGCCATTAGTAAGTGTAACAACAGCCGAGACAGGCTGCCCAAATGCAACAAAATTACAACCCGCGCCTGCTACATTGGGATTATCAATTACGTGAATAGAAAAAGAGTTGAGAGCGGCAAAATATATTTTACCATTAGGGACTAATTGTGCGCTCATAGCACCCCCATTACTGCCTGAAACAGAAAAAACGACAAAAGAAGATGACTGAATAGCCGAGTTAGAACCCGCACTTAAATTCCATTGTACTATTCCATAATTAGAGGCGTAAAGCTTTGTTCCATCGGATGAAAATTCACAGCCGTATTTACTATTACCATCAGATGGTAAGGATAGGGAATTGCTAAGCACTCCGGTTATTTTATTAAAGTTGTACAGTACCAAAAAGGGGAAAACACCAAGTGCCACTGGAGAAGCCCTGGCATCTACAAATTTTTGCCCATCGGGAGAAAACTTTATGCAGCCAACCATGTTAATTGGTAAAACTTCTCCTATGGCAGATACGACAGCAGTTGTATTTACTCCGACAGATGTAAGTAAGTATGCTTTGTAATTGTCTGTACTTCCTTCGTGTGTCATTACCCAAAAATCTATGTTATTGGCATGTCGGGTAGCAGTGAGCTTTTCATTGCTTCTACCTGAGTTTAAGGAAATATTTTTAATGGTAACCGAACCCATGCCTGCTGCCAAATTCATATCTACAATAGAATAAGTTAAACCTGTTGTGCTACCTACTGCTGCCATAGCAAATATGTAATACAAGTTAGAACTACCTGGTTGTTTAATTATAATAGAAGATTGTGTTGATGAGGCGTGCCCCAACAAACCTAAGCCATTTGCCATTACTAAGGTGTTGTTTATTCCAAACTGTTACCCCATCGGTGTAAAACAATAAATTACCTGCGGCATCAGCTATACTGGAGCAGCCCTCACTTGTATTCATCTGACTATTGTTTAAAACAATAGGTGGATTGGTCATAAAATCCAAAGCCACATGATTTCCAAAGTACCACTTGGTGTTTTCGTTTTGTGCTGCAACACGACAATGCAAGAAGATAAACCCTACAACAAAAAACAAGATTTTTTTCTTAAACATGACAAGATATGTTTTTAGGATAGCCAAATTTAATCTTTAGTGTGTTAAAAATCAAATGTTAAAAACTTGCTTTTCGTAATGTGATGTGTTTACTTCGCTTTCATATTAATCCTTAAAAACAAATTAAGTATGAAAAAGCAAACAACATTATGGGCAGTATTTCTGCTCTTTTTATTCGGGCTTGGCAAAAATGTGCAAAGTCAGCCGTCACCTTTTCCATTTTACAATAGCCTTGCCTTTCACTGCGGTGGTCCCGATGTGGACATTACATGGGAGTTTTATGATAGTTCTGGGTCTAACCCACCATGTTGTAGTGGTTCTGCTAATGTGCTAAATGGGGCAGTAGAAAATATTATTTGGGCTACTGGATACGATGAAATCACTATTACTTTAACTGCTATCGGCGGCTGCGCTATCAATCCTATTTCAGTATCGGTGTCTTTTGCTTCCGCTCCTCCTACAAAAACAGGCTCACCTAATTATATCCCTTGTGGTCAGGCTTGTTTTCCTTCTCCTCCACCTCCGGGTAGTACTTGTTGTGATAATGGCTCAGCTTTGGCGATAACAGCTACGGGTAATGCCGCTTATGTACAATAGTCAAACTACAATAAAAAATAAAAAGCCGCCACATTTGGCGGCTTTTGTTTTTTGTAAAATGTTCTGTTAAAAATCATCTCATAAATCCCGTTTTTTTCATTTTGCGTTACAATTAAACCACTATCTTTGCGCCCGTAAAAAAACAGATTATTTAATATGTCTCAACAAATTGGCAAAATTGCGCAGGTTATCGGTCCGGTAATTGACGTTCGCTTTGACTTGGAAGGCGGCTCGTTACCGAATATTTTAGACGCTCTTGAAATTGTTCGCGGAAACGGACAAAAATTAGTATTGGAAGTTCAAAAACACATTGGCGAAGACACCGTTCGCACCATTGCTATGGACAGCACCGACGGCGTTTACCGCGGTATGGAAGTAGCTGCAACAGGCTCGCCTATTAAAATGCCCACAGGCGACAAAGTAAAAGGTCGCCTCTTTAACGTGGTAGGCGAAGCCATTGACGGCATTAATACCATTGATAATACAGGCGGTCGTGCCATTCACGCTGCGCCTCCAAGATTTGAAGACCTTACTACCGCTACGGAAGTATTGTTTACAGGCATTAAAGTAATTGACTTGATTGAGCCTTACGCAAAAGGCGGTAAAATTGGTTTGTTTGGCGGTGCGGGTGTAGGTAAAACCGTGTTAATTCAGGAATTGATTAACAACATTGCAAAAGGACACTCGGGTTACTCAGTGTTTGCAGGTGTTGGCGAGCGTTCACGCGAAGGAAACGATTTGTTGCGCGAAATGATTGAATCGGGTATTGTGAAATACGGTGACGCGTTTAAACATTCTATGGAAGAAGGCGGTTGGGATTTGAGCAAAGTAGATACCAAAGAATTGGAAAAATCACAAGCCTCATTCGTATTCGGACAAATGAACGAGCCTCCCGGAGCACGTGCCCGCGTGGCGTTGAGCGGTTTAACCATGGCGGAATATTTCCGTGACGGCGACGGTTCTGACAAAGGCGGTCGTGATATTTTGTTCTTTATTGATAACATTTTCCGTTTCACGCAAGCGGGTTCTGAAGTATCTGCGCTGTTAGGTCGTATGCCTTCAGCCGTGGGTTACCAACCAACGTTGGCAACTGAAATGGGTGCGATGCAAGAACGTATTACTTCAACCAAAAAAGGTTCTATCACTTCGGTACAAGCGGTTTATGTGCCTGCCGATGACTTGACTGACCCTGCTCCTGCAACTACTTTCTCTCACTTGGACGCTACAACCGTATTGAGCCGTAAAATTGCCGAACTCGGTATTTATCCTGCGGTTGACCCTTTGGATTCAACATCGCGTATTCTTTCTGCGGCGGTATTGGGCGAAACGCACTATAACTGCGCACAACGTGTAAAATTATTATTGCAACGTTACAAAGAATTGCAAGACATCATCGCTATTTTGGGTATGGACGAGTTGAGCGAAGAAGATAAATTGGTAGTAAGCCGCGCGCGTCGTGTGCAACGTTTCTTGTCGCAGCCATTCCACGTAGCCGAACAATTTACAGGCTTAAAAGGTGTGTTTGTGAGCATTGAAGACACTATCAAAGGTTTCAACATGATTATGGACGGCAAAGTGGACGAATATCCCGAAGCGGCGTTCAACTTGGTTGGTACTATTGAAGAAGCCATTGAAAAAGGTAAAAAGATTTTAGCAGAATCTAAATAAGTTAGAAGTGTGAAGTCAGATTTAAGATTTTGTCAGTTCGAGCGAAGTCGAGAACAAAAAATCTTAAATCTGACCTCTTAAATCTTAAATAGAAACATGAAATTAGAAATCATAACTCCCGACAAAAAATTATTTGAAGGTTCGGTAAAATCGGCAACATTTCCGGGAAGCGAAGGCAGCTTTGGTGTATTGAATGACCATGCGCCCATGATTGCCACTTTAAAAGCAGGAAAAGTGGAACTCGTTGAAGAAAGCAATAACAAGTTGGAGTTTACCGTAAAAGGCGGCGTGGTGGAAGTGCTGAAAAACAAAGTAGTTGTTTTGGCGGAATGAAAATTTTCCCGATTAAAAAAATTTGAAACCACCCTACACAAAAAATCCCCACAAAGTTTTACTTGTGGGGATTTTTTTCGGAGGTTCCGACCGGATTCGAACCGGTGTAGCAGCTTTTGCAGAGCTGAGCCTAGCCTCTCGGCCACAGAACCTTTTTAAGAGGATAGCAAAAGTAGTATTTTTTTAGATATACATGACAGAAAAAACAAGAACTCCGCGTTTTTTCTTTTTCTTTTGCATTACCTATTAAATCAGATACTTCCGATATATTTGCCGTTTATGCAACTACACAGCAAACTGCCAAACGTGGGCACAACCATTTTTACTACCATGAGTGCTCTGGCACGCGAACACAATGCCATTAACCTTTCGCAGGGATTTCCTGATTTTGACTGTGCACCGAAATTAAGAGAGTTAAGTAATTATTACATTCATCAGGGGTTTAACCAATACGCGCCCATGCCGGGAACTGTGCAACTGCGCGAGCGTGTGGCGGAAATTATCTCACAATCTTATCATGCAAATTATAATGCAGAAACCGAAATTACCATTACCGCAGGTGCAACACAGGGTATTTACACCGCTTTAGCGGCTTTGGTAAGAAACGGCGATGAAGTTATTGTGTTTGAACCTTGTTATGATTGCTATGTACCCGCCATTGAAGCCAACGGCGGAACGCCAATTTTTTCAAAATTAAACTTTCCCGGTTTTTCTATTGACTGGGAAGATGTGCGGAAAAAAATTACACCAAAAACAAAAGCCATTATTATTAACTCGCCGCACAACCCAAGCGGAACAATCATTTCGGCGAATGACATAAAAGAGCTTGAAAAAATTGTTTCGGAAAAAAACATTGTTGTCATCAGCGACGAAGTGTATGAACACATGGTTTTTGACGGATTACAACACGAAAGTGTTTCAAAAAATTCCATATTAAAAAATCAATCCATTATTGTTTCTTCTTTTGGGAAAACCGTGCATACCACAGGCTGGAAAATTGGTTATGTGGCTGCGCCAAAAGAGTTAATGACAGAGTTCAGAAAAGTGCATCAGTTTTTGGTGTTTTGTGTTAATCACCCCTTACAACTTGCGCTCGCCGATTTTTTAAGCGACAAAAATAATTACACCGAGTTAAAACATTTTTATCAAAGCAAACGCGATTATTTTTTAAAACTCACGCAGGGTTCGCGCTTAATTCCGTTTAAAACAAGCGGCACTTATTTTCAGTTGATGTCTTACAAAAACATGAGTGATGAAGCAGATACCGACCTTGCCATTCGTTTAACCAAAGAAAAAAAATTAGCCACCGTGCCGTTATCGGTTTTTTATCATCAAAAAACAGATAATAAATTATTGCGTTTTTGTTTTGCCAAAAAAAATGAAACCTTAGAGAAAGCGGCAGAGATTATTTGCAAATTGTAAACGGATATTTTACCTTAATAATTTTTTTACCAATATGGTATATAAAATCATAAATACAACTGCCGGCAATACAGAAGTTAGCGCAGTTGGTATAAATATTTTTTGAACGCTGCCCCACATGGAGTATGAAAGCCAAGAAATAAAAGCCACTTCATTAATAGATTGTGCTGCCATGTATATCACATAACCTGCTTTTTTTCTCATCAGCATATATATAGCCGCTATTAATGTTGCCACATTGCAAACAATGGACACATAAACCAAGCTCCTGCTTAAATTAAAAATAGGATAGGTATCGGAAAACCCACGCGTATATGGAGCAGAATAATCAAAAGCAGTTTCAAAATACAATCCTTTTAATATGCCGAAAATAGAGCCGAGTATGGTTAAAATACAAAGTGTAATAAGCGTGGCTTCGCCTGTATTAGATTTATTGGCAATTGTTTCTTGTTTATTGGCGTTTGTTTCCTGCGACAGCTTAAAGCCGCATAATGAACAATAATTTAATGGTTCATCCGGCAGTTGCGTTCCACAATTTGTACAATATTTTATACTCATAATTTTTAAACAAAAGTAGCGAAATTACCACTTAATTAAACTCATCACTTTATCGGTAGTGCCCGAATTTTTAGAAAAATACTCCTGCAATTTGTTTTCAATGTCTTTTAATTGATTTGGGTTTTGCAAATAATTGGAAATATATTTTGTTGCTTCGTTTGCGTTCTCAATATTTTGCGCGGCGTGCAATTCCAACAATTCAACAGCTTCGTTGTATTTGTGATAATCGTTTCCGCCGTGAAATAACACAGGTTTTAAATGTACGGCAGGCTCTAAGCAATTATGTATGCCCGAATTAAAACCGCCGCCAACATAAGTAACGGTTGCGTAATGATAAATGCCCGAAAGCAAACCCATTGTGTCCACAATTAAAATTCGTGTATTTTCATCAACAAAATTTTTGCTGTACAAACTATAATTCAAATTGTTTTTTTGAAGCAATTTTTCGGTTTCGTGAATGCTTTTTTCATCAACATTATGCGGCACTAAAATTAATTTCAAATTTTTTTCAGAGAGATGTTTAAACGTTTCAATCAGCAATTCATTGTCTTTTGCCCAAGTGCTGCCACCAACAATGACAGGCGAATTTTTGCAAAATGTTTCAAAAAAATCTATGGGCTTAAAATTGTTTTTTATTTGCAGCACACGGTCAAAGCGCGTATCGCCGCTTACTTCGTAATTGCTTATGCCAATGCTTTGTAATAATTTTCCCGACTGCTCATCTTGAATAAATAATTTATCAAACGTTTGAAGCGATGTTTTAAAAATGTTTCCGTACCATTTAAAAAATGGGTGATGCGGTTTAAACACTGCCGATACAAGAAAAGCAGAAATGTTTTGTTTTTTAAGTTGAAATAAATAATTCAGCCAAAATTCGTACTTAATAAAAATGGCTGTTTTGGGTTTTACGATGTTTAAAAAATCTTTTGCATGGCGTTTTGTATCTAAAGGCAAATAACAAATCACCTCTGCCCCACTCCAGTTTTTAAAGGCTTCGTAACCGCTCGGCGAAAAAAAACTCAATACAATGTTGTAATCGGAATGTTTTGCTTTTATGGCTTCAATCAGCGGACGACCTTGCTCAAACTCGCCATAAGACGCGCAATGCACCCACACAATTTTATCGGAATTAAGTTTTAAAATTTTATCTGAAAGTTGTTTTCTCCAATTTTCGCGACCGCTTACCCATTGCCTTGCTTTTAAATTTTTAAGCGCGGCAATTCTGATAATTAGTCCGTAACAACGAACAACAAGCGTGTATAAGGGAAACATTTAGTAGTAATAAAAATCGTTTGGTTTCTTTTTATACAAAGGTAAAATCCAGCCAAATCTAAAACCTGTGAGCATATCAAAACGCATTTCTGTATCGGGCAAACCTGTATCGTAATTGAGTTTGCGCAAACTTTTTGTAAATGCCTGCTGACATTCAAAACCAAAATAAAAATTTGCCAAACGGTTTTGGCTCAAATATAAATACCCCACAAACTGGCTTAACGACAATCCCGCCGTTAAACGGTCGTAGCCGTATTTCATTTCTTTGTCAATGGCTGCAATAGTTTGTTGCGCATCGTACAGGTTTATTTTGTGCTGCAAATATCCTGCGCCAATGTTTACAAACAAACCCGAATTTGGATTTGCACTCAAAAATTTAAATACTTTTCCGCCGGTGAGGTGAATACCCAAGCCTCGCTCCGTTACCCGCAAATCGGCAGGATAACCTTGATTTTCGGTTATGTATCCGTCTGCGTTTTTTAGTTGTGTTAAAACATCTTCTTTTACGTTTTGCCCAAACATATAACCTGCCTGCAAACCAAACATAAAATTGGTTTTTGTTTTGTACATAAACGCAGCACCTGCATTTAAGTTTACGCCAAAACGTTTTTCCATATCAAACGAAGGCATTTGTCCGCCAATGTGAACGCCCACCAAAGGCAGAGCCATGGCACTATCTTTTTGCGCTTTGGCAAAAAAAGAAAGAAATAAAAGAAGAAGGGTAATTCTCATTTGCTCGCAAAAATAACAATTTTAGGCACAGAGGCACGAAGACACAAAGGCACAGAAAAAAAACTCTGTATCTCAGAGTCTCTGTGTTTAATTAAACTCTTCCATTCGGTTTTTGTAAGTGGTAATTTTTGTATTTGGTGTGTCGCTTTCAACCAAGCCGTCGCGCAGGCGAACAATGCGGTGCGCGTGGAGTGCAATGTCTTCTTCGTGCGTAACTAAAATAATGGTGTTTCCTTTTTTATGAATTTCTTCAAACAAGCCCATAATTTCTACCGAAGTTTTGCTGTCTAAATTTCCTGTGGGTTCATCGGCTAAAATAATGGCAGGATTGTTTACCAACGCTCTGGCAATGGCTACACGCTGCCGCTGACCGCCGCTTAATTCATTCGGCTTATGGTTCATGCGGTTTCCCAAACCCACGCTTTCCAATACTTCGGAGGCGCGTTTGTTTCTTGCTTCTTTACTCATGCCCGAATACACCAAAGGCAAAGCAACATTTTCCAACGTGGTGGCGCGGGGCAATAAATTAAAGGTTTGAAACACAAAGCCGATTTCTTTGTTGCGCACTTCGGCAAGGGCATTATCGCTCATTTTTGCTACGGAATTTCCGTTTAAAATATATTCGCCCGAAGTGGGACTGTCCAAACAACCGAGCATATTCATCAAGGTAGATTTTCCGCTGCCCGATGGTCCCATAAGTGCAACGTATTCGTTGTTATAAATGGTAAGCGAAACATCTTTTAAGGCTTCAATAATTTCATCGCCTATTTTGTAAGTTTTCTTTATGTGTTGTATGGAAATGATTTTGTGCTGCACGCATTAAAAGTACAGATTATATAAATTCTAATTATTAAATTCTAAATCCTAATTTCTAAATTCTAAAAAGCACAATAAAACAAAACGGATAACGTTATTGAAACATCACACAAAAATCAAAAAGACATGAAGCGGTTAAAAAAAATCTTGGCAATTGTTGTTATTGCGGGTATGGGTGCTTGCACAGAAACACAGTACGTTTTACACGCAACAGAGGGCGAAGTTCCTGTTTACTACATGGGTCATGCGCCCGAAAGCAAAAACTATGAAATTATTGCGCACATAGAAACACAGGGTTCTGTGTTTACTTACAATTCAAAAATAATCAGGAAGATGAAACAAAACGCCAAGAAAATTGGTGCAGATGCAGTAATTGATGTAGAACTTGGTTATATTGCCTGGGGTTGGGGAGGATTGCCTTGCGCCAAAGGTTACGCCATTAAATGGAAATAATACATGAACAAAACGAAAATTATTTTTTTGTTTTTTCTGTTTTATTGCACTCAAAACTATTCGCAGGAAAGAAAAATTTTGTTTGGAGTTTCATTGGGTGTAAACAACACGCCTACTTCATGGACAAACGTTGTTACTCTCGGAAAACAGCTTGGTTTATCTGCCTTATACATTGCCAATAAAAAGTATGAACTTGAAACAGGTTTTAATTTTTATGCAAGAAGAACAAAAGTTGTTATTGAAAAACGTGATACATACATAGGAAGAGAAATTACATCAGTACGAACAAACTACCAAGTGTTTGAAATGCCTTTATTGGTTCATTACAAATTGAAAACAAACGAAAACGGAAGCACATTAAAATTTATTTTCGGAACAAGTTTTAGTTTTAATAACATAAAAGATTACGACCTTGCAACAGAAATTCGGAGCGGGCATGAGCGTGGATATTCTGCCGTTGCGGGAAAGGGATACAACGGACAAAACATGACAGGAAATTTAATTATTGGTATTTCTAAACTGAAACAATTTAAAAAGTTCAACAAACAATTTTACAGTTGGACATTATTGTATCAAAAAGCAATGAACCGCGCACCAAATTTTGAAAATGAGGGCGTAAAACCATACAGCCAGAAACCTTATTATATTAATTATTCCCCTTATTTAGACGCGCTTTGCCTAAAACTCACTTATTTTCCGTTTTCTACGGCAGTAAAATAATTTTCAAATGCACTCATTTCCAATATATAACAAAAATTTAACAAAAAAGATGTTTCAACATTAAATGTTATAACATACATTTGTCCTCATAATAATTTTAAAACACTTTTTACAATGAAAAAATTAATGATTACAGCCGCAGCCGCATTGATGATGACTGCCGCTACTGCACAAACAAACTGGAAAGTTGATGCTTCGCACTCAAAACTTGGTTTCTCGGTAACTCACGCTATGGTAAGCGAAGTTGAAGGGAAATTTAAAGTATTTGACGGTTCTGCAACTTCAAACAACATTGACTTTACCAACTCAAACATTGAGTTTACTGCCGATGCCGCTTCCATTAACACCGAAGACGAAAAACGCGACGGGCATTTGAAAAGCCCTGACTTTTTTGACGTGGAAAAATTCCCGAAAATCACCTTTAAAAGCACAAGCATGAAAAAAAATGCTAAAGCAGGTGCTAACGCTTACACACTGGAAGGTGATTTAACCATGCACGGCGTAACCAAAAAAGTTACATTAACTGCAATTGGTGCTTCTAAAACTGTTGTGGTAAAAGGTCAAGGCTGGGAAGCTACGAAATACGGCTTTAAAGTTACAGGTACAATCAACCGCAAAGATTTTGGTTTGGCTTGGAACGCTATTTTGGAAGCAGGCGGAGTAATGGTAAGCGAAAAAGTGAAATTGGACATCAACATTGAGTTGAACCAACAAAAATAATTTTTCAATTTAAAAATGAAGTCCCTCTGCAATACTTAAACATTCGCAGAGGGATTTTTTCTTTTTCATGTCGTTAGAACAAGATATACAGCAAACAAATTTTAAATCGCCACAGCAAAAGCTGGCGATTAATCTCTTATACACCAGCAATTGGCTCAACAGCCATTATATTTCTCTGTTTAAAAAAACAGATATTACATTGCAACAATTCAATGTATTGCGTATTTTGCGCGGACAGCACCCAAATTACAGCAATTTAAAACTGATTAAAGAGCGTATGCTCGACCGCATGAGCGATGCCTCGCGCATTGTGGACAAATTGGTTGCAAAGGGTTTGGTGGAACGCCATGTGTGCCCAAGCGACAGAAGAAACGTGAACATTATCATTTCCAAAACGGGATTACAGTTGCTTAAAAAACTGAACCTGATTGACGAACAGGCAAAAAAGTTGTTCAATGCGCTTACCGAAAAACAAGTTGAGCAACTGAATACGCTGCTTGATTTGCTTCGCGGCGAAAAAAAACAGCATTCCACCTAAAAATTTGCCCTTTACAAAACAAGTAAGGCAAAAAATCTGTAATTTGGCTCTTTACAGTAAGATATAATCATGAAATCTGCTTTGGCTTCCATAGGAAAAAATTTAATTCTCATCGGCATTGTGGCATTGTGTGCCCTTAATTATTTTTATGGCACTTTAAGTTGGCAAATGGTGCTTGGCATACAAGCCTTTGCCGCACTCGCATACATTTTTTTAAGCTGCTACGAGTACTTGAATACGAGTTACAAGGCTGCTTTGCCTGTGCAGCGTTACCCGTATTTTTCAGGCAGCTATGTCATGTTCAGAACCTTAAAAATAGGCGTATTTTTTTCCTTTGCCGTTTTACTTTACACATCGGGCAATGCCGTAAAATACCTTTACCCTGTTTGCCTTACCATTGGGTTTACAGAAACAATTATCACGCTTTTAAAGTATAAAAAATCGCTTTGTTTTGTAAATATTTACGCCAATTATTTACTGATTGCCGAAACAAAACTTACGCGCCTGTTTGCTTCTGAAATTGTTTTAATAGAGTTTCGCCACAACATTTTTTACTTTATGAAAAAGAACCTCAAAACGGTTCAAATAAACTTGGAATTTATGGGCAACCGAGAAGATTTTGTAAAACACCTCAACATTTGGATTACCCGCAACCACATTAGGGTAAGTGACGAGTCAAAAGAAAAAATAAACAACATGACTCAAAATGATATAAATTATTATTAACCGAATTTGAAAAACAAAAAAGGGAAGAAAACCGGTTTTTCAGTTTCTTCCCTTAGAGTGGACTCGGAGAGATTCGAACTCTCCGAGTCCACCTTAACTATCAGTGTTTATGCGGCTTCCAGCGTTTCAAAATTTTACATTTTAAAGCATTTTTGAACAATTCCTTACTCCAATTCCTTACTCCATGGGTCCACTTTTTTACTGAAATGCTTTCATAGAAATTTTCAGTTTAAACACACAAATAAATTACCTCAAAAGCACCTTTTTTGTTCCCAGTTTTACATTCTTTTTTTCCGTTCACTATCGCGTGAACGAAGCGAAAAAGTGAACAGTTTGGTGGTTTTCAGTTATGTTCACCATATCTGTTTGTTCACGTTTTCGTGAACGATTATATTTAGTGAACATAAACGAGCCAAATACCTCAAATACGGCTTTGACTAACCTCCAAAGGACTACTCAAATTAAGGGTAAATAGAAGAATTATGGCTGTTAGAAAATTATGGCGAGAGAACAGGATATAAATGAGCACATTTCTGAGGTTTAAAACTTTGTTTTAAAATAGGTTTCTCTATTTATTTAAGCAAAAGAAACTGTTTAAATTTGCCTTATCAGAAATGGGAAATAGGCAAATTATATACTTAGATAACAATGCAACAACGCCTGAAAACCCGAATGCGGGCACCAGCGAGCCTGACATGAACAATATTTTTGGAAGTAACGTAAACGGCTATTACAACCCCAATACCATTGACGATACTAAATTTCAGGCATGGATAAACGCTTCGGGACAAAGAAGCGAGGTAACAAAAACCTATTACGATGAGCAGGTTATTTTGCCCGTTTCACCTTATACTCAAAACAACCTGAGAAAACGTGTAGCAAGCGTTACTTACGAAGACCTGTTTGACAACAACGATGTAACTTACAATCACGCTACCCACTATTCGTATGACATACACGGCAACGTGAGTACCCTGTGGCAAGAAAATACACAAGTTAGCGTTAGCGGAGAAGAAATAAAACAAATAGATTACCAATACGATTTAATCAGCGGTAAAGTAAACAAGGTCATTTATTCTCCTAATCAACCTGACCAATTTATTCACCGCTACTCTTATGATGCCGATAACCGCATTACCAAAGTAGAAACAAGCAGTGATGGCTTGCACTATGATGTGGACGCTAAATATTTCTACTATGCCCACGGACCTTTAGCGCGGGTAGAATACGGTAAAGACCAGGTGCAAGGTGTGGATTATGCCTACACACTGCAAGGTTGGATTAAAGGCGTGAACAGCAATACGCTTAGAAAAGACAGAGATATGGGTAACGATGGCGATTTAAGTTTTGCTAACCCTAACGGAAACTTTGCCAAAGATATTTTCGGATACACGCTTAATTATTACCAGGGCGATTACGAAGCCATTGATTACATGAGGTGGAATAATGCCAACACGCGCTTTGAATCCTACAAAACAGGTTCAGATTTATTAAGCAGCAGCAGCAATTTGTTTAATGGTAATATCTCATCAATGGTTACTTCCATTAGCAGAATTGATACCAATGCTTCGGGTACAGTATTGGAGTCTGTGCCTTTGCCTATGGGTAACAGCTACCGCTACGACCAACTGAACCGTTTAACACGCAGCTGGTCGTATGACAACATAGACACCGCAGCTAACTCTTGGCAAAACACAAATGCTACTGCAAGCATATATCGCAACACTTTCTCTTACGATGCCAACGGCAATATTCAAACACAGGTGCGCCGAGACTCTGTTGGTGGATTAATGGATTCCCTGACATATAACTACGAGCGAGACGTAAACGGAAAATTGCTTCGCAACCGATTGTATCATGTAAACGATTTTGTAAGCGGCACACCTGCTTATTTGCAGGACATTACCGACCAAGGCACGTTTAACCCAAACAACATTAATTCAAACAACAACTATGGCTTTGATGAAATAGGCAATTTAGTTAGAGACGATGCCGAAGAGATACAAAACATAGAATGGACGGTAAGCGGTAAAATAAAATCCATCACCCGAACAATAGGAAGCCAAAAAAGCAATTTATCTTTTGATTACGATGCTTCGGGTAACCGCATTGCTAAACACGTTTATGACTCTAATAACGATTGGGAGCATTCTACTTATTACATACGCGATGCTCAGGGTAATGTATTAAGTGTGTATAAAAAAGACCATGACCCCAGTCTTGGTATTATGTTAAGCTATAGATTAACCGAAGCGCACATCTACGGCAGCAGCCGGTTGGGAATGCTTAACTCTGACATTGAAATGATAGGTAGCGGAGGTGCTGCCTCAACTTCGGCTGCCGACACCACCAAATATTATTTAGGAAACAAACGCTACGAATTAAGCAACCATTTGGGTAATGTGCTTGCCACCATATCCGACAAAAAAATAGCCATAGATTATGACAACGATGATGTTATTGACGGCTACGTTGCCGATATGGCAAACGCACAAGATTACTATGCCTTTGGCGCGCCAATGGCGGGTAGGCAGTTTAATATTGCGAATTATAGGTACGGATTTAACGGGCAGGAGAAGACAGACGAAATATCAGGTAATGGAAACCACAATACTGCACAATTCTGGGAATACGATACAAGAACAGGGAGAAGATGGAATTTAGAACCTAAGAAAGACCCTTCATTGTCAGATTATGCTGTCTTTAGAAATAATCCTATTTTATTTAGTGATGAGCTTGGTGATATTCCTTGGCCTAAGATTACAGGCTCAACAAAAATAACATCTCACTTAAAAACATCGAGAACTATTGGAGGTTCAACAAAGCCACATCAAGGACTTGATATAGGTGCTGCGTATGGGTCAACGTATCATTCAGCGGCTGGTGGTAGGGTAATAGCGACAAGTGGAGATGGTAACTTTAAGGATAATCCTTTAGATGGGAATTACAAAGTTGCCCCTAATGCAAATGATGGTGGGGGATGGGGAAATTATGTGGTTGTAGACCACGGTAAAGGTATTATTACATTATATGCGCATATGAAAGAAGGTAGTATGTCAGTAAAAGTCGGTGATAAAATTGAAGACGGTCAGTCAATTGGAGAAGTAGGTAATTCCGGTAATTCTTATGGTGCACATGCACATGTTGAGGCAATTTTTAATGAAGATGGTTCTGAAAAATTTACTGGCAAACAATTTAAATCTTCAGGTGATAATAAAAACGCTCACGTATTTAGTTTAGAAAAAATAAACGACTTGCAAGATGTTGTTAATGGAAAAGAGAAGCCTACTGTTGAAATGCTTGATGGCTCGAAAAAAACAATAGATACTCAAAACTCAGCTAAAAAGGAAAATGAAAAGTAAGTGGTTGTTTTCATTGTTCTTACCTTTGTGCTTTTCATGTAATTTAAATGAAGGTAAAGAAACACAAGTCGAAACAGATAGTTTAAAGCAAGTCAATTTGGATAGTTGTTCGGATTTTTATGTTGAAGACGAGCAAACAAATAATTTATTTAAAAATATATTTTCTAATAACTATCAAAGTGTTATTTCATCAACGAAGAAAATTAATATATCGTCAGAGCCTATAACCAATGCTTTTGATTCTACAAAAATTGACACAATAGTTTTTGTTAGAATGGGGGATGATTTTTTTAAATTTTATTCAAGAAACGGAACTAAAACTTTGCAAGAAATTAGTTTATATTCAAATACAGTTCGTGTTTTGCGAGAAGTGGAGATAGGCATGAATTATAGTACTTTCTTAAATGGATTTTTTAAAAAGCATTTTAAAGAGAAACTAAAAGAAGATATAAATTGTATTCACATCACAACTTTATCAGAATATGACCATCTGTATTTTTTCTTTAAAGAGGATAAACTCTCTTTGATTAAATATGTTAGCAATGTAGAATCGTACAGATAATCCCCCCACGCTGGCGCGAGCTTGTAGCTCGTGCCACACAAAACGCAATTACACGTTTCACTCTTTCACAATTTTCCCTATTCTGTTTCCTGCTTTTATAAAATAAATTCCGTTATCAATTTCTTTCAACGAAATTTTGGTTTTGCTTGATGTTGTGTTTTGTTCGTATATAATTTGTCCGATTAAATTCATTACAACAATGTGCGTATTTTCCTGTGTTTCTATGGTAAATACACCGTTATTCGGATTTGGGTAAATTTTTAATTCTTCATTTTTAATTTTTAATTCCCCAACTCCCAAACATTCATCTACAAACACCGTTACCGCCGCCGAATTTTCACAACCATTAGTACCTGTGCCTTGCACAACATAAGTTGTATTTACGCTCGGCGTTACGT
>JAHBTI010000025.1 GCA_019638705.1 Bacteroidota bacterium
TTCTCAAGATGAAAAATTAAATATTCAGCAAACAGAAAATTGGCAAATAGACTTATTTCCCAACCCCACAAGCAATAGAGTTACAGTTAAAAGCAGCATAGAAAAAGACAACTTAAGTATTCGTATCTGTGATTTGACAGGCAGGGTGCTTGTATCACAACAAATAATAACAGAAAATTATATTGGCTTTGTGGATTTGCACTTAATAAATGGGGCTTATATTACCACAATTACTAATGAACATGGTAAAACTATTTCTAAAAAACTGCTTATTGCTAAGTAATAACAGTTGTGTTTTTATAAAGCACACCAAGTTGCTAATGCAACTTGGTGTGCTTTTATTTTGCTTAACAGCGCAGCGCAGCGCAGCACAGCGCATAGGCAACTATATTAATAACGGAAGCTTTGAAGAATATTATACCTGTGTAAATAGTCCTGTTCCAAACATGGTACTAAAAAACTGGACAAGCATAAACTCTATAAATGATTGGGGAGTGGGAGTAAGCGTATGTAATGGACGAGTTCCTGTAAACGGCGGAACATATCAATTTCCACATTTTGGGCAATCATATCTTTGGACACTATTTTATGCCCCTAATTCAGGTATCCCTTATACAGAGAGGTTTTATCCAAAAAACTTATTAAAATCAACGTTACAAGCGGGAAAGATTTATTGTGTGAAATTTTATGTAAACATAACTAATAAAAGCACTTGTGGAATAAACGGCTTTGGTGCGTATTTTGGAGATAACAGCATTGATACAATTAATTACTGTAATATACCTTTAGACTACATCACACCACAAATACAAAATCCTCAAGGGAATATAATTACTGATACTTTAAGTTGGGTTGCTATAACGGGGACGTTCACTGCCAATGGCACAGAAAAATTTTTACTGTTAGGAAATTTTTTGTCAAACGATAATGTGGACACTCTGATGATAAACTCTACTAACTTACCAACCGTATATACAGAAGTATGTATCGACGACGTTTCCTGCATACCCATAGATTTAGAAGCCTACGCAGGCAGAGATACCACCATATTTTTAAATGATAGCGTGTATATAGGCAGAGAAAACGATTTTGCCATTGATACAGGTTGCGTGTGGTACAAGCTGCCAAGCACAACAGCCATAGATACCATAAGTGGTATGTGGGTAAAACCGCCCATAGGTACGCATACTTATGTTGTGCGGCAGGAGTTGGAGTGCAGCAGCTTGAAGTGGGACACGGTGATTGTGAATGTGAAAGAGAAAATTATTGATACGACAGACATAAGCGTAAACGAATTAAGAATTGAAAATGAAAAATTGAGGATTTACCCGAACCCGACGAGCGGAATGTTGAATGTTGAATGTTTAATGCTTAATGGGGAAGCGGAATTGCAAATAATAAATGTTTTGGGTGAGGTTATTAAACATTCAACATTAACAACTAAACATTCTCAAATAGATGTAAGCGAATTACCGAACGGAATATATTTTGTAAATATCCGTAACAAACAAAATGAAAGTGTTACGAAGAAGTTGATTATTGCAAAATGAGAAATTGTTTTTTGATAATTTTTTTAAAAGCCTCGTATATGCGGGGCTTTTTTGTTTTTAAGATTTGACAACTTTTTAAAAGTTGTCAAATCTTAAACGTCAGGAATATTGTTTAACACACGGGTAAAGCAAAGTTAACACTAAGCGAACTTTAACTGAATACTTTTGCCCATACCACATGAGGAGTAAACTGATATTTTTTTCGGCTTTGTTTATTTTGTGTTTACTTATGTCTTTCAGAAATGGCGGACACAACGGATACACAGAATTATATCACGCCAAACGCCTGGACTTAAAAAACAAAATTCTGGTGCTTGCTTCAACTATTGAACAAAGCAATTTAAGCTCTGAAAAAGACATTGAAAAACTGAAAGAGAAAATTCACTTGGTGCGCCGCGCTATGAAGGGAACGGATTTTTGGTTTCGTTACCTTGAGCCGATTTCACACAAAAAAATAAACGGTCCCCTGCCTGTGGAATGGGAAACCGAAGTGTTTGAAAAATTTGAACAGCCTTATAAACGCGATGGTGCAGGGCTTACACTCGCTTTTCAATATTTGGAAGAAGAAAATCCGCAAAAAGAAGAATTGTCAGATTTGATAAAACAAGCTGTTCAGGCAATGGAGGTTTATGAAGCCGACAGCATTGTTGTTCACATAAAAGAATTTCATCATTTCTTTTTGTGCAACCGTTTGTTTCTTTTAAATCTCGCCGCCATTTACACCACAGGATTTGAATGTCCTGACACCGAAAAAATAATTCCCGAATTGCGTTTGATGTTGAATGAGGTGAGTGAAATTTACGCTTCATTCAATCAAAGTTTTTCGGAAACACAGCTTGATGAAAAATATTTGAACTTGTACAAAAACATGATTGCTTTTGTAAACGCGCAACCCGAAGATTATGAAAAATTTGACCATTTTGTTTTTATCAAAGACTTTGTAAATCCTTTGTTTGCGCTTAATCAGGGGCTTATTCGTAAATATAAAGTTGTTACTAAAAGCAACATGGATTACAGTTTAAATAAAAATGCTACTTCTATTTTTTCCAAAAATTTATACACGGGGCAAAACACTAAAGGCATTTTTTCGCGCGTAGCCGATAAAGATGTTCTGTCAGAAATTGAACGCATCGGTAAATTATTGTTTTACGACCCTATCTTGTCAGGCAATAATTTGCGTGCTTGCGCTTCGTGTCATAAAACTGGAGAATATTTTACCGATACCGTTTTAACTACTTCGTTTCATTTTGACAAAAAACAATTTTTGCCGCGCAACACACCTTCATTAATTAATGCTTCTTACAATCATTTGCTGATGTGGGACGGAAAACATTACACCTTGCAGGCGCAGGCAAAAGACGTAATGACTAATCCAAACGAAATGAATTGTGATGAAAAAGAATTAGTAAAAAAAGTATTGAGCTGCGAAGAATATAAAACTGCTTTCAGGAAATTTTTAAAGTTTACGCCGCAAGAAAAAGAAGTGGGCATGGAACACATTGCTTCCGCTTTAACCATGTATTACAGCAAATTCTCGCGCTATTACGCTCCGTTTGATAAAGCGATGAATAATCAGGAAACGATTGACAATTCGGCGATACAAGGTTTTAATGTGTTTATGAGCAAAGCCCAATGTGCTACTTGTCATTTTGTGCCGCAATTTAATGGCGTAAAACCTCCTTATGTGGGTTCGGAGTTTGAAGTGCTCGGAACGCCGAAAGATACTGCCGTTTCAGCGTTAAGTGAAGATAAAGGACGATACACTATCAATCCCGCTAAAGAAACCTTGCGCGCATTCAGAACAGGCACAATTCGCAACGCCGAAAAAACAAAACCCTATATGCACAACGGAATTTTTACTTCCTTAAATCAAGTGATAGATTTTTACGATGCCGGAGGCGGTCAGGGCAGAGGCTTGGCATTGGATAATCAAACTTTAGAAAGTGATTCTTTACGCTTATCTGTTGACGAAAAGAAATCATTGTTGGCGTTTATTCATTCTTTAAACGAAGAAATTATGTTTGAATTGCCGCCAACTGAATTACCAAAATCAAAAAACAAAATTTTAAATAACAGAAAAGTAGGAGGAGAATATTAAAAAATAAAGTTTGTCATTCTGAACGATAGTGAAGAATCTCTTTACTTTCACACAAGCTCGCTCAATAATGCACTGCATTATTGCCGCTTTCCTCAGCATGACAAAAGCAAAGCAAAATTATTTTATGAAAAACAAACACATTTTATTCGCTTTATTTATTGGGCTTGCCGCTTGCGCCGTAAAAAAACAAGTAGCGGAATATCAGTTTCCCGAAGAAATGATAGCACCGATAAAAAAACAATATGCCGAGCGTTGCGAAAAAGGACAGGTGCTTTATACTATTAATTGCTCGCGTTGCCATAACATAACGGAAAAACGCAAAGAATACATTCCTGATTTTAACGCAGAAAAATTAGGCGGCTATGTGCTTTCACGAACAAGTGTGGAACATTCAGCAGCCCTGCCCGATACCTTAATAACCACCGAAGAACTTGGTTTAATCATAGATTTTTTAACTTACAAAAAGAAAATTGGTGTTGAAAATAAGTTGGTGAGTACCAACGAGAACTAAAAGTTTAGAAATTGCCTCAATTTGTTTTTTACCTTTGAGAGGAATTTATTTTTGAACCGCACTCTCACATATTTCCTTTTTTTATTTCTCATTTTTCTTTTTGCTTGCACCAAAGATGTAGGCAAAATTAACTACGGAAATTATCCGCCTGAAATTGGTGCAATCATCAGCAAAAATTGTGCGGTGTCGGGTTGCCACAACAGCGCAAGTGCGGCGGCGGCAGGTAATTTGAATTTAGAAACGTGGACAAGTTTGTTTTCGGGCAGTAACAGCGGTTCGCCTGTTATTCCGTTCAGCAGCAAATATTCTTCGCTCTGTTATTTCATTAATACTTATTCCGATTTGGGTTTGCAAAATTTCCCGACCATGCCTTTAAACAGAAAACCGCTTTCGCGTGAGGAAGTTAAATTGATTAAAGACTGGATTGACAAAGGTGCGCCCGATGTAAACGGAAAGGTGATACAGGCAAACAAAAAATTATACGCCGTTAATCAAGGTTGCGATGTGGTAACTGTGTTTGATGCCGAAACGCAACTGCCCATCCGTTTTATTGAAGTGGGCACAAAAGCAAGTGTTGAAAGTCCGCACCAAATCAGAGTTTCGCCCGACGGAAAATTTTGGTATGTGATATTTATTGATAACAATGTGATGCAAAAGTTTTCTTGCAGCGATGATAAATTGGTGGCAAACATTCCGCTTACGCCTTTGGCAGCAGGCACGGGAAATGTTGATGCAGGCGACTGGAATACGTTTATTATCAGTAAAGACAGTAAACGTGCGTATTGCGCATCGTGGACAAGCAACGGAAGCATTGCCGCCGTAGATTTGGAAAACGGAAAATTGTTGCATTATCTCGGCGGACAGCACGAACCGCACGGCATTGTGCTGAATGCAGACGACACAAAATTATATGTTTGCGCCCAACGCGGCAATTACATCAGCGAAATTGACACGGCGTTTACAGAACAACATCAGTATTCATTGCAAAACGGAATGCCCGTTAATCAAAACTCGTCTTTGGATTTGCACGATGTTATTCTTGCACCAAATAACGAGGATTTGCTTGTTACCTGTCAAACATCAAACGAAGTAAGAATTTTTAATATTGCCTCAAAGTCAGTAAAAGCAATTATTCCTATGGGTGTGCCGCCAAACCTGATTATTTATTCAAAAAGCATGAAGCAATTTTTTGTGAGTTTCACCGAAGACAGCACAACATTTTCGGGAAAAAAAGGCAGGATTACGCGCATTAACGCCAACGATTACAGCACTACCAATTTGCAATGCGGTTTTGAACCTCACGGCATTGCCGTTGATGAAAACAAAAAACTGCTGTATGTGCTTTCAAGAAATATTTCGGCTAATGGTCCTGCACCGCACCACACAAGCGAATGTGCAGGCAAAAACGGTTTTGTAAATTTTGTGGATTTGAATACGTTTAAAGTGCTTCCAAAAAAATACGAATTGAGTACCGACCCTTATTTTATTGACATACAACCGTGAATGCTGTTGCCATACATTATTTCTCAACTCAACTCAAACTGCATTTTGCTCAGCTTACGGTACAAACCTTCTTCGTTTTGAATAAGCTGTTCGTGTGTGCCTGTTTCCTGCACCATGCCTTTTTGCAGCACCACAATTTTATCGGCGTTTTTAATGGTTGCCAAGCGGTGCGCAATTACAATGCTTGTACGCCCAATCATTAATTTGTCTAAGGCTTCCTGCACCAAACGCTCACTTTCGCTGTCAAGGCTGCTGGTGGCTTCATCTAAAATTAAAATGCTCGGATTTTTTAACACCGCCCGTGCAATGGCAATGCGCTGGCGTTGCCCGCCCGAAAGCTGAATGCCGCGCTCGCCCACAAGTGTATTAAATTTATCGGGAAAGGAATAAATAAAATCAAAAGCGTTTGCTTGGCGTGCCGCTTCTTCAATTTCGGCATCGGTGGCGTTTGTTTTGCCGTAAGCAATGTTATCGCGTATTGTGCCTGCAAATAAAATCACATCTTGCGGCACTAAAGCAATTTGTTGTCGCAGTTCGGTTAATGACATGGTTTTGCTGTTTGTGCCGTCAATTAAAATTTCACCTTGTATCGGGTCGTAAAACCGCGAAATTAATGCGGCAATGGTTGTTTTTCCTGAACCGCTTGAACCCACTAAGGCAACGGTTTGTCCTGCTTCGGCTTTAAAGCTGATGTTTTTCAGCACATCAAAATCGGGGCGCGAGGGATAATTAAATGACACGGATTGAAATTCAATTTGCCCTTTGGTGTGTTTGCTTGCAACATTTTCTTTTTGCAAATCAATGCCTTCAATGTTTCCGTCAATGAGTTCAAACACGCGGTCGGTTGCGCCAAGTGCGCGTTGTATAGAAGCAATTTGTTCGGGCAAGCCGCCAAGCGAAGCCGCCACAAACAACGCCAACATCATAAATGTTCCAAACGCTTCGGCGGTAATGCTGTGTTCAACTTTTAAAGCAAACAGCATTTGCCATAAAATAAAAAACACCGCGCCAAACACAAACACCATGACAAACGAAAAAAACAAGCCTCTGAAAATGCCGTATTTTATGCCGATGTCGCGCACCTCGTTGGTTACTTTATCGTATTTGGCAATTTCATAATGCTCGTTGGTAAATGTTTTTACGTTGGCAATTCCCGTAAAGGCTTCGCCAACCACCACGTTTGATTCTGCAATTTTTTCCTGATAGGTTTTTGAAAATTTGCGAATGTATTTTGAAAACAACATGGCAAACAAGGTAAGCGGCGGAATAATGATTAAAAACCATTTTGCCACCGCCCAGTCTGTTTTCATTACTAACAGCACCAAACCGCCAATGCCCACAATGGCTTGGCGGATAAATTCTGCAATATTAACGGTAAACGCATCAGAAATTACGCTGATGTCTGTTGCAATGCGGCTGCTTAATTCTGCCACCTGATTTTTTGAGAAAAAGCTCATGGGCATTTGCACGGTTTGTTTAAAGGTATCTTTGCGCAACGATTTTAAAATATTTTCTGTTACCTGCGCAAAGAAAAACACGCGCCCGAAGGAAAACACCGCCTGTGCCACCAAAATTAACAACAGCACAAAACCCACATTCATAAGTTCTGATTGTATCACCTCAACCGATTTGCCTGTTTCGCCGATATAGCCCAGCATTTCGCCCGACTTGAGCGGAAAAATTAAGCCAATGCCCGCACTTGCAATCAAAAAAATCATGCCAAGCGTAAATTTCCATGTGTGGTTTCCGAGATAAGAAAACAGGCGCAACGACTTTTTAAAATTCTCACGATTAAGTTTTGCTTTGGGTAAATCCGATTTGTCAATTTTATAACTGCCGTTATTTCCGCGTTTTGCCATAATAAAAATAGAAGCGCAAATTTAGGAGTTTAAAAAATGTATTATTCATTTTTTTGTCATTGTGGCGGTAAAGGTAAGGATAGTAAGAAGAAAATAATTTGTGCTTAGCTCAAAACATTTTACATTTGTAATACTTTAAAAATTGGAACTATGGAAACTGTGCTTATTAACGTTGGAAAAAAGTCTGACATAACTTTTTTACTGAGCCTCGCCAAAAAACTTGGTATGCCTGCAAAGGCATTGAGTCACGCGGAAGTGGAAGATTGGAAGTTCGCGCAAAAAATGAGCAGAAATGAGGTAATGAAAGCTTTGGGAAAATGAAAGTTGTGTTTGACCACAGAAAAGATATTTATAAAGGATTTCCATAACATTAACAATGAAAAAAATCATCTTCTTTCTCACAGCAAGTATTTTGCTTTAGCTACAAATGCCCAAGAGCCGTGCAATTGCACGGCTGTACATAAAAGAACACCGCTCAAAACATATTCAGCCGCTTCATTATCTTCAATCTGATTTTGGAGTAATCGTAAAAAATAACAACCGCCAACGACAGGCACACCACATAAAATACTTTAAACTGTATGTGCAAATACAGAACCCCAGAAATAATTGCACCCAACAGATAAGCACCAAGTATGGCGCACAAAAGTTTGGCTTTGCCTGCCAATTCTTCGTTGTTGCGGTATTCTTTTTTCGTAAACATAGAAAACAGAATTGCCAAATCGGTGGTTGTGCCTGTAAGGTGCGTGGTTTTTACAGAGAAATTGGAAATGCTTGCCGTAAGTCCGTTTTGCAAGCCCATGGCAAAGAGCATGAGTGCTAGCAGGGCTTCGGTTTCCACCAATGTTTCTTTGTAAAAGTATTGCCCATACACGCCCACGCTCAACAGGCACAGTATTTCCAGCAAAATTGGCGTGGCGTGCGCCACATAAGGGTTTTTTCTGTTAAAATGGATAACAATAAAATTAGAAAGAAAACTGCCTGTGAAAAACAGAAACAGCCAACCCATTACCACGCCTGCTTTATACCATTCGCCTTGTGCGAGTTCAGCGGCAAGAATGGCGTAGTAACCCGTAACGTTTGACGAAAACGAAAGAAATATCATCAGGGAGGCAATGTTTGCCATGCCCGCCGAAAAAGCGGTGAGCGAACCCAACTGTATATTGTCCGAAAGTGTGCGTGTATTGCTGAATTTTCTTAACATAAAATTAGCCTCCCGATTTGTTAAAAGTGAGTTTGGCAATGCCGCGCACTTCCATGTTCGATTCAAAATTCAGAACCAATGTTTTGCCGTTTAAAATATCAATGTTGTATTGCTCCGTTCGGTTGTCGGTGTGCTTTAACTGCAAAATGTGTCCGCGTCCTTTCAGCCGCCATTCTACGGTTTTTTCCGAATTTCTTCCAAACAAGGTCAATGTACCGTTCGGGTTAAAAAGCCATGTTTCGGCTTCGTGAATAATAAGCTGTTTTCCCACCATGTCTTTTATTTCTTCGGGCATAAACGCCAATTTTGTTTGTTGCCGCGTGTTTACTTTGTCGTACTCCCACTTTATTTCTTTCCACTCGCCCAATATTCTCTTTTCAGTATTGGGCGTGGCTTTAAGTATGAGCAAAAAGCCGATTATTCCGACAGCAAAAAAGCTGATATATATTCCCCATAATTTTATCATAATGCAGGATTTAGATTGTTGAATAATGTTTCTAATTGGTTTCTTTCGGATACATTGTTTTTTACCTCCCAATCCATTTCGCAAAATGGAATACCGCTTTTTTTGATGAGCGAAACAGGGCAGAAACTTTTTCCTGATGTATTGAATTTGTAGGATTTCGGAATAAACACCTCGTCCACGTTTTTGGCTTTGGCAAAGTTGATAAATGCGGAGTTGCTGTAACCGTGAAACACATCTATGAGCAGCGCATCAATCGTTTTTTCAAACCTGTTTTTCAAAATTGCCAGTGCGTCCTGAAATTCAGGTTTCACCGCGCTGCCGATAATTTTTTGCGGCGAATAAAAAATCAAATCCTGAAAGGAATTGCTTAAATCTACCGAATACATTAAAATAACGTTTACCTTGTCGGTATGATTACTGCTGCTGCCGAGAGCAAGTTTGAGAATGTTCAGCGACTCTACATGAAAGTCGGTAGGAACTAAAATTGTTTTAGACATACGCTTATACATTTTTTGGTTAAAAACTTTCAGCAAATGTCTGCGCACAAAGTTAAGACGGCATAAGAACGAGATTAGAATGTGATTAGAATTGTGGTTTTACTTCCATTTTACGCCACATGAAACAAAGGAAAGTTAATTTGCACGGTAGTTCCTTCATTTTTGGCAGAAGAAACGGTGAGTGTTCCTTTGTGAAGCAAAATAATATTTCGCGCAAGCGGCAAACCAATGCCGTAACCCTCAAAAAAATGGGTGTTGGAAGCCCTGAAAAAAGGGTCGTAAATGTATTGCAGCTCGTGTTCGGGAATACCCACGCCTTGGTCTTTAATAATAACGATTACCTGATTGTTGCTTGCCGCAATACTCACCGAAACAGGCTTGTTGTGCGAATACTTGCAGGCATTGTTTAAAATGTTGGCAATGGCAAGGTGAAGCAACTGCTTGTTGCCTTTTATTTTCAGTTTTTTCGGGTCTTCGGGCAGCAAAGCCAAGTCAATAAAAATTTTGTTGTGCGGATTTAACTTATCAATTACTTTTTTCACTTCCCAAATAATTTCATCGGTGCGGAAAATTTCAAAGGTTATTTTCTTGCCCTCGTAACCCGTTTGTGCAAGAAACAAAAGTGATTTTGTAATCTGGTCAAGCCGCTCTGCCTGCTGCGAAATGTTTTGCAACGCCTCGCGGTATTCTTCCTGTGTGCGCGTTTTAATTAATGCCACATCTGCTTCGCCAATAATTGCGGTTAAAGGCGTGCCAAGCTCGTGCGAAGCATTGCTGATAAAATTTTTCTGCGTTTCAAAAGCGGTTTCTATCCGCACAAGCAAATCGTTAAACGTGGAAATAAGTTCGCTTATTTCGTTGTTGTTGTCTTTTTCTTCCAGCCGTTTGTGAATGTTTTCGGTGCTTATTTGTTTTACTTCATCGGTAATTTGTTTTATGGGGTCAAAAATATGTTTGGATAAATAAATGGAAATGTAAGCCGTGATGAGAATGGTAAATATTATGCCGCCGAAAATAATGTTTCGCAAAAACGACAGGTGGTGCGAAGCGAAATAATTATTTGCCGACAAAACAACGAGGTAAGTTTTGTTTTCGTGTGCGTATTTAATGCCTGCATAAAAAAGGCTTCCCTCTTGCAGGTTAGATTTTCCTTCTGCCCATATTTTTTTGAAGAAAGATTTTGGCAGCTTGTGTTTTTCCGCAGCAGGGGCAAGGTCGGCTTCGGAGTTTATTTCAACCACAAATTCTTGTTCTTCGGTCAGCTTTTCGTAGTGCTGCTCTTTTAGCGTTTTTTCTGTTTCTGCATTTAATCTGTCCGTTTCAAAATAATATTTTGCTTCAATGTTTGCGCGGGCTTCCAACTGCTCATAAAAATCCGTGTAAGAATATTTATACAGCAAATAATAAATTGCTCCGCCAAACAGCAGCACTATCAGTACGTTTGACAAACAAAGCGTGAGCGCAATTTTTGATTGTGTTTTCATGTGATGTTTTTATGTTTCTTTTAACACATAACCCATTCCCACTACGGTATGAATGAGTTTGTTTTCACTGTCGGTATCCAATTTTTTTCGCAGATAATTAATATACACATCTACCACATTAGTTCCCATATCAAAGTTAATGTCCCACACGCTTTCCAGCAAATCAATCCGCGACAGCACCTTGCCTTTGTTTTTTACCAACACCAGCAGCAGGCGGTATTCGGTAGCGGTGAGCGTAACAGCCGTTCCGTTTCTTGTAACCGTTTTTGCGTCATCGTCTATTTCCAACCCGGCAACTGTATATACATTTTTGTGAACAGGAGCGGCGTTTCCATCTGCGTTGTTTTCAGCTCGCCGCAGCAGGGCATTCACCCGTGCGTGCAGTTCAATAAATTTAAACGGTTTCACCAAGTAATCGTCTGCACCGGCGTTTAGCCCGTGTACAATGTTTTCGGGTGTTCCCAGCGCGGTTAAAAAAAGTATGGGCGTTGTAATTCCTTTTTTGCGAATTTCCCCACACACTTCAATGCCGTTTTTGTCGGGCAGCATAATGTCAAGAATTATCAGGTGAAAGTCAGACTCCGCCACCATTTTTTCGCCCGCCGCCCCGTCAAACGCCACCGACACATCAAAGCCCTCCTCTGTCAAGCCTTTCCATATAAAATTGGCAACACTTGTTTCATCTTCCACAAGCAGAATTTTTTTCGTCATGCACTAATTTTTTCACTTCAAACATAAAGAAAATTAAGAGCCTGTTTAAATTTTGTTCCGTAAAAAGTTTCTATGTAGGTACAAGCAGGGCAAGCACCGTGAAGAAAGTGGTGGTGGAGTAGAGAGGTAAAATGCCCCCTCTTCCCCCACTCTGTTGCATTTCTCCACAAAAAATTTTCCACAGTTTCTTATTTCAAAAAATTAAATCGCTGAAAATAAGTGATGTAATTTTTCTTTTTTTATTGGCATGGTTTTGGATATATCTATGGCAAGTTTAATTTAAAAACATAAGAAAAATGAAAAAAGTAATGTTATCAGTATTCAGCTTAGGCATGGTATTATGCGCTACAGCTGTAAAAGCAAACACAATCAATGTAAACAACGCTATTGTTGTTACAATGGACAACGAAAAAACTGCCGTTAAAGCAGAAGAACTTCCTGAAGCGGTGAAAAAAACTTTGGCAGGTGATGCTTACAAAGGTTTTGCAGTTGCAGAAGCTTTCTTGGTTAAATCAGGCGACGCTTCTCACTACGAATTAACCTTGACTAAAGGCGAAGAAAAACAAGTTGTGAAATTGAACGCTGACGGAACTCCCGTAAAATAATCCGTTCTTAATTTCTTTATAAAAGCCGATATGATACATGTCGGCTTTTATTTTTTTCTTACTTTTAAAAACACATTTTGAAGCTCTATGACCAACACCCTTTTAGTAGAAGACGACATTGCGTTTGCCCAGCTCATACAAGGGTTTTTAAAAAAACATGATTACCAAGTTGAAGTGCGCACTTCAATAAAAGAAGCAATCAATCAGCTTCAAACAAATTCTTTTCAGCTCATTTTATTGGATTTTAATTTGCCCGACGGCAACGGTTTTGACTTTATTGAAAAATTAAAACAACTGCAAATTCGTGTGCCTGTAATTATCCTGACAAGTTTTCACGATGTACGCACCGCCGTGAAAGCCTTGCAAATGGGCGTGAAAGACTATATTACCAAACCTGTAAATCATGAAGAATTGCTGGCGGTGATGAAACAAACCTTGCAGGAACAAGCGCAGGAAACAGTTTCGGAAAACACAAGCAAAGAATTTGTGAAAGGCATAAGCGAAGCCGCACAGGAATTGCAACGCCATATTGAATTGGTTGCGCCAACAAATATGTCGGTGATTATTGAGGGCGAAAGCGGAACAGGAAAAGAAAATGTGGCGCGCAGTATTCATAATTTAAGCAACAGAAAAGACAAGCCTTTTGTGGCGATTGACTGCGGCGCATTATCAGAGGAATTGGCGGCGAGTGAATTGTTCGGTCATGTGAAAGGCGCATTTACAGGTGCGGTGAATGATAAGAAAGGTGAATTTGAACGCGCCGGCGGCGGGACATTATTTTTAGATGAAATCGGAAATTTGAGTTATGCCATTCAGGTAAAATTGTTGCGAGCCTTGCAGGAGCGAGAAATTCAGCCCGTTGGCGGAAACAAATTAGTGAAAGTAGATGTGCGCTTAATTTGCGCTACCAACGAAGATTTACGCTCCAACGTAAAAAATAATTCCTTTCGCGAAGATTTATTTCATCGGTTAAATGAATTTAGTATTCACATGCCGCCCCTGCGCGAACGCAAAAGCGATTTGGAATTATTCGTTAATCATTTTATCAAAGAAGCTAATGCAGAATTGAACAAACAGGTGAAAAGTTTGTCGGGCGAAGTGCTGCAAATTTTTAAAAAATACGACTGGCACGGTAATTTACGTGAATTAAAAAACATTGTGAAACGCGCTGCACTCATCGCTCGTGGTGAGTTTATTACCAAAGAAGATATTCCCGCCGAAATGCTTCACATAAATTCTGGCATTGAAAAACGCACCGAAAACGATTTAAAAGCCATGAACGAAATGAATGAAAGGGATTTAATTATAAAAACCCTGCGCGAAGTAAAATACAACAAATCAAAAGCCGCGCAATTACTGAATATTGACCGAAAAACGTTGTATCTCAAAATTGCGAAGTACGGAATTGAAGCGTAAAATGAATTTGAAAATGAATTGATTTGAAAATTTGAAAATGAGCCGCCTTAGCTTCAAATCATTCATTCAACTTGTCTAACTCGCTTGGTCATGCTGACGAAGGAAGCATCTCTTAATTTTCAAATTAATTCATCATCAAATTTTCAAATCAGTTTGCTCTCTGTACAATTTTGCTTTCTTAATCAAACATTCTACTGCTTCAAACAAGTCGGAAAAATTTTCATTCGGAAAAACATTTTCTTTCATTAAACTTTTCTCCAACATTTTTAATTTCAACGAAAGTGCTTTTGCGCCCAACTGCCCTGTTTTAGCAGCCAAGCGGTGAACGGAATTTTTCGTCTTTTCAACGTTTTTTTCTTCAACGGCACTTTTCAACAATTTTAAATCGTTTGAAGTGTCGTTAATAAAAACGTCTAATGTTTTTTTAATCAGTTTTTCATCGTGCATACACAGGGCTTCAATGCTTTCCATGTTCAATTCTTCTTCCGAAGCCTTGAGCTGCGTTTTGTTTACCAAGTTCAAAATATCTTTTTCGCGGAAAGGTTTTAATAAGATGTCGTTAAAACCTTGTTTCAAAATTTGGTCGCGCTCATCGGGCAATGCCTGCGCGGTGAGTGCAATAAAACGAACGTGCGGTTCTGCTTTTTGTTTTAAAATGTTACAAAGCTCAATTCCTGAAATAACAGGCATACGAATATCCAATAACACCAATTGAATGCCTTCGTCCCATTGCATTTTTGCAGCAAGTTCCGAAGACGAAAAGGAAATGTATTGTAATTTGTGTTTCTCCGCAATCACAGAAAAGAGTTGAACAATAAATTCATCATCGTCCACAATCAAAATTTTTCCCTTGAATGATGAAACTTGTGAAAGATTTTTTTCATCATTCATATTCTCAACCTTCGTTGATTTCTCGTAAGGAATTTTTACAGTGAAACATGAGCCTTTGTCTTTTTCACTTTGCACGGAAATTGTTCCGCCCTGAATTTCAACCAAAGATTTTACAATGCCCAAACCAAGTCCTGTGCCGCCAAACAAGCGTTGTGTGCTGTCGGCAGCCTGCTCAAAAGCATTAAAAATTTTATTAATTTGTTCAGGCGAAATGCCAATGCCTGTGTCTTTTATTTCAAAAGTAAATTCGTTTGTATGAGTGTTTGTTTCGTTTGAAGAAACTATAAATGTTACTTCGCCCGCATTGGTAAATTTTACGGCATTGCCAAGCAGGTTGTACAAAATTTGTTTTAAGCGAAAAGCATCGCCGCAATACAAGTTAGTTTCGCCAATATTGGCTCTAAACACAAAACGAATGTTTTTTTTCTCGGCTTGTAAATCCATACTGCTCGCTACTTCCGCAATAAGTTCGTTCATGTCAAAATCACGTTTTTCAATCACGAATTTTCCCGAAACAATGCGGCTGTAATCCAATACTTCGTTTACAATTTGCAAAAGATGTTCGGAAGATTGGTGAATAATATCCAAGGATTTTTTGTCGGGATTGTTTTGGTCTTTCAACTGTTCCGAAAAACCGATAATGGATTGCAAAGGCGTGCGCAACTCATGGCTCATGTTGGCAAGAAAACGTTGTTTCACCTGCTCGCTCTGCTCTGCCCGCTCTTTGGCTTTCAGCAATTCTTCCTTGTATTTGTTGCTGCGCGAAATATCGGAGAAAATAAGAAAAACCAAAATTGCCATTAAGGATAAAAACACCAACAACACCATTCCAATTTTAGAAAACGCCGCGCTAAATTCATCGCTCAATAAAAAGGTGTTGTCTTGCATCGCGGCGTATTCGCGGCTTTGAATGTCGTGCAGCAGTTTTTGCAATTCGTTTACAAATAAGTTTCCTGTGGTGTATAGCTCAAATTCTTTTTTCAAAAGTTGCGATACCTTGTTTCGTCCCTCTTTATTTATGTTGCCGATTGCCGCTTCTATGTGCTGAATAAAGCTGTCGCGCTGCACTACGGAAATGGTGTCAATGGTAATTTTTAAATCTTCAATGGTGGTTATTTTCGGTTCTCTTTCTTTATCATCGTTTTTCTTTTTGCGGAAAAGGCGATTGATGAAATTTTGTTTTTCTTTTTCCGAAATATCGTCTTCAACGGTTTTTGTAGTGGTGGTTTTTTGTTGGCGCGTAATAATGGTGGTATCGGCATTGTAAATATTTTCGGCAATGTAGCGCGAAAGTTCTTTTATCCGTTTGGAAAGAGCGCGGTTGTAAATGACTTCATCGCGGTACTTCAGATAGGAAGCAAACAACACTTCGCGCCCTGCCAAAATTTTCTTCATATTGTCAATGCGAAGAATTTGTGCGGAGTCTTCAAAGCAGAGTATTTTCAAGCTGTCTAACGATAAAACCAAAGAAGAATCGCGTGCCAAAAAATCAAGATAGGGTGTTTGCACGTCTTGCAAAGCCTGAATGTTTTGTACGGGGTCTAACTGATTTACCTGTTGAAAAATGCGGTTTACCAAAGCCAATTTTTCATCGGGCTGTGTGAGTTTGTGAATGGTAGAAAATGTTTCTTTAAACACTACCCGCGAAATGCCCCATGCAAACAGCAAAACCAAACAACTTAACAACACCGCAATAATAATTTTAGCGCGAATGGATTGCAATGCAAATTTTTCTTTTAGTCCAAACATGAGGAGTTTAAAGTAAAAAGAAAAAATGGAAGTGAGAAACAGGGGGGATTTTATTTATTTTTTGCTCGCAATAAGCTATACGGTTTTGCTTTGCTCTATTTGTTGTAAATGTTTCCGCGAACATCTATATCAATAATGATTATTACAAGCTCTTTGTTATGAACTTCGTAAACTATGCGGTATGTACCTACCCTAAGTCTGTAAACGTTTTCAAAGCCGACTAATTTTTTGCTGCCGTTTGGGTATGGATTGTTTTCCAACTCGTCAATGTGTTGAATAATTTTTTTGAGGTAGTTTGTTGGAATTTTGGCAATGTTCTTTTTGGCAATCCGAGAATAATCAATTTTGTATTTGCCCATAAATTATTTTAGCTTCTTTGCGAGCATTTTTTTTATTTCCGCGTGAGTTGCAACCACCTCTCCGTCAGAACTGTTTTTAATACGCTCAACTTTTATCATATCTAAAAAATCCTCTAAGTAGTCGCCCCACTTCTTTAGGTCTATGGTAATGGACGTTACTTTACCGCTTGCGCTCTTATGTTCTTTTATGCCTGCTATACGTGCCATAACTTTTAATTTGTGTACACAAAGATATAAATTTTTAGACCGCTCAATAACTGCAATCTCCTCCTCGCTCAATTCATACAACTGATACACAATTTCATTTATTTTTTGCTCGCAATAATCTATTCGGTTTTGCTTTACAATTTCAACTTTTTACATAAGCCGCAGGATTTCCTCTGCTCTTGCCAACGCTCAAAATCTTACGGAGCGGGGGGCGGCGGGGCGGGGCACAAAGTCCCCCGATATTCTTTTTCTTTTTGTATCTTTGAATAATAAAATCCTTGTAACATGACAGTAGTATTAACATCTAACGACATTTTAGAAAAGTTGGTGAAAGAAATAGACAGCATGGACGAGTTAGAGCAAAAATTTTTGTTAGCTAAATTGCGCGCTCAAAGGCTTAAAAGAAACGGTTGGAAAACAAGTGTTGAAAAGCCGCTAAAAGACATTTCAGCCGAAACACTTACCAAGTGGAAACACGCAGCACGTATAAAAAGCAATTTTTAATTATAAAGTTGGGGTTTCTAATTACGCTTTTCACTTTGAATTTTCAATTACAGAAACCTCCTCCTCGCTCAACTCATAAACAATTTCATTTATTTTTTGCTCACAATAATCTATACGGTTTTGCTTTACTCTATTTTACTTTCAAGTTTTGTAGTAATATCTTCAATGACTTAAAAGGTTAATTTGGTTTGTAAATTGATTTTACTCTTCAGTACATTATTGGGATTGGTGGTTATGTACCATGCTTTGTGTTTTGTTTTTTTACAGGGTTTTCTTTCAACTTCCCAAAGTAGATTGTGTTTCTCTAAATCCCGTTTGTAGCGACAAATATTTTTGTGTGGTACACCTGTGGCTTCGCTTACCATTGAAGCGGTGGCAATGTTTTCCTGCAAATAGTGAAATATGGTTTGTATTTGCGTGCGTGGTGTGTTACCTTTGCCATGTTCCTCGTCAAAAGAACTATAAAGGCTGTTATTACGATTTTTCATTTTGTATCGTGTTTTAAATTTTACGACACAAATATTTGTGAAAGTGAAAAGTAGGTAAGGGCTTAATAAGGGCTTACAATTTTTACTAATCTTCTTTTGTTGAATTAGTTTTTAATGTATTCAATTCATTGGTTGCGCTTTGTTTATTGGTTTCCGAAAGGTGGGGGATAACACTTTCAATTAATTCAATTTTGTTTTTCGTTTTCTTTTGCGTGCTTTCGGTTGCTATTCTGTTTTGACGGCTTGAATAATAAGAAAATCTATTAAACAAATTATTGCCCGAAGCGTGTCCGTATTGTTTCGCAATCTCTTTTCCATTTTCGCGGGTTACTTGCTTCTTTTCGTAAAGATGAATTAAAGCAATTTGATTAACTGTAAATTGAGGCTCTGTTTTTTTCTTTTTCGGGAAAGCCAATTCGTTTGCTTTTACGATTGCTATTTTTAATTCATCGGTTTTGTGTTTTGAAAAATTGCTAACAGAGCAGTTTATTTGTCTGCCTTGTTCGGTTACTGTGTAATGAAAATTAAAACTAAAATCATAAGCGGTTGTTATTTTAGATATAGAGACTTCGTTACCGTTTTCATCTTCGCCAAGATTGGTTAACATTATTCTTTTACCGTTTGCATTTGTAATAGTAGAGTAACAAAGTTCACCATATTTTTTTTGAATTTCATTTTCCAAACTTTCAACTATTTTAATGCAGCTATCAAAGTACGCTTGTTCGGTGTAGTGTTCTTGCTCTGCTTTTTTCCATTCACGGTAAAAATAGTTTGTCTTATCAACTTCGTTTAATGCAGAGAGTACAAATAATAAATCTATATTCATAACATAAAGTTAAGGTACATTAAATAAATTACAGATAAATGAAGTATTGTGTTTTTCAATACTTATAAACAAAAACGTAGCAATTAGTCGCTATAAATTATAGCAACGAAAAAAGCAACTTTAATTATAAAGTTGGGGTTTCTGATTACACTTTTTACTTTGAGTTTTCAATCACCGCAATTTCCTCTTTTGTTAATTCGTAAAGTTCATAAACAACTTCATTTATTTTTTGTTCGCAATAATCTATTCTGTTTTGCAGTTGCTCAATTTTGCTTTCAAGTTTTGTTTCGTGTTTTTCTTTGTTGAGCTTCAAAACTTGTTCTACGAGTTTTATTATTTGTTCTTTGGCTGCATTGTTTGGAGTGTCAAAAATCGGAATGCCTAAAATTGGTTCTTTGTCCACTTGGTACAAATTACCTTGCATTTTGCCTTTGTTCCTTAGCCAAAATGCAACCACATTTGAATTAAGAAATGCCGTTAGATATTTTTGGTTTATCCGCGTGCTTTTAATAACAAAAAATGTTTGCGATACATAACAGTCAAAATTAGTATAAGTAAAAGTTGGTTTGGCACACTTGCGCAACGAAATTATTTTTTCGTCTTTGAAAAAATATTCGTTCCTGCTTCGGTGCAAGCCATAAGGTTTGTTATCGGAAGTAATAACAGCTTTGAATTTATCTAAGTGTTTTTTGATATTCGGAAAAGGTTTGATTTTATCGGGGTTCTTAAATTCCGAATTGGTGTAAATAACCCAAAGTTTGTTTTTATTATTTCCGTAATAACGTGAAAGTTCATCGGTGTTGTAAAACGGCTTTATCAGCGTGTTTTCCTGTTTTGTGAGTTTAAGTAATTTCCTTTCATTGTCCGTTAAATTGAAAATACCCGTGCCTTTTAGAATTGTGTAATTCAATTCTTTTTCACTTGTGTTGTTTAAAAAATCTTGCGGTGCGACAATTCCTTGTGCAACTTCTTTTCGTGCATCTAAAATAAAATTTTGCTTTGCTTGAATTTTGTTCAGCAAACTTTCAGTTTCATTATCACCAAAAACTAAAAATTTATCAATCAATTTTTCTTTTTTAATAGTTGGCGTAAGTAATTTATTTCCATTGTCAGCACTCTTATTTAAGAGGTCAAACGCTTCGTTTATACTTGGTTTAGCAAATTCAAGTTTTCTATAATCAAACTCATATTGATTTGATTTTTTATTTTCTACAATCAATACCATTGTTTGAATACTTGCATTTTCAAATACCATAAATGCCCCAAAGTCCACAATGTTTTGAATAGTGCTATCGGTTAAAACTTTGTTTCGCAAAATGCTTGCGCCCGCATTTGTAACCCAATTATTCGGCACAATAAAACCTAACAACCCGTTTGGTTTCAAAATATCAATACCATAGCAAGCAAAGAAATACCATAAATCCATTTTGCCCTGATAGTATTTTGCAAGGTGTGATTTGCGAATTTGTTCAAATGTTTCGCGGCTTGTATATTCTTTCACATACGGCGGATTACCAATTACACAATCAAAACCGCCTTGTTTAAACACTTCGGGAAATGCTTTTTGCCAACTAAATGGTTTAATTTTCTTTTCGTCGCCAAAGTCTAATTCGTTATCGTAATAATCTAAATCTATTAAACTGTTTCCGCTTTTTATGTTATCGTCAAGCGTTGGCAAAATACGGTCTAATTGCAGTTGGCTTTTTATGCTGGCTTCTGTTTCGCCCTCTGTGCATTTCAACAGCAAACTTAGTTTGGTTACCTCAACGGCGTTTACGTCAATGTCCACACCAAAAATATTATTCAGTAAAATTTGTTTTTTCAAGGCTGTAACAAGCGCGCCTGTGGGCGTTAGGGCTTTGTCTTTTTTTGCAGCGGCGGGGTTTTGTGTGTAATAATCTAAATGCCATTGCAACAAATAAGAGTATGCACCCAACAAAAAACTTCCGCTTCCGCAAGCAGGGTCGCATATTTTAATTTTACTTACATCACTTGGCAACACAGGCTTCCCCCCTTTGGGGGGATTGAGGGGGGCTAATTTCCCTACGGTATTTTTTACAATATAATCTACAATGTATTGCGGTGTGTAATACACGCCGCCTGCTTTGCGCACTTCGGGTTTTTCTTCAATTTTGGCTTTGTGATTTTTGTCAATGGTTATGGTTTTGCCGAGAAACTGCTCGTAAGCCGTACCTAAAATTTCAACAGGCATTACCGAAAATTCGTACTCACACTTTGGGTAATACAATTCCTCAACAATGCTTTTGATAACCTTGTTATCAATAATTACCTTACTGCTTATTTTATCTTTTTTAAAATTAAATAAGCCCGAATTGTATTTAGCATCGGCACTTACAAAGCGGTCGTATAAATCCTGGTAATAATTTTTTCCGTAAGTAATTACGCCCTCAATGTATTTTTCGTGTTCCAAGCCTCTGTCTTCGGCAATGCGTAAAAAAATAATGCGGTCAATGGTTTGCTGCACCACAAAATTCAGTTCGTCTTCATTCAGGTGTTTGTTGTTTATAGAAATGTTAGCGGCAAGGTAAGTGCGCCAACGGTCAAGCGATTGCAGAAACTCGCTGTCCACCGTAGCCGTGCCTTTTTTGTGCGTGTCGCTTTTTACAAAGCTGTCAAAGCTGCCTTTTAGTACACGTTCTTTGCTAAAGGTGTTCCAAATAAAATCAAATTCGTTGAGGTAGTTATCGTAAGTGAGGTATTTAATGCGGGCGATAGAGGCTTTGTCGCTTGGGCTTGGTTTTTTGCTGCAATCATAAATGGCAAACTCTTCAAAATCGGTAATAACAGAAATAGGCATTTTCGCACTCCAGCCATAGCGGCGCACTTGGTAAGCAGGCAAAATGTCGTCTTTTACATACACGCTTGGTTTTTTTGCTTCCACAAAAAACAAACGCTTGCCACCACCTAAACGAAAAGCGTAATCGGGGGCTTTGGTTTTTTCGCCGCCGTTTTCGCGCACTTTTATTTTGTCTTCGTGTATTACCTCGCGGTAACTTTCGGCATAGCCCTGTTTGTTTGCCACGTCCCAGCCCAACGCCTCAAAAAAGGGGTCAATAAAATCACGCCGTGTAAGCGTTTCGTTGTAATCAGATTTTTTGTAAAAATCTTTTTGTTCGCTAAACCTGTTTACAAGGTTGGCAATAATTTTTTGTGCTTCATTTTTGGTTTGCATAGGCGGTAAAAAAATCGCGCGGGCTAATTCTCTATACTCTGCCTCTGAGGTTCTTGCAAAACCATATAGCACAAAGTAAAAGAGAACGCCCACGCTTTACCGCAGGCGTTTCTACTTTCACTCTTCCCGTGCTATATTGAAAAAATTGCAAGATTTCAGAAGCGGGAAAAATTTTAGCGAAACGCTAATATGTTATTTTAAAATTCTTTTTTTAGTTCAAATAATTGTTTTTAATATCAAGCAAGTGTACAAAGTTTTTATCTCTGTTCAAAACTCCAATTTGGCTAATAACTAAAAAATCATTCCTTTGCCCAAAAATTTTACCGTACTATGATTATTGGTGTTGCCAAAGAAACCAAGTTCAAAGAAAACCGTGTGGCGCTTACGCCCGATGTAATTAAAGATATTATTAAAAAAGGCTTTGAAGTTCAAATAGAAAGCGGTGCTGGCTTATTGTCGTTTTACAGCGATGAAGCCTACACAGCCGCAGGTGCAAAAATAGTTTCCAAAAACGATGTTTACGCAAAATCGGACGTGCTGCTGAAAGTAAACGCGCCCGCAGCAGACGAAATTGCGCAGATGAAAAAAGAAGCGATTTTAATTTCGTTTATGTGGGCTGCTACAAATCCCGAATTAGTTGAGGCGTGCAGCAAAGCAGGTGTTTCTGCTTTTTCAATGGACGCTGTTCCCCGCATTTCGCGGGCGCAAAAAATGGACGCGCTTTCTTCACAAGCCAATCTCGGCGGCTACAAAGCCGTGATGCTCGCCGCAGACACCATAGGAAAAATTTTGCCGATGATGACCACCGCCGCAGGAACTATTAAACCTTGCAAGGTGGTGATTTTTGGCGCGGGCGTAGCGGGCTTGCAAGCCATTGCCACAGCAAAACGTTTGGGCGCGGTGGTTGAGGTGAGCGACATTCGCCCCGAAACCAAAGAACAAGTGCAATCGCTCGGCGGAAAATTTATTGAAGTGAAAGGCGACGAGAGCATTAAAATGGAAGGCGGTTATGTGAAAGGCGTGAGCGAAGAATTTTTGAAGAAGCAACAAGAGTTGGTTTCCAAGCACGTAAAAGAAGCTGACATTGTAATTACAACGGCTTTAATTCCGGGGAAAAAAGCACCCGTGTTGGTTACCGAAGATATGGTAAAAAGTATGCGCTTTGGTTCTGTCATTGTGGATATGGCGGTGGAGCAAGGCGGTAACGTGGTTGGCAGCGAACTCAATAAAACCGTACAAAAGCACGGCGTTACAATAATCGGCGAAGGAAATTTACCCTCGTTATTACCAATGAACGCAAGCGATTTGTACGCAAAAAATATTCAAACGCTTTTATATCACTTAGCAGACAAAGATGCTTTTAAATGGGAACTGGAAGAGGAGATTACCAAAGGAAGTTTGATTGTACATAAAGGACAGAATTTGAAGATGAATTGATTTGAAAATTTGAAAATGAGGGGCAACAAGAAAAATTTAATCGTTGAATTGGGTTTCAACTTTAATATTGAAAAATTTGTTTAGAAAAATAAATCGTGTGAAAAAAACAGTTTTAATTCTTTCATCAGTGGTTTTGTTATTGCTTTCTGCTTGTAAAAAAGCCGAAAAAGCAACTCCTGTGTGCGACGGAACGATTTCTGCTTACAATTCAAATATTAAGTCAATCATTAATGATAATTGTACAAGTTCCGGCTGTCACGGCAGTGGTTCTTCCAACGGAGATTTTACATCATACAACGGATTAAAGCCTGTTTTAAGTAACGGAAAATTTAAAAGCCAAGTATTAGACAATCAAACCATGCCAAAAGGAGCAAGAAATCTTTCCGCCGACCAACTGAATAAAATTATGTGTTGGCACGAAAATAACTATCCCGAAAACTAAAAGAATTAATTTCAAAAATTATAAGTAGCATCAAAAAATAATAAATTATCATTAAACTAATCAATCTTCAAATCGTATGGAAATTTTCAATTTTTTTACCGAACACCGCGAAATGATTTATTTCGTTATTCTATCAATTTTTGTTGGCGTGGAAGTAATCGGCGGCGTGCCAACTGTTTTACACACTCCATTAATGAGCGGCGCAAATGCCATTCACGGTGTAGTGATTGTAGGTGCCATTCATGTGATGTTAAACGTTGATACAAATAACACCCTCGCACTTGTACTTGGATTTTTAGCAGTTTTATTAGGAACGTTAAATGTTGTCGGTGGCTTTGTAGTTACCGATAGAATGTTGGAAATGTTTAAGAAAAAATAATCAATTAGACAATGTGGTAATGTGGCAATGAGCCAATAATTGCCGAATTAACTAATTGTCAAATTAACTAATTATAATATGAAACAATCACTTTTAGAAATTTGTTACCTCATCGGCTCTGTAACGTTTATCGTTGGCTTAAAAATGATGGGCAATGCCAAAACCGCACGCAAAGGCAATCTTATTGGTGCGGCAGGAATGACAATCGCCATTCTCGGCACAATTTTTTTGCATAAATATAAAGAAGGAGAAGAAGTTAATCCTTTAATTCTTTCGCTCATTTTTGGCGCAATTTTGTTGGGAACTGTTATCGGTTGGCTCACCGCAAAAAAAGTGCAAATGACAAAAATGCCAGAGCTCGTTTCCATGTTCAACGGTATGGGCGGACTTTGCGCAGCGTTGATTTCATTGATAGAATTAAATCATTTGTCGGAACACGGTGGCGAAGCAAGTTTCGGAACACTCATTGCAATCGTGGCAGGATTAATTATTGGCTCGGTTTCTTTTAGCGGAAGTATTATTGCCTATTTGAAATTAAACGGCGCCATGAAAAAACCAATTCGTTTGCCGCAATACAATATCATCAACTTGGTGGTGATGTTGGGTGCGCTTGCTTTTGGTGCGTATGTGATTTACAACGGCGGAAATTTGACTTTGGCTTACGGTGTGTTTGCCGTTGCCTTGTTGTACGGTGTTTTATTTACCATTCCAATCGGCGGTGCAGATATGCCTGTGGTAATTTCTTTGCTCAACTCTTTTACGGGATTGGCTGCGGCTTTCGGCGGTTTTTTGTACGATAACAAAGTGATGCTTACTGGTGGTATTTTAGTTGGCAGTGCGGGAACATTGCTCACCGTAATCATGTGCCGCGCCATGAACCGTTCTTTGTCAAGCGTTATTTTCGGCGCATTCGGCGGAAGTTCGGCGGCAGGCAGCGGCTCGGAAGTGAACGGTTCAATCAAAGACATCAGCGTTTCCGATTTGGCAGTGCAAATGAATTACTCTAAAAAAGTAGTAATCGTTCCGGGTTACGGATTAGCCGTAGCGCAAGCGCAACATATCATTAAAGAATTGGAAAACATTTTGGAAGAACGCGGTGTGGAAGTGAAATACGCTATTCACCCTGTGGCTGGGCGTATGCCGGGACACATGAACGTGTTGCTCGCCGAAAGTAATGTGAACTACGACAAGCTGGTGGAAATGGACGAGATTAATCCCGAGTTTGAACAAACTGATGTGGTGTTGATTGTAGGCGCAAACGATGTTGTAAACCCTGCTGCAAAATCTGACCCAAGCTCGCCGATTTACGGTATGCCTATTTTGGAAGTGGACAAAGCAAAACACGTTGTGGTAAACAAACGCAGCATGAATGCGGGTTACGCAGGTATTGACAATTTATTGTTCTACGACCCTAAATGCTCTATGTTTTTCGGCGATGCTAAAAAAGCATTAACGGAACTGGTGGCGGAGTTGAAAACGATGTAAGTGGGATATGAAAACCTACAAGTTGAAAAACGCGGCAACGCTAAGTGTTGACGGCTCTAAATACAACCTGATTGCAAGCCCTGCAACAGCCCTTGAATTAAAGCAGCACAAAGAACATTTTATGTTTGACTTTATTCAGTTGTCAAAACAAAATATCGTATATAAACTTTGCATTGAAAATCAAGAAAATGTAATACAGGGGCTTGTAGCATTTAAAGCGGAAATAGGAGTTTTACGTTGTGAAAATATGGAAGTAAACGAATTTAACCGAAAACGTTTTCCTTTGTACAATGGTGTTGGCAAAGCAATGGTGGCACTTTGTTGCAAATATTCATCGGATAACGGTATGGACGGTTATATAGGTTTTATTGCAAAAAACAGATTATTGAGATATTACAGTATGTTTGGCGCAAAAATTTTGTTTGGAACAAATATGTATATTGACTCTGTTGGTGCGAAAAAACTAATTGATTTATATTTTTAAAATTTGTACATTTAAGACATGAAAACCGCAGTAAAAAAAGCGAAAAAAGATTATGGTTTAGACGGGGTTGACGGTCCTTTGATGATACCCATGACTGACAAACAAGCGGCAGAAATGGTTAAAGAAATTGCAAAAATAAGAGCCAAAAACGCTGCTAAAAAAAAGAAAAAAACTTCTTCTGTATAAAAAACAAAGCCCCGCGTAATTTTTTCAATTCACTTCCTCTCAAAACCCGTAAACGCATAATTTACAATGTTTGCGCCCATTTTCAGGGCTTTGGTTCGGGTTTCTTCGCTGTTTTTGTGTACTTCAAAACTTTCCCAACCGTCGCCTAAATCACACTCGTAATCGTAAAAGCACACGAGGCGACCTTTGTAAATTAAACCGAAACCTTGCGGCGTTTTATTGTCGTGTTCGTGAATTTTTGGTAAGCCGTTGGGGAAATCAAATTTTTGATGATAAATCGGGTGATTAAACGGCAACTCCACCAAATCCAATTCGGGAAACACTTTTTTCAGTTGCGGACGAATAAAATTATCCATGCCGTAATTATCGCTGATGTGCAGAAAACCGCCGCCAATCAGGTAATTGCGCAAGTTCTCGGCTTCCTGCGAAGAAAAAATCACGTTGCCGTGTCCCGTCATGTGAACGAGCGGATAATTAAAAATTTCAACGCTGCCCGCGTCCGCAATGGCTTGTTCGGGATTGATAGAGGTTTTTAAATTGGTGTTGCAAAATTTAATCAAATTAGGAAGCGATGTTTCCAAATTGGCGTACCAATCGCCGCCGCCGTTGTATTTCAGCAAAGCAATTTGATACGAAGACGGAAATTGTTTTTTAAATGAGGTGAAAACAATTAAGGGAAAGAGTATGAGAAATATTTTTTTCATTGTTATAATTTTTTTATGAGCTTCCATGTGTCATTTCGAGTAGCCGACCATAGGAGGTGTATCGAGAAATGACATTTTGAAAATCAGTTCTCGGTATGGTTTGCAAGAGGCAGGCAAACCTACTCGAACTGACACAAGCCGTTCTGTTACATCTTCGGTTTCCAAGCAATTTCTTTTACATTTAATTTCATCGTGAGCCAACGCGACAACATAAATAAATAATCCGACAAACGGTTTAAATATTTTATGTGAAGTTCGTTTACTGTTTCATTTTCCGCAAGTCTTAATACGCTGCGTTCGGCTCTGCGGCACACACAGCGCGCAATGTGGCAATATGACACATGAACATGACCACCCGGCAAAACAAACGATTTCATTTCGGGAACTTGCGTGTTCATGTCGTCAATGGCTTTTTCTAATGCAACAACATCTTCTTCATAAACAACAGGCAATTGCATTTTATTTTTTTCGGGGTCAGCAGCCAATTGCGAACCAATGGTAAACAAACGGTCTTGAATGGAAATTAATAAATCAAACACATTTTTATCTTCAATCACATCGCGCAACAAACCAATGTGCGAGTTTAATTCGTCCACCGTGCCGTAAGCCTCAATGCGCACATGATGTTTGGGAAGCCGTGTTCCACCAATGAGAGAGGTTTGTCCCTTATCGCCTGTTTTGGTATAAATTTTTGATGACATGAAATTAAGTTAAAGGTAAGATTTTTTTCTGCCGCAGATTTCACGAGTTTCACAGAGATAAATTAAACATGAACCACAATTTCATCACGATAGACTTCAATTAAAAAATTGTAATTCTGCTTATAAAACTTTGAGCCATAAACCTTTCTTTCCTCCAAAGGTACTAAAAGTAACTGTTATTCTTAACTCGTTTGGCATAACGAGTGCCACCATATTCTTATTTCAACCTCACAATATCAGTCAATTTTACTTGCAGGGCGTTGGCTATTTTTAGTAAAGTTTTAACGGTAGGATTTGTTTTTCCGTGTTCAAGTCTATAAAGCGTGGTTTCTTCAAAGCCGCAGGCGGCGGATAAATCAAGCTGTGTAAAGCCTTTTTTCAGTCTTAGCCGTTTGATATTATTACCAATCTGCTTGATTTCCTCCATTGTACCTCAAAAGTGAGGCTTAGTGAAAAATTAAAGCCAAACATATATGCAGGGTTGTTGTTTTTCTGTATATTGGCAAAAAATTAGAAATTATGAAAAAATTGTTTACAGTATTACTATTATCATTTAGTCTAAGTTCATTCAGTCAAGCCGACCTAACGAGAATAGAAGAGTTAGAGAATGATATTACTAATCTTCAAAATGATATTCGGTTTTTAAAGTCAGAAAACTCAGAAAACAAGAATATTAACCTTAGACTTGAAAAGTTCAGACGTCAATATTTTAATGGTGTTGGTATCCAAATAACAGGTGTTATAATAAGTTGTATAGGTACAGGCATTTTAGTAAGTAGTTTGGAAAATTATACGGCTGGCGCAGTTATAGGAGGATTGGGAGGTGTTATTGCATTTGGCGGAAGCATAACGATTATAACGAGCCATAATAAGTTAAAACGCGAACAAAAGGAATGAGCTATGTTTCAAACGGAACAATGTGAGTGGTAAAATTTTCACTTCTTCCCTGTACTTCCAAAACCACCCGCGCCGCGTTCGGAGTTTTCCAATTCAGTTACTAAATGCCAAGAAACAGTTTCGTGTTTGGCAATTACCATTTGTGCAATGCGTTCGCCGTCGTTAATCACAAAATCAGTATCGGATAAATTTACGAGCAACACTTTTACTTCACCTCTGTAATCCGCGTCAATAGTGCCGGGCGAGTTGAGTACCGTAATACCGTTTTTAAACGCCAAGCCGCTGCGCGGACGAATTTGCGCTTCAAAACCTGCGGGCAATTCAATAAACAAACCTGTGGGAATGAGCTGGCGTTGCAAGGGTTTTAAGGTGATTGCTTCTGAAATGTTTGCTTTCAAATCCAAGCCTGCCGCGTGTGCGGTAGCGTATTCGGGCAAAGCGTGTTTAGATTGATTGATGACTTTGATTGTCGTTGGCATTGGCTTTAAATTTTTTGAGAGTAGAAATTTCCAATTTATAAATCAGCCACACAAACAGGAGTATCAACAAATTATTCAAAATCAATTTGAGCGTGGCGTTTTCCATGCCGCTGTATGAGCGCGAAATAAAAAACAACAAAATGGAAATAACGGTGTAAATCGTCATAGCCCTAAGATTATATTTTATCGGAAAATATTTTTGCCCAAGAAAATATGACAACAGCATCATACCCGCGTAAGCCGCCAATGTAGCCCAAGCGCAAGCCACATAAGAAAATTTAGGGACGAACATTACGTTAATCACAATCGTAATTACCGCGCCGAAAACAGAAATAATTGCGCCGTATTTTGTTTGGTTGCTCAATTTGTACCAAATAGAAAGATTATACATTACGCCTAAACACAAATTTGCCAAGAGCAGAATTGGCACTACTTTCAAGCCTTCCCAATACGAACGCCCGATAAAATATTTTATCCAGTCCAAATTCATGACCGTAGCCAAAAACAAAAACAAACAAAAAATGACAAAATATTTCATCACGATGGCATAGATTTTTTTTGAATCTTTTTCTTTGGCTTTACCGAAAAAAAACGGCTCGGCAGCAAAACGAAAGGCTTGAATAAAAATCGTCATCAAGATTGCGATTTTGTAACACGCGCCGTAAATACCTTGTGCCATTTGCGCTTCAGCTTTGTCGGGTAATAATTTTTTTAAAATAATTCTGTCAAGCGTTTCGTTTATCATGCCTGCAAACCCGAGAATGATTAAAGGCGCGGTATAAACAAGCATTTGTTTCAGCAAGGCAAAATCGGGCTTGAGTTGCGCCGCAAAAATTTGTTTGCTTAAAAAAATCATGGTAACAAAGTTGGCAATCACATTCGCCAAAAACACATAGCCAATGCCGATTTCGGGATTGTAAAGCACAGACATAAAATTGTTTTCATCGTGTTGATATGCCAATTTACAAAAGTGAACAAAGAAAATTGTCAAACCGAAATTAACGGCAACGTTCAGCAATTTTAATAAAGAAAAATGCAAAGCTTTGTTTTCGGCGCGCAAGCGCGCAAAGGGAATTACCATGAGTGCATCGCTTGCCATAATTAAAATGCTCCATGTAATAAATTGCGTGGGATACACGGCATTGGGCGTGGAAAGCATTTGCGAAATGGAGTTTGAAAACACAAACAAAATCAAGCTGAAAATAAGCGAAGAGCAAAGCAACGAAGTGAAAGCGGTATTATATACACTTTGCTTATTATCCAACTTAGCATTGAAATTGAAAAAGGTGGTTTCCATGCCATAAGTAAAAATAATGTTGAGAAAAGCAATGTAAGCGTACAACTCACTATTAATGCCGTATTCGGCGGGAAGAAACTGCCGCGTTAAAATCGGCGTGAGCATATAATTTAAAAAACGCGGCAGGATTGTACCCAAGCCGTAAATAACGGTTTGCCCTGCGAGTTTTTTTAAAGGATTTGACACGAATTAAATGTATTAAATTATTGCTCTGCGCTTGCGAGCGGCAATATTAAAGATATTAAATGAAAGGTGGTGAAAAGTGTAGGTTTTTGATTGTTTGAGTGAAAGGAGGTACTTTTGAAACATAAATCAAATTATCATGAAAAATACCTATCTAACCCAAGTTGCTAGTTAAAAAGCAAAGCATAAGAAGAGTAATTTTGTTTTGAATGAAAAAACAAAAAGAACACATCCTATGCTCTGCAAAGACAAAATTACAGCAATATTCTGTCTAATAGACGATATTTTAAAAGGAATTAATCACCAAGAAGATGTGCGGCGAAGTTTAAGTGATAGTGAGATTATTACAACGGCTCTTGTTTCGGCAAGCAGTTTTTATGGCAACCAAAGTTCAGCCATGCTGTTTATGAAGCAATATGGTTTTATTCCCAAGATGTTAAGCAAAAGTCGTTTCAATCGCCGTTTACATAAGCTTGGTGATTTGTTGCACCAGCTCTTTGACATTATTTGCACCTATTACAAAAACATTTGTTGTGAAATGCAATACATTATTGATTCTTTTCCTGTTGCTGTGTGTCATAACGTGCGTATTATCAAAAGTAAGATATTGAAAGGCAAGAAATGGCGAGGTTATACAGCGAGCATGAAAAACTATTTTTATGGTGTCAAAGTACAACTTATCACCACACAAAAAGGAATGCCAATAGCGTTCCATTTTACGCCCGGAAAAACAGCCGATGCTAAAGCACTCCATAAAATGATACATCAACTTCCTGCCGAAGCGTCTATATATGCGGATAGCGCATATACAGATTATGAACTTGAAGACAGAGCTTTGGAAAAATATGGCATCTGGCTTAAAGTGCAACGAAAATCAAACAGCAAGCGGGTAGATACAAAAGCGCAAACACAGGAAAAATTAACAATGAGAAAACGAATAGAAACCGCCATCAGCGACATTAAAAAACTGTTCCCTAAAAGCATTCACGCTATTACACTGCGCGGATTACTTGTAAAACTAACGCTCTTTATTTTTGGCTTACTCCTTATAAAAACAACCGCCATTAAATGGCAACTTGGGTTAACTAACAAGAAATATGTTTCATTTGCCTTAATTTACTTTTCTACTTTTTACAGAGCGCAGGCAGCAACTTTAAAATTAATCAGTAAAATTTGCATAACCTGTGGCAGAAAGAAATAAAGCCGAGAATATTTATCTCACGGCTTTTCTTATTTTTACCCCTTTGTATTGTGAAAAAATCAAACGTTTATACTCTGTGCCTTTGGCTTATTCTGTTTAGCCCTTTTATCTGTATTGCTTTGTTAATTACGTTGGTGGGTGTGGGAATGTTTGGCGAATTGCCAAAAGTTGATGAACTTCTAAATCCCAAAAACAATTTGGCAACCGTTGTGTATAGCGGCGATATGAAAATTATCGGTAAGTATTACAGTGAAAACCGCGTGAACGTAAACTTTAATGAATTGGACAAAGATTTGGTTGATGCATTGATTGCTACCGAAGACGCACGTTTTTACAAACACAACGGCGTGGACATGAAAGCATTGGGGCGGTCAATAGTTACAGGTGGCGGTAAAGGTGGTGGCAGCACCATTACGCAGCAATTAGCCAAAATGATGTTTCCGCGCGAAAAGTTGAATAAAGCGGAATTGGTTATTCGCAAAGTAAAAGAATGGATTATTGCCACGCGATTAGAACGCCTTTATACCAAAGAAGAAATTTTAGCTTTGTACTTAAACAAGTTTGATTTTTTGAATTTGGCTGTGGGTGTAAAATCTGCCGCACAAATTTATTTTAACCGCGGGCAAGACAGTTTGCAAATTGAACAAGCCGCCATGTTAATTGGTATGGCAAAAAATCCTTCGCTGTTTAATCCCGTAAATCCAAGGCGTGCCGAGGCTACCAAACAACGCCGCAATGTGGTAATGAAACAAATGGTGAAATATGGTTATCTCTCACAACAAACATACGACAGCTTAAAAACCTTGCCGCTTGGCTTATCGTTTCACCCCGAAGACCATAACGAGGGACTTGCGCCTTACTTCCGCGAATATCTGCGCGATAACTTTTTGGATAACTGGTGCAAATCACACATTAATCCTGAAACAAACAAGCCTTACAATATTTACAGAGACGGTTTAAAAATTTATACCACCATTGATACGCGAATGCAGCAGCACGCCGAAAGTTCGGTAAACGAACATATGGGCGATATGCAAAAAGTATTTTCAGCCGAAAATAAAAACAAACGTAACGCACCTTTTGCATGGAATTTGAGCAAAGAAGAAATTAATACCATTATGAACGCTTCTATGCGCCGCAGCGACCGCTACCGCGAATTAAAAATGAAAGGCTTATCGCATGACGAGATTATAAAAACATTTCACCAACCTGCACCTATGCGTGTTTTTAGTTATCGCGGCGACATTGACACCATACTCACGCCTTACGACAGCATTAAATATTACAAAAGTTTTTTGCAAACGGGTTTTATGGCAATGGAGCCGCAAACAGGCTACGTTAAGGCTTGGGTTGGCGGCATTAATCACAAACATTTTAAATACGACCATGTAAAAGTAGGGCGCAGGCAAGTAGGCTCTACGTTTAAACCTTTTGTGTATGCCATGGCGGTGCAGGAAGGCTATTCGCCCTGCTATCAGTTGCCCTGCGTAAAAGTGTGTATTCCTGACGGTATGGGAAATGACTGGTGCCCTAACAACGCCACAGGCGATGAAAAATTTGAAAACAAAATGATTACGCTTAAACTCGCTTTGGCGGTTTCCATTAACTATATCAGTGCAGAATTAATAAAACGTTTTGGCCCGCAGGCTGTGGTAAATCTTGCACGGCGTATGGGCATTACCTCTCAGCTTGATGCCGTTCCTTCCATTTGTTTGGGAACGCCCGATATTTCGGTATTTGAAATGGTAGGTGCAAATTCTACTTATGTAAACAAAGGCACTTACATTCAGCCAACCTTTGTTACGCGCATTGAAGACAAAAACGGAAAAGTGCTGGAAGATTTTATTCCGCACACCGAAGAAGTGTTTAACGAAGAAACTGCTTACACCATGGTGCAGTTGATGCGCGGCGTGTGCGATTACGGCACGGGAACGCGCCTGCGGTTCAGATACAATTTGCGAAATCAGATTGCAGGAAAAACAGGTACAACACAAAACAATTCCGACGGCTGGTTTATAGGCATGACACCCGAATTGGTGGCGGGTGCATGGGTTGGCGGCGAAGACCGCGGCATTCATTTTAACACCATGGAACACGGACAGGGCGCGAGCATGGCGTTGCCGATTTGGGGAAAATTTTTCCAAAAAATTTATGCCGATGAACATTTGAAAGTAAGTCAGGAAGATTTTCCGCGTCCTCCAAAAATTGACCCGAAAATGGATATGGATTGCAGCGACTTTGATGCAGGCAAAGTAAATACCAACGAAAAAAGCAATCCGTTTGACTAATTAAATACAATACCGTTTAGCATTTAGAAATTAAGGATTTAGAATTTTCGCTATGGTTTTTATACACAAACACACATATTTTCTCTTACTGCTTTTACTGTTTATTGTGGCAGAAATTGCAGTAAATCCGCTTGGCGAATTTCCGCTAAACGATGATTGGTCATATACTGCCGCCGTTATTACATTTGACAAAACGGGCGAGTTTAACTTTGGCGGTTGGCCCGCCATGAGTTTGTGCACACATATTTTATGGGGCTTTGGCTTTACAAAAGTATTCGGGCTTTCTTTTTTTGTACTGCGTTGTTCTTCTTTGCTGTCGTTAATTATAGGTTTGGTGTTTTTAAATAAACTGCTTGTTCAAATTACTAACGACAAAAAAATTGCAGCGTTTGCCTGTGCTGTGTTACTGTTTAATCCTATGGTGTTTAGCCTTGGCAATACATTTATGACTGATGTAAATTTTAACACACTCATTATTTTGTGTTTTTATTTTGCCTTCCGGTTTTTTAAAACACAAACGTGGCTGCATTATTTTTTGTTTGTGTTGTTCTCTGTGGCTTTAGTTTTGCTGAGGCAGTATGGTGTTATTCTTCCTGCCTGTTTTGTGGCAGCTTGTTTTTTTCTGCCGACAAAAAAATGGAAACATATTTTGTTGGGCATTGTTGCCTTGCTTATTGTGGTGGTATCACTCAAACTATATGAGCAATACCTGTCAAGAATATTGCCGCCAAATTCCATGTACAAATTTTCGGGTAATGTAAACTTGCTGAGTGCCGATTTTTGGGATAACTTTTTTTTGGCACTTGTTTCGCGCGATGAAATGATAATACTTCATCTTTTGGTGTATGCCATGCCTGTGGCTTTACTTTTTTTACCAAGTCTGATACGCGCCTTTAATATTAAAACTCATGCTGTGGTTTTATTCATTACGCTGTCTGTCGTGTATTTGCTGGTAAGCAGCGGCAAATATTTTTCTCACGGAAATATTTTTGCAAATACCGTAGTGGGTGCAGAAACACTGTACGAATCAGATGCCGCCAAGCAGGTTAATTATGTAAACGCAAATTTTGATTTTGTTTTACGGTTTGTAAATATCGTGTCGTCCGTCATTTCGCTGTATGTGCTGCTTTTAGGCATAACACACATCGCTCGGAAAAAAGCGTGGAAAAACATTTTTACCCCTGAATTAATTTTTATACTGCTGTTTGTGCTGCTGTACATTTTTATGCTGCTGATTACCGAAAGCTTTTTTGACCGCTACATCATTCCTTTAATTACCTGCATGATACTTGTGTTTGCATATTTTTCAAAACACTATTCCGTTAAATGGACAATAGCCCTGTTGCCACTTTTGTTTTGGATATACGTTTCGGTGCTTGGCACTAAAGATTATTTTGAGTGGAACAGACAACGCTGGAACGCCTATTGGTATTTGCGCCGCGAAAAAAATATTTCTATGGAAGAAATAAACGGCGGCTTTGAAACCACTTTGTGGCACGATGGCATTAACCCCGGTTGGCGCAACTATTTAAGTTTAGACGGTTATGATTACCTGATACAATTTCACAACCAACAAGAGGGGTTTGAGCTGCTGAAAACATACGAGGTTAAACGTTACTTACCGTACAAAAAAGATAAAATCAATATATTTGTCAGACAAGATACAACAACAGTAAAACATGATTAGCAGAGCAGTAAAAAATGTAGAAGAAGCCACACGCGGCATTAAAGACGGCATGACCTTAATGGTTGGCGGTTTTGGTTTATGCGGTATTCCCGAAAACAGCATTGCGCAGTTGGTAAAAATGGGCGTAAAAAATTTAACCTGCATCAGCAACAATGCAGGCGTTGATGATTTTGGCTTGGGCTTGCTTTTGCAAACCAAACAAATTAAAAAAATGATTGCAAGCTATGTGGGCGAAAACGAAGAATTTGAACGCCAAATGCTGAGTGGGGAACTGGAAGTGGAGCTTGTACCGCAAGGAACGTTGGTTACACGCTGCATGATGGCAGGCTACGGCATTCCGTTTTTTCCTACACCTGCGGGCGTTGGTACAGAAGTGGCACAGGGTAAAGAAGTAGTGAAAGCCACCTTTAACGGCGAAACAAAAGATTATTTAATTGAAAAAGCATTTGAAGCCGACTTTGCCATTGTAAAAGCATGGAAAGGCGATGAAGCAGGGAATTTAATTTTTAATTCTACAGCACGGAATTTTAATCAGCCTATGTCTTTGGCAGGAAAAATTACCATTGCCGAAGTGGAAGAGCTTGTTCCTGTGGGTACGCTTGACCCTAACCACATTCACACACCGGGTATTTACGTTCACAGAATTTTTCAGGGTGAGAAATATGAAAAACGTATTGAGCAACGCACAGTGCGCAAACGCGCTTAATTAATTTTACATGACCGACAAACTGAAAATTTTTGCGAAAAACAATGTGTGGTTAATTTTAATTGTTACCACACTTTTTTTTCTGAATTATTATAACAAAACACTTTTTCAACGTCCATCTATCATTCATATTTGGCGGCAAGCCGACTGCCTTTCCATTGCAAAAAATTATTATGAAGAAGGCATGAATTTTTTTCAGCCGAAAATTCATCATCAAGGCGTGGAAGGAGGAAAAGCCGTAAGCGAGTTTCCTATCTTAAATTATACTGCCGCCGCTTTATGGAAAATTTTCGGCGAACATGAATTTATTTACCGTTTAATAGAATACGCTTTGCTTCTGCTTTCGCAGTTTGTGTTGTTAAATACCTTACTCCGTTTTTTTAAATCGCAACTATTAGCCCTGTTTACGGTGAGTGTTTTTCTCACTTCGCCATTGCTGGCATATTATGGTGTAAGTTTTATTGCCGATGTACCCGCATTTTCTCTGGGCTTAATTTCCTTTTGTTTGTTTTACACCTTTTACCGCGACAAACAATTGTCCTTTTTTTACCTCGCCTTATTTACGGGAACATTAGCCGTGTTAATGAAAGCAAGTGCGCTCATGGGGCTTTCGTTTTTATTGTTTTTCAGTGTCATTGATTTTTTGAATTTGAACGCTCGGTTTAAAACCGAAAAATTGTTTCAGAAAAAATTGCTGCCTGTTGTTTTTACGAGCCTTGCCGTACTCGTTGTTTTTGCATGGTATAAATACGCTTTGTATTATAACAACAATAATAACAATGGCGTTTTTTTACTTACGGTGTTGCCAATTTGGGAACTGGACGAAGGAGAGATTATGTATATTGGTCGGCAGTTATTCAGCGGGAGTTTTCCGGTATTTTTAAACCGCCCCATGTTGTTTTTAATTTTTGCCATTGCCATTTATGTGAGCACAAATTTTAAGCACTTGGAAAATTTTTTACGTTATGCCTTTGTGTTTTCAGCCGGTTATTTTTTGGCGTATTTGCTTTTCTTTTTTCAGGTATTCAGCGTACACGATTATTACCTGAATAATTTGATGATTTTTCCTGCCGTTACGCTGTTTAGTTTTTGTTCTATTCTGTATAAGCGTGAATTTATTCCTGCCAACAAAACATTCTTTCGCAGCTTTTTAATTTTGTCTTTGTTGTTTAATTCTCTTTACTGTGCCGCTTATTATCGTATGCGCACCATTAAAAATGATAATATGGCAAACTGGTATCCGTTTATTACAGAGGAAGAGAAAAGTCTTTATGATTGGGTTTTTTGGGATTATGGTATTTCCACACAACGCATTGAAAATTTCGGCTCGGTATTAAAATCTCACGGCGTTAAGCGCGATGATTTTGTGTTAAGCATTCCTGATTTCAGTTTTGATGTGTCCTTGTATTTCTTAGACCAAAAAGGGTTTACCATCGGGCGGCAAAATTTTATAGAAGATACAACCGTATTAAATCGGTTTTTTAATAAGAATATAAAATACGTTGTGATGAGTGATGCCGTGCTTCAAAACGAAAAAGCGTTTATCAATTACAAACAACATTTTGAGCCGTTCTTTACGCACAACGAAGTAAAAGTATTTAAGTTTAAAGAGTAAAAATGCTTTTCAACTCGCTTCATTTTTTAATTTTTCTGCCCATTGTTGTCGGGCTGTATTACCTGTTGCCACAACGCTTCCGCTGGATATTGATTTTTACGGCGAGCTGTTATTTTTATATGGCGTTTATGCCAAAATACATTCTTGTTCTTTTTTTAATCATTATTATTGATTATATCGCGGGACTTACCATTGAACAAACAAAAGGCAGGTTAAAATTATTTTACCTCGTGGCGAGCTTAACCGCCAACATTTCTTTGCTTGCTTTTTTTAAATACTTTCATTTTTTAAATGAAAATCTGGAAACTGTTTTTTCATGGTTCGGCAAAGAATTTAATCCTGTTGGTTTTGATTTTTTGCTGCCGATAGGCTTGTCGTTTCACACCTTTCAATCCATGAGCTACACCATTGAAGTGTATCGCGGAAAACAAAAAGCCGAAAAACATTTGGGTTATTTTGCCAATTATGTGTTGTTCTTTCCGCAAATGGTGGCAGGTCCCATTGAGCGTTACGCTACTCTGGGACATGAATTGAAACAAGAGCATAAGCCTGTTTACGAAAATTTCTCAAACGGATTTAAGCTCATTCTCTTTGGCTTGTTTGTAAAAATGACCATTGCCGACAACATTGCGCCTTACGTTAATCAAATTTATGCTGCACCTGAAGAACATCATTCTTACGAAGTGATTGCAGCCGTCATTTTATTTTCGTTTCAGATTTATGCGGATTTTTTCGGTTACTCTACCATTGCTTTGGGAAGTGCGCGTTTACTCGGCATTACCATTATGGACAATTTTAAAACGCCCTATCTTTCAAAAAGTATTACAGAATTTTGGACACGCTGGCACATTTCATTAAGCACTTGGTTTAGAGATTACCTGTACATTCCGCTGGGCGGCAACCGCGTAAAATTACCGCGCTGGACAATCAACATTTTAATTGTGTTTGCCGTAAGTGGCTTGTGGCACGGCGCAAGCTGGACATTTGTGGTGTGGGGTGCGCTGCATGGATTGATGAGGGTTTTGGAAAAATACTTTTCAAAACTATTTAAGTTTGAAACAAAAGAAGGCTGGAACATGGTAAATGTTTTGCTCGCCATAAAAACATTTTTAATCACATCTTTCATTTGGATTTTTTTCCGCGCCGAAAATTTTGATAAAGCCCTGTTGGTTATTAAATCTTGTTTTCAAAATTTTTCCGGTCATGCCATACAAAACAAAGAGCCGATTATTATTGCTGTTGCCGCCGCACTTATTATTGCAATAATTGATAAGTTACTGTACAACTCGCGTTTTGATAAAACATTGGCGTTTATGAAAACGCGCTACCGCTGGGCAATATACATGGTGTTATTGTTTTGTTTAATGGCACTTTCAGGCACGGAAAGAGAACCCTTTATTTATTTTCAATTTTAATACATGAAAAAGAAAATTATAATAAGACTGATTGCTTTGCTTGTGGTTGTAATACTTTTCAACTTCATTTATTATTTTACCTTATACAAAAGAGATGTCGCAAAAAACTGTGTGCAGGTGCTTGAAGTAAAAAACAAACAAGCCGAAACAGATATTTTTTATTTCGGAGAATCGTCCAACTTCACCACAAAAGAAAACGATTCCATTCAGCAAAGCATTTCAGAAATTACCAACTTGTTTTTTCCTCAACTAAAATTTACAAGTATTAATCAGCCCGCCTCACACGCGGGAATTTACAAGGCATGGCTCACACAAATTAACTTGAACGAACGCAAACCCAAAGCTATTATTGTAACACTCAATTTACGTTCGTTTAACGCGGCGTGGCGCAATTCAAAATTAGAAGCGCATTTGCAGCAAAGCATAGGGTTCTTAAATCCGTATCCGCCTTTGGCAAACAGATTTTTAATGTCGTTAAACGCTTTTGGAAACGAAACAGAACCTGTGTTGGAAAAAAAAGTAAGCAAAGAGTGGCGAAAAAAACAACTTAAATTTCCTTTTCCGTTTAAGTATAAAACCACTCACGAATGGGACAAAGAAATGTCTCGCGGCGGCTATTTTTCTACATGGAGTAAGGAACAATCAGACCTTGCCTGTCATTACATAAAAGCCTACGGGTTTAATCTTGACGAAAAAAATCCGCGCGTAAACGATTTTGATGAAATCAGCGATTGGTGCAGGGAGCAAAACATTCCGCTTTACTTAAATTTAATGGCAGAAAATGTGCAGTATGCCGACAGCTTGGTTGGCAAAGAATTAGTATTTTTAATGAGAGAAAACCGCGATTACTTAGTGAAACGTTACAACAAAAATAATTGCAAAGTGATTGACAATTTAGAAAGCGTGAACGGAAAACATTTTATTGACCAACAATGGACAACCGAACACTATGATTATTTCGGGAGAATGTTGGTGGCAAGAAATTTGGCGGACACGTTAAAAATTCAATTTAAAAACGATTACAAAAAAATATATTAGTTATGTTAGATAAAAACGGAATAGCAAAACGCATTGCAAAAGAAGTGAAAGACGGTATGTTTGTGAACTTGGGAATTGGCATTCCTACCTTGGTTGCCAATTACATTCCTGACGGTTACAACGTGGTGCTGCAATCAGAAAACGGCATTTTGGGTATGGGTCCGTTCCCTTACGAAGGTGAGGAAGATGCGGATTTAATCAACGCAGGAAAACAAACCATTACACTTGTAAAAGGTGCAAGCATTTTTGACAGTGCCATGAGTTTTGGCATGATACGCTCACAAAAAGTAGATTTAACCATTTTGGGTGCTATGGAAGTAAGCGAAAACGGCGACATTGCCAACTGGAAAATTCCCGGCAAAATGGTGAAAGGCATGGGCGGTGCAATGGATTTAGTTGCCAGCGCAAAAAATATTATTGTAGCCATGCAGCAGGTAAACAAAGCAGGGCAGTCAAAATTGTTGCCGAACTGCGAATTGCCATTAACGGGTGTTAAGTGCGTGAAAAAAATTGTTACGGAGCTGGGCGTTTACGATGTATTGCCCACAGGCGGTTTTAAACTTTTGGAACGCGCACCCGGTGTAAGCATAGAAGACATTAAAAAAGCAACGGCAGGAAAATTGGTGATTGAAGGCGAGGTAAAAGAAATGGAAGTCTAACCGCAACTTATACCATGAACGGAAAAATTTACGCAATAACACATCATAAACTGTTTGCGTGGATTGTATATGTGGCAATAGCTGTTTTCTTTTGTTGGGATAACAGCTATTTTCCTTCGTTTGACGGAGCTACGCATTATGATAATGCTTTGTTGCTGAAAGAATATTTTTTCGGAAACGAAACCATACACACCCATTTTGTTTTAACGCCCTTTTACATTCCGAATATTTTTTCGCATTACGTTCTTGCTGTTTTATTCGCAGTATTTTCATTTAAAACATCGCTGCTTCTGTTTTTTTTCAGCTACTTTGTATTATACCTGCACGCGGCAAATTATCTTCTTACAAGTTACAAGGTAAACCATTCGCTTTTGTTTTCATTGGCGTTGTCTGTTTTTTTCTACTCGCATTTGGTTACTTTGGGTTTCCACAATTTTATGTGGTCGTGTGTGTTTCTGTTTTACGCTGTGGGCTTTTATAATGTTAAGTTGAAACATAAAACAGAAGCAAAAAACAAACCTTATGTGTTGTTCTTTCTTATTTTAATGCTTTTGTATTATGCCAACGCGCTTGCTTTTTTGTTTCTATGTTTATTTCTGTGTTTAGATGTTGCGCTCCATATTAAAAACACAAACCGCAAACACGTTTTTAAACTTGCGTTAAGTCTTTTAATTCCCTGTATTTTTTTACTGCTGTTTTATTTTAATAAAAATCCTGAATACACAGGCAATACAAACGCACCCGATTACGCCGAATTGACAAACGCGCTGTTTCAGCCAAACTGCTTGATTAATTATTCTGCCGAAAGTGAAAAACCGTATAATACCGTCATGTTATCTGCCATGGCAGCATTAATCATCTCTGCCTTGTATGTAAACGTAAAACACCGCGACCGGCGTGTTATGCCAAGCCATTTATTTTTTGTGATGAGTGTTTTTGCCTTAACGCTGTATTATGTTGTTCCTGATGATTCAAGTGTAGGCATGATGTCTATGCGGTTTATGCACTTTTTTTATGTGTTTCTTTTGCTGTGGCTGTTGCTGCAAGCCAACACAGGCATAAAATATTTGGCGGTGCTTGTATTGGTTTTTGCAGGCTTAAAAAAATATGCCGAAACCGCGCCCAAAAATATTGCCTCGCTCAATCAGTCGGCAGAAGAAATAATACAGGCGGCTTCTGCCATAGAGGCAAATTCAAGTGTTATTGCATTTAACTGTTCCAAAAACTGGCTTCATGTGCATTTTGCAGAATATATAGGTGTTGAAAAACCGCTTGTGCTTGTATATAATCCCGAAGTTATTTTGGGTTGGTTTCCTTTGGAGTGGAACGAAGCCGAAAAACCGAATTATATGTTCAATCATCGGTTAGATATTCCGGGCGTTTTATGGCAAACCAACGGAAAGGGCGCAATAAAAAAACCTGATTACGTTTTTTTATTCGGGGAAACAGAAAATTTTAAAAGCACGGCGGATTATACAGATGAGGTGAAACCGAACTACAGCTTAGTTTATAAAACCGAATCGGGATTTATTGAAGTGTATGCTTTGAACAAAATAAATTAAAAAATTTCACGGCGCATTCTCGCCATAGGAATTTCCAACTGCTCGCGGTATTTGGCAATGGTGCGCCGCGCCGCATTAAAGCCTTTTTCTTTTAGTTTTTCGCGCAGTTCATCGTCAGACAAAGGCTGTTTTTTGTCTTCGGTATCAATTAATTCTTTGAGGAAATTTTTTACTTCGCGATTGCTTATTTCTTCGCCGGTGTCGGTATTTGCTTTTTCGGTAAAAAATGTTTTCAGCAAAAAAGTGCCGTAAGGTGTTTGCACATACTTGCTGTTTGTCATCCGCGAAACCGTTGATACATCAAGGTTTACACGACTTGCCACATCTTTTAAACCCATAGGCTTCAATTTGCTGTCGTCGCCCGTAGAAAAATAATCGTACTGAAGTTCCAAAATACATTTCATACACAAAGCCAAAGTTGCGTAACGCTCCTGTATGGCTTCAATAAACCACGATGCCCCTTCAATTTTATTTTTTATAAAGCCCGATGCTTCGCGGGAGCTTTTGTCTTTGCTCTGCGAATAGTCTTTCAGCATTTCGGTATAATCTTTGCTGATTTTTAAATCGGGTAAATTTCTTCCGTTAATGCTTAGTTCGGGTTTACCGTCAGCCACCGAAATTATAAAATCAGGCACTACGGCACTTACATTTTCACCTTTGTTGTTGCTGTTTCCGGGACGGGGATTTAAGTGTTTTATTTCTTCAATAATATCTTTCAAATCTTCTTCGTCAATTTCCCAGCGCGTTAAAATTTTCTCGTAATGCTTTTTTGAAAATTCTTCCATTTGGTGTTTAATTACTTTCATGGCAAGTGCAACTTCTCGTGTTTGGTCAGTTTTGCGCTCTAACTGCAAAAGCAAACATTCCTGTAAATTGCGTGCGCCAACACCGGCGGGGTCAAAGGTTTGAATGATTTTTAAAACGTGCTCCACTTCATGTATAGTAGCATGTACGTTGTAGTTAAACGCCAAATCATCGGTAATTAAATCCAACTCGCGGCGCAGGTAGCCGTCTTCGTCCAAACAGCCAATAATGTAAGTGCCGATGGTGTATTCTTTTTCCGAAATATCTTTTAAGGCAAGTTGTTGTTCTAACAATTCCTGAAAGTCGGAACTATCAACCACCACAAACTCGCGGCTCTCGTCATCGGGACTTTTATTTACCACATCGTATTTGTAAGAATCCAACTCTGCCGCGTCCATGTATTCTTCGGCATCGTCCATAGACGTTTTTCTTTCTTCCGCTTCTTTTAAGTCGCCGTTTTCATCGTATTCTTCGGTGCTGTCGGCATTTTCATTGTTGCCGTACAATTCTTCATCGGTAACGGTTTCGCTGTTGTCTTCTTCCAAAGCGGGATTGGCTTCCAGCTCTTCTTTAATGCGTTCTTCCAAAGCAAGCATGGGCATTTGCAACAGCTTCATCACCAAAATTTGCTGAGGCAGCAGTTTTTGAGCGAGTTTTATACTTTGTGATTGCTTTAGTGCCATGATTTAATTTTTGTTCGGTTCTTTCACTTAGGTGTCATTTCGAGTTTGCAGCGTAGTTTGTGCGGCAGAGCAAGTATCGAGAAATGACATTTCGGAAATCAGTTCTCGATACGGTTTGCAAGAGGCAGGCAAACCTACTCGAACTGACAAGCTATTCCGTAACATACTTTTCATATATCAATTAACGCTGCACAGGTAATAATTTTTTTTACCCTTTTGTATAATAAGATATTTATTGTTGATGAGATTGGAAGCATTAATGTTTTGTTCGTGGCTTTGCACTTTTTCTTTATTAATGCTAACGCCGCCGCCCTGTATCATTTTGCGCGCCTCGCCCTTGCTTGGAAACACAGAGGTTTTTTCGGCAAGAATGTCCAACACATTCACAGATTTTTCCAAATCATTTTTGCTCAGCGAAAATTGCGGCACACCTTCAAACACATCTAAAAACGTGGTTTCATCTAAGTTAGCGAGTTCCTGCATTCCGCCGTTAAACAAAATGCTGCTTGTTTCTACGGCTGCTTTATAATCTTCGGGGCTGTGCACAAGCGTGGTTAATTCTTTAGCCAGCGTTTTTTGCAACACGCGCTTGCCTGCATCTTGGTTGTGTTCTGCCATTAATGTTTCAATGGCTTCTTTAGACAAAAACGTAAACAGTTTAATCCAGTTTTTTGCATCTTCATCAGACGTGTTTATCCAAAACTGATAAAATTTATAAGGCGACGTTTTTGTTTTGTCTAACCAAATATTTCCGCCCTCTGATTTGCCGAATTTAGAGCCGTCGGCTTTGCGAACTAATTGTGTAGTTAAAGCGTAAGCCTCGCCCTGAATTTTTCGTCGGATTAATTCAGAACCGCTCGTGATGTTTCCCCACTGGTCAGAGCCGCCCATTTGCAGTTTGCAATTTTTGCTTTCGTATAAAACATAAAAATCAAATGCCTGCAATAACTGGTAACTAAATTCCGTAAAACTCATGCCATTTTCCAAACGGTTTTTTACCGAATCTTTTGCCATCATGTAATTTACGGTGAGGTGTTTTCCAATGTCGCGGATAAAATCTAAGAAAGAATAATTTTTTGTCCAATCGTAATTGTTCACCAATTCCGCGCCATTTTCGGGGTTTGAGAAATCCAAAAATTTCTCCAACTGTTTTTTTATGCCTGCAATGTTTTTGTTCAGCGTTTCTTCGTCCAGCAAATTGCGTTCGGCAGATTTTCCGCTTGGGTCGCCCACCATGCCGGTAGCACCGCCAATTAAGGCAATGGGCTTGTGTCCTGCTTTTTGAAACCGCATGAGCGTAAAAATTTGCGTGAGGCTGCCAATGTGTAATGAATCGGCGGTAGGGTCAAAACCAATATAACCTGTTACGGTTTCTTTCTGTAACAGTTCTTCCGTGCCGGGCATCATATCCTGCAACAGCCCGCGCCAGCGCAATTCTTCAACAAAATTCTCTTTCATAAAATTATATGTGCGAAGTTACAAATATTATGCCAAGTGCAATGTGGCATTAAACCACATAGTTTTTTGACACAGAGGCACAAAGACACAAAGGCACGGAGTTTTTTCTCTGTGCCTCATAACCTCTGTATCTCTGTGTTTTAACTATGTTAAGCGAAGCGCAACATTAAATTATGTACGCTATGTGGTTAAATTTTTTTCTCCTACTTTAGCCCAATGTTTATTTATAACGTAACCGTAAATATCAGTGATGAAGTGCACCACGAGTGGCTGAAATACATGAAGGAAAAACACATTCCTGATGTGATAAAAACGGGTTGTTTTATTGACAGCCAAATTTTGAAATTGCTGTATGTGGAAGACGAGGGACATACTTACTCCATACAATACAAATTTTTGGAAATGGCAGACATGGAGAAATACCAACAGCAATTTGCCAACGCCCTGCAAACCGAACACAAAAATAAATTTGGAAATGCTTACACGGCGTTTAGAACTTTGTTGCAAATGGTGGATTAGTTTTTTTGCATTTTGTATATCTGCTGCAAATATGCGCAATGAGATATAAAGTTCAGATACACAAAACGCGCAACTTTAGCTTATTGAAAAACAATAAATTGTTGCTAAAACGAGCTTGGTTTTGTAGGTTTGTGGAGTTGCGTATATTTGGGCGAATTAGCGGCTATTCTATTGCGACAGTGCAGCATCAAACCGACAAATGAAAAGTTACGACAAATTAGAAATACATTTTGACCCGAGCGTTGACACCTTCAACAAGTTGACGACTATTTTAGGTGTTCAACCAAGTGACGACTTCGCTGACTTTCCCAACAAAATTCCATCGTGTTGGACATATGAAGTTGTTGACGATAAACCTGACGAGTATTTTGACTTCATCAATATTTTCCTTGACATTCTTGAGACAAAATATGCCGACCTTGAGAAACTAAATATTAAACGAGACGACATTACAGTTTGGATGCTTTATGAATACGACCAACAATGCAATATGGAGTTTGACCCAGCAAGGTTAAAACGACTTGGCGACAACGGAATAAAACTTTGTATCTCCTGCTGGGACAGCGGAAAAGAATATGGAAACGAAAATGGATAAGGAACTAAAAGCCCGATAGCGCGGATATGAAGCGTGGGGTATGAGCGTAAGGTATCCGTGCGATGTAAAAAGTGTTTTTAAACAAATACTGTTTAGTATAGCTACGCAGGGATTAGCTTACACACGAGCCCACACACAAAATCCGCGCTATGGGGTAAAAAGGTTAAAACATTTATATTTTTTGAAATCTTTTCCCGGAAAAAAACGGGAATTTATCTTACTTTCGAGCCGTTTACCTGCCTTATGAAGAGTTTTTTTATTTTAGTTTTTGCATCAGCAATAGTTTCCATTAACGCTCAAACCAAGCCTTGGGTTTTAAAGCTTAGCAGTACAGTTGAATATAGAAGTTTTGTTGTAAAAGCAGGCGTGCTTGAACCGGAAGATAAACCATTGGGAGGCGCAACCATTGCTTTAATTAAAGATGGGGTTACGGTAAAACAAGCTACAAGTTCCGGTAACGGCGATTTCACTATTGATGTACCACAAGATGGCGAATACATCATGGAAGTTTCTTATAGCGAGTGTAATTCAAAAAAATTCATGATAAACACCAAAAATGTTCCGCAGGATAAGGCGAGCGGTAATTTTAAAATGGATATTCAGGGTGTAATCATGGCAAAGCCTTTATACAGTATTGATTATTCAGCATTGAAACAACCAATGACCATAATCATGTTCTTACCTGACAAAAAGAAATTTGGAGACGATGAGAACTATACCTCTTCATCACTTGTCGCGCTTTCTAATATCAGAAACAATGAATTAGCACTTATAAAAAATTTCAATTCCGCAATCAAAGCCGGCGATGCGGCATTAGCTAAAAACGATTGTCCAACCGCTAAAGTAAATTTTCAAAAAGCCATTGCATTATTGCCCGACCAGTCGTATCCAAAAGAAAGATTGGTTTTAGCTGAAAAATGTTTAAAAGCAATTGAAGACGCGAAAACAGAAGCGGCGGCTAAAGCCGAAGCAGCGGCAGCAGCAAAAGCGAAAGCAGAAACCGAAGCAAAAGAAAAAGCAGACAAATTAGCGGCTGAAAAAGCTGCTAAAGAAAAAGCAGAAGCCGAAGCAGTGGCGGCAGCAAAAGCGAAAGCAGAGGCAGAGGCAAAAGAAAAAGCAGACAAATTAGCGGCTGAGAAAGTTGCTAAAGAAAAAGCAGAAGCGGAAGCAGCGGCGGCAGCAAAAGCGAAAGCAGAAACCGAAGCAAAAGAAAAAGCAGAGAAATTAGCGGCTGAAAAAGTTGCTAAAGAAAAAGCAGAAGCAGAAGCAGCGGCGGCAGCAAAAGCGAAAGCAGAAACCGAAGCAAAAGAAAAAGCAGAGAAATTAGCGGCTGAAAAAGTTGCTAAGGAAAAAGCAGATGCCGAAGCGAAAGCAGCAGCGAAAGCGAAATCAGAGGCAGAAGCAAAAGAAAAAGCAGAGAAATTAGCGGCTGAGAAAGTTGCTAAAGAAAAAGCAGAAGCGGAAGCAGCGGCGGCAGCAAAAGCGAAAGCAGAAACAGAAGCAAAAGAAAAAGCAGAGAAATTAGCGGCTGAAAAAGCTGCTAAAGAAAAAGCAGAAGCGGAAGCAGCGGCGGCAGCAAAAGCGA
>JAHBTI010000026.1 GCA_019638705.1 Bacteroidota bacterium
CGAGATTGTGATAATCAAAAACGGAAATCACATCTTTTGTTTCGCCGAGTTTTATGTCCGATAAACCTGTGGACGGATAAAAACCTTTTGGTTTTTCAAATTCCAAAATAAAATTTCTGTCCAACATATTTTTGTAATAACCGAATAAACAAAAGGTATTGAAGGAAAAAATTTTCTCTGCTTCAAAATTACTTCCGCCCGGTTCAAATACAATTTTCTTTTTTGTGTCGGGCAAATCGTTTTTGTCAAAGGTATCATCCACTTCGTAAGAAATTTTTTCAATTTGCGCAGCGGGCGAAAGTTTGTAAGTATTCACATTCACTTTTTTTACGCTGATTGTTGCGCCGTTTTTTCCTGTGGCTTTAAAGTTGGAAACAAAACGCCCGAAATCGTAAACCTCATAAGTACCCGGCACCATAGCTGGAAACGAAAATTCAATTTCGTTTTGCGACACGTCGGGCGGTGTTAATTCAACGGAAATTTTATCGTTTGTTACTTTGTTGAGATTAACGAAATAATGATAATCCTCGTCAGCCGAAGAAAGCAAACAAGCAAAAGAAAAAATGGAAATGAAAAGTTTTTTCATAGAAAAATTGTTTTGAAAATGTTTTGTCAGTTCGAGTGATTTGCTGCCTCTTTGCAAATCGTATCGAGAACGGACTGCCGTAAATTCATTTCTCGATACGCTCCTGTCGTCGTTACTCGAAGTAACACTGGCGTTATATAATATTTTGAGCATAAATTTTAGTTAATAATAAGTTTAAAATTTTTCCAACGAAATTTTAATTGAAAAATAACGAACGCGATTGCCGCCATAATAAGCCACATCACAATTTCAGAAGAAGGATTTTCGTCTTGCACTTCAAAAATGGAATAGGCTTTTAAAACAGAATTTGGTGGCGTTACTAACAAAGAACTGATAAAATTATTTGCGAAATGAATACCGAAAGCGAGTTCAATGCCTTCGTCTAACAAGGTGAGCGCACCCATAAACAAAGCAAAACAAACGTAATACGTGAGCATAATCGGCACACCGAATTTTTGCACTTCGGGATTGCTCATGTGTGCCAAACCAAACAATAGCGAAGTGATAAACAAAGGCACAATTCCGTTTTTGAAAATCTGAGAAAGCCCTTGCATAAAATATCCTCTGAAAACAACTTCTTCCAAACCTGTTTGAATGGGCATCAGCGCAAACATGATGATTGCAGAAATTAAAAATCCGCCGAGATTAAAATTGAGTGTGAGTTCTTCGGGGTAAAAAATGTAGCTCAACAGCGTAGAGAGAACCAGCAAGGAAGCCCACACCAAAAAGGCAAACCAAAAGCGTTTGTAACGGAATTTTTCGTAGCCTGTTAAAACACTCGTTAATGTTTTTTGATGAACGTAACGCAAGCCGATGTAAAAGCTCGCCGCTGCCAACACAAACATTCCCAATTCCAAAAGCAACACAAGGTTTTTATCCATTTGCAAAGCCGTGCTGTCAAACAACAAATTGGGATTGCTTAAAATTTCCTGCGGAGAATAGCCGTTGCTCTTAAGCACATTCATCAGCGGCACAAAAATGGCAGACTGAAATAAAAAATAGCCCGTCATTAAAAAAATAACGGTAAACAAATATGCCCACCATTTATTTATGCCTGTAACAAACCCCGAAATGAGGTATAAATTATTAAACGGAAAAGGTTTTTGTGAGGTATCTTGTGCTTGTTTGTTCATCAATTTTTTAGTTTTTAAAAGTATAGAATATTGTTGAAATGCGAATGAATGTTTTGTATATTTGAGAGTTATATAAAAAATTAAGGCTATGAAAAAATTAATTACTATTGCTCTGTTAGGTTGGTTTATTTCTGGTTGCAAGAAAGATGTACCTATAACGACCCAATCGCCGTCAAAAATAGACGGATTAGAATTAACATTTTACAAAACAAATCTTCAAAAAAATTTCCAAGCAATTTGTTTCGTAGATGAAACTACAGGATATATTGCAGGTTACGACGGTGCTCTTTATAAAACAACAAATGGAGGAAGTTCGTGGATTGCTTTAAACTCTAACACATCATTGCCTTTGTTTGACATATTCTTTCTTAATAAGGATGAAGGATTTGTTGTTGGAGGACAGGGTTTTTGTGGAGGGTATCCTTGCACTCCACCCGGCGCAATAATTTTATATACAAGCAATGGCGGGCAAACATGGGAACAAGTATATACCCCCCCCTCAAATAATCCACTCTCAAAATATGTTGAGCTGCAATCCATTTATTTTGTAAATAATTCCGTTGGTTTTGCCGTAGGTGCTGAAACAATTCTCTCAACTAAAGATAAAGGTGTTACATGGCAGGAAACCAAAATTGACAGCATTGGCGGCGCGATGATGGACGTTGAATTTATTGACGACAAAAAAGGTTTTATTGCTTGTACATTTGGGAAACTTCTTAAAACAACTGACGGGGGTGAAACATGGTCTATTTCAAGCCCTTTTCCTGCAATAGGAGCAAATACACTTGCATTTATATCCGAAAATTTAATTTACTCGGCAGGTTATATTGACATTGCGAAATCAATAGACGGCGGAAACTCATGGAATAATCTTCCAAGTTATCCAACAGATATTTTTAAATTAAACTTCATTACAGAAGACATTGGATTTGCTTTTGGAAGAGGAAAATACTCTGGCGGAGAATATGGACATAACTACGCTTCTGTTTATTATACAACCAACGGTGGTAGCACATGGAAAGGTAACGATAAAATTCAAGAACTGGGAGTGATTAAAGCAGCAAGTTTTCCTAACGCGAACGTTGGATTTGCAATTGGTGGTGATGTTGTTGTGAAAATGAAACGACAATAATGAAACTGTGAACAGTAGTCATTCAAATAAGCACGCTTTTTTATGCCAATTAAACTACATTTGCTGAAAGCACTTAAACACATTTTCTTAATCCTCTTTTTCACTGCTTGCCAAAACAAGCAAGAACTTTTTACCACCGAAGAAAAATTGGGTGAAGCCTTATTTTTTGACCCTATTCTTTCCCGCGACAGCACGGTGAGTTGCGCAAGTTGCCACAAACCAGAATTTGCTTTTGCAGATAATTTGCCTGTGAGTGTTGGCGTACAAAACCGCAAAGGCACACGCAACACACCAAGTGCCATGAACCAACTTAACCGCAACTTTCAGTTTTGGGACGGGCGCGCCGAAACGCTTGAAGAACAGACTCTTGCGCCGATTGAAAATCCCGTTGAAATGGATTTTCCGTTAACGCTTGCCGTAAGACGTTTGATGAAAAATGAGTTGTACAGAAATTCTTTTCAGCATGTTTACGGAAAATCGGTTTCAAAAGAACTGATTGCACAAGCCATTGCAGCGTATGAAGAAACGCTGGAAACAAGTAAATCGGGTTTTGATAACTATATGCAGCACGATGATACCACTCTGTTTGGTGCAAGTGAGCAACGCGGTTTGAATATTTTTAACGAAAAAGGGAAATGTTTTGATTGCCACTTCGGCGTTGATTTTACGGGCGGTGACCAATTTAAAAACATAGGTATTTACAACGGAAAAGACATTAACGACAAAGGTCGTTTTGATATTACGCAAAACCCGAAAGATTTGGGTGCGTTTAAAACTCCGGGCTTACGAAACGTTGCCATTACCGCGCCCTATATGCACAACGGACGTTTTAGAACCCTGCGTGAAGTAATTGATTATTACAACGAGCCTGATACATTCATTCCGAACGCCATAAACAGAGATGAACTTTTAAGCAAGCCATTAAACTTAACCGAAGAAGAAAAAAAAGATTTGGAAAATTTTTTGTTGAGTTTAACGGACGAACGCTTTTTAGTTAAATAAAACACAGAGTTACAGAGGCTCTGAGGCACAGAGAAAATATTTCACAAAAACTTCGGTGCCTCTGTGTTTCAGTGCCTCCGTGTCAAACTTAACTAATGTAGCTGAGTTTCATCATATTTGTTCTGCCGCGCTCTTTCATTGGCATACTTGCAATATTGATAACCAAATCATCGTCTTTTACTAACTTTTCTTTTTTAATGTATGCTTTCAGGTCTTCAATGGTTTGGTCGGTGCTTTCGTATTTGTCGTAGTAATAACCGCGCACGCCCCACACCAAACTCAACGTGGTGAGTAATGACAAATTATCCGTAAAAATAAAAATTTGCGCTTTTGGTCTGTGGCTTGAAAGTCTGAATGCCGTGTAACCGCTGTTTGTCATGCTAATCAAAGCTCTCACATCTGCGCTGTGAGCCAATGCACAGGCATTATAGCAAATGCTGTCGGTAACATACGTTGCAGTTTTTATGGCTGGCAAATGTTCTTTATGATAAATACTGTCTAATTCTTCCACTTCGGTAATTACGCGGCGCATAATTTCAATCACACGCGCAGGAAATTTCCCAACCGATGTTTCCGCGCTCAACATCACCGCATCTGCACCGTCCATAACGGCGTTGGCAACATCATTTACTTCGGCGCGGGTGGGGGTGTAGCTTGTAATCATGCTTTCCATCATTTGTGTAGCAATAATTACGGGCTTACTCATTTCAATACATTTTTGCACAATCATTTTTTGCAACAACGGAACGCGCTCCATCGGCAACTCCACGCCCAAATCGCCTCGTGCCACCATAATGCCGTCTGTAACATCAATAATGTTATCAATCTCGCGAATAGCTTCGGGCTTTTCAATTTTTGCAATCACGCGCGCACGTTTGCCTTTGTGTTTAATAATGTCTTTCAACTCTACAATATCCGTTACGCTGCGCACAAACGACAAACCAATCCAGTCAAAATCGTGTTCTAATGCAAAATCCAAATCGCGAATGTCTTTTATTGTTAATGAAGGCAACGAAATTTTTGTGTTCGGCAGGTTCACACCTTTTTTTGACGATAACGCGCCGCCCGCAGTAATCAGGCAACGCACACTGTCTTTTCCGTTGGTATCCAACACTTTTAAGTGAATTTTTCCGTCGTCAATCAACACGGTTTCCCCAACCTTTACATCTTGCGGAAATTGCGGATAGGTAATATAAATTTCATTTTCATCGCCTTCCTTTTCTTTGGTGGTAATCACAATTTCGTTTCCGTTTACCAAATTTACCGCGTTATTTTTTACCGTGCCGATGCGAAGTTTCGGTCCTTGCAAATCTGCAAGAATGCCCACATGGCGTTTTAATTTTTTATTCAGTTCGCGAATGTTATTTACGATGTGTAGCACGGCATCGTAATCGCCATGCGAAAAATTAATGCGGCAAATATCCAATCCCTCGTTAAACATGGCTTCCAGCACAGAAATGTCGGCTGTTGCGGGTCCCATAGTGGCAACAATTTTTGTTCGGTTAATTTTTCTCATATGTCTAAAATTCTAAATTATTGTTTTTTAATTGCTATACGGCATAGCCTGTTTAGTTATTTGTTTGTGTTTTGGCAAACATGGCTGTTTCATAAAAACAGATGTTTTAATCCGCACCAAAATTAACAAAAGCGGATTATGAATGAAATTAATAAGTGTTATTGTTTTGCCGTTAGCCGTTTGTTGTATTTCTTCTCTTATAGCTTTCCCGAAGCCTTTTGACATTGATACCAAATCCTAATTTGATGTAATAACCGCTAAGGTCTTTAGAGTAATAAGGTAATACAAAACGCCAGCCGCCACCCACTTTTGCCCGTAACCATGGCAATATATCATAGCCCGCATGAATACCGACTTCAATCGGAATAATTAGATTTTTTCCGTTTTGAACTTCAATTCCCGAACTGTCTATTTTCCGAAAATAATTCCACCCGATGCCTGTTTGAAAATACGTTGTAAGGCGAAATTTATTGATAATTAAAAAATCAAATTCTTCTCCTAAATTGATAAAAACAAGCCTGTTCTTTTTTATTGTTCCTTCGTCATCAAGCAACTCCCCTCTTTCAAACGGCGTTCCGCTGACACCTGCTTTGAGCCTTAATTTTTTACCAAAATCAACCCCGATATAAGCCCCATAAATTAAAGTTCTCTGACGATGTATGTGCGTTCTTCTGTTATCAATGCCGTAAATAAATTCTTTTTTTTCTTTAAAGGGTTGAATGGGGTGCGTGATTTGTTGAGCAGTTGAAATGAAAGGGAATAACACGGCAGTAAACACTATTTTTATTTGCCATGTCCCTTTCTTTTTTTTAATCATTTCTATGTATTTTGGTAATACAATGTCAGAGTTTCTTAACTCAAATACCCCTCAATACTTGTATCATAGGCTTTTTTGTAATCGTTAAGCGTGCCGTAATTTGTTCCGTCAATCACGATTGAATTTCCTTTCACAGTTCCTAATTTGGTGAATGAAATAGTTTGTTTTTTCAATTCAGTTTCCAATGCAGAAACGTTGTTGCCTGAAACACTCACTACCACACGGCTTTGTGCTTCGCCGAATAAAAATGCGTCTTTGCGAATGGAGCTGTCTGTTGCAATTTCAAAACCCAAATTATTTACCATAGAACTTTCAAGCAAGGTAACAAACAAACCGCCGTCGCTTACATCGTGCGCGGAATTGATGAGTTTGTTTTTAATGATTGCAAGAATTGCTTTTTGCACATTAAATTCCGTGTCCAAATCAAAAAACGGTGCAGGTGTATTTTTCACTTTGTGGAAACTGTACAAATATTCAGATGAAGAAATATCGTTTTTACTTTCACCGATTAAATAAATGGTATCGCCTTCGTTTTTAAAATCCAAAGTGGTTTGTAAAGTTTTATCAGGTAAAATTCCAATCATACCAATTGTAGGCGTTGGGAACACAGGTCCCTCATAACTTGATTGATTATAAAAACTCACGTTTCCGCCTGTTACAGGTGTTTGAAATTTCAAACACGCTTTGCTCATGCCTTTGATAGAGCCAACAAATTGCCAATACACTTCGGGGTTGTACGGATTTCCGAAATTCAAGCAATTGGTTACTGCGCTTGGTTCGCCACCGCTGCACACAATGTTTCGCGCCGCTTCGCTTACCGCAATGGCGCAACCTGTTTCAGGGTCAGCGTTTACATAACGCGAATTGCAATCTACCGTCATGGCTAATGCTTTTTTGCTGCCTTTTACGTTTACAATGGCTGCATCGCTTGGTGCGTTGGTGCTCATGTTCACCGTACCCACCATGCTGTCGTATTGATTATAAACCCAACGTTTGCTTGCAATGTTCGGATGCTTTGCCAAATGCTGCATCACGGGTTTTAAATCTTTTGGCTCGCTGATTGAATTAATGTCAAATTTTTTCGCTTCGGCAAAATAAGCAGGTTCTTTGTAATCACGTTTGTAAACAGGCGCGCCACCGCCCAACACCAACACATCAGCAGGAACATCAGCCACTAATTCGCCGTGCATATAATATTTTAATTGTCCGCCTTCGGTTACTTCGCCAATTTGTTCGCAGTTCAAATCCCACTTGTCAAATATTTTTTTCACCACATCTTCTTTGCCTTTTTCTACCACCACCAACATACGCTCTTGCGATTCGCTCAACAAAATTTCAAATGGGTGCATTCCAGCCTGGCGCGTAGGAACTTTATCCAACCAAATGTTCATGCCGTGTTCGCCTTTCGCACTCATTTCGGAAGTGGAACAAGTAATGCCCGCCGCGCCCATGTCTTGCATACCAATCACCGCACCGGTTTTAATCACTTCCAACGTTGCTTCCAACAATAATTTTTCCTGAAATGGGTCGCCCACTTGCACGGACGGTAAATCTTTCGCCGATTCTTCGGTAATATCTTTACTTGCAAACGATGCGCCTGCAATGCCGTCTTTGCCTGTTGCTGAACCCACGATGAACACAGGATTTCCCGCACCGTAAGAAGTGGCACTCACAGTTTCGCCTTGTTTTACAATGCCCACGCTCATGGCGTTTACCAAAGGATTGACATTATAACACTCGTCAAAAAACACTTCGCCGCCAACGGTTGGAATGCCGAAAGCATTCCCGTAATCGCCGATGCCTTTCACCACGCCTTTCACGAGCCATTGTGTTTTTGGAGAATTGATATCGCCGAAACGCAAAGAATTTAATTGCGCAATGGGGCGCGCGCCCATAGTAAAAATATCGCGGTTAATGCCGCCCACGCCTGTTGCCGCACCTTGATACGGCTCTAAGGCACTTGGGTGATTGTGAGATTCAATTTTAAATGCGCAGCCAAGCCCTTCGCCAATGTCAACCAAACCTGCATTTTCTTCGCCTGCTTTGGCAAGCATGTGCGGTCCGTCTTTGGGCAAGGTTTTCAGCCAAGTAATGGAATTTTTATAAGAGCAATGTTCGCTCCACATTACCGAAAACACGGCTACTTCGGTGAAGTTGGGTGTGCGCCCCAAAATTTCTTTTATTTTATCGTATTCTTCGGAAAGTAAGCCGAGATTTTTTGCGTCTTCCACGCTTGCTAATTGCGCTGAATAGTTTACTGCTGACATAGTATTTTATTGGAAGCGCAAAGATAGGATTAAGTTTTTAGTTGGGGGTTGAGAGTTGAAAGATGAGGGGGAATGTTGAAAGATTATGTCCTTATTCTTTTTGGTATTCATCTCACCGACTAAGGTCAATTGTTAAAACCTTTTTAATTCCAAAATTTCCCCGTCCCAAACGGCGTAAGTATTATAATTAATCCACTCGCCGAGATTGATGTAACGCGAAGTTTCATTCACTTTTAAATCCAAAGGCAAATGGCGGTGTCCGAAAATATAAAAATCGTGATGTCTGATTTTTTCCTGCTCTTTGCAATATAAAAACAACCATTCATTTTCTTCGCCAAGAAACTGTTTATCGTCATCACCTGTGTTTATACGGCTTCTGCGGCTTGAACGGCGCGCAATCCAGAAACTGAAATTGGGGTGTAAACGCCCAAACGCCCAAATTAAAAAGGGATTGGTAAAACATTTTTTTAAAAACTTGTACCGACTATCGCCGGGTCCCAAACCGTCTCCGTGCCCAATCATAAATTGTTTTCCTGAAAACGTGCGTTCAATCGGTGCGTGAAAAACCGACACATTTAATTCCTGTTTAAAATAATCGCGCATCCATAAATCGTGATTGCCAACAAAAAAATGAACAGGAATTCCGCTGTCGGTTATTTCGGCAATTTTGCCGAGTAAGCGCGTTTGCCCTTTAGGAATGGTGTATTTGTACTCCCACCAAAAATCAAAAATATCGCCTACTAAAAAAATTTCTGCGGCATCGTGCTTAATGCTGTCTAACCAACGCACCACGCGCTTTTCGCGCTCTAAACTTTTTTCAAAAGTGGGAACACCTAAATGAAAATCGGAAGCAAAATATATTTTTTTGGAATTCACTTAAAATTAAAATTGAAACACATAGAACACATAGTTTTTTCTCACCACAGAGGCGCAGAGGACACAGAGTTGTCGCTTTGCGACACTACACTATGTGAAACCTATATGTACTTATTGTTTCTATAAAACCTATGTTTCTATGTGGTTAGAGAAATGTGTTAGTTGAGAACTTCCGCAAGTTTCGTTTCCAAATCCTCGCCGCGCAAATTTTTTGCAATAATTTTTCCTTCGCGGTCAAGCAACACGGTGTATGGAATGGCTTGCACATTGTACAAACGCGCTGCTTCACTGTCCCATTGTTTGAGGTCACTTACCTGCCCCCAGGTAATGCCGTCTTTGGCAATGGCTTCAATCCAACGGCTTTTATCCATATCTAACGACACGCCAAAAATTTCAAAGCCTTTGTTTTTAAATTTTTTGTAAGCTGCCACAACAGTCGGCATTTCGCGGCGACACGGTCCGCACCAACTTGCCCAAAAATCAATCAGCACAATTTTTCCTCTTAACGCATACAATTCAAGCGTTTTTCCTTCGGGATTTTCCAGCTTAATATTCGGTGCAACTTGTCCGATGGTGGTCGCAGTCATTTTGCCAACCATGTCGTGAAATAATTTAATGTTGTTTTCGTTGGGATATTTTTTATACAAGCCTTCGTCCAATGCCTGATAAACGCCAAGAAATTTATCAGGCTCTAAAGATTGAATTGCCATGAGTGAAGAAAACATATCGGCATTTTGTGTAATTTTTTCTGTAAGTTTTGTATTGCTTGTTTCAACAATCTGGGTGTATGGTGCTTCAAAAGTTGCACTTAAAGAATCCATGCGTTTTTCATTCATCGGATTTTTTTCCATCATTTGCTGAAACACTTTGTTCAATGAATCCAAACGAATATCGCGTTGTTTGGCAATGTCGTTGTATTCTATAAATAATTTTGTTTCGGCAGACCCTTCGGTTTTGTAGGTGTTTCCCAAATCGCGCAAATCGCCGGTAACGGTTATTTTGTCTGAACTGTCCAATACCAGCATGGCAAAATTTTGCTGGTTTAATTTAATGCGGTAGAAACCGATTTTGGGCGCGTGATTTTTAAATTCAAAATTGCCCTTGTCGTCAATTACTGTGCTATCAACAATTATGGGCTGACGGTCTAATTTTTCCAAATAAATGGTTTCGCCGTTTGTGTTTAAAAAGTTTCCTTTTAATTCAAAGTTTCCTTTTCTGTTGCTGCACGAAGCAAGCAGGGCAATGGCAGAAATGCCGAGTGTGAAGTTTTTGTTCATGTTTTATTTATCAAGTGTTTCTTTTACTAATTTATTTAAGAGTTTCGGGTCGGCTTTGCCTTTGCTGAGTTTCATTACTTCGCCCACAAACAAGCCAAGCAAACCAAGTTTTCCGTTTTTGTATTCGGTAATTTTTTCGGGAAATTTTGAAAGTGCTTCGTCTATTAACTTTTGAATTTCGCCGCTGTCGCTGTTTTGCAAGAGGTCTAATTCCGTTGCAATTTGTTCGGCGGTTTTGTTCGGTTTCTCAATCAATGCAGGAAACAAACGTTGCGAAGCCGCAGCATTACTTATTTTCTCGTCGTCAATCAACGCAATAATTTCTGCAATTTTTTTCGGAGCTAATGTGAAGTCAGAAAAATTCATCGCACGTTCGTTTAAATACGCTCTCACATTTCCGATGAGCCAGTTTGCTGCGCTTTTGTAATTTGAAGTATGCGAAATCAATTCATTAAAATACAAAGCCACTTCTTTTATTTCAATAATTTGCAAGGCATCGTATTCGCTTAACTTATAGGTTTGCGTGTAAGTTTTAAAAAGTTCATCGGGAAGCGTTGGTAATTGTGCTTTTACAGAGTTGATGTATTCTTGCGTTACAAACACAGGCTGCAAATCGGGTTCGGGAAAATAACGGTAATCGTTTGCATTTTCTTTGCTGCGTAACGTAAAAGTCAAATCGTTCACGGCATCAAAACTGCGGGTTTCACCCAAAATTTCGCCGCCCGCTTCAATCACATCAATTTGCCGTTTAATTTCAAAATCAATGGCGCGTTGCACGTTACGAAACGAGTTCATGTTTTTTACTTCCACTTTTTTACCAAAGGTTTTTGAACCTTTCAGCATCACCGAAATATTGGCATCGCAGCGCAATGAGCCTTCTTCCATATTTCCGTCACAAATATCCAAGTAACGAACTAATTTTCTGACTTCTGTCAAATAAGCGTAAGCCTCCTCACCCGAACGAAAATCGGGTTCGGTAACAATTTCCAAAAGTGGCGTTCCCGCACGGTTCAGGTCAATGAGCGTATCAAAAGCATCAATGTCGTGCAGCGATTTTCCCGCATCTTCTTCCACATGAATGCGCGTGAGGTTTATTTTTTTCTCTTTGCCATCTTTCAATTTTGCTGTGATGAAACCGCCCGTACATATCGGAGTTTTATCTTGCGTAATTTGATAGCCTTTGGGCAAATCGGCGTAAAAATAATTTTTGCGGGCAAACTGATTTTCTTCTCTGATGTTTGCATTTACGGCAATGCCTAATTTCACGGCAAATTCAATAGTTCGTTCGTTTGCAACGGGCAGCGTGCCGGGGTGTCCGAGTGTTACCACGCTAACGTGCGAGTTGGGCAAACCACCGTATTCGGCAATATCGCTGCTGTACATTTTTGTTTGTGTGAGCAACTGAATATGACATTCTAAACCAATAACCGCTTCGTATTTATCGTAAACACTCATAAATTTTCAGGAGCGTAAATGTACAGTTTTTGACGAAAGAAAAATTAGTCTTTAACCAACTTTAAATTACAGGGTTAATTGATTTAATTTTTCCGTAAAAAACTGCGCCATAGTGTTGGTATAAAATTTTTCGCGGAATTGTCCCACCCATTGTACGCCTTTAATGGCATTGGTTAAAAATATTTCGTCGGCGTTAGCTAAGGTGTAAGCCGTAAGCGGACTTTCAAAGGTTAAAATTTTATTTTCGTGGGCAAGGTGCATAATTTGCTTGCGCATGATGCCTGCCACACAGCCTTCGGCAAGCGGTGTGGTGTAAAGCGTTCTGTTTTTTACAACAAAAATGTTTGAACTGATGCTTTCACAAATTGTTCCGTTTTCGTTCAAAATAAGACAATCGTCTAATTTCATACTTTGTTTGGCAAGCCCTGCCATTACATAAATTAAAGCACTTCCGCTTTTTATGTTTGACAGTTTATTGATTGATTTTTTTACATCGGTAAAAATATCTATGCTCAGTCCTTTTTGATTGAGTGTGTAGTTGATATCGGGCAACTCTTCGCTTTCAATTAAAAAAGAAATGTCGTTACTTTCGGGCGTGTAAAATCCGCCTTCGTTTCTAAAAATAGTTAAGCGGATACGCGCATTTGGCGCATGAACGTTGTATTTTAAAAGCGAAATAATATGTCCCTGAATGTTGTTTACGTTAAATTCGGCAGGAACATTCATGCGCAAAACTGTCATGCCGAGCTTGAGGCGCGTAATGTGGTCGCGCAGAAACATAATTTTGTTATTGCATAAACGAATGGTTTCAAACAAAGAGTCGCCATAACGGAAAGCCCTGTTGCTAAAGGGAATGGAAGGTTCGTAAAGACTTACAAGATGTCCGTTTAATATGCAGTATTTGTCTTTCACAATTTATGTCAGTCGCAAATATGCTTAATGAAACAGTTTTAATTACTTCATAATCAATTTACTTAATAACACACTTCGGTTAGTTACTTTACAATACGCATGACAAATCAGCGTTAAAAAACTATGTAGCATTGTATTTGATATATAAAGAGCTAACAATTATATTTACTGCCTTAAAAACACAAAAGATTATGTTTGACAATAATGAATTTAAAAAATATGCCACTAAACACGCAGGCATAAACAGTTTAACTTACGACGGTTACACATCGCGTATTCAATCATCACTTACGCCGTATATCATAGAAGAACGCCAGCTGAACGTAGCGCAAATGGACGTTTTTTCGCGTTTGATGATGGACAGAATTATTTTTCTTGGCACGGGTATTAACGACCAGGTAGCAAATATTGTTCAGGCGCAATTGTTGTTTTTGGAAAGCGTGGACGCAAAAAAAGACATTCAAATTTATGTAAACTCACCCGGTGGCAGTGTTTATGCAGGTTTGGGCATTTACGACACCATGCAAATTATTAAACCCGATGTGGCTACTATATGTACGGGCATGGCGGCGAGCATGGGTGCTGTATTGCAATGTGCAGGAACAAAAGGAAAACGCACCGCTTTGAAACACGCCCGCGTTATGATACACCAACCTTTGGGTGGCGCAGAAGGACAGGCAAGCGATATTGAAATTACAGCCCGCGAAATTCAAAAATTGAAAAAGGAGTTATATACAATCATTTCAAATCACAGCGGGCAACCGTATGATAAAGTGTGGGCAGACAGCGACCGCGATTACTGGATGATTGCTTCGGAAGCCAAAGAATACGGCATGATTGACGAAGTGCTGGAGAAGAAATAATTTCTAATTAAACTTTTTAAATAAAAATAGGTCTAACGATTAAGTAACCATTAAAATCACACAATTATGAAAAAAATATTTTCAGTAATTCTTGCGGCAAGCAGCTTGGCAGTTGTTGCCCAACCTAAAAAAGCTCCGCAAATGTCACCTGTATTAGCCGAGGGCTATTATGTAAACAAACAAAAAGGCGATACCGTAAAGGGAGAAGTTATGACAAACCCCGCAGACATAACGGATTTTCACAAAAATTTTTCGTTTAAACCTGCCAAAGGCGGAAAAGTAGCCCCTGTGGACTTTAAAAAAGCTAAGGCTTACGGCTTTGACGGAAAGGCTTTTGTTTTGTATGAAGGAGGTGGCGAACCACTTTATCTTGAACGTTTGGTAACAGGTCGTTTAAACTTTTTTGAGTTAAAATATCACGGCAAAAACCCTCAAACGGGCAATCAGGATATTTTGTCATATTATTACATACAGGATAATATGGGCGAAGGTGAGTTTGCTAAACTGAAAGAGATTAAAAAAGTAGGTAAAACCAGAGGAACAGCGTATGTATATAAAGATGATTTAAAAGATTATATGCGTGACCAGCCCATGATTTGGAGCGATTTGGACAAATTTAATTTTGACAAACAAAAAGTAATGCAGGCATTAAACGAGTTCAATAGATTTTACGAAATTAAGAACAATTAATTTTTTTTAAAACAACATTTTAAAAGCCCTGCGAGTAGAATTTCGCAGGGCTTTTTTGTTTCTGTTATTCTCAACTCCAATTGTTGAGGCACGTCAGACATTTCCTTTGAGGCTGACAGCCGCACAACATCAAACGACCCGACAAAAAAACACGTAAACGACAACGCTAAAATCAAATTCTAAGACTAAATTAGCCGTATGATTTCAAAGGAGCAGGCTTACGACAAAATAAAATCGCTTGTACAAAGATTTGACGAACAAAAAGAGTTCTACAAAAACAAAGACTACAACGAAACACAGACCAGACGTGATTTCATTGACCCGTTTTGGAAAGCTCTCGGTTGGGACATTGACAACGAAAACGGTTATGCAGAAAGTTACCGAGAAGTAATTCACGAAGACCGTGTAAAAGTTGGCGCGGCAACCAAAGCCCCTGATTACTCTTTTAGACTTGTTGGCGGAAAACGTTTGTTTTTTCTTGAAGCAAAAAAACCAAGTGTTTTTATTAAAGACGAAATTCAACCTGCGTATCAAGTTAGACGTTACGGTTGGAGTGCAAAAATGCCGATTTCCGTTATTACCGACTTTGAAGAATTTGCAATTTACGATTGCACCACAAAGCCCAAAGAAACCGACAAAGCCAGCAACGGGCGAATTAAATATTTGCTGTATTCCGACTACTTAAAAGAGTTTGATTTTATTTGGGACACCTTCTCCAAAGAAAAAGTTCTAAAAGGCAGTTTTGACAAATACATTGCAAGCGACAAAAACAAAAAAGGCACAACAACCGTTGACCACGAGTTTTTGCAATCGCTTGACAAATGGCGTGTGGAATTGGCGTTAAACATTGCTTTGCGCAACAAAGACATTGACGAGGACGAATTGAATTTTGTAGTTCAACACACCATTGACAGAATTATTTTCTTGCGAATTGCAGAGGACAGAAGTGCAGAGCCGTATGGCGAATTACAAAATTCTGTCAAGAGTGGCGACTATTATCAAAATTTGCTTCGCAACTTTCACGTTGCCGACCAAAAATATAATTCGGGGCTTTTTGATTTTAAGAAAGACAAAATCAGCGATAGAATTTCCATTGATAACAAAGTTATCAAGAACATTATTTCCGAATTGTATTATCCTGTTTGTCCTTACGAGTTTTCGGTGTTGAGCGTAGAAATTCTGGGAAGTGCTTACGAGCAATTTCTCGGAAAACAAATTACGCTTTCCAAAAACGGAAAAGCACAAATTGAGGAAAAGCCCGAAGTTCGCAAAGCGGGCGGTGTTTACTACACACCGCAGTACATTGTGGAATACATCGTAAAAAACACAATCGGGAAATTGGTAGAAAACAAAACACCAAAAGAAGCAAGCAAACTAAAAATAGCTGACCCTGCTTGTGGTAGCGGCAGTTTTTTGATTGGTGCTTACCAGTTTTTGCTGACTTGGCACAAAGATTTTTACACGCAAAACGGCAAACAAAGTAAAGGCAACAAAGACAATCCGCTTACGCCAATGGGCGAGCTTACGACAACAGAGAAAAAACGTATTTTGTTGAATAATATTTACGGAGTTGATTTAGACAGCAACGCCGTTGAAGTAACCAAACTTTCGTTGTTACTCAAGTATGGAAGGCGAAACCAAAGAAACGATTGAAGCACAAACAAAATTGTTTCACGATAGAATTTTACCAACGCTTGACAACAACATCAAAAGCGGAAATTCTTTAATTGACTTGGATTATTACGACAATGAATTAGACTTTGGCGAAGAACGAAAAATAAAACCGTTCTCTTGGCAAAAAGCGTTTCCCGAAGTTTTTCAGCAAGGTGGTTTTGATTGTGTGATTGGAAATCCGCCTTGGGGTGCTGAATTGGGAAAAGAACAAACAAAATATTTAGTTAATAGATATTCTTTATTACCAACGAAAACAAAAGACAGTTATTTCGCTTTTGTGTTTCGTTCATTAAATTTATTAAAAACAAAAGGAAAGTTAGGTTTTATTATTCCCAATACTTGGTTGCTGATAAATTACGCTCAATCATTTCGTAAATTCATTTTAGGTTTTAAAATTGACGAGTTAATTGATTTTGGAGACGGTGTTTTTTCCGATGCAATTGTTGAAAGTTCAACAATAGTTTTAGAAAATCTGCAAGATGAAAAAGGTAATTGCAAAGTCAAACGCATTAGGAAAGGCGAAACTGTAATTAATCAAACTGTAAAAAAATCAATTTGGAATGATGATGAACTACAACGAATAATTATTGAGAAAGACGAAAAAGGCGAAGCAATTCGAAAAAAAATAAAAAACGATAACACAGAAATTTTTGGAACAAATTGCGAAATGATTTGGGGTATAAAACCGTATCAAGTTGGACACGGAACGCCTGCACAAACTAAAGAAATGTTAGAAAAAAGAATTTACCACTCTGACAAAAAAATAAGCAATGAATGGAAACCTTTACTTGTTGGTTCGCACATCAATCGCTATTCTATATACTACAAAAAGTATCAGTTTATCAAATATGGTAAAAATTTAATGTATCCGTCTAACGAAGAAAAAATGCTTGCGCCTAAAATTTTAATGCGACAAACAAGCGATATTCTTCGTGCTTCGTATGACGACCAAAAATTTTATTGCCAAAATTCTGTTTTCATAATCACTTCAAATAAATTCAATCTTAAATATCTTTTGGGGTTGATAAACTCAACACTATTCAATTTTTTATACAAACTTGAAAACCCACAAAAAGGAAAAGTATTTGCAGAAGTGAAACCAAGTGCGGTTAAATCACTACCGATAAAGTTAATTGAAACAAAAGCAGAAAAAACGAAACATGATGAAATTGTGAAAAACGTTGATTTACTTTTACAACTCAATCAAGAAAAACAAGAAGCAAAATTGGAAAGTAAAATTGAGCAATTGCAAAACAGAATAGATTTTTGCGAAGAAAAGATAAATCAAATCGTTTATCAACTCTACGAGTTGAGTGAAGATGAAACAAAAATAGTAGAGAACGCATAAATGATAACAACTTTAATCATATTAGGCATTCTGACTGTATTTATCATTGGCTTTGTTCAGGTTTACGACCGACATTCAAGAGTTGTAAAGAAAATTGACTTTGCAGGAGAATACAGAAATAAATTTATTGAATTTGCTAACAAGTATTTTCAAACATACGATCGTTATGGTCGTTCAGGAAATCTTGATAGAGAATTATATGTTTGGTTGACAATGAATGTGAGCAAAATTCAGAGTGATTTAGGAACATTTGGCGTTATGGATTATATCGCACCATTCCAGACTTATAGAGTTTCAAATCATCCAATCATAATAAATACAATACCGAAATTTAGAAACGGTTCGGTCAAACACTTTGATACTAATTCTGTTGACGATTGTTTATTAAGATATATCGGCTATATAGAAGAATACAGCAAAGACACTCAAAAGAATTTGAAAAATCCGATAGTTTGGTTTCGTGAAGGTTTTAGAGAGATTTTGAGTATTCCAATTTTCATATTGAATTGGTTTGGTATTATCAGCAATCGGACACTTAATTCAATAAAAGACAGTTTTATTTATAAAGCAATTTCAGGACTTATTGCTTTAGTTACACTCGTAAGCGGTGTAGTAACAATCATTGTTGGGTATGACCAAACATTAGAATTTGTAAAAAGACTTTTAGGAAAATGAGTATAGAAAAACATCATCGGAACAATTTGATTTTATCAATGAAATCAAGCGCAAAGTAAGAGAGGCGCAATACGCCGCTTTAAAAGCTGAGCGATTTTACAAAAAACAAATCCCTATCTTTGCGCCCTTATTTTTTAAAGTATGATTTCAGCTACCAATGTGAGTTTGCAATACGGCAAACGTGTTCTTTTTGACGAAGTAAACGTAAATTTTACGCCAGGCAATTGCTACGGCATTATTGGTGCAAACGGTGCTGGTAAAACTACCTTTATGAAAATTTTAAGCGGCGATATTGACCCCACCAAAGGTTCGGTTTCCATTCTTCCCGGAATGCGCATGAGCGTACTGAAACAAAATCACTTTGAATACAATGAATTTTCGGTGTTGGATACCGTGATGATGGGTAACAAACGTTTGTATCAGGTGATGAAAGAAAAAGATGCCATTTACGCAAAAGCTGATTTTTCTGATGCTGACGGAATGCGCGCAAGTGAGTTGGAAGCCGAGTTTGCCGAAATGAACGGTTGGGACGCGGAAAGCGAAGCCGCGACAATGCTTACCAATATGGGCATTGAACCTGCGAAACATTATCTATTAGTAAAAGATTTGTCGGGAAAAGAAAAAGTAAAAACCTTGTTAGCCCAAGCCCTGTTTGGTAATCCCGACATTTTGTTGTTGGACGAGCCGACGAATGATTTGGACGTGGAAACAATCTCTTGGTTGGAAAATTTTTTAGCTGATTTTGAAAACACGGTAATTGTAATTAGCCACGACCGACATTTTTTAGATGCAGTCTGCACCAATATATGCGACATTGATTTTGGAAAAATGAATGTGTATTCGGGCAATTACAGTTTTTGGTATCACATGAGCCAATTGCAACTGAAACAACGCAGCGACCAAAATAAAAAGATTGAAGATAAGCGCGCCGAATTGCAGGAGTTCGTTCGCCGCTTTAGCGCAAATGCGAGCAAGAGCAGGCAAGCTACAAGCCGTAAAAAATTGTTGGAAAAATTAACGGTTGATGAAATTCCGGCAAGCACACGAAAATATCCTGCCATTATTTTTAAGCAAGAACGCGAAGCAGGCGACCAAATTCTTCATGTGGAAAATTTGAATAAAAATGCGGCTGACGGTTCGGTGTTGTTTAAAGACGTGAATATTAATGTTCGCAAGGGAGATAAGATTGCGTTTATCAGCCGTAATCAATTAGCGGTGTCAAGTTTGTTTGAAGTGTTGGCGGAAGAAAACAAAGATTTCAAAGGTAAATTCACGTTCGGAACAACTATTCACAAAGCCTATTTGCCGAATGATAATCACACCTATTTTCAAAGCGATTTGAATTTGATTGACTGGTTGCGCCAATACAGCAAAGAAAAAGACGAAACCTACATTCGCGGTTTTTTGGGAAAAATGCTGTTTAGCGGCGAGGAAGTTTTGAAAAAATGTTCGGTGTTGAGCGGCGGCGAAAAAGTGCGTTGCATGACCAGCCGCATGATGTTGTTTAACCCCAACTTTTTAATTTTGGACGAGCCGACCAATCACTTGGATTTGGAAAGTATCATTGCCTACAACGATGCTTTGAAAGATTACACGGGCACAATTTTATTTACCAGCCATGACCACCAATTAATGCAAACCGTTGCAAACCGCATTATTGAACTTACACCCAAAGGTATTATTGATAAAGTGTGTACTTATGACGAATACCTTGAAAATTCAGGCGTTCAGGAGCAGAGGACGAAAATGTATGCTTAATAGCGTAAAAAAATCTTCGTGTTTTTGTAAAAAATTCTTGCCAAAAACATACAACTTACGGTTAAATAACTTATTTTAGCAGAAATTAATAATAGAATAGCTATGCAAAGAATTACTACAACATTACTCGGTTTGGCACTCGTATTTGGTTTCAACCGCGAATTAAAAGCACAATGCAGCGGACAACCAAATGCAGGAACTATTTCAGCAGCCTCACTTTCAATATGTACAGGAGGTTCGTCAGCCTTAAATTCGGCAGGACTTTCAGTGGGTGCAGATATAAATTACCAATGGCAGATTTCTACCGGTGGGGCATTTACCAATATTTCGGGTGCTGCCGGTTCATCATACAACACAGGCACTATGGGTTCTGCCGGTACCTATTCTTACCAATTGGTTTCAACTTGTACGGTAAGTTCGCTTACCAATACGTCTAACGTAATAAGCCTTACCGTAGTGCCAACGCCAAGCGCAGGTTTAACCGTGCTGCCTAACACAGGCTTTGTATGCGAGGGTGGCTCTTTTACCATAACCACAACCAATGGTACTGCTACAAGCTGGACTTTGGTGGAAACTAACAGTAGTGGCGGAACAACAAATACAGTTGCCATTTTCCCGTCAAGTGCCAATATGGTGGTAACTCCTACCGTAGTGAATCCGCCGGTTTTTGCTTCTGTAACCGAATTTATTACTTACTCCTTAATACGCAATGTGAATGGGGCTTGTGAAAACACAGTTACCACGCTTCCATTACAAGTTAATGCCCCTTTTGCAAGGATAAGCCCGATTGGTCTTACAATTGCGGATACAGAATGTTCAAGTGTTACGGTTGTGTATGATGCAAACGGAGCGAATAACTATACTTTATTTCCCGGAAACATTCCTTTTGCAACTACCGTAGCGGTTACTCCTATAAACACATCATCTGTTGATATAAATTTAACATATACAGTTGGAGGACTAACGGCTTACGGTTGTTATACAACCAATGTTCATGTGCTTACAGTATTACCAAGACCTACAATTACTTCAAATGCTAACCCAACTGTAATATGTCAGGGACAAAGTGCTGTTTTAACAGCTTCATCAAATCTTCCACCACCAACTAATTATACATGGACAGGTGGAGGTCCTCCTCAATACGGTGATGTAGTTACATATAGCCCTATGGCTACTACCGTTTACACTATAAATGCTATTGGCGCAAACGGTTGTTCTACCTTAGCCATTCAATCGCTAAGTGTTAGACCGATACCTTCCGTAAATGCTTATGCTTCGCTTAATCAAACCTTGATATGTTCGGGTAAATCAACCACTTTGATAGCTCACAGCAACCCTGAGACTAATAATTATTCATGGAATTTCGGACCGCTGACACCTTCGGTTGAAGTTTCCCCTACAGTTCCTACTGTTTACACCGTTACCAGCACATATTCCGAAACGGGTTGCAGTAACACAAGAACTGTACTTGTAAACGTATTTACTCCTGAAATTACTATAACACCTGCATCTGCCGATGTATGCAGAGGAACAACCGTTACCTTGAGTGCGAGCGGAGCACTTACTTCGTACACATGGAGTTTAAACGGCAATAGTGTTTTTACGCCGTCAGCATCGCCTCCCTCTGAAGCAACAATAGCGGTATCCCCAACGGCTACAACAATTTATACCTTAATGACAAGGTCAAGGAGCAGCACAATAACAGCACTCCATTGCGAATTAGCGCATACGGTGCAGGTAAATGCGCATAACTTACCAACCGTGTCTGTTTCTGCTTCGCGCAATCCTATTTGCCAGTTTGAATCTACCGAGTTGTTTGCCGACGGAGCAACTACCTATACTTGGACAGGCGGATTAAGTTCATCGCCAAGCGTTGCGGTAATAGTTGGTGAAAGTACAGTAATTTATACCGTTACAGGTGCTGATACGCACAATTGCCAAGATAAAGCAGTAATAACCATATCGGTTGGTATATGTCCCGGAGTTGGAGAGATACAAGGGCTGGCTGATGTAGGCTTATTCCCTAACCCAAGCACGGGAGAGTTTACCGTTCATTCAGATGCGGATATTAATTTGAATATTATTAGCCAGATTGGTCAGGTTGTAAAAACAATCAGTCTTTCAGCGTCTAATAATCACACATTAGAAATAAACGATTTGCCTTCGGGTATTTACTTTATAGTTGGCAGCAACAGCCAAGGAACGGTGAAAAAGAAAATGGTTATCAGCAGATAATTCAAGATATAAAGTCTAACAAAAAAGTCCCGCGAGTTTACTCGCGGGACTTTTTTGTTATTAATCAAGGGCTACCACTTTTCTGCTTTAATATAATCTTCAAAGCTCATGCCTTTCATAAATTCAGAAGAATAAACGTATTTATACATTAAATCTGCCCATGCTTTGTGAGAGCGCGAATTGTCAAATACCGTATAATTAAAAGGTTTCCCAAAATGAATACGAATTAATTTGTGGCTTTTAAACATTTCATCGGGCAGCCAAAGCATTTCAATATTGGCTTTAATACCGAGCCGTTTGCGCCACAAGGCAAAATTGTAAAAAAACTTGGAGTTTTTCCCTTCAATAAACGTGGGAACAATAATACGTTTGTGGTCAATGGCTTGTGTAACAAAACTTTTTTTCCATGCTAAGTCGCGGATAATGCCGTTTTGTTTGCGCGATACCAAACCCGCAGGAAAAATTAATACTGCGCCGCCTTCCCTGAAAACCTCTTCCATACTTCGCAGCGAGTTGGTTGAAGACGCTCCGAGTTTATTTACTGCAATAAACACATCGCCGTAATTCGTAATGTTTTTTAAAATATCGTTTACCAAAAAATGAACATCAGGGCGAATTTCGCCAACGGCTTTAATCAAAGCCATGCCGTCAGGTCCGCCAAGCGGGTGATTGGAAACAACGGTAATGTTTCCCGTAACAGGAACATTTTCTTTGTGAACAGTTTCAACTTTTGTTCCTAAAATATCCAATGCTTTGCGGTTAAAATCAAGACCTCTGTCGTCTTTTAATTTAATCATGGCATCGTTTATTCCCTGCTCATGTAATTTTTTCTTTAACCAGTTAATGGTAAAACGTGGCAGCCATTTATAAAGTTTGTATGCTTTTTCTTTTAAAACTTTCTCTATGTCAATAAACTTTTGTTCTTCCATTGTTTAAAAATGAAAATTTATTTGACAATTGCCAAGCCTTTATTTACACGCTGCACAATGGTAGCGGCAATTTTAGAAAAATGCTTGTCAATTATTTTTTTGGGATTGTTGAGTTCCACATCAAAATTTTCTTCGGCAATGCCCGAATTTATTTGTTGGGCATCGGCGGTATAAACGGTGTAATGCACAACTATTTTCCGTTTACTATTTCCGGTTAATTGCATGGGGTCTTTTGAACCGCTTGCGCGAAGGTCTAATTGATTAATGAATACATAAATATCGGTTTTGTATTTTCCTTGAAGCAAGGGCACAACTTTTGGATTCGTCAATTTTGCGTTCATAAAACGCTGTTCGCTGTTGGTTTCCACGTTCAGTTGCCCTTTATCAAGGTGCTGTTTTTTATCTTCTTTTTTTGGTGCTTGATAATTTTCTTGACTCGGTACTTTTTGATATTCGTAAGAAAGATATTGGTAAATCCCCTCCACATCTTTTTTGTATTTCGCGGTATCTTCCATTAAATCCAAGCAATTGTAACCTGCCGACTTAAAGGCTTTGAATAATTGTTCATTTAATCCGTCGCGAAATTTGTGTTTTATTTCTTTGGCACTCAAACCCGTTTCTGCATTAATATTGCGGTCAATTTCGCTGAAATACATTTTCGGCTCAAAAGGAATAATCATTGATTTGTGAGAAGCGGCAATTTCGCGTTCTGTTTTATTTTTTTCGGAAATAGTTTTGTCTTGCGCAAAAAACTGCACAGTTAAAAACAGAAAGAGAAAAAGTGTTTTTATTTTTTTCATGTTAATTTCTTAACCAATCTGTATTTGCATAAATCATTAATGCTAATACAATAAACAAACCAACATTGTTGGCGTAATAAATTACCTTGTCCGAAACTTTTTTCCCTGTAATCATTTCCCAAAGAATAAACATAATGTAACCGCCGTCTAACATAGGGATTGGCAGAAAATTCATAAACGCTAATGCCAGTGATAAAAATCCTGTAAACAACCAAAACGAATGCCAGTCCCACTCAGAATTCATGTGTTGAACCATTGTATAAAAACCGGCTACTTGTTTGTAAGAATCTTTCACGGTAAACATCACTACAATTTGTTTGGCTTGCATCACAATTTGCTCCATACCGTCTTTTGTACCCTGAATCAAGGATTCAAACAAATTGTATCTTGTTTCTACAATTTTAAAATTTTCAACAGGCATGGCAGAAAAACCAATCACGCCTTGTTCGCTCACTTGACAATTTGTTTTTATGGTGTCATTCTCACGCAAAATAGTGAGCTCCACTCTTTGATTTTTATTGAGAATTAATTGCGTTCTTACTTCATCGTGGAAAAGCACAGGTACAGAATTTACGGCAATAATTCTGTCATTAACTCTGATATCGGCATTGGCAGCAAAACTTGTACTGTCCACCGCAGCAACTTTGCCAATGTAACGCGGAGAAATAAAAGATGATTTTTTCAGACGTTTTATAATTTGGCTTCTGTCGTCATTGTTTACGGGAATTGAAAATTTTTCTCCGTTGGCATGAACCCCTTCAATGCTTTGCACACCGTCCATAATTATTTCAACAGGAATGCGATTGATTGAATTGACAGGTTTTCCGTCTAATGAAGTGATAAAATCGCCGTTTCGCAAACCAAGATTGTATGCAGCACTATCCACCATTAATCCATGCGGTAAATTGCTCATCGGCAAAGTTTCTTTTCCCCATGTAAACAGCGTGAACCAATAAATAACAATGCCCAAAACTAAGTTAACCAAAATTCCGCCCATCATTACCAACAAACGTTGCCAAGCCGGCTTGCTTCGCAGTTCCCAAGGTTCGGGTTCTTTGCTGATGAGCGATTTATCCATTTGTTCATCAACCATACCCGCAATTTGAACATAGCCGCCAAAAGGAAACCAACCAATGCCGTATTCAGTATCGCCGATTTTCTTTTTGAAAATGGCAAAGTTCATTACCGAAGCAAAGGGAAAGAGAAAATCAAAAAACAAATAAAATTTGTCCACGCGGCATTTAAAGCGTTTTGCAAAAAAGAAATGACCAAATTCGTGAAGCGAAACAAGAATGGTTAGGCTTAGAAGGAATTGCGCAATTTTTATAAACATATTTTTTTAAAGAAGCGTAAAAATACGTTTTTATTTGGTTGAGAGATTTTAAAAATTGTAAAAGCCTCACCCTAAATCCCTCTCCAAAGGATAGGGACTTTAAATTCTGTCTTCTCTGCGCCTTAGTCTCTCTGTGTCAAAAGACTTACGGCAAAGGTTCTCGTTTCCTTATCACATTCCACATAATCCCCATAAGTCGGAGTTTTGATAAGCGGAATTTTATTCAAACATTTTTCAATTACATCGCTCATTTGCAGAAAACCGATTTTGTCTTCCAAAAAGGCTTGCACGGCAATTTCGTTGGCAGCATTTAATACACAAGGCATATTGCCGCCTTTGTTCATGGCATCAAAAGCTAATTGAAGATTGTGAAAGGTGTTTAAATCAGGTTTTTCAAACGTCAAATTCGGATAGTTTAAAAAATCAAAACGCGGAAAATTATTTTTTACGCGCTGCGGATAAGCCATAGCATATTGAATGGGCAATTTCATATCGGGCAAACCCATTTGCGCTTTCAGGCTTCCGTCTTCAAACTGCACCAAGCTGTGCACAATGCTTTGCGGATGAACAATCACATCAATTTGTTCGGGTTTTAAATTGAACAGCCATTTTGCTTCAATCACTTCCAAACCTTTGTTCATAAGGCTTGCGGAGTCAATAGTAATTTTTGCGCCCATTGTCCAGTTGGGGTGTTTCAGGGCTTGTTCTTTTTTTACGGTTTGCAAAAATGCTCTGTCTTTTCCTCTGAATGGTCCGCCGCTTGCGGTGAGGTAAATTTTTTCAACTTTGTTTTCCCACTCTCCCGCCAAACATTGAAAAATAGCGGAATGTTCGCTGTCCACAGGATAAATGTTTACATTGTTTTCAAAGGCTAATTTGGTAACCAATTCACCTGCCACCACCAAAGTTTCTTTGTTTGCCAGCGCAATTTGTTTTTTGTGTTTAATGGCGTTGATTGTACTTGCCAAACCCGCGTAACCAACCACACTCGCCAAAACCAAATCAATCGTTTCCATTTCCACAATTTGCTCTACGGCTTTTGCGCCTGCAAACACTTTTATGTCGTGCGGTTGCAAGGCTTCTTTTACCTGCACATATTTTTTTTCGTCGGCAATTACAACGGCGTTTGGGTTAAATTCCAGTGCCTGTTTAATTAATAAATCGGCGTTTGAATTGGCGACCAACACTTCCGTTTCAAACAAATCGGGATTTTCTTTAATCACTTCCAAAGCCTGTGTGCCAATGCTGCCTGTGCTTCCAATGAGGGCAATGCGTTTTTTGTTCATTCAGAGTTTTTTACTTTAACAGTTTTCGGTTTTCAATATCTTGCAATATGCTCATTTGTTGAATGGCTATTTTGTTTCTAATTGTGGCGAATTCGCCATAATTAAAACATATCCTATTTCAACTTCAACCCTCCCCAATTATCTCTCAAATCTTCGCTCATAAGCGTTTGCGGACTTTGGTGTTTGCTGTTGGTTCTTACGGATTCTAATTCAACTTTTTCTTTCAGATAATTTGAAAGTTCTGAAAATGAAACTTCACCTTTTGTGTCTTGTAGTTTTTTCAATAAGAAATAAGTAAACATACCATGTTGTTTTTCATTGTAGGGCAAAGAACTTTCTTCGCCTGAGCTTGCCGTAAACACTACAATATTGCCTTTTAAATAATCATCTTTGGGTTTTACTTTTACGCCGCGTGCAGCCAACAAGCCCGATGTGCGCCCACCGCCGCTAAAGCAAGCATCTATAAAAACCGTTACTTGCTGCGCGGGAAATTCGGTGAGTTTAGAATATAAATAAGAAAGTTTTATGCCTGATTTAATATTTGTTCCGCTTACATCAACAGGAATTAAATACGGCTCTTTTGTTACTTCATCGGGCAAACCATGCCCCGCGTAATACACAATTACTTTGGCTTTGCCGTTGGTTGCTTTTATTAATTTGTTCATTCTGTCTATTTCTTGCGAAATTCTGCCTGATGTTGCATTTGACAAATAGCTGATATTTTTTTCGGGAATGCCTAAAGTTTTGCGGCAATATGTTTTAAAAATGTTGGCATCGTTAATGGCATAAGCCACATTCATTTCGTTTGAAATCCCTGATTGATATGACCTGTAATCTTCGTTACCAATAATCAGCGCAAAAGCATTTTCATCACTACTTGCATTTTCAGGAATGTTTTTGTCCACATCAGCCGTTAATGAAACTTGATTTATTTGAATTTGCTTGTCGTACTCGCCTGCTACGTTTACGGCTTGAGTTTGCCTTAATCGTTCTTCCAAAGAAACTGACAAGGTTCTGTTTTGTCCGTATTTTCTGTAGTTTTCACTAATATCAATCAGAATGGGAATTGTTGTTCCCGAGTATCTTTTATTGGCAAAAAACTCATATACAATAGTTTTGCTTTCATTCGGTTTTAATGTTCCTATATCAAAAAAAGTTTCATTGCCCGGAAAAACATCTTGGGGATTTGTGAAGTTTACTTTCACGTCTGAAGCTTCGCCTTGCCCTTGATTTTGAATAACTACATTAAGCGAAACAGGTTGCCCCAATTTAATTTTTCCTTCTTCGTTGGCGGTAAATTTATAATCGGCTATGTTGATTGAAGGCGTTTTAAAACTTTGCGTGCCAAAAGAAACTTTAAACGGGTCGGCATCAAAATGATTTCCCTCACTGATTGAAATTTCAAACTCGGCTTTACCTTGTTCTAAATTCATTTCGCCTGAAACGGGAATGGCGATTGTAATTTCATCACCCGCCTTTAAATCTCCCAGAACTTTTTTTGCCGAATACTCCAATCCTTTAATTTGATTTTTTTCGTTTATGCTTGCTATAAGGTTGTATGCGTTTCCTTGACCTTTATTTAATACTGTAAATTTTATTTCGGCGTTTTCGTTTGCATCAAGCAAACGATTATTATTTCCTCGTATATCTGTAAATGTAATGTCTGACACAACCAAATAAGCGGGCTTTGTAGGTTTTGGGATTTCAGGATTAATGTTATATGCATTAGCGGTGGGTTCTTCATATTTACTATCGGGTTTTGTGGATTTTGGAATTTCGCGTAGTTGAACATTAATTTTTTTAAGGTATTTAAGATGAGCACCCGATGCTAAATCAACCACAACAGGTATTCCATATACCCAAACAGTTAAAATACTCCAAATCATAACGGGATTAAAACTCGCTTCATCTATGTACTTAGCATCAGTGTAACCTTCTTTCTTCAAAAGATAAACCAACTGGTTTTTTTCATTTTCTGATGTTGCACGCTGCCTCCTTTGGACTTCAATATCACAAGGAGTATAGTGCCATGTATCCTGTCCGTTTACATATACTCTTGCTCCGGGCGGCGAAGATGTTACTGAAATTATTTGATGTCTTTTGGAAAAGATAGTTGCGCATGAACTAAAAAGAAACGTAATTGACAGAATTACTAAAAATTGAAATGCTTTTGTAGCCTTATAATTTTTGGTTTTCGTAATCTTCATTATTTCTGAATACTTAATTTTTATAATCCACTTTTCTTTGGTCGGGCATTATGGAGTAATTGAGACCGAACATTAAAACAATCAAGCAACTTCGTATTCTACTTTAGTTGGTTGAGGCATATTTTTTGAAGCATTTAAAATTTCAATAGCTACAATTTTACCGTCGTTGGCGTAATCCAAAATTATTCCCTTACGATCTTCATCACTCTCGGCAATGGGCGCATCGCTCAACTGTATGTACAATACATCGGCTTCTTTATCATATTTTACTTTCATGTGTAGATGTTTATTGTTTTTAATTGCCACATGGAATAGCAAGTTTTGGCAAACATGGCTATTTCATGTGAGATATTTATTGATTTTTGAAGTTTTATAAACTGTTACCACCAAATTTGGATTTACCCTTTCGTTTACGAATATACGGATTAAATACATTTTGTTGTTTTCAGAAATTGTGCCGTGATACACGCTAAGCCCGTCTTCTGTTCCGAAAAAATTGCTGCTGTGCAAAATACTCCAAACAATTTCTTCAGAAACTCCTCTCAAACTTATTTGTTGTTTTGCGTGTTTGGATAATACAATGCTCACTTTGCTTAATTTATTTCTGAATACTTAAAGTTATATAATCCACTTTTCTTTGGTCGGGCATTATGGAATAAATCCATGTAAAAATAGTTTCGGCTGTGGTGTTTTGCTCTTTATCCATTTTAATAAATGGAATTTGTGTTTTTGTAAATACAAAAATTAAACGGTTGGTTTCCGCTTGTTTCATGTCGGTATGCATGACATAATCCAATCTGCCGACAGGAAATTTATATGTTTCCAAAGCATTGCACTTTGTTTGCTTTTCATATTCATTCGGGTACATCAGCGAAGCCTCCGTGTCTGTAATGTTAAACACTGTGAGATAACAAGCTTGTGTTGCTTTCACCGAAAAAGTTAATTTTTCATCGTTGTTGTATGCCGCTTTTATTCCCTCAATATTTGCATAAAACGAAGCATCGGGTTTGGCATCGTATTTTATTACGATGGCATCAATCACGATTTCACAAACAATTTCAACCTCGTTTTTGCAGTACGTTTTTTCATTTTTTACGGTGTAAGACTGCACCGCGCCTTGAATTTCGGTTTGTATATCCGAAGTAAAAAACTGCGAGTAATCGTTTTTTTGTTGGCTCGCGTAAAGCACTTGGTAGGAATTGATGTGTTCGTTAATGCCCGCTTCTTTTAAAGCGTTAATCTTTGCTTCGTTTAACGCCTCTTTTTTTGCTTGGTTAGGGCTTACATTGCCCGAAATGAATGCCGTGCCCTTAATGTTGGAAATAGAAATTGTTTTTTGTGCTTTTATTGTAAAACAAAAGAAAAGGCAAACAAACAGGGTGTATGAGAGTAATTTTTTCAACGCCCACAAATATAGCAACGTTTAGTTTTTCCGAACCGAAATATTTTTTTTGCACAATCAATTTACAGTGCATAAGTTTGTGCCGTCTTAAAGGGGTGCTACATCTTTTTAAGTTTAAAGTTCAAAGTGAAAAGTTTAAAGTTGCTCAACTTCAAACTTCCAACCTCAAACTTCTGACTTAACGCTGTGGCTGAGATTATACCCGTTAGCAACGCAACGCTCATCGCTGCCTGCTATACACCTGAACAGGATAATGCCTGCGGAGGGAAATAAATTAAAAAATTGGCACGCGCTCCTTGTGTCAATATGTTTAATTAAAAAAATAAAATAAAATAAAAATGAACAAACAAAATTTTGCACGCGCATTTACTGCTGCTGCATTGCTATTTGCCGTAAACGCAAATGCACAATCAAGTCTTTCGGGACAAATCTTGTCAAACGAACAAGAGCCTGTTGCTTTTGCAACGGTTGGAATTAAAAACACGCAATTAGCAACGGTTGCAGACGGAGAGGGAAAATTTTCTTTCCGAAATTTGAAGAACGATACTTATGTTCTCAGCATTCAATGTTTGGGTTACCTTAGCAACACGGTTGTTGCAGAGGTAAACGGAGAAACGCAGTTGGGCATTATTGCATTAACCAAATCAAATAAGCAATTAGACGAAGTCATCGTAAACTCCACGCGAGTTGATAAAAACAGTGGTATGGCGTTTAGCAATGTGGACACGGAAACCTTGAAAAAACAAAACTTCGGGCAAGATGCGCCGTATATGCTCAATCAGTTGCCGAGTGTAGTGATTAATTCTGATGCGGGTAACGGCGTGGGTTACACGGGCATGCGTATTCGCGGCTCTGACGGAACGCGCATAAATGTTACCATAAACGGTGTGCCTGTAAACGATGCGGAATCTCAGGGAACATTTTTTGTGAATATGTCGGATTTGGTGTCAAGCGTAAATAATATTCAGGTGCAGCGTGGGGTAGGGGCTTCAAGCAATGGCGCAGGCGCATTTGGCGCGAGTGTAAATTTTCAAACCAATCAACTGAATGAAAAACCGTATGCAAATGTGATTTCAACGGCAGGTTCTTACAATACATTCAGAAACACCCTCGCGGCAGGAACAGGTTTGCTGAACGATAAATTTACCTTAGATGCGCGTGCTTCAAAAATTACAAGCAACGGTTATATTGACAGAGCCGCTTCCGATTTGCAATCCTATTACTTGGCAGGCGGTTATTACGGAAAAAAATCGGTGATTAAATTCATTAATTTTCTCGGACAGGAAAAAACCTATCAGGCGTGGAATTATGTTCCCGAAGATTCTGTGAGGGCGGGAAACCGTACTTACAATGAACTTGGTGCGTATTATGATACCAACGGAAAGTTGAAATATTACAACAATCAAACCGACAATTACAAGCAAAATAATTTTCAGTTGCATTTTATTCATCAGTTTAATTCGCGGGTGAGTTTGAATGTAACAGGGCATTACACCAAAGGGCAAGGTTATTATGAGGAATATAAGCCATTTGCAAATTTTTCAAGTTATAACATTCCTGATGTGATTAGCCCGAAAGGCGATACCATTAATTCAAGCGATTTAATTCGCCGTAAATGGTTAGACAATGATTTTGCAGGCGGCATATTCAATTTCAAATATATTGTAAATCAAAAACTCAATTTTATTTTGGGCGGAGGCTACAATACTTATTTCGGAAAACATTTTGGCAGAGTAATTTGGGCGCAACAGTCTTCAACCATTGACACCGAGCACGAATATTATTACAATACCGCCAATAAAAATGACGGAAACCTGTATTTAAAAACAAATTATTCGCCGATTAAAAGATTAAATGTGTTTTTGGATTTGCAAGCGCGTTATGTGGATTATCGTTTCTTGGGTTTTGATAATTTGTTTGAAGAAAAAATGCAAAATAAATCTTACACATTTTTCAACCCGAAATTAGGTTTAAGTTATGATGTGAATGCGAATACCAATGTTTACGCCTCATTTGCCATGGCTAACAAAGAACCGAACCGTAATGATTTTGTGCAAAGCACGCCGCAATCTCGCCCAAAACATGAGCAGTTGCAAGATGTGGAAGCAGGCATTAAACAATCCTACAAACGTTTGGAATGGTCAGCCAACTTTTACAATATGCAATACAAAAATCAATTGGTGTTGAATGGCGAAATTAACGATGTTGGCGCGAACAACCGCGTAAACGTGGAAAGCAGTTTCCGCAGAGGAATTGAATTAGAAGCCAATGTGGCATTGAACAACTATTTTTCTTTGGGTGGAAATGTTACGCTTTCTCAAAATAAAATCAAAGATTTTATTGAATATATAGATAGCAGTTATGTGAACACGAACGGCGAAGAAATGTACACACAATACAAAAACGTTTATAAAAACACCGACATTTCTTTTTCGCCCAATGTTGTTTCGGCACTGATGTTTACCATTAAACCCGTGAAAGGTTTGGAAATTACGTTTATTAATAAATACATCGGCAGACAATTTTTAGATAATACTTCAAACAAAAACAGAAGTATTAATCCTTACAATGTGCTGAATGCGCAGGTGAATTACAGCATTAAAACCAAACTCATTCCTGAAATCGGCTTGATGTTGAGCGTAAATAATCTGTTGAACACCAAGTACGAAACCAATGGTTGGACTTACAGTTATTATTACGATTCCGATAAAATCTCAACGATTAACTATCTCGCACCCGCAGCCTTGTTAAATTTTATGGTTGGTGTAAATTTGAAGTTTTAAATAGAAAAAAGAAAAAGCCGTCAAAATTTTTGACGGCTTTTAAAGTTCCTCTCCTTTGGAGAGGCTTATACTGCCCCAATCACTTGCATTAATTTTTCAATTTGGCTGTTCCAAAGCCGTTTTCCGTCTTCGCGCTCGGCGTGTGTTTCGCCGAAGTCGGTAACAATTAAGGAAACTTCATTCGTCAAGTCGTCTTTTTGTATTTTCAGTTCAAAATAACTTCCGTCTGTTTTATCCACCCATTGAAAGCGAATGGCTTCCATATCCACATTTTTTAAAAGACGGGCTTGCTGTATTTGTTCGTCCCATATAAAGGTGTAAATACCGTTGCGAATATTCACATTGTCGCAAAACCATTCGGATAAGCCGCTTGGTGTGGAAATAAACTCAAACAGCATTTCTGCCGAAGCGTGAATCACAAATTCCAGCTCGTATTTTCCGCGCGGTTCTCTGTCGGGGCGAATAGAGTAGGACTCGTTGCTGCGAACAGGATTGGTAATAGAACTTGAAATGTAAGCAATTTTTGAATCGGAAATTTCTTCGCGTTTTTGTACGGGAATAGTGTTGGAAACCGCCAATACTTCTTTGGCTCTTTCGGCTGCCAGTGCTTTTTTGGAAAGTTTTTCCACAAGTTTTACTTCCTTAACGGTAGCAGGTTTTGGAACTTCAACCACAGGCTTTGCTTTTACTGCCGTAATTTCTTTTTTCTTAAAAATTTCGGGTTTCTTTTTTACCTGCACTTTTTTTGGAGCAACAGTTTTGATTACTTTTTTAGATTCAGGTTTTTTAACTGCTTTTTTAGCAACCGTTTTTACCGCTTTTGGTTTAGAAACTGATTTTTTCTTTGCAAGCACTTTTGCTTTGCTTTTAACCACCGCTTTTTTTGCAGGCTTCGCCACAGCCTTTTTTGTTTTTTGCGGCTTTGCGGCTTTTACGCTTTTCTTAGCAGCAATTTTCTTTTTTTCCACAGGTTTTGCAACCTTTTTTATGTTCTTTGGTTTCTTATCTTTTTTAGCCGCAACTTTCGTTTTGGTTTTCAGAGCCTTTTTTTCAGGTTTACTTTTTTTTACGGTTTTTTTATCCGTTGTTTTCTTTTTTTTGTTTTTTGACATAACTTCCAAAAATTTTCGGAAATGTATAAAAAAATAAAACCAATGCAAATTCAAATTACAAGAAATTCTTCTTGAAGATTGATAATCTTTGTATTATATTTGCAGCCCTAAAAACGGCGGGGTAGCTCAGATGGTTAGAGCGCAGGATTCATAACCCTGAGGTCACGGGTTCAACTCCCGTCTCCGCTACAAAAGCTGCAAACTCGTTAGTTTGCAGCTTTTTACAAAAAAGTGCGAGTGGCGCAAACACATTTTCTCTTTTCTATCCATTCAATGGGAGCATCTCAAATAATTTTATTTTTACCATTATTTTAATGCTTTAGGCAAAAGAAGTAAAAATTCTACTGCCCGTTCTAATTTTAGAGCATAGTAATTATAGCCTATGTGAATTTTTTTGTAATACTCTTGTCTGTTTTTGGCATAGTATTTTTCGCTGGGTATGCTCCATGTGTTTTTACCTATTTTTTGAGCCAAAAACCATTTTTCAAGCAATCTGCCCGCTCTGCCGTTGCCGTCTGTAAACGGGTGTATTTTTTCAAACATAAGGTGTATAAAAGCGGCATAGTAAAATGTTTCTTTATAAGATAGCTCCCTGCTTAAAAGTTCTTTAATGTCGGCAAAAAGTTTACTAAACTCTTCTTTTACATGTTCGGGCTCTACTGCCATATATTCTACTTTGCCATCGCTAAAAATACCAACTTGTTGCTTGCGTAATTTTCCGCGCTGGCTTTTTACTTCAAGCACGGTACGGCTTAGTTTTTCGTGAGATTTTAAAAAATTGGCTTGATTCAGCTTGTTTTTTATGGCAAAGTTATAGGCACTTATCAAGTCATCTATTTCTGCCATTTCTTTAGGTTTTGATTTTATTTTAAAGGTTTTGTTTTTTAGATAAGTATCAATATCTATACTGTTTCCCTCAATGTTTGATGAAAATGTGGCGGCAGATTTTATATAAAATTCAAAATCTTCTTTACTGTAAGTTTCTTTGTTTTTTAGCTTGTTAAACACGGCAAACCAATCAATGTTTACTTTTTCGGAATATTCGTTAAGGTATTGAGATGTTAATATTTTCAAGTGTTTTGCCATACTATAAAGGTAGTGAATTTTGAACTTCGGAGTTGCTTTACCTGCCAATGATGCTTTGTTCTTTTTTATAAACTATCCACGCGCTTATTACTTTTCACCGTCTTGCACATTTCTTTTTTCAAAATTCGCTACAAAAAACAAAAATCCCCGTGAGGTTTACCTCACGGGGATTTTTTATTGTTGTTCTTAATTTTTAACGGACTAAAGTAATTGTTCCTTTTTGCTCGTAATCCATTCCGTCTGTATTTATATTGTCTTTACCTTCGGCTTTAAGAATATAGAAGTATGTGCCTGCGGCAGCATCTTTTCCGTAAATGTTTTTGCCGTCCCATTCAATATTTCCTGTTTCGCTTACTTGTTCGTAAACAATGTGCCCCCAACGGTCATAAATACTTATTTCAATTTTGGTAAGGTTAGCTGCTCTTAAAAAGAAGACATCGTTTGTGCCGTCTCCGTTTGGCGTAAACACATTCGGCACTTCCAATTTAGACGGAATATCAACGGTGATGTACGCCGTATCTATGTCCTGACAATTAGGAACTCCACCTGGACCTTTTGTTGTGTACAAGATAACCATGTAACTGCCCGGTTGGGTGTATTTAGCACGCCCAAGAATAGAAGCACTTGTATGTGTATCTGCTGCGCCGTTACCATAATTCCATACCGAAGTGATGCCTGAATTGCTTCCTCCCGCAGATGCTGAATTGTTGGTAAACGTAACTTCCAACGGCGCATAACCGCTTGTTCTGTTAGGCGTAAACGCTCCTGTTAAAAAGCCGTTCACTACCCGAATTGCGGTGTCTTTTGAGGCGCAACCGTTAGTCGGGTTGGTAACTACAACCGTATAAAAACCAACGGCACTTGCGTTTACAGATTGCCCTGTGGTAGAACCCACAAAGGTATTGGTTGAAGGACCTGCCCATGAATAAATGTAAGCAAGTGTACTCGTCATGAGTGGTCTTATGGATACAGAAGTGGCAGCACAGTCTAACGTATAAACAGGCGATGGCTGAATCAGGGTAGGATACACCCTGCCGTCTTGTATTTGTAACGTTGCGGTTGAGTTGCAACCGTTGTTCATGTCTTTTACCGTCATGGTATAAACGCCGGGTACGGTAGCCACATAACTACTCACCGTAATTGTAGGAATTTGAGGCGACGGACCTTCCCACAACTGTACCTGAATGATGCCATTGCTTGGAAAGCCTGTGGTTGGAGGAATGCTTGTTTTACTTGAATTGGTTAATTGCAGAGTAGGTGTTGTGCAGGTAATAGTGAAATTAGTTACCGAAATACTTGGTGTAGGGGGAAACAAGTTTTGTTGCATAGGCACTACCGATTGGCTTGTACAGCCATTATCCTGGTCTAAAACAAATAGTGTGTAATTACCTACTATTGCGCTTGTAACGTTAGTGGTGGTGTTTATGGTAATGTTTTCGCCCTGTAAACTGCCTGTGCCGGGTGTGAGCCAACTGAACACAACTGCCGAATTGGTGGTTTGCCCTGTAAGTACAGTGCTTGGCGTAAAACAACTTAACACCTGAGTAGGCACAATGACCGACCTGTTAGGACCAACCGTATTTTGAACAATGGTTACCGGTCTTCGTGTTTCGCAGTTGCCTGCTAAGTCCTTTACAACAACCGTCCACGTTCCGGGTGTGCTTACTGCCGTAAATTGCGTACTTCCAAAGGCAGGTACGGTGTTTGTTACGCCCGGTGCAAGATAACCGTAGTTTAATGCGCCCCCCGGTGTTGGCTGTGTGTTAGCACCTGTAATGGTGATAACGGTAAGGCTGTGATTGTTGCAACCTACGGTAAATGAGCCGTTGTTTGCAAGCGTGGGTGTGCCGATTGTGCTGAAAACAGGCGATTCGCTGGAAATGGATACGCTCAGCATTAGTGGTGTTGCCGAACAGCCTGTGGCAGAATTAACAAACTGGTAAGTGTAGGTATCTGTGGGTTGCACCGTTGAGGGCAGCGGCGGTATAAACAGGGCAACTGTGCCCGAACCGACATTGCTTACCACACCGCTTTGGTTAATAATATAGTGGCTGACATTTAAGGTGGGCGAAATGGCGGTTAAACTTACCGTTTTTAATTCGGGGTTTGAACATGAGATTTGTTGTAATGAGGGAGTGACAACCGCAGTAGGCGCAACAGTATTTTGCACTACCAAAAATGTATGTGTAGCCGTGCAACTGCCTGTGGTTTGGGTTTGCCCCGTAACTGTCCATGTACCTAATTGGTTTATGGTAGGCACAATCGTTTGTGCCTGAATTGCGCCGGCTGAAGGGTGGCTCCATGTATAAGACAAAGCGGCATTGCTTGCAGCAACAATTGGCGCAGGATTGGCACAGGTAATTGAATAAACATTGGATATAACACTAAAATTAGCCAAAGCAGGTTGGTTGGACATCGTAATAATTCCTGCGTAGCCACATAGCGGACTAACTCCGTCTGCAATAATTGTATAATGAAAAGTAGCACCTATGGGAACTCCCGAACCGCTAACGGAATCGGGGTTAAGAGTAGATAATAATTCCGGTACGGGATTGCCGTCAAATGCCGTCCATACTACTGAGTAATTTGGCACAGGTGAGGCAGGAATAAAAGATAAACCCAAATTAAAAGCCGCATTGGTGCTTGAGCAGGTAGCTTGCGTATAGGTTACATTAACCGTTGGTTGGGGGTTTACATAAACGGTATATTGCAAAGGAAACGTGGTAGTGGTGTTGTTAGCCTGAAGACCGGTTAGATTTATGGTGTATGCTGTTGTTACCTGAGGGTTTACAGCATAAGTAGCAGATGTGGCAGTGCTTTGCGTGCCAATTACGTTCATGTTTGGCACTAACTGAAAGTTGGTAACGGTAAAATTAGTGCCTGCATTTGCAATTAAAGAACCTTGACCACCTGCACATATTGTGAGGTTGGGGCTTGCCTGTGCATTAATAAAATTTTTGCTTGAAATGAAAGCCAAGAAAATAAAGAGTAACTTTTTCATAATAATGAATAAAAATGTTTAAAACGACTGCAAGTATAATACAAAATTCTGAAAGTAACCACACTCAAAAGGGCGAAACGGAACAAATTTTTATCTAAATTTTGTACAGAGGCTGTACAGGAACCCCACTTTACCTCACCAAAGTAACATTACCTTTTTGCTCATAGTCTTTATCATCTTTCCCTTTTGCGCTAATAATGTAGAAATAAGTGCCTGCGGCAGCTTCTTTGCCGTAAATGTTTTTTCCGTCCCAGGCAATGTTGCCTGTGCTGCTTTCCACCTCGTAAGCAAGGTGTCCCCAGCGGTCATAAATTTTTATGCTTATTTGGGTGAGGTTAGTGGCTTTCAGGAAGAAAATATCGTTCACGCCGTCGCCGTTTGGCGTAAACACATTGGGCACTTCTAATTTTGAGGGAATGTCCACGTTTATAATTTTTGAAACCGTGTCGGAGCACAAGCCTTTTACCACATATATGGTTGCGGTGTATGTACCCGGCTGTGTATAAACTGCTGTTGTGGGGTCGCTTGCCGATAGGGTAATGCCGCTTGTACCGTTACCAAAACTCCACACGGTAGTAATGCTGGAGCTTCCCGTAGTGGAAGACGAGTTGTTGAAAAACTTTACGGTATGCGGGGCAAAGCCCTGTGCATCGTTTGTAAGCACATCAGCCGTTAAAGAGCCGCTTGTAACGCTTACCACACCTGCTGCCGCACAACCGTTAGTTAAATTGGTAACCAAAATTTTATACAAACCAATGGCATTTACCGTTACGCTGCGGGTGTTGGTAGCTCCTGTAAAGGTATTGGTTTGAGGTCCGTTCCAAAGAAATGAAAAATTGGTAGTGGTGTTGGTCATGCTTGGGTACACCAACACATTTTTCTCACCGCAATCCATAATAAAAGGTACTGTGTTTGTCATTACAGGATATACTCTTCCGTCCTGAATGGTGGTAATGGTGGTGGCGTTGCAGCCATTGTTCAGGTCTTTCACCGTCATGGTATAAGTGCCCGGAACGGCAGCTACATAACTGCTGATGATGCTTACCGTTTGTTGCGGTGAGGGACCGTCCCATAATTGCACCTGAATAATTTTGTTGGTTGCAAAACCCGAGTTTGGTAAAATACCCGTAAGGCTTGAATTGCTTAACTGCAAGGTTGGTGTGGTGCAGGTAATGGTATTGTTTGTAACCGAAATTTTTGGCATGGGCGTAAACAAATTTTGCTGAATGGGAATAAGCGAATTGCTTATGCAGCCGTTGTTTTGGTCGGTAATGGTTAAGGTAAAAATGCCTGCCGAAGTGCTGTTGGTGTTTGTGGTGGTATGCACGGTTAATGTAGAACCCGGAAGCGTTTGTTGTCCCGAAATGCCCCATGCAAAGGCAGCGGCAGAATTTGTGGTTTGAGCCATGAGCGTAACACTCGGCGTAAAGCAATCTAAAATTTGAGTAGGCACAATAGCCGAAATATCAGGCGAAACGGTATTTTGAACAATGGTTACGGGAGCCATAGCCGTGCAGGAATTATTTACACTTGTTACCAATACCGTCCATGTGCCGGGTGTACTCACTACCGAAAACTGCGAGCCGACAGGCGGTATAACCGTGCTTGTGCTTCCGGGCGGAAGAAAACCAAAATTCATAGCTCCGCCGGGTGTTGGTGCTGTTTCAGGGTTTACAATGTTAATAACGGTAAGGTGGTGGAAGGGAGTACAACCAACGGTGTAATTGCCCTGACCTGATAAAGTTCCCGTACTTGAAATTGAAAACACAGGAAAGTCAGGTGAAGTGGTTACCGAAAAAGTGGCGTGGGTAGAACAGCCGTTTACACTATTTAGCAACCAATAATCATAAGAACCGGGAATAGGATAATAAATAGCGGTTGACGCAGTAGAAAGCGACACAGAGCCGCCAATGGCAGCAGACGAAACAATGTGAACAATGTTTTGGGTAGGTGAGCCTGCCGTCATGGTCATGGTTTGCACCAAAGGATTTGCACAAGTAACTTGCTGTAAACTGTGCGAAATGGAAGCAATTATGGGTGGGGTAAAATCTTGACCTGCAAAAAATGTGTGTGTTTCTGTGCAGCCCGAAACAGGGTGTACGGCGTTTACCGTCCAAGTGCCTAAGTTGGCTGTGCTTAGAGCTGTTGTAGAGCCTGTTAATGTTCCGGTGTTGGTGTTTGTCCAAGTGTAGTTAAGTGCAGCATTAGAGGTGCTGATGTTAATAACAGGCTGCGCACAGTTTACAGAAAAACTGTTTCCGAAAGGAAAAAACGTAAAGTTTGCCTGTGCAGGCTGCGGCGAAATGCTTACAGTTCCAATCACTTCGCAACCGCCCTGCGCCGTAATCGTGTAAGGGTAATTTCCTGCCATAACGTTATTGGCGGCGGTTTGCGTATTGCTTGTAACGGTATTTGGCGTAGCTCCCCAGTCTATGGTATATGTTGGTGCGGGTGTGGGCGTTGGTGCAACAAAACCAAAATTCATGTCAAATGCCGAAACGGTGCTTGTGCAAGTGCTTAACGAGTAAGTTGTAGAAACAGTAGGTTGCGGGTGTACAATTACGGCAATTGACCCTGTGTTTGTAACTACGGCGTTTATGCTGTTAATGCCTGTAACGTAAGAAGTATAGGTTAACGAAGTTAAAGGCGATACAATAAAAGTTCCTGTTGAATTTGACAAGCCGCCCGGATTTAGTGAATAGCTTGCATTTGTAAGATTTGCCACGTTTACGGGGGTAATGGTTACGTTGTTTCCTGCACAAATTTCAAACTGACTGCAACTTGGGTCGCACGATAAACTTGCCGTACCAATACTTTGAAAACTTACAAGTGAGTTTACGCCGCTGTAATTTGAAATACAAATAATAAACTGGTCGCAGGCTTCTACAGGTATGGGCGGTTCAAAGTTGCCTGACGAACCTCCCGCCGGAATGTTGGAAGCGGAAGCAACGCCCGTTCCCCCCGCATTTGTGAAATTCCAATTACAACGAATTGGCGGTAAAGTATTATTCATAATACCTGCGCAAGAACTTTGGTCGTAGGGCCACATTGCCCAGTCATAATATCCTGCCTGAGGGTTAGGTCCGTTTGCTGCGCCAAATACAAATTCCAGTACACCTGCATTTCCAACCGATATTAACAGCCATTGCGGACTGTTTTCTCCTGCCAAAAGACATCCTGCGTTTTGGGGCGAAAAAGGATTTGTATTAGGATTGCTTATGCTGTTAGTCCCCGGTAATTCGCTTATGTTACCGTCTCCTTGTGTAGAGAAAAAAGTAAAACTTGGCGTGCTGCATAACAAAATAGCATCAATGCAATCGGCATTTTGAGAAATTAATTTCCCGAAAGAAAAAAATAAAAGCGCGGATAGTAAAGCAATTTTTTTCATAAGCAATATCTTGGAACTGTTTATACCGTATGCAAGGTAGCTTAAAAAAATTGATTTTTAACAATTTCTTGCATTTAAGCCTAAAACGCCTTATTAATCCCAATCATCCAACGGAACTGAACGTAATCTTTTTCGGCGTAAGGCAAACGGCTGATGAAAAACGGAACATCAAAACGAATGGTGAGAGGTTTTATGCCGTGCAGTTTTCCCCAACGCGCAATGGTTAAAGTTGTGCCCGCACCTGCATCAAACATCACATCGCTCATGGCAAGTGGCGTTCCCACTTTGTTGAT
>JAHBTI010000027.1 GCA_019638705.1 Bacteroidota bacterium
CGTTATCTCTAATATCAAAGAGGAAAAGGAACTGAAGGGAACGGTGGTGTTGCAACGGTGATTCAATAAGCAATCACCTGTTCTTCTATATCTGCGGGAATTTCGCGAAACTCATATTGTTGATTGCGTAACTGCGGTTCAAATCCTGCTTCGCGAATGGTTTCCTGAATTTGTTTGTATGTAAAACGATGTGGCGCACCGGCAGCACTCACCACATTTTCTTCAATCATAATGCTGCCAAAATCGTTTGCACCTGCGTGTAAACACAGTTGCGCGGTAGCTTTGCCAACGGTAAGCCAACTCGCCTGTATGTTTTCAATGTTCGGCAACATAATACGACTAAGCGCAATCATGCGAATGTACTCATCGGCAGAAACGTTGTTGCTGATGCCTTTTAAGCGGTTTAATAACGTGCCGTCATCTTGAAAGGGCCAAGGAATGAACGCCAAAAATCCTTTTGCACTTGCAGGTTTTTGTGCCTGTACATCGCGCAGCCAAACCAAATGTTCAAAACGTTCATAAACAGTTTCAACGTGCCCGAACATCATGGTGGCACTTGTGGTTAAATTCAATTGATGCGCAGCTTTCATCACTTCCAGCCATTCGCGCCCCGTGCATTTGCCTTTGCTGATTAAACGGCGAACACGGTCGTTTAAAATTTCCGCGCCCGCGCCGGGCAAGCTGTCTAAACCTGCGTCCATTAAGGTTTTCAGAACTTCGCTGTGCGTACTTTTTTCTAATTTGGTAATGTGTGCAATTTCGGGTGGACCGAGCGCGTGCAGTTTTAAATTCGGGTAAAGGGATTTTAATTCTTTAAACAAGTTGGCGTAAAACGACAAACCCAAATCGGGGTGATGTCCACCTTGTAATAAAAGTTGGTCTCCGCCGTAGCGGAAGAGTTCGTCAATTTTTTTCTTGTAAGTATCAATGTTGGTGATGTAGCTTTCAGGGTGATTGGGTATGCGATAAAAATTACAAAACTTACAATTGGCAATACACACGTTGGTTGTGTTAGCATTTCGGTCTATCTGCCAGGTAACCTTATTGGAATTGTTTTTTTTAATGGTGCGCAGTGCGTTGCCTACAAAGACTAATTCGGCGGTTGGCGCATTTTCAAAAAGAAACACGCCTTCTTCAATGCTTAAAAAATCTTGTTGCAAAGCGCGTTTTAAAAGAGAATCAATATTCATGCTTTTTAGTTTGAGGTGTAAATTTACCAATTAATTCAGCCACTAATTTAGCTCCGCTGAACTTCGTTTCACGAATTAACACAAATCATTTGTGAAATTAGTGTAATTCGTGGCTCTAAAAACTGCGTTTAGTAGTATATTTAGCGGACAATTAAGATGACACATTTTTCTGTTAAACATACTTTCCTTTTCACGTTTCTGTTTTGTTTTTCGCTGAAAAATTTTTCGCAAAAAATTCCGAATAACGCAGACAGGCTGGCTGTGCAATATTTTGAGCAAAAAGAATTTGACAAAGCCAACGTGTATTTTGAAGATTTGTTTGCACAAAATCCAAATCAATGGTACGTCTATTATTACAGGAGTTTGTTGGGCGCAAAAGATTTTTCAACGGCTGAAAAAATTACCAAAAAGCTGATAAAGCAAAACAAAAGCAATGCCACGTTGTATGTGTATCTCGGAAAAATTTACAAGCTGCAAGGCGATGAAAAAAAAGAAAAAGAGAGTTACGACAAAGCCGTTAAAGAATTAGTGCCTGTGCAGTCGCTTGTGCAAAATGTGGCAAATACTTTTGTTGAAGAGCAATTGTACGATTACGCCATTGCAGCGTACAACAAAGGGCGCAGAGAAACGCCCGACTATCCTTACTTCTACGAACGCGCCAATGTTTACAAAACAAAAGGCGATTTAACCGCGATGATAAATGAATTTTTGGACGCGCTTGAATTTAGAGAAACAGATTTGCAAATGGTTCAAATGCACTTGCAAAATTCGCTTGGCTACGGCGATGAAGCAAGCGGAATAAAAAATCCGATTTTGAAACAGGAGCTTCAAAAACGTATTCAAAAAAGTCCCGACAAAATTGTGTTTAGCGAGTTTTTGATTTTTATTCAGAAACAACAAAAAGATTTTGAGGGCGCATTTATTCAAAGCAAAGCCCTTGACAAACGCCTGAAAGAAGAGGGGCAGCGCGTTTACGATTTGGGAAAAATTTGTGTTGCCAATCAACAATGGGAGACTGCCAAACGTTGTTTTGAATACATTATTACAAAAGGCGAAAACAATGTGTTTTACGACATGGCTGTGATTGACGCACTGAATGCGGATTATACGGCAACCACACAAAAATCTCAGCCCACATCGGAAGAACTTTTATTGTTAGAACAAAAACTTACCAAAGCAAACGAAAAATACAATCAAAAATTTCAGAATGCTCAACTGCTGAAAAATTTGGTAACGCTGAAAGCCTATTATTTAGACAAAAGCGAAGAAGCCATGAACTTGCTTGACGGTTACATTTCGCAAGCTGGAATTGACAGGGTGCTGAAAGCAGAACTTAAAATTATGTCGGCTGACATTAATTTGCTCGCAGGAAATATTTGGGACGCTTCGCTTTTATACTCTCAGGTTGAAAAAGATTTTAAGTACGAAGCCATTGGTCAAGATGCAAAATTTAAAAATGCAAAGTTGAGTTTTTACGCGGGCGAATTTGCGTGGGCAAAAACGCAAGCCGATGTGTTGAAAGGCGCAACCACAAAATTAATTGCCAACGATGCGCTTGATTTATCTTTGGTAATAAGCGATGCCATTGGCATTGACACCAACGAAGCACCTTTAAAACTTTTTGCAAGTGCAGAATTGCTAATCTTACAACACAAATACAACGAAGCCATTGCGCGCATGGACAGCATTAATCTGTTGTTTGCCGACAATACTTTGGGCGATGATATTTTTTACAAGAAAGCGCAAATATACATCACGCTTGGCAAGTACGCCGATGCCGAAGCTGCGTACAAAAATATTTTAGAGTTTTATCCGACTGAATTATACGGCGATGATGCACAATTTAAACTTGCCGAGTTGTACGAAAAAAATATCGGCAACAAAGAAAAAGCCAAACAAGCCTACGAAGATGTGCTCACCAAATATCCCGGCAGCATTTACACCGTTGAAGCCCGAAAACGTTTTCGTGAGTTGAGAGGTGATGCGTTGAGTAATTGAGAAACCTTAAAGGCGAAAAGTTTATTTGTCTTTCACTTCAAAAGTTACCGTCCAACCATTCGGAAGTTTTGGAACTGTTACCCAATTATAGGAAAAAGCCATGCTTTTACATAAACCGCATTGTTTCACCGTTACTTTGTAATGGTATTTATTTTCGTTGCTAATGGAAGTAACTTCTCGTATAAATTTCACATTACATTGTCCTGTAACATACATACCGAGTAAAGTTTCTGTGTTAAAATCAATATTTGGAAGTTGTGCAATACAAGTGCTATCAAACGTTTTTTGATAAGTGTCTTGGTCAAGAATTACAAAAGTTTCAGCGTTATTGTCTTTCGGAAAACAAATTCCGCCAAGCGAAGTTTTTATAATGCCTTTGTGTTTATCATCGCCCCAGCATTTTGGATTTTTGCGACATGAAAAAAATTGAGTAAGCAAAACAAATGCAGTTAATATAAATGCTGCTTTTTTCATGTAAACAAAAGTAATCCTTTTAGCTCACATAAAACCCAATTCCAATTGCGCAACCTCACTCATCATTTCTTTTTCCCAAGAGGGTTCAAAGGTGAGTTTTAATTCTGCTGATTTAATGCCTTGCACTAACTTCAGTTTATTTTCTACTTCCGAAGGTAAACTTTCTGCTACAGGGCAGTTGGGCGAAGTAAGTGTCATCACCACTTTTAAATTATTTTTATCGTCTAAATTGAGTTCATAAATTAAACCCAATTCCCAAATATCCACAGGAATTTCGGGGTCAAAGCAGGTTTTGATTTCGTCAATTACACGCTGCATTAATTCGGTGTTTTTTGTAATAATTATTGCCGACATACTACTTAAAATTCTAAATACTAATTTCTAAATTCTAACACATTAAACCACATAGATACATAGATTGCATAGAATTTACTTTTGAAAAAAGTTTAACATAGTCATGTCGCTTTGCGACATTCTCTGTGTACTCTGTGCAACAACTATCAAACAAAAAAACTATGTGCCTATGTGGTTTCAACTTTTAAATTTTAACTTGACTTAGTGCTTCCTTCTTCATTCTGTTAATCATGCTCACCAAGCCGTTTGCGCGTGTTGGACTTAAATGTTCTTTCAATCCGATTTTATCCAGAAACTTTAATTCCGCTTTCACAATGTCTTCGGGTTTTTGGTTTGACAGAACTCTTATCATCAACGCCACCATGCCTTTGGTAATAATTGCATCGCTGTCTGCCGTAAACATCATTTTTCCGTCAATCAGTTCAGAGTTAAGCCACACGCGGCTTTGACAACCTTTTATAATTGCTTCTTCGGTTTTTTGTTCTTCTTTAATTAATGGCAAGGCTTTTCCCAAGTCAATCAGGTGCTCGTATTTCGCTTCCCAATCCTCGCCGAAAAATTCAAATTCTTCAATTATTTCCTGTTCAATTTCTTCTATGCTCATAATAACATTTTGATTGATTTTTTTAATTTCTCAATAAAAAAATCTATTTCACTTTTTGTATTATAAACCGCAAATGAAATTCTGATTGTACCTTGAATGTTCAGACATTGCATTAGTGGCTGTGTGCAGTGATGTCCCGTGCGCACTGCTATTCCGTATTTATCCAACAAAGTGCCCACATCAAAAGGGTGCGCATTTTTTACGTTGAAAGAAATGACACCCGCTTTGTGTTCACTTTTTCCGTACATAATCACTTCGGGAATTTGCGAGAGTTGTTGTTGCGTGTATTGAACCAATTCGTGTTCGTGTTCAAAAATGTTTTGCATTCCAATTTCGTCTATAAAACGAATGGCTTCCGCAAAGCCTATTGCGCCTGCAATGTCGGGCGTTCCTGCTTCAAAACGCAAAGCACCTTCGGCGTATTCTGTTTTTTCAAAGGTTACGGTTTTAATTGTTCCGCCGCCAACTTTTGAAACCGACAATTCGTTCAGCCATTTTTCGGATAAATACAACAAACCAATTCCTGTGGGTGCGTAAATTTTATGTGCGCTGCAAACAAAAAAATCAACGTTTAGTTTTTGTAAATCAATTTGCATGTGCGGCGCAGACTGTGCTCCGTCCACCAACACAGGGATTTTATGTTTTTGCGCAACCGCTTTTATTTTTTCAATGTCGGTAATTACACCCAAAGTATTTGAAACGTGCGCAACGGCAATCAATTTTGTTTTTTCGCTGATTAATTTTTCAAACGCAGCATAATCCAACGTTTCATTTTCAGCTAAAGGAATAACTTTTAATTTTCCGTTGTTCTGTTCTGCCCACAGTTGCCAAGGCAGAATGTTTGAGTGGTGTTCGTAAGCAGATAAAATAATTTCATCGCCCGCTTGCAAATAATTACTTGCCAAACTTTGTGCCACCATATTTATACTGTCGGTTGTGCCTGCGGTAAAAATGAGTTGTTGGTCATTTTTTATGTTGAAATGATTGGTGATTGTTTTTCGTGCAAGTTCAAATTCTTCGGTGGCTTTGCGGCTCAAGGTATGCACGCCGCGATGAATATTTGCATTCGTGTTTTTATAAAAATCGGAAATGGAATTAATCACGCTCAAAGGTTTTTGCGTGGTTGCGCCATTGTCAAAATAAATCAGCGGATAATTATTTATCTTCTGATTTAAAATCGGAAATTGTTTGCGAATATTTTCTGTGTTTATGACTTTTGACATTTTTATTTATTGTCGCCTATGTAAAATTTCTCTACTCATAACTCATTCAATATTTGCATTCATTGGCATAAAACTTTGTAAAAACTGTATTGTGTTTTCAATTTTTTTCCGCACATCATCATTATCAACCGATTTCTTATGTTTTGCAAAATTTTCTCTTACGTTTTTGCTATAATTTTTAAATGCCTCGTCATTAAGTTGTCCTGTAACAAGACACAGTACATACTCATCTGATAGTTCAAGATTTTTTTTGTACGGAACTTTATATTTTTTGGCATATGGTTGCAAAAATGTTTCAATATCATAGTTTCGTCTAACTATTTCTTCAGTTAAGCTGCTATCAAGAACAGTTCCTGCCCAATGTTGCATCTCTGCTTTTTCGTGTGCTCTTACAAGTCCTTTACCAAAAACAGAGTTAATATTGTAAAGTCCACCCATTTCATTTTTTTGTTGAAAATCAACATACTCAATTTCTCCGTACACGACTGAACCTCTTGCAGGAAAAAAGTAGTCAATTGCGTGCCAATTAAATATGTGTGCGACTTCCAAAATCTCCTTTAGAGATTCTTCGCTATCATCATTTGTCCAAAAAATAACTGTATCAGAAAAGTTAATGCAATTTATTCTTGATTGTGATAAGTCGGCAACGACACTTCCGTGTGAAGTATGTTTTAATTTTTCTTTCGCTAAAGCATTTTCGATGTCACGGAAGATATTTCCAATAATCCTTTTTTGGTAATCTACATCGTTATTATCAATAAACTGCTTAAATCCTAAGTAGTCAAAATATGCTATAAATTTTTTCATCTTTACATTGAGCATTTGAGTAACCTAATTAACCTTGTGTTATAAATTACATTCTTCATGTCCCTTAAATCATCTCTGCTTTTTCCAATATACGTCGTTTCAATTCTTCCACTTCAATTTTATCAATCACTTCTTGCGCAAAGGAAGCCAACAAAATTTTTCTTCCGCTTTCTTTTCCTATGCCGCGCGTGTTCAGGTAAAATAAAGCGTTCTCGTCAATTTTTCCTGTGCTTGTGCCGTGCGAGCATTTTACATCGTTGGCGTAAATTTCCAATTGCGGTTTTGTGTTGATTGTGGCATCGTCGCTCAACAAAATATTTTTGCTGCTTTGATACGCATTTGTTTTTTGTGCGTCTTTACGCACATAAATTTTTCCGTTAAAAACGCCAACGCTTTTATCGTTTGCCAAACCTTTATACAATTCGTTGCTTTCGCAATTCGGTACTTGGTGGTCAACCAAGGTGTGATTATCAATTAACTGATTTTGTTTGGCAGAGAAAAATCCGTTTAAGTGTGCGATACTGTTTTCACCAAGCAAAGCGACGTTGTGATTGTTCCGCACCACCTGTCCGCCAAGCGTTACGGTGGTGTTGTCATAAATGCTGTTGCGTTCTACTTTTACTTGATTTGTATTAACGGAAAACCCTTTTTCACTTTCGTTTTGAAAAATATAAGAAGTGAGTTTCGCATTTTCAGCGACAAATTTTTCGCTCAAAAAATTGGTAAAGATTTTTCCTTCGCCGAAAATAATTTGTTGTTCAATAATTGTTGCTTCCGAGTTTTCCTGCAATTCAATTAGGTTGCGTGTGTTTACCAATATTTCACTTTGCGAAGAACTTACATACAAAATATGAATGGGCATTTGTAAAATTTCATTTTTTTCAATGCGCAAATGAAACCCGTTTCCGCTGAAAGCCGTGTTCAGCGCGATAAACGCATCGCTTTCTACATCGGCGATTGAAGCAATTAATTTTTTTCCCTTATCGTCTAAATTTGAAAATGAATTGATGTGAACGCCTTTTAAAATAATTTTATCGCTCAACTCTTCCGAATAATTTCCATTCAAAACAACAAGTGTAACAGCATCATCTAATTTGTATGGTTTTAGATTTGCGTTTGTAACAGTTTCAAATTTCTGCGCAATGTTTTTGAACTCGCGTTTAAACACCGCGTCCATATTGCAATATTTATACTCTTCGTGCTTGTTGTTGGGAATGCCTTTGTTTTCAAGGTAAAGCAAGGCTTTCGTTAAAGTTGTATCATTAATAAACGAAACTTTATTCGCAGACGAAGAAATGGAATTTATTATTTGTTGTGTAGTATTTGATTTCTCGGCAATCATATTTTTATTTTTTCAATAACGACGGTTGTCATTCTGAGGAACGAAGAATCTGAGAGATGCTTCCTTCGTCAGCATGACAGGCTGCCTATTAAACAGTTTCAAATTGTTTTTTAATCTCATCATAACCCTTTGCTTCCAACTCCAAAGCCAATTCTTTTGTGCCTGACTTCACAATTTTTCCGTTATACAAAATGTGAACAAAATCTGGAACAATATAATCCAACAAACGTTGGTAGTGCGTAATGACGATAAACGCATTGTTTTTATTTTTTAAGGTGTTTACACCGTTGGCAACAATTTTTAATGCGTCAATGTCAAGCCCACTATCGGTTTCGTCAAGAATAGCCAATTTCGGTTCAAGCATTGCCATTTGAAAAATTTCGTTGCGTTTTTTTTCGCCACCGCTAAATCCTTCGTTCACGCTGCGATTGGTTAAACGATTATCCAACTCCACCAATTTTTGTTTTTCTTTTACGAGAGCTAAAAAATCTTTTGCGGCAATCGGCTCTAAGCCTTTGTATTCGCGGATTTCGTTGAGAGCAGTTTTCAAAAAATTAATATTGCTCACACCCGGAATTTCAACGGGATATTGAAATGCTAAAAACAAACCTTCGCGTGCGCGGTCTTCGGCTTCCATGTCCAACAAATTTTGTCCGTTAAACATTACTTCACCTTCGGTTACTTCGTAATCATCTTTACCCGCCAAAACGCTTGACAGCGTTGATTTTCCCGAACCGTTGGGTCCCATAATGGCATGAACTTCGCCTGCTTTAATTTCAAGGTTGATGCCTTTTAATATTTCTTTTCCGTCCACCGAAGCGTGGAGGTTTTTTATTGTAATTAAGTTTTCCATTAATTTAGTTGATAGTTGTAATTATATACTTGCGTTGAAAATTTAGTGATTGAAAATGCTTGTTTGTTAATGTTCCAAACGTAAACGGATAATTTATCGCTCGGCTTGAAATCGGCATAAACAGTAGCCTGATAAAAATATTCTTTTTCGCCGCAACAGTTGTTTGCAGGCGTTTCGTTAAGTTTAAATTGCGAATATGTTTTGTTTTGTTTTTGCTTGTCTTCTAAAGCAATACAAATCACGGCATCTTTACTTGCATTGGCAAAGGCTTCGGTGCGGTTTACATTTATTTTTATTTGCACGCGGTTACTCGTAAAGCCAATGCTGTCAAACGACATGATGACACCAAAATCTTTTTCTGAATAATCAAAAGGTAGTGTTTCAAAGTTTTTTTCAAGCACAATGTTTGCTTCTTCTTTGGAGTACGGCGTTAAATCGTTGCTTCCGCCCAAAACGTGTTCGTAGCTTTTGTTTGTTTTAAAGAAAATGTATTTCCATTGATTGTATGTAGTTCCCGAACGCGGTAAAATCACCAACCTTGCCTGATAAGAATAGACCACATTCATTAAAACAAAAAATAAAGCAAAGGCTAACACGGTGATGTATAAAAACTTTTCGGTTTGCAGAGATGAAAATAATTTTGCGCCGAGCAAGGCAAACACCGAATAAAAATCAACCAACACACGAGTGCCGAAACCGTCGTAATAGGTGTATGCGCTGTAAGCCGACAAAAAATAAAACAAGCCGAGCAAAAAAATTGTTGCCGAATAAAACAGAAATTTATTTTGCCTGTAAACCGAAATTAATCCGAACAGGAATAAAAAGCACAAAGGTGCGTAAACAAAAAACCCTGCATTAAAACCAAACAGCATTTGAAAAAAATGCGGGTGCAACCAATCAAATCCGTAAGGCGCGTAACGATTAACGAATAATTGATTTTCTTTTACCGCCCACACCAACACTTGAAAAGCCCCAAACAGCAAAGGAATTAAAAGCGCGTAATAAAACGTTTTGTTCCTGAATAAATTTTTGAAGAACGCCACAGCCTGCGTTTTGCTTTTAAACCAAAATAATATTGAAAAAATAATTAAGCCGTTGTTTGGTCGCAGCAATAAAATAATGCCAAACACGAGCGCGGTAAAAATTAAATGTTTGTTTTTACCGAAATTCACAAAGCTGCATGAGTGATATAAAAACAAGGCAATGAAAGCAAACGAATAAACGTGCGACATTCCGCTTTCCGTAATGGTGTAATGCAAAAGATTTGTTCCGAGAAAAATTAAGGCAATGACTAAGGCACTTATTTTATCGGAAATGTTATTGAGCTGAAACAGTTTTTTTAGATAAATTAATCCTACTGAAACATAAAAAATTGCTGCAAGGCAAACGGAAACTTGAAACGGTTCGCTAACGCCGTTGGCTTCGTAACCAAATAGTGGTGCGGTAATGAGCGCAAGCAAAAAAAACGGCAGCAGCAATGCCGATACTCCCACAGGGTGATGTGAAATCAACGAATTGCCGTTGTGTCCGTCATTCAGCACAAAATTTTTTATAAACGTGGAATGTAAATACTCGTAATAAAATTTTGCATCACCGCCAACGTAATTTACAAATGTGCCGTCAGTATTTTTCCATACAAAAACATAGCTCAACAACAAAGCAATCACAACAACGGCAACGATTGTAAAATCAGAAATTTTATATTTTACTACTGTGTTCATCTTTCATTTCCTCCCCTTTGGGGAGGTTAGGAGGGGCTTATCCAACACTTCCCTCCAAACTAATCGCCAACAATTTTTGAGCTTCCACCGCAAATTCCATTGGCAGTTTGTTTAATACTTCTTTAGCGTAACCGTTCACAATTAATGCAATGGCTTTTTCCATATCAATGCCGCGTTGTTTGCAATAAAACAATTGGTCTTCGCCAATTTTGCTTGTGGTGGCTTCGTGTTCCACGGTTGCAGTTTTATCTTTTATTTCAATGTATGGAAATGTGTGTGCGCCGCATTTATCGCCCATCAACAAACTGTCGCATTGAGAAAAATTGCGCGAATTGGTTGCGCCTTTGCGCACTTGCACCAAGCCGCGATAGCTGTTGTTGCTAAAGCCCGCCGAAATTCCTTTTGAAATGATTGTGGATTTTGTGTTTTTGCCAATGTGTATCATTTTTGTTCCGGTGTCGGCTTCTTGTTTGTTATTGGTAACGGCAACGGAATAAAATTCGCCTGTGCTGTTGTTGCCTTTCAAAATCACCGAAGGATATTTCCATGTAATGGCAGAGCCTGTTTCCACTTGTGTCCAACTGATTTTTGAATTGTCTTCCAAACAAATGCCGCGCTTCGTAACAAAGTTGTAAATGCCGCCTTTGCCGTCTTTATCACCCGGATACCAGTTTTGCACGGTGCTGTATTTTACTTCGGAATCTTTGTGCGCAATAATTTCAACGATTGCCGCGTGGAGTTGATTTTCGTCGCGTTGAGGCGCGGTGCAACCTTCTAAGTATGAAACGTAAGAACTTTCATCGGCAACAATAAGTGTGCGTTCAAACTGTCCTGTGCCGCTTGAATTAATGCGGAAATAAGTAGAAAGTTCCATGGGGCAACGCACGCCTTTGGGAATGTAACAAAACGAACCGTCGCTGAACACCGCGCTGTTTAAGGCGGCGAAGTAATTGTCGGTGTAAGGCACAACCATGCCCATGTATTTTTTTATCAAGTCAGGATATTCCTGCACGGCTTCACTGAATGAACAAAAAATAATTCCTTTTTCGGAAAGTGTTTCTCTGAAAGTAGTTTTTACCGAAACGCTGTCAAACACAGCATCAACGGCAATGTTGGATTGTACACCGCTCAAACGTTTTTGTTCTTCCAATGAAATGCCCAATTTTTCAAAGGTTTTTAAAAGTTCGGGGTCAACTTCGTCCAAACTTTTTAGTTCGGGCGTTTTTTTTGGCGCGGAATAATAACTGATGTTTTGAAAATCAATTTTCGGATAAGGAATATGCGCCCAATTATCAGGCTCTTTCATGGTAAGCCAATGGCGATAGGCTTTTAAGCGAAATTCCAACATCCATTCGGGTTCGTTTTTCTTTTTGCTCAAAGCGCGCACCACGTCTTCGTTCAATCCTTTCGGAAAAGTATCGGCTTCAATGTTGGTGGTAAAACCCCATTTGTATTCGCTGTTTATGTGTTGTTCTAAGATGTCCATATCTCAAAGCCCCCTCCCGACCTCCCCAAAGGGGAGGAGTTTGCGGGACTTGTTATTTATTTTGTAATTTTCATTTATTTAAGTTCTGCATTCCCCCTTTGGGGGATTTAGGGGGCTTTTTACACAGAGAATGATTCCCCACACCCGCAAGTTCTCGATGCATTCGGATTATTAAACACAAAACCTTTGCCGTTTAGTCCGCCTGTGTATTCCAATTCTGTGCCAACGAGGTAAAGAAAACTTTTTCTGTCCACTACTATTTTAATGCCCTTGTCTTCAAATTGTTGGTCGCCGTCTTTCAGTTGGTTGTCAAATTCTAATTTGTATGAAAGTCCTGAACAGCCGCCGCCATCCACGCCCACGCGAATAAATGTATCGGCAGGGTGGTTTTCTTGTTTTATCAAGGCAAGAGCGTGATTTTTTGCATTTTCGCTTACGGTAATCATTGCTTTTTTGTTTTAAAAATGAATAACATTAATTAGACTAAATCTAATTTAGAGCACAAATATACCGTAAATATGGTATATGGGCAAAAAATTGGGGAAGCCTGTTTTGGGGCTAAAGGAGCTAAAATTGAGAACAGAGGATATTTTTTAACGATTCTTTAAAGTTTGGCACGATATTTGCAGTATATCTCAGAAAATTTAATGCCCTTAAAACGCCATATTTTACTTTGCTTGTTTGCTTTTGCCTTTTTATTCTTAAAAGCGCAAAACCAAAACAAAAAATGGTATTTTGGCTATAATGCCGCTTTAGATTTTATAACCAACCCGCCAACCATTTTAAACAATAGTGCCATGCACACAAACGAAGGATGTTCAAGCATAGCTGATGCGGCGGGAAATTTGTTGTTTTATACTGACGGTGTAACCGTATGGAATCAACAACACCTTATAATGGCAAACGGCACAGGTTTATTGGGAGATGCCTCATCATCACAATCTTCTATTATTGTTAAACAACCGGGCAGCCCTAATTTGTATTACGTCTTTGCTATGGCAGTAATAGGCAGTACAACGGGCTTAACCTACTCTATTGTGGACATGAATTTGGCAGCAGGTATGGGCTCGGTTACTGTTAAAAATATTTCGTTAAACTCAGGCATAAGTAGCGAAAGACTCACCGCTACCCTACATGCAAATGACATAGATTTTTGGATAATGACACACGAGGGTGCTTCAGATAATTACAAAGCCTATTTGCTTACATCTGCCGGAGTAAATACAACTGCTGTTGTATCTGCCATAGGAGGGTTTTTATCTAATAGCATTGTTGGTTGCATCAAATTTTCTCCCAACGGACAAAAGTTTGCAGATGCCAGGTATAATAGCGCAAGTTCAACGTTGTTGTTTGACTTCAATAAAATTACAGGGGTGCTGAGCAACTCACTGTCTTTAGGTGTATATGGTTACGGTTGTGAGTTTTCTCCCGACGGAACAAAACTTTATAATGCCCGCACTAACTCTGGGCAAATAACACAATGGGATTTGAGTGCGGGTTCTAACTCCGCTATTCTGTCATCTTCTTTTGTTGTTTCTTCAGGCGTCGGCGGTGTTAGTGCTTCGAGTGCACAATTAGCTCCTAACGGTAAAATATATATTGCCGTTGCCAACTCTTTTTCTATTCATGTAATTAATAATCCCAATGTAGCGGGTGCGGGTTGTAATTTTGTTGCACTTGGGCAGCCGGTTTCGGCAGTTGTTACACTTACTAATAATAGTACTTATAATTCTCAATCATATATTGGCTTGCCTAATATGTTGTCGGGTTGCACTTTAAGTTTTCTACTGCAAGGCAATCAAATTGTTTGCAGCAATAATGATGTAATAAATGCAAGTATTGTAAATCTTCAAGGTAATCAAGGTTATGTAAATTATTTTTGGAGCAATGGTTCAGTTACATATACCACACAAGCTAATAATTTAGGCGTGGGCAATTGGAGTGTAACACTTACCGATAGCATTGGTTGTTCATCGTCAAGTGTAATTACCATATCTACCGTTTCAAGTAGTATTTCTTTTACAGTGCAAAGTAACGATATTACAGGGTGTAATATGACGAACACAGGTAGCGCAAGTATTACGGCAGTTTCAGGAAATTTGGGCACACCTGCTTACTCATGGAACAATGGTACAGTAAGCTACACCACAGCGCAAATTGGGAATTTAATAAGCGCGGGTAATTGGAGTGTAACGCTTACAGACAGCGTTACGGGCTGCACATCATCAAGCATAATCACCATACAAAACCTGAGTGCCGTACTCAATGTATCAATCAGCCCAAGCCCTGCGCTTGTGTGTTTAAACAGCACAGTAAATTTAACTGCAAGTGGCACAGGAGGTGGCAGCACTTATACTTGGTTGCCAAGTGGCAGCGCAGGTAATCAACTTTTGATAAATGCAAGCAATTTGCAAAACCAAACTTATACCGTAATTGCAAGTTTAAACTCTTGTACAAATGCAGCAGTAGCCACGGTTTCGGTGCTGCCTTTACCAACTGCACAAATACAAGTATTGGAAAAAGGTGTTTGTGTAAACGACAGCCTTGTATTAAAAGGCAGCGGCGGCAATTCATACACTTGGTTTTTGCCAAACGGCGATAATTATTTTGGGGAAACAGTAAGAATAAAAAGCCTTTCGGGTATTTATATGCTAATGGTGAGAGATGAAAATTTGTGCGCCAACACAGCCACACAAAACATTATTTTAAATCCTGCGCCAACAGGCTTTATAGGTGCAAACAGTTTTGAGGGCTGCGTGCCGCTTTGTAATGAATATGTTTTTGTACCGAGTTCGCAAACACATTCTTTAACAAACATTGCGTGGCAAATAGGCAACAAAAACTTTTCGGGCAACAGCATTAATTATTGTTTTAATACTGTGGGAACATACACCATACAAGCCAATATTAAAGACCAAAACAATTGTACCAACAGCCTTGTTGCAGAAGTAAATGTTTATCCGAAACCAACAGCAGATTTTACTTACAGCCCAAAAGAGCCTTTTGAACGTGAAGAAGTAACGTTTATTAATACAAGTGAGGGCGCAAAATATTTTTATTGGAATTTTTCAATTATTGATGAAACATCGCAAGAAAAAAAACCTAAACTCACTTTTGAAAACCCCGATGTTTATGTGGCTGCGCTCATAGCGCAAAACGACAAACTATGTTCGGACACCGCCATAAAAACAATAAACATAAAAACTGATTTTTCAATTTATGTACCAAACGTGTTTTCACCAAACGGCGACAACTTGAATGATGTGTTTAAACCTGTTACGCGCGGCACGTTTGAATACCGCTTTTTTGTGTTTGATTATTGGGGCGAAAAATTGTTTGACACCAAAGATACCAATGCAGGTTGGGACGGCACATTTAAAGGCGAAGACTGCAAAGTGGGCATTTACGTTTGGAAACTTGTTATCGTAAATTCAAAAGAAGAAAAAGAATTTGTCGGCTCGGTGTTGTTGGAGCGTTAAACAGTATTCTTCAAATCAGGATAAAAATAATGCACCCATTCCGCGTAGGTGTCTTGTGCCGAGAGGCAGGTATCCATTAAATAACCGCGTGTGGTTTCAAATTCTTTTAATCCGCGATAATAAAATTGCTTGTGGCGTTCGTTTATAATAAAAGGGATAATGTTGTGGTGCAAACATTCTTTAAACATAATTAACCGCCCCACTCTGCCGTTACCGTCCTGAAACGGATGAATTTTTTCAAAGCGGTAATGATACTCGGCAATGTTTTCAAAGCTGATGTTTAAAATGCCCTTATACCATGCGTTAAGCGCGGTCATTTCTTTTTCCACGTTTTGTGGCAAGGTGGTTTTTGTTCCGCCCACCTCGTTGGGGTTTTGTTTCCAATCGCCTACCTTAAACCAAGTTTTGCCTGCATCAGAAGTGCCTGTTTTTAAAATGCGGTGAAACTCTTTTATAATAACGTTTGATAAAGGTAAATGCGCATTGTCCAACAAATAATCAAATGCCGTAAAGTGATTGTTTGTTTCAATAATATCGTCCACAGGCAGGGCTTCTTCGTCTTTAAAACCAATGGTTTTAGTTTCAAAAATATAGCGCGTTTGTTCTTCGCTGAGTTTGCTGCCCTCTATGCGGTTGCTGTTATACGCCAAATTTACTTGCGTTTTATGATACAAACCGCCATGCCGCTTGGCTTGTTTTTCTTCTAAAATATGCGCTAAAAGTAAACTCATTGTAGGCTTGAAGATACTTAATTTTTTTGGTGTCTGCTCACAAAAAAAGCTCTTTATACAAGAGCCTTTTCTTTTAAATTCACCAACATATTCTCCACCAATTTCGGTAAATCGTATTTTTCTTTCCAACTCCAATGCTCTCTGGCTTCTTTGTCGTTAATACTTTGGGGCCAACTTTCGGCAATGGCTTGGCGGAAATCGGGCTTGTAAGTAATCGTAAAATCGGGAATATGTTTTTTTATTTCTTCGGCAATTTCTTTTGGGCTGAAACTGATGCCCGATAAATTATAAGCACCGCGAATTTTAATTTTATCCGCAGGGGCTTGCATAATTTCAATGGTGGCGCGAATGGCATCTTCCATGTGCATCATGGGCAATGCAGTGTTTTCACTCAAAAAACATTCGTAGGTTTTGTGTTTCAATGCTTCGTGAAAAATATGCACGGCATAATCCGTAGTGCCGCCACCCGGTGCGCTTTTCCAGCCAATTAAACCCGGGTAACGCAAACTTCTGGCATCAACGCCGAATTTATTGTAATACCATTCGCACCAACGCTCGCCCGCTTGTTTGCTGATACCGTAAACGGTACTCGGCTCCATAATGGTGAATTGTGGCGTGTTTTGGCGCGGTGTGGTTGGTCCAAAAGCGGCAATGGAGCTGGGCCAATAAATTTGAGAAATGTGTTTTTCTTTCGCTAAATCCAACACATGAAACAAGCTTTCCATGTTCAGTTTCCACGCAAACATAGGGTTTTGCTCACCTGTGGCAGAAAGCAAAGCCGCCAAATGATACACCTGCGTAACGCCGTGTTTTTTCACGATGTCAAACAAGGCGTTTTTATCTAAAGCATCTAATTTTTCAAAACTGTTGTTTGTGAAAATTCCTGTGTCTTTTAAATCGGAAGGAATAATATTCTTGTTTCCGTAAATTTTTGAAAGGCTTTCCGTCAGTTCAACGCCTATTTGACCGCCTGCGCCTATAATTAAGATTTTTTCTGTCGTGGACATGATTTATATCAGTTTATAAACTGTACTAATTTTTTATCTTTGCAAACGTAATAACAATTAGTCAATTTGACAATTAGTTAATGAGACAATGCCTTTTAATTGTCTAATTGCCCAATTATCTCATTGTCTGATTAAACATAGTATAACCTGCAATTATATCTATCAGAATTATGGCATTATTAGTAAACAGAATTGACAAAAACGTTCTGAAGCAACGTTTAAAAGAAGAACAAATTAAGCGCAAAACCATTTCGTTTTACCGCTACGTTCACATTCCAAATCCCGAACAGTTAAGAGATGAACTTTACAAAAAGTGGAACGAGTTTAATTGCTTCGGGCGAATTTACTTGGCTCACGAGGGCATTAACGCGCAAATGAGCGTGCCCGAAAATGAGTGGGATAATTTTGTGAAACACTTGTATTCACTTTCTTATTTTAAAGATGTGCCCTTTAAACACGCGGTGGACGGCAATGGAAAATCGTTTTACAAACTGATTGTGAAAGTGCGCCAAAAAATTGTGGCAGACGGCATTCATGATAAAACCTTTGATGCTTCAAAAACAGGAACATATTTGAGCGCGAAAGAATTTAACGAAGCGATTTCTAACGAAAATACCATTGTGGTTGATATGCGCAATCACTACGAAAGTGAAGTGGGAAGATTTGACCGCGCGTTTTGTCCCGATGCCGATACTTTCCGAGAAGAATTGCCTTTGGTTGTAGAACATTTAAAAGGTCAGGAAGACAAAAAAGTAATTATGTACTGCACAGGCGGCATTCGCTGCGAAAAAGCAAGCGCGTACTTAAAGCACAAAGGCTTTAAAGATGTGAATCACTTGCACGGCGGCATTATCAGATACGCCGAAGAAGTGAAGGAACACAACTTGGAAAGCAAATTCAGAGGCATCAACTTTGTGTTTGACGAACGCATTGGCGAACGCATTACCAGCGATGTGTTATCGGAATGCCACCAGTGCGGTACGCCCTGCGATACGCACGTTAATTGCAAAAACGACGATTGTCATTTGTTGTTTATTCAATGCCCTGCCTGTGCCGAAAAAATGAACGGCTGCTGCACGCCCGAATGTATGCACATTGCCGCGCTGCCAATAGAAGAACAACGTAAACTCCGCAAAGGCAGAATTAAACAAGGCGAAGAAAGTTTATCGGTGTATAAAAGCCGTTTGCGCCCGAATTTGAAAGAGATTTTGAAAGGAAATTTGCAGTTGAAATAAAATCCGTGTCCCTTCGAGTAGCCGACGATAGGAGGCGTATCGAGAAGTGCTTACGAAAATCCGTTCTCGATAACGCTTACGCCATAGCTTCAGCGTTGGCACATGGTTTGCAAAGAGGCAGCAAACCCACTCGAACTGACAGCTCCTATTTTTGAAATAACTCACAAATAATTACACACACTTTATTCGGATTTTTTATATTTACCTAAATTTTAAATTCACATAAACATGAAATCAAACATTTACAAACATCAACAAACAAACAAACAAAACGTTTGGAAAAAATCACTTTCACTCTTGTTATCGGGCATGGTAATGCTCGTGGCAATGTCCTGTCAAAAAACAAAAGACAGCGTTAATGAATTTACCGAATTTGATGTGGAATATTCTTCCAACATCAGTATTCCGTCATTTGGTACAGGTTCTGCAACGGCAGATACTATCGTTGCCGTGGATACAACCATGACCATAACCACGCCCGAAATCCCTACACAAATGACAAGCAAAACTTCGGCGGCAAAAACCGCGCTTAACCTGATTGACGAAATCAAACTCACGCGATTTAATATTTCAACTTTGGGCAGTAATTTGAATTTTATTAAATCTCTGACTATTTATATTAAAACAGACGGCGCAGATGTGGAGGTAGCAAACGTGGCAGACATTCCCGAAAATGCAACGTCGGTATCTGCACATTTAAGCGATGTGAACATAAAAGACCCGATGATAAAAGATAAGGTGCAGTTTAAAGTTATCGCCGCTTTTAAACTTGTACCCGACAGCACGCAAACTTCCTTAAAACTTGACCAAACCGTGCATGTAAAAGGAAAAAAATTACAATAAAACAGTATGCCAATCTATCACCAACTCGGAGAAATTCCGCAAAAACGACACGTTGTTTTTCAGCAAAAAGACGGTCGCCATTATTACGAACAACTTTTTGGAACGGAAGGTTTTTCGGGAATGTCTTCCTTACTTTATCATGTTCACCGCCCAACGCAGGTAAAAGAAATTTTAAAGAGTTATTCCGTTGCGCCGAAAATTGCCGTGGAGAAAAATATTAAAGCCCTGTTGCTTCAAGGTTTTGATATAAAACCAACAGCCGATTTTTTGGAAAGCAGAAAAACTTTGTTGGTAAACAGCGATTGTGCCATTGGCTTGGCTGCACCAACTGAAAGCCAAACAAACTATTTTTACAAAAATGCCGATGCCGATGAAATGCTGTTTATCCACAAAGGGAAAGGCGTTTTAAAAACATTTATGGGAAATATTCCCTTTGAATACGGTGATTATCTCATCATTCCGCGCGGCATGATTTATCAAATTCATTTTGAAACTTCGGACAACCGTTTGTTGTTTTGCGAAAGTTACGCGCCGTACTATACGCCACAGCGTTACAAAAATTCGCAGGGGCAGTTATTGGAACATTCACCGTTTTGTGAACGCGATTACAAATTGCCTTCCAAGCTTGAAACGCATGATGAAAAAGGCGATTTCATTATTAAAATGAAAAAGGAAAATATGATGCACGACATTGTGTATGCCACGCACCCCTTTGATGTCGTGGGTTGGGACGGTTACAATTTCCCCTGGGGATTTTCCATTCACAATTTTGAACCAATAACAGGGCGTTTGCACATGCCGCCGCCCATTCACCAAACCTTTGAAACTTCAACGTTTGTGGTGTGCAGTTTTTGTCCGCGTTTATATGATTATCACCCTTTGTCAATTCCTGCGCCGTATAATCACAGCAACATTGACAGCGACGAAGTGTTGTATTATGTGGACGGTGATTTTATGAGCCGCAACAATATTAAACAAGGTCATATTACTTTGCACCCGAAAGGTATTCCGCACGGACCGGCACCCGGCGCAATGGAGCGCAGCATAGGGCAAAAAGAAACGCAGGAACTCGCCGTGATGATTGACACCTTTAAACCACTCATGATTACGGAAGATGCCGTGAAAATTGATGACGGAAAATATTATAAGAGTTGGGTGGAGTGAAGTTGAGGATTTAAGGCTACAAAGAACGCAAAGTTAAACTATTGAACATTTTCAATGCCAAATGTTCAATTATCAATGTTACTTTTTGAAAAATCTCTGTACTCTCTGTGCCTCTGTGGTTTTTTCACTATCTTTGCCCTCCCCTAAAATCAAAATGGCAAAAGACACCACCATACGTTGTTCTCTTTGTGGAAGAGACAAAAAAGAAACCAAAATTTTAATCGCGGGCATTAACGGGCATGTGTGCGACGGTTGCGTTACGCAGGCTTATGCCATAGTAAAAGACGAAACAGGCGGCGAGCAAAAACAACAATTGCAATACGCACTTACTCTCTTAAAACCAAAAGCCATTAAAGAGCGTTTGGACGAATATGTGATTGGACAAAACGAAGCCAAAAAAACGCTGAGTGTGGCTGTTTACAACCATTTTAAACGCATTGCCCACAGCGAAAAAAACAATAAAGAAGAAGTTGAAATTGATAAATCAAACCTCATTTTTGTGGGCGAAACAGGCACGGGAAAAACCTTATTGGCGCGTACTATTGCAAGTATGTTAAATGTTCCGTTTTGCATTGCCGATGCCACTGTGCTTACCGAAGCGGGCTATGTGGGCGAAGACGTAGAAAGCGTTTTAACCCGTTTGTTGCAAGCCGCCGATTACAATGTGGCTGCGGCAGAAAAAGGCATTGTGTTTATTGATGAGGTGGATAAAATTGCTCGCAAAAGCGATAACCCCTCTATAACCCGTGATGTGAGCGGCGAGGGCGTGCAGCAAGGATTGTTGAAATTGCTGGAGGGAACAACGGTAAACGTTCCGCCGCAAGGCGGGCGCAAGCACCCCGATGCAAAAATGATACAGGTAAACACCAGAAATATTTTATTTATCTGCGGCGGTGCGTTTGACGGCATTGAGAAAAAAATTGCCAAACGCCTGAACACACAAGCTGTTGGCTATTCGGCAAGCGTAAACGCGGCGGAAATTGACAAAGCCAATTTGTTGCAATACGTTTCCCCGCAAGATTTAAAATCGTTCGGTTTAATTCCCGAATTGATTGGTCGCTTGCCTGTGCTTACTTATTTAAAACCTTTGGACAGAGAAGCCTTGCGCCGCATTTTAACCGAACCGAAAAACGCGCTTATTAAGCAATACGAACAACTCTTTAAAATTGACGGGGTGCAATTGGAGTTTGAAGAGGAAGTATTGGATTTAATTGTGGACAAAGCCATTGAATTTAAACTTGGTGCACGCGGTTTGCGCGGTATTTGCGAAACTATAATGACCGACATTATGTTTGCCTTGCCAAGCGAAGAAACAGCAACAAAACAATACACCGTTACGTTAGATTACGCTTTAGAGAAATTGAAAAATGCAAGGTTAAATCAGTTGAAAGTGGCGTAAAGCCCTTACTTTGGAGGGGTTTGGGGAGGCTTAAAAAAAATCAGTTGTGGCACAAGTTGAAGACAAAAAAATATTGGAACTCTTTCGCGTAGAGAAAACGCGAAACGAGGCTTTAACACATCTTATTGCCAAATACCAAACACGTTTGTACTGGCACATTCGCAAAATTGTGATTGACCACGACGACAGCGATGATGTATTGCAAAACACGTTTATTAAAGTTTGGAAAGGATTAGAAAATTTTAAAGAAGAAAGTCAGCTTTACACTTGGTTATACCGCATTGCTACGAATGAGGCATTGGCACATTTGCGGCAAAAAAAACGGAAAAACACCACGTCCATTAACCCGATTGAGTACGAATTGAGCAAAAATCTGGAAAGCGACCATTACTTTACGGGCGATGAAATTCAACTAAAATTGCAGCAAGCCATTTTAACTTTACCCGAAAAACAACGTTTGGTGTTTAATATGCGTTATTACGATGAAATGCCTTACGAGCAAATGTCAGCAGTATTGGAAACTTCGGTGGGCGCGCTGAAAGCGAGTTACCACATTGCCGCAAAAAAAGTTGAAGAATTTTTGTTGAAGACTTAAACCTTTGCCCAAAGCAATACTCTAATAAGCGCAATGATTGAAGAACAAAATAATTTCAGTTTGCCCGAAGATTACTTTGATAACGCTTCAAAATCCATTTTTAATAAAATAGAATGGCAGGAAGAACACAAAGAATATCCCAACCTTTTAAAACACAGAAGTTTTGAGGTTTTTGGCGTTCCCGAAAATTATTTTGACGGAAGCGAACGTAAATTGGAAATGCTTACTTACGAAAAATTGACTTCGCTCAACAGACAAAATCCTTTTTCTGTTCCTGCAAATTACTTTGAAGAAAACGAAACACGCTTGTTTACTTCTCTGAAAAAAGAAGCAAAAATCATTTCTTTATTCTCGCGCAGAAATTTGTATGCCGCAGCCGCAGGTTTGGTTGTTGCGCTTGGTTTTTGGTTTTACGGTTCGTTCTTTAATCCCACTCAAAACATAGACGACTGCAATACCTTGGCTTGCCTTGATAAAACGGATTTACTGAAATTAACCGAATTGGAAAGCCTTGACAGCGACGATTTGTACAACATGGTGGATTTGGAAAAATTAGAACAACACTTAAACATAGACACAACAACCGAAGATTTTGAATAACATGAGCCGCTTTTTATACATCATTATTTTTTGCTTTGGCATTCAGGCAATGCCGCTATCGGCGCAAGAAAACAAGAAAGATAAAATTGAACAATTGCGCGTGGCGTACATCAACAAACATTTGGAATTAAGCGAATCGGACGCGCAAAAATTTTGGATGGTGTATAACGAGTACAAACAAAAACAACGCGCTTCAAAACAAACCTACCGCCAAGCATTAAAGCAAAAACCCAAACCACTAAGCCAAGCCGATGCCGAAGAACTTTACCGCTTAGATTTGCAAATTCGGCAAACCGACCTTGATTTGCACAAACAGTACAGCCAAAAGCTAAAAGAGGTAATTGGTGTAAAAAAACTAATGGAACTTCAGCTTGCCGAACAGGCATTCAGGCGCGAAGTAGTAAATAATATCCGCGAGAGAGAAAAGCGGTAAGATTGACGGGTCAAACTAAACTGCCAAGGCTTCTTCCACATCTTTCTCCACGCGCAGGTTTTCAATAATAAATTCCTGACGGTCTTGGGTGTTTTTGCCCATGTAATAACTCAGTAATTCCTGAATGCTTGCTCTTTGGTCAATCAGCACAGGCTCTAAGCGAATATCTTTTCCGATAAAATGCTTGAACTCATCGGGCGAAATTTCGCCCAAACCTTTAAAGCGCGTGATTTCAGGTTTCGGGCTTAGCTTGGCAATGGCGGCTTTGCGCTCTTCGTCGCTGTAACAATAAATGGTTTCTTTTTTATTGCGCACACGGAATAATGGTGTTTGCAAAATTTTGACATGATTATTTTTAATCAAATCGGGGAAAAATTGCAAAAAGAACGTGAGCAATAATAAACGAATGTGCATGCCATCCACATCGGCATCGGTGGCAATTACCACGTTGTTGTAACGCAAATCGTCCAAACCGTCTTCAATATTTAAAGCAGATTGCAATAAATTAAATTCTTCATTTTCGTAAACTACTTTTTTGCCAAGCCCAAAACAATTCAGGGGTTTTCCTTTGAGGCTGAACACCGCTTGTGTATTCACATCGCGGGTTTTGGTAATAGAGCCGCTTGCAGAATCGCCCTCACAAATAAAAATGGTGGTTTCCAAACGGCGCACATCTTTTGTATCGTCTAAATGAATGCGGCAATCGCGCAATTTTTTGTTGTGGAGTGATGCTTTTTTTGCACGCTCACGCGCCAATTTTTGTATGCCCGAAAGTTCTTTGCGTTCGCGCTCATTCGCCAAAATTTTTGCTTCAATGGCTTTTGCCACTTCGGGATTTTTGTGCAAATAATTATCTAAATGCTGCTTAATAAAATCGCCGATAAAACTGCGAATGCTTTGCCCCTGCGGCGCAATATCATTTGAACCCAATTTTGTTTTTGTCTGCGATTCAAACACGGGTTCTTGCACTTTTACCGAAATGGCAGCCACAATGGATTTGCGAATGTCAGTTGGTTCAAATTCTTTTTTGTAAAATTCGCGCACGGTTTTTACAACCGCTTCTCTGAATGCTCCTAAATGCGTGCCGCCCTGCGTGGTGTATTGTCCGTTTACATAGCTGTAATATTCTTCGCTGAAATGTTCGTTGCTGTGTGTCATCGCCAATTCAATGTCCTCACCTTTCAAATGAATAACAGGATACAAAGTTTCGCCCGAAATATTTTTTTCCAATAAGTCTTTCAAGCCGTTGGCAGACTTGTACGATTGTCCGTTGAGTGTAAGCGTTAAGCCTGTGTTGAGGAACGCATAATTCCAAACCATTGTGTCAAGATATTCATGTACAAAATGGTATTTTTTAAAAATTGTATCATCAGGGCGAAACTCAACATAGGTTCCGTTTTTCTCGTTTGGCGCGGAAGCCAAGCGATGTTCTTTTACCAATTCGCCTTTGCTGAACTCGGCGGTTTTTGCTTGACCATCGCGGTAGGCAGTAACTTTAAAATGTATGGAAAGTGCGTTCACGGCTTTTGTACCCACACCATTTAAGCCGATAGATTTTTTAAATGCTTCGCTGTCGTACTTGCCGCCCGTGTTCATTTTTGAAACAACCTCAACAACTTTTCCTAATGGAATTCCGCGCCCGTAGTCGCGCACTGAAACCATGCCGTCTTTTACGTTGATTTCAATTTTGCTGCCTTCGCCCATCATAAATTCGTCAATGGAGTTATCCATCACTTCTTTCAGCAACACATAAATGCCATCGTCAAAGGCAGAGCCGTCGCCCAACTTACCGATGTACATTCCGGGGCGTGTACGAATGTGTTCCTGCCAATCTAAAGAGCGTATGTTGTCTTCTGTATAATTTGATTTTGCCATGTTTTAGTTTAAAGTTTGTAAAGCGTTTGCGAAGATAAAAATTTTTGCTGCTAAGGAATTGCGGAATTATTAACCGCAGAGGCGCAAAGAACGGTTGCGCCCCGCAGTGGCGCAATATAATTTCCGCCCCCTACGTTTGTTTCCCAAAACATCAATTTTAGTTGTAATTTCGTCCGCTTGTTTCAAAAAAATGTCATTCATTAATTATATTAAGGGGCATATCGCCTCCCGAAACCCCGCCTTTGTGGTGATGGAAGCCAACGGCGTGGGCTATGGCTTGTTCGTGTCGCTGCAAACGTTTTCAAAAATCAGTCAGCAAACCGAAGCGCAGTTGTTTGTGGAAAGTGTGTATGTGCGCGACGATAATCCCCGTTATTACGGCTTTGCCGATGAAGAAGAGCGCGAATTGTTCAGAAAATTGATTTCGGTGAGCGGTGTGGGCGGTGCAAGTGCCCTGTTAATGCTGTCAAGTTTAAGCGCAAGCGAAATTGCGGGCGCAATAAACACCGCCAATGTGAGTATGCTTAAAAGCATAAAAGGCATAGGCGACAAAACCGCACAGCGCATTGTGGTGGATTTAAAAGGCAAAATGGGCAGGCACGAGGGCGGAATTTCGCAGATTTTAACAACTTCATACAATAAAAATAGGGACGAAGCGTTATTGGCGTTGGTTACGTTGGGTTTCCCTAAAATGTCTGCCGAAAAAGCACTTGAAAAAGCCATTAAACAGCAGGGCATCAGTACCGAAAATGTAGAACAATTGATTAAAGCGGCATTAAAGAATTTTTGAACCTATAACATTTAAGTGAGAGCTTCCGGAGTTATAAATTTTGTGTTAGTGGGCGGCACAACCGCTTGCTTAATGGGCATTGTGTCCAAGCCAAACACAAAAAACAGCCCCAATTTTGATTACGACTACAAACCCTCCAAATATGTGTTTGCGCCCGATACCCCCGATGTGGACGATGAGCCGCCCATTTACAATTTTAACGACAACGGCAAAAACCAGCCCATGCGCGACCCAAAATCGAGTATGTACCTGGAAACCCCGTCCAACATAAAAACCGACATAGAATACAACTCCGAAACGGGCAACTACGACATTACCCAAAAAATGGGCAAGCTCAATTACCGCCCCGAAACCTATATGAACCTGAAAGAATATCAGGACTATATGTTTAAAAAACAAATGGCAGAATACTGGCGTTCGCGTTTTGCGGCTGACCAGGAAAATGAAAATCCGCGCAAGGGCATGATACCCAAATTGCAGGTAAACAGCGAATTGTTTGACCGTATTTTTGGCGGCAACACCGTGGACATTAAACCAACCGGCACGGCAGAACTTATTTTTGGGTTAAACTACAACAAAAACCTTAATCCTGCCATTCCGCAAAAGCAGCAAAGAATGCCAATGTTTGATTTTAATATGCGCATTCAGCTGAACCTGATTGGTAAAATAGGCGAAAAACTGAAAGTAAGCACCAACTACAACACGCAGGCATCGTTTGACTGGGAAAATCAGGTAAAGGTGGATTATACAGGCTTGGAAGATGAAATTTTGAAGAAAATAGAAGCAGGAAATGTTACCCTGCCGCTAAACAGTTCGTTAATTTCGGGCAGCCAAACCCTGTTTGGGTTTAAAACCGATATGCAGTTTGGCAAGCTGAGAGCCGTTACCGTACTTTCGCAGCAAAGAGGCAAAAAACAGGAAATTACCGTGCAGGGCGGTACACAAACCACACCGTTTAACGTTACTGCCGATAACTACGAACAAAACCGACACTTTTTTCTGGGGCATTATTTCCGCAAAAATTACGATACATGGATGGCAACCCTGCCTGTGGTGATTACGCCCGTGGTGATTACAAAAATAGAAGTGTATGTCATGGGCATTAACGGCAGTGCCGAGCAAAGCCGCAACATTGTAGCCTTTGAAGATTTGGGCGAGGGTGAACTTGGTTCGGGCAACTTTCAAAATATGGACAGCGCGTATGTGCACCCGTATATGCTTTCAGGAATTTCGCCTCCTCAATACGCCATTACAGATAACAGCAATATTTTTACAAACCCCACCACGCACGATATTCCGTACAACAACGCCAACTCCTTATACAGAATTTTGGTGGGCGACTCTGTTTCGCAGCCGGGCGGCGGATTAATACGCGGACGTACTTTTAACGATTTGGCGATACTGTCAAGCAATACCGCTGCTTTAAACGAAAATAACGACGGCAACAATTATATGCAGGAGGGGCGCGATTATGTAAGAATTCAAAATGCTCGCCGCTTAAATGCCACCGAATACAGCTTTAATCCGCGCACAGGTTACATTTCGTTAATGCAAGCCCTGAATAACGACCAAGCCCTTGCCGTGTCGTACCAATACACTTACGGTGGCGAAACTTATCAGGTGGGCGAGTTCAGCGAAAATATTCCCGACAACACAAAATTATTGGTGTGTAAATTATTAAAAACAAACACCATAAGCGTGCGCACTCCCATGTGGCGGCTGATGATGAAAAACGTGTACAACATTGGCGCGTACAACCTCAGCCCGCAGGATTTTCAGTTGAATGTATTTTACAACAATGTTGAAACAGGTGTTGATGTGCCTTACCTGCCTTACGGCAAAGTAAACGGTCAGCAATTAATTCGCGTGCTGAACTGCGACAGGCTGAGTGTGAACGGGGATAAATATCCCGACGGCTATTTTGATTTTATTGACGGCTTTACCGTATTAACTACCAACGGACGGATTTATTTTCCTTCCACAGAACCATTTGGTCGCGGACTGGAAGCCAAGTTTGCCCCCGAAGATTTTCCTACCGCCAACAAATACATTTACAAAGAGCTTTACGACAGCACCAAAGCAGCAGCTTCGTTCTTAACCGAAAAAAACCGTTTTAAAATAAAAGGAAATTACCGTTCGGCATCAGGTTCTGAAATTGTGCTGAACGCATTAAACATTCCTCAGGGCGCGGTGGTGGTAACGGCTAACGGCATTGCTTTGGTAGAAAACACAGATTACACGGTGGATTACACTTTAGGTCGCGTAAAAATTATTAACGAGGGTATTTTAAATTCGGGCGCAACCGTAAAAGTGTCGTTAGAAAGCAACTCACTATTTAATACCCAGCAAAAAAGTTTAATGGGCACGCGCTTGGATTACAAAGCAGGGCGCAACCTCAGCTTGGGCAGCACCATTTTGCGTTACAGCGAACGCCCACTGACACAAAAAGTGAGCATTGGCGATGAGCCTGTGAATAACTGGGTAACAGGGCTTGATTATAACTATAAAACCGAAGTGCCTGTTATTACGCGTCTGTTAGACAAGCTGCCCTTTTTCAGCACCAAGGAAATGAGCAGCATAAGCACTCGCGGCGAAGTTGCAAAACTGTTTGCGGGCAATGCGCGTGCCATTTCCAAAAGCGGCAACGCTTACATTGACGATTTTGAAGGCTCATTAAGTGCCATAGATTTGCGCAGTGCTTCGGCGTGGCAGTTGGCAAGTGTTCCGCAGGGGCAATCTGCTTTGTTTCCCGAAGCATCGGAAAGTAACAACATAAATCCGGGCATTAACCGCGCACGGTTTAACTGGTACAATGTGGACTTTATGTTTACGCGCGACCAAGGCGGAATGACTCCAAGCTATTACGCAAGCAAAAAATTATTCTCAAACAATATGTGGCGGCAGGTGTTTGAAACCGAATTATTTCCCGGCAAAACGCCGCCAAACGGACAGCAAATTGTGTTGCCTGTGCTGGATTTAGGCTTTTATCCCAACGAGCGCGGGCAGTATAATTATGATGTAAACGCAACTAAATATTCTGCCGGCGTTGAGTTTAACGGTGATTTAAAAAATCCGCCAAGCCGCTGGGGCGGTATTATGCGCCGTATGGAAACCAACGATTTTCAGGCGGCAAACATAGAGTACATTCAGTTTTGGCTGATGGACCCGTATAACGAAGATTACGATTTAGCAACCGATTCGGCGTTTGACAGAAGCACGGGATTGCCTGCGGGCGATTTGTACATTAACATCGGCAACATTTCCGAAGATATTCTGAAAGACGGGCGCATGAGCTACGAAAACGGATTGCGCGGTAATTCGGCACTTACCCGAGATTTGCAGGTGGATACCACCAACATTGCCATTGTGCCGCGCCTTGCCCCCACCATTAATGCGTTTTCGCAAGATGAAAACGACAGACCCTATCAGGACGTGGGTTACGACGGTATGAACGATGATACAGAACGTTTGCTTTTTGCCACACATGTAAACGACATGGAGAGCGGAAATTTCAGTGCGGCTGCAAAAGCAAAATTCAGAGACGACCCTTCCTCCGACAGATTTCATTTTTTCCGTGGCAGCGATTACGACAATATTCAGGCAAACACGCTGCGCCGTTATTCAAAATACAACAACCCCGAAAATAACACGCCGACAGCCTCGCAAACGACTGACGGCTATTCTCCAAGCTACCTTGTGAATACACCAAACATTGAAGACATTAACCGCGATAACACACTAAGCAATGCCGAAAGCTACTATCAGTACCGTGTGCGCATTTCGCCAAGCGATGTAAGCCCCTCGGCGGTGGGCAACAACTTTTTGGTGGACGCATTTACAGGCACGGCAGAATTTAGCGGCGTAACCAAAAACGTAAAATGGTATCAGTTTAAAATTCCCGTGTCGCAGTTTGAGGGGGCGTATGGCGGCATTGAGGGCTTTAACGCCATTCGCTTTATGCGCATATACATGAAAGGTTTTAACAAAGCGGTGTTATTGCGTTTGGCGCGTTTTGAACTGGTGCGCAGCGACTGGCGGCGTTATCAGTACGATTTAACCAAACGCGGCGAATACATTGCCATTGACGATAACGCCACAGCATTTGACGTATCGGCGGTGAGCCTGCAGGAAAACGGAAACAGAACGCCCGTAAACTATGTAATGCCCCCTGAAATTGAACAGCAGCAAAATGTGCAAACGACTAATTTGGTGTTGCTGAACGAACAAGCCTTATCCATGCGCGCCTGTAATTTGCGCGACGGCGACAGCCGCGCCGTGTTTAAAAACGTGGATTTGGATTCGCGTATGTACAAAAACATTAAAATGAATGTGCACGCCGAGCAGTTAAACGATATGCCTTTAAAAGACGGCGATGTAACGTTTTTTTTTCGTGTGGGAACAGATTACAACGACAACTATTACGAATACGAAGTACCCCTGAAGCTGACACCAAAAGGAACGTACAGCCAAAACAACACCGACGACCGCTACAAGGTGTGGCCCCTTGAAAATCAAATAAACTTTAAGTTTGATGAAATTGCCGATATAAAAAGGCTGCGCAATGACGAGCGGGGATATTACAGCAACCTCAGCGCGCTGTCAGAGCCTTTTTCGCACGATTTTGGCGGATACACCATTACCATTGTGGGCAACCCGAATTTGGGAACAATAAAAAGTATTATGGCAGGCGTTCGCAACCCAAAAACCACCGACAGGCAGGCGCATTGCGTGGAGGTTTGGATAAACGAACTGCGTCTCACCGATTTTGACAACCAAGGCGGTTGGGCTGCCACAGGGCAGGTGCAAGCCAAGTTAGCCGATTTGGGTATGCTGTCTTTGGCAGGTACATACAAAACACCGTATTGGGGCAGCGTAGAACAAAAAATAAACGACCGCAGCCGAGAAACCAATGCCACCTGGGACATGAGTACCAACGTAAACGCCGGAAAATTTTTTCCTGCCGCGTGGAAAATTTCCCTGCCTGTGTTTTACAATTACGGACAAACCATTATTACCCCCATGTTTAATCCGCTTGACCCCGATGTGAGAATGAGCGAGTTGAAAAACAACCCTGCCGTGAGTGCTGCGCAGAAAGACGACATTGACCGAAAAGTAAAAGATTATACCGAGCGCAAGGGCGTTAATTTTACCAACGTGCATATTGACGGCTTTAAGCGCAAAGGCGCAAAGCCCATGCCCTGGGACATCAGTAACTTTTCAGTTACCTACGCTTACAACGAACTGTTTCGGCGAAACACCAACATAGAATACAACATTAACCGCCAGTACCGTGCCAACTTGCAGTATATGTACAGCATAAAAAAACCACCGACCTTTGCTCCGTTTAAAAATTCAAAAGCATTAAAAAACAAATGGTTTGCGCTGATTAAAGATTTTAACGTGCAGCTTATGCCCAACAACTTCGGCTTCTCTACCGATTTTAACCGCACTTACGTTGCCAACAAAAACCGCGACATTACAAGTATGTACAACGGTGGTGTGAGCGATTTTGTGAACCCTACGCTGGTAAACAAAAATTTTACCACCACCCGCCATTACAATTTCCGCTGGGATATATGTAAAGCCATTAAATATGATTACACCGCCAACAACGATGCCCGCATTATGGAAAAACCGGGTGAAGTGTTTGGCAACGACAAAGCGTGGCGAAAAGACATGGTAAATACGTTTTTAAACGGGCAGGGCGATACCGTGCGCCCCTTTGGCGAAACCACCACTTACCGCCAGCAAATGAATTTAACGGTGGATTTACCGCTGAATAAACTTCCTATTTTAGACTTTATAAAAATTCCGTACCGCTACGGCGGCACTTACACTTGGGCGCGCCGTCCGTTTACCGTAGCATCCAACGATGATTCGGGCATAGCCAACACCATTCAAAACACCAACACGCATAACATTACGGCAACGCTTGACATGATGAAACTCTACAACAAAGTACCGTATTTTAAACGCATAAACAGCAAAGGCGGGGCAAAACCCGACCCCCGTATGCAAGGCAGGGCAAATGCCAAACCACAAGACCCGAAAGCCGCCAAAAAAGATACTGCCGAAAAAAACAACAACTTTAAAGAAATTGCCGAGTTTTTGGCACGGGGATTACTGATGCTGAAAAGCGTAAACGTGGGCTTTCAGCAGTCGGGCGGGCAAGCCCTGCCAAACTTTAAACCAAGTGCTCAGTACGGCGGCATGGATTTTTTAAACAATCAGGCACCGGGCTTTTTGTTTACCACAGGACTAAGAGATACGAGTATCAGGCGGCGCAGCGTAGCGAATGAGTGGCTTACCGAAAATAAATCTCAAACCACACCATACACCGAAACTGAAAACAGAAGCTATAATTACCGCGCCAACATTGAACCTCACGGCAGTTTAAAAATTGAACTGACGGGAAATTACACCAAGCAAAAAAGTTTAACCGAATATATGTTGTATAACGATTCGTCAAAAACCTACAACTATCATGTAAGCCCCAACGAAACAGGAAATTTCGGCATAACAACGCTTACTTTTTTGCGCACGTTTAAAGACGGAAAAAGCCAGTTGGAATCTAATTTGTTTAACGAGTTTCGCAGCAGCCGTTACAATGTGGCAAAGGAACTGGCGGCGGCAAATGATGTAAAACAGGGAGGCTTTTCAGAGGGAGAAATAAACAATCCAGACCAACCCGCTTACATTGACGGCTATTCGGTAAATCAGCAAGACGTGTTGCTTGGCACGTTTTATAAAACTTACACAGGCAGAAACATAAAAGGGTACAGCACACAAAATATTTTTCCTACTATTCCCTTACCAAACTGGACGGTGAGTTGGGACGGTTTGGGTAAGCTGCCTATACCTGCCATGAAAAAATTATTCAGAGGCATTACCATAAGGCACGGCTACCGCAGCACATATAACATTAACGGGTACACCAACAACGTGCTGTTTAACACCACCAACAACAAACAGAATGTGCGTATGCCCGTTGACCCGGGTGGGGACGGCAATGTAAACTTTGTGCCGTATTACAACATTAATGCGGTTACGCTGAGCGAGCAGTTTACACCCTTAATTAAATTTGATTTTCAGTTTCAAAAACCGGGGTGGTCTGCCAACGTAGAAACCAAGCGCGATAAAACCACTACGCTTAACTTAACGGGTTTGCAAATTATAGAAACCAAAGGACAGGAATACATTGTTGGCTTGGGGTATATGTATCCTAAATTAAAAATTAAGAAAATTACCATTCAGGGCAAAACGCTTGAAAGCAACTTAACCGTAAAAGTGGACATGAGTTTCCGTAAAAATATTTCGGTTATCCGTCAGGTTACCGACGGCACAAGCACCCCAACGGCAGGCACAAATATTTTTACCCTGCGCTCATCGGCTGATTACGCCCTTACACAAAACGTAACCCTGCGCCTGTTTTACGACTGGATACGCACCACACCGCAAACATCGGCTTCCTTCCGAACAGGCAACGTAAATGCAGGCTTTAGTTTGAGGATAACGTTTCAGTAGGGTATATGTAATGAAAGTGGGTTTGGGATTAAGCAGCAAAATAAAAATTGTGAGCAGACAAGATTTTGACGGCACTTTAGAAATTGAAGTAAACGGAAAAAAATCGGTGGTAAGCCAAAAGTTTGCGGATAATTTGTTTGTGGTGTAGATTATTAAAACTAAACAGATTTTACTAAAAGGAATTACTTTTGACTAAAAGTAAAACTATTTGTCATTTTTTTTGACAGATAGTTTTTTTTGTTTTACCTTTGTGCCATGATAGTAAGACAAATTTATAAGGAACTTGAAAAGCATTTGACTAAAAAACAGGTTACTGTTATTTTGGGCATGCGCCGTGTGGGCAAGAGTACCGCCGTAAAATACTTACTTGAGCAAGTAAAACACAACAACAAAATTTACATCGACTGCGAAAAAATTGAATACCAAACGCTGTTCAATACGCCGAGCTACGATGCCATTATAAACGAATTGGAATTGCAAGGAATTACCTTTAATTCAAAAGCAGTAGTTGCTTTAGACGAAATTCAACTCATCAAAAATTTGCCGAGTTTTATAAAATACGTTTATGATACTTACGGCGTAAAATTTTTGGTAACAGGCTCAAGTTCGTATTACCTCAAAAATCAGTTTACCGAAAGTTTGGCGGGGCGAAAATCTATTTACGAAATGTATCCTTTGAGTTTTGCCGAATTTTTATTGTTTAAAGGCGTAAATGCCGAAGCCATTAAAAAGCAAAGCCAACTTAGGTTTAATGCTTTGTGGTACAACAAAAACAAAGAACTGTATAAGGAATTTCTTAAATACGGCGGATTTCCGGAAGTGGTGTTGAACAAAAGCATAAAAGGCAAAAAAGAATTATTGTCAGACATTATCAATTCTTATATTGATATGGACGTAAAATTGCTGTCTGACTATTCGTTGAACAAAGATTTATACACGCTTGTAAAACTGCTGGCATCGCGCGTTGGCAGCAAAGTTGATTTTACAAAACTGAGCAACGTGGCGGGCATTGACCGCCGAAAAATAAGCGATTACATTTATTTGTTTGAAAACACGTATCTCATTCATTTGGTAAAACCGTTTACCAAAAACATTGAGAAAGAAGTGGTGCAACAGCCCAAATTGTATTTTTCTGATAACGGTTTGTTGTATGCTTTGGGTGGCGAAAACATTTCAAGCGGGCAATTATTTGAAAATGCCATTTCCATTCAGTTGAAAAATTTGCACGAACTGAATTATTACCAAAAGAAAAACGGACAGGAAATAGACTTTATTTTAAACAAAAAAATTGCCGCCGAAGTAAAAGAAACACCTGTGTTGCAAGACCTGAACGTGCTGCACGCAAGAGCCGAAGAATTAGCTCTAAAAAAGCAACTTTTAATTGGTAATCATTTGCCTTCAAGTAGCTTTAAAGAGTTTATTTGGGGCGGAAATTTGTACTAAAAGTAAAACTATCTGTCAAAAATTTTGACAAATAGTTTTTTGTTTTTTAGCTGCCCATTCTTATTTGAGCGTTAGTGGAAATAAGAACGAAGGGGCTTATACTTAATTATTATAAATGAAAAGGTCCAGAAATCTTGTATCCTTTAGGTTTTTGAATAGGTATTTTATTTAAACCATCCAATTCCCCCTTTCTTATATAAGTTGTAATGTGTTCTCGATTTTTCCCTTGTATGTACTTACCTGTTTTTCTCTCTAAATAACAAGTTACTATAACTCCAACAAATCTCTTATAGAGTTGTCTTTTAGCTAAAGGTCTTGGTAAACTAAAATTTTCTTTAGAGTTTCCTTTTAGATTTGCTTGTGGGTGTTTGTTATGGTCGTATTTCCACCAAACAGAAATGAGCAACTCCTCAAAACCTCTATTACTCCAAAGAATTACAGAAGGCTGTCCAAAAAGATTAAGAAAAATATGTCCCCTTTCTTGTATTTCTTGCTCTGTATTTGCGAAAATCGGATTTAAAGAAATGTGATTACCGTCAATTAACTCGTTTATCGCAGCTACAAGTAAATTTCTGTACGGATTTACTTTTTCATTTTCAGATAATGATTTAACTACAATATCATTTTTAGAAGATTGCTTACTACTCTTTTCTTTTGCATTTTGTAGAAAATGCTTCCAATTATTAAATCCTTTATCAACAGCAACTATATCTAATGCTTGCTGATGAGTGATGTTTTGTTGTTTTTTGATTGTCTTAGCAAGTCGTTTTAGATATTCGACATTATGCGCTTTGGCTATTTGTTTCATCGTTAATATATTTTTACCGCTCGAGAAAATGCCACTCATCTATCATTCCCTAAAAGCGAGAATATATTTTGATTAAACTGTAATTCTATAACGGTGTTGATACAACTTTACTTTGATGAGTGGAAAGCTCCCGTAAAAAGCTAAAACAAATTTACTTCGATTTTGATTAATGCGTTTATTTGTCAAAATAAAATTATCAACAAACAATCCCGAAAACACTTGTCTCCAGCGAAGACACAAGGGATAACCCACGTTTGCAGCGCATGCGTAACCAAAACTCCATACCACAAACACGGTATTTCAAAACGGCGAAAAAACGTGTAGCTTTGAAATTATTATGAGTACCCTCGCAGAATTAAAAAAAGGTCAAAAGGCAAAAGTTCTTGCATTTAATAATGATGCGCTTAAAGCGAAATTGATTGAAATGGGGTTTCTGCCCGGCGAAGAAATTGAATTGTCTAAAACCGCGCCTTTGGGCTGTCCGCTTGCCGTAAACGTGGCAGGTTACGAATTAAGTTTGCGCAAAGACGAAGCCGAAGCGGTAATTATTGATTTGGTTGCTTAAATTCGCAGCCTCGTGCAAAACACTCACATAAAAGTTGCTTTACTCGGAAATCCCAATGCGGGAAAATCCAGTCTTTTCAACGCGCTTACAGGTTTAAACCAAAAAACCGGAAATTACAGCGGCGTTACGGTGGACAGGTACGAGGGCAAAACTTCCTTTGAACAAAACAATCAAAAGTTTATTTTTTCCATTGTTGATTTACCCGGCATTTATAGTTTGTTCCCAAAATCAAACGACGAAGAAATTGCCTGCAAAACTTTGTTGGACGAAAAAGAAAACATTGACACGGTTGTTGTAGTTGTTGATGCCACAAACTTAAAACGCAATTTGTTGTTGGCAACGCAGTTAATTGATTTGAAATTTAAAACCGTTGTTGCGCTCAACATGATTGACGAAGCCGAAAGTCAAAACATAAAAATTGACATTAACGGTTTACAAGAAACCTTGGGGGTTCCTGTAATTCCAGTAGATTCAAGGCATCGCGTTGGCGTTTCAAAATTGAAAGAAGCCATTGTGAACGCAAACGTGAGCGGCAGTTTTTTTTATGATTTGAATGCAGATTTTATTTCGGCATATAAAACGTATCGTGAATTTATTCATCGCAATTTGTTCAACTTAAAAAACGATGTTGAGCAATCGTTTGAAAACGCCGATAAAATCTATCGTTTCAACACCATTAACTATTTAATGGCGAAGTATGTGAAAAGTCCCGCGCAACTTTCCCGCAAAAAAATTTCTTCAAAAATTGATGCAGTAACCACGCACAAAATTTTTGGTTATGCCATTTTACTTGCCGTGTTATTTTTGGTTTTTCAGTTTATTTTTTATGTGTCGGAAACGCCCATGAGTTGGATTGAACAAGGGTTTTTGCAATTCGGAAATTTTGTTTCGGAGCATTTACCCAAAGGTCAGTTAAACGATTTGTTGGTAAACGGCGTAATTGCAGGCGTGAGCGGCGTGGTGATGTTTGTTCCGCAAATTGCATTTTTGTTTTTGTTTATCGGTTTGTTGGAAGATTCGGGTTATATGGCGCGTGCAAGTTTTATTATGGACAGAATTATGCGCCCTTTCGGATTAAACGGACGTTCGGTAATTCCCTTAATTAGCGGCACAGCTTGTGCAGTTCCGTCCATCATGGCAACGCGCTCTATCAGTAATGTAAAAGAAAGATTAATTACCATTTTTATTTTGCCGCTCATTTCCTGTTCGGCGCGTTTGCCTGTTTATACGCTTTTAATTTCGGTATTATATCCTGACAGTAAATTTCTCGGGATTTTCAATTCAAAAGGTGTCGCTTTGTTCTCGCTTTATTTGATTGGTTTTGCGGCTTCGCTCATTACCGCGTTTTTCTTAAAGCGTTTTGTGAAGATAAAAGAAACTTCTTTTTTTATTATGGAAATGCCTGTGTATCGCTTCCCGCAATGGAAAAGCATCGGCATTATGGTTTACAATAAAGTAAAAGTGTTTATCGGCGAAGCGGGAAAAATAATTTTAGCCATTTCCATTGTGCTGTGGTTTTTAAGTTCTCACGGGTTTGGAAAAGAGTACGAAAATTTACAAGCGCAAAAAGAAAAACTGCAAACGGAATTAGTGCAAGACAGTTTGCAACTGATAAATGTAGAAACAGAATTGTTAGAACAATCGTACATCGGAAAATTGGGAAAAGTTGTTGAGCCTGCTATTAAACCTTTGGGCTTTGATTGGAAAATCGGCATTGCGCTCATTACTTCATTTGCCGCCCGCGAAGTGTTTGTGGGAACAATGGCAACCATTTACCAATCGGGTAGCGGCGAAAACACCGAAGGCATTAAAGAAAAAATTCTGCGCGAGCGCGACGAAAACGGAAATTTAAGATACACCAAAGCGGTGTGTTGGTCGCTGCTTTTATTTTACGCTTTCGCTATGCAATGTATGAGTACACTTGCCGTAGTAAAACGCGAAACCAAATCGTGGAAATGGGTATTGGCGCAATTATTTTTTATGACGGCGTTAGCTTATGGTTCGGCGTTTGCGGCGTTTCAGTTGCTTTCTTAAACTCAGACACAACAAAAAATTACGCATTCACAGGCTTCATGGCTTTGTTTACACAATCAGAAATTTTTGCAGCCAAGTCGCGCATAGAGTTTTCTGTCCACGAAACTTTTACGCCGAAGGAAATTAATCTTCCTATAACTTCCTGCGTTTTCGGCAAATCTAATTTGTTATAATCCTGCGAGCGTTCTAAAATTTGTGCAGGTAATTTTGAAACCGTGCTTAAATCTTTTAGGTGTTGCCACTGGTTAATGAAATGGTACATATTTTTAAACCAATAGTCAAAACCCGCTACACCTGCGGCGTTCATCTCGTCCACCGCACGTTGCGCCGAAGCTGTGTCGGGCAACAAAATATTTAAAAACGTGGCAGAATCTCCGCTTTCATCGCCCAATTTGGCAAAACTGATGTGCGGGTTTTTTGACAACAATTCCTGCATCAGTTTTTTATGCTTTTGATTGGTTTGTTTTATTGACGGTACTCTGCGCGTTTGCGCCAAACCAATGGCAGCGTGCAATTCAGAAATGCGGTAATTAAATCCTAAATACGGATGCGCTTCCATGCCGCGTTTTTCGCCAATGTGGCTGTGTCCGTGGTCGCTGTAAACATCGGCTTTTTTGTAGGTTTCTTCATCGTTGGTAACTAACACACCGCCTTCACCTGCCGTTGCAATTTTAAAAAAGTCAAAGGAATAACTTCCTGCTTTTCCAAAAAGTCCCGTGTAAGTTCCTTTGTATGACGAGGCAAATGCCTGCCCTGCATCTTCTACCAAAATTAAATTGCGTTTTTTGATAACCGCCATAATGCTGTCCATATCTGCGTTTCCGCCGCACATGTGCACCAAACACACGCCTTTGGTTTTTGGCGTTAATGCTTTTTCAATGCCCAAAGCGCTTAAACACAGGGTTTCATCAATTTCTGCAAACACCGGAATTGCACCCACAAACAACACCGCTTCCACGCTTGCAATAAATGTAAACGGCGGAACAATTACCTCATCACCTGCACCAATACCACTTGCCGCAAGGGCTGTGGCTATGGCAGTAGAACCGCTGCTCATGGCGTGAGCAAATTTTGCATTGGTAATTTTGCGCACTTCGGCTTCAAATTCTTTTGCTTTCCAGTGATTGTTGCGTTGAGCATCGTGTCCGTAACGAAACAAAATTCCTGTTTGCATTACATCGTTTATTTCTTTGCGCTCTTCCGCGCCAAATAATTCTGTTCCGGGCATGGTTGTCTATATTTTTGTGGCAGCGAAGTTAGGGTTTTTCAATACACGTAAGCGTATTACCAAACCAAAAGGAATTTACTCTAGAAAAAACTCAAACACCAATTTCGCTTTCGCTTTACCGATTGCTTTTTCCAATTCTTCCAACGAGGCTTCTTTTACATTTTTTACGCTTTTGAGCTCTATCAATAATTTTTCGGCAGTTTTGTCGCTGATGCCTTTTATTTCGTTCAGTTCGGTTTTAAAAGTTTCGCGGCTGCGTTTGTTGCGGTGGTGTGTGATACCAAAACGGTGCGCTTCATCGCGGATTTGCTGAATAATTTTTAATGTTTCGCTGCGTTTGTCCAAATACAAAGGCAAAGGGTCGCCGGGGAAATAAATTTCTTCCAAACGTTTGGCAATGCCAATCACGGCAACTTTTCCAATTAAATTTAATTCGCGTAAACTATCAACTGCTGCACCCAACTGACCTTTGCCACCGTCAATTACAATCAGTTGAGGCATGGGTAAATTTTCTTGCAGCACACGCGAGTAACGACGATGAATTATTTCTTTCATCGTTGCAAAATCATCAGGACCTTCCACCGTTTTTACGTTAAAGTGGCGATATTCTTTTTTGGCAGGTTTGCCGTCAATAAACACGGGCATGGCACTTACCGCGTAATTTCCCTGAATGTTACTGTTGTCAAAACCCTCAATGCGGCGCGGCTCTTCTTTCATGCGCAAATCTTTTTTCATTTGCTCCATAATGCGCTCCGTGTGGCGTTCGGGGTTAGTGAGTGCAATTTGTTTTTCGCGTTCTTGTTTGTACGATAAAGCATTTTTGTAACACAAATCCAACAACTGTTTTTTGTCGCCGATTTTTGGCACAACAAATTCGCAATCCGTTATTTCTATTTCGGGAATAAAAGGCACAAGAATTTCTTTGTTCTTACTTCCAAATCGGCTGCGACATTCAATCAAGCCAAACAACAACATATCTTCATCGCTTTCTTCAATTTTCTTTTTCAGTTCCAAGGTTTGCGCGTGAATAATAGAGCCGTTGATAATTTGAAAATAATGTATGTAAGCATTTTTATCGTCGCTGATAATATTCACTACGTCAATATTCGTTATTGACGGGTGAACAATGGTTGATTTGCTTTGATAATCGCTCAAAGTTTCAATTTTGTTTTTCAGTTCTTCTGCTTCTTCAAAATTATATTTCTCGGCAGCGACGTGCATTTTTTCTTTCATGTCGCGCAGCGCAAAACCAATGTCACCTTTAATAATTTGACGGATTTCCGCAATGTTTTGATTGTATTCCGTTTCGCTTTGCTTGCCTACACAGGGGGCTTTGCAACGCCCGATATGAAATTCCAAGCACACACGAAATTTTCCTTTGTCAATATTTTCTTTTTTTAAATCATAGCTGCAAGTGCGCAAAGGGTAGAGTTGGCGAATTAAATCCAAAAGCGCGTGCATCAGTTTTCCCGAAGCATAGGGTCCAAAATATTCGCTGCCGTCTTTAATTTGTTTGCGTGTATAAAACAAGCGAGGAAACCTTTCGTGTTTTAAAATTATCCAAGGGTAAGTTTTATCATCGCGCAAATTGATGTTATAGCGCGGCTTTAGATTTTTGATGAGATTATTCTCCAACAACAAAGCATCTAATTCGCTGTTTACTTTCACGGTTTTGATGTCGCGAATTTTACGCACCATTATTCGCAAACGCCCGCTGTCGTGCTCTTTAGTGAAATAAGAAGAAACACGCTTTTTCAGATTTTTTGCTTTGCCCACATATAGTAAAGTTCCCTCATCATCAAAATACTGATACACGCCGGGTGTTTCGGGCAAGGTTTTTATGAGTGTTGAAATGCGTTCGGGAAATTCTTGGGACATGGAAAACAAAAGTACAAAAAACCGAAGATGCGCAGAGAACGCGGAGGAAACGGTATTGCTAATAAATTATAGATAACGATTTATTTCTTTTCATTATCAATAGTTTTACAGAT
>JAHBTI010000028.1 GCA_019638705.1 Bacteroidota bacterium
GTAATAAGTCGCCCATTGTTGTACCCCGCTGCCGTTGAATTTCACAAGGAAAGCATCATCGCCTCCGCCATGCGTATTCTGATGTCCCCCCGAAGCGATGCCAGCGTTTGAACCTGTATATCCGGTGAGGTAAACATTGCCGGAGCCGTCTGTGGCACAAGAATATCCATAATCACCTCCCGAACCTCCATAGTAGGTAGCCCATTGCCGTACCCCGCTGCCGGCGAATTTCACAAGGAAGGCGTCATTACCCCCGCCATGCGTATTCTGATGTCCTCCCGAAGCGATGCCGGCGTTTGAATCCGTATATCCGGCGAGGTAAACATTGCCGGAGCCGTCTGTGGCGCAGGAATGTCCTCGATTGACTCCCGAACCGCCATAGTAGGTAGCCCATTGTCGTACCCCGTTGCCGTTGAATTTCACAAGGAAGGCATCAACAGCCCCGCCAATAGTATTCTGATGTCCCCCCGAAGCGATGCCGACGGTTGATTGTGTATATCCAGCGAGGTAAACATTACCGGAGCCGTCTGTGGCACAGGAAAATCCCTCATCACTTCCCGAACCCCCGTAATAAGTCGCCCATTGTCGTACCCCGCTGCCGTCGAATTTCACAAGAAAAGCATCTTGAAGTCCTCCACCAAACGTATTCTGATGTCCTCCCGAAGCGATGCCGGCAGTTGAATTCGTATATCCAGCGAGGTAAATATTGCCGGAACCGTCTGTGGCGCAGGAATATCCATTATCACTTCCCGCTCCCGAACCTCCGTAATAGGTAGCCCATTGCCGTACCCCGCTGCTGTTGAATTTCACAAGGTAGGCATCAGTGCCTCCGCCAATACTGTTCTGATGTCCCCCCGAAGCGATACCGGCAGTTGAATTCGTATATCCGGCGAGGTAAACATTGCCGGAGCCGTCTGTGGCGCAGGAAAGTCCAATATCAAGATTTGAACCTCCGTAATAAGTTGCCCAAAGCAGAGAGGGGTCTATTGTTAAGGTTTGCCCGGCATCGTAATTTTCTAAAACAAAAGATATGGTATTGTCTTGCAGCTTAAATTTTGTTTTAATGGGTGTTGAGTTTTGGAAGCTTACGGGCTTTTTTTCGGTAATGCTGCCAAGACTATTTTTTAAAGTAAAGCTGCCGTCTGCGTTCAACTTTAATTCTTCCTGATGTGTAAATTGCATTTTAATCAGCGAGGGGTCTGCTCCGGGCTTCACCACAAAATCGTACTTTATTTCGCCGTTTTTGGTGTATATCACCCAGTCAATACCGGGGTAAATATTATGGTAAATTACTTTTGTAAAATCGTGTACATCTAAAACGTTACGGTTATAATAATTGGTATAATCGGCGCTTCGTCCTTCGGTAGTAATTTCCGCGTTGGAGTTTGCGCCCGCCAAAGTCATATCCATACGAAAAGTTTCGGTGCGGATTTGTTTTTGTAAATCCTGCATTTTTTCCATGTCTTCTATGTCTTTGCTATTGCGTATCAAATCTCGGTAACCGTTAGGGTAATGCGTTTTTGTAAACTGGTAAGCGATGCCTTTTTCCAGCAAAAAAATCTGCGTATTACCCTGCCGGAATACAAATTTCACCTCCGGGTGAGCAAGCCCGTCGTAGCCGAAAACCTGCCCTTTGTTCTCCACAAAGCCAAGATTGGCACTAAGCGAAAAGCCGCCGTTGTTAAATTTGGTTTTTATCTCCTCGCTCTTGGAAAGCGGTGAAGCGGGATTGTTATTTGCCGGTGAATTAAAGCAACATAGAATTATTGCGGCGGTTAGAAACAGTTTCTTACTCATGATATATTTTTAATGTTAGTAGAATTAGTTTTCAGCGAATGTATAAAAATAATGTTACAGAGCGCAATAGCTGTTTTACACAAAGATTAAATAAAATTTAAGCAGTTTCTAAAAACAAAAAAGCCCCGAATTTTCATTCGGGACTTTTACCTCGTGCCATTACCAAAAAAAATAGATTAGTTTTGTTTGTTTACGAAACTGTTTGTGAGACAGATAAATCAAAAACAGCACATTTTTCAAAAAATCATATCTTTGCGCCCAAGCTAACACACAAACAAGAACAATGACGTATTTGGATTTTGAAAAACCTGTTCAGGAAATGGAAGAGGAATTAACCAAACTGAAAGAGGTTGCTGTAAAAAGCAAAGTTGATTTAACCGATAAAATCAAAGAACAGGAAGAACACATTAAAAACAAAACACGCGAAATTTATGGCAACCTTACGGCTTGGCAGCGTGTGCAAGTAAGCCGTCACCCCGAAAGACCTTACACGGTGGCGTACATTAATTCCGTTTCAAACAACACCTTTATGGAATTGCACGGCGACCGAACCGTTGCCGATGACAAAGCTATGGTGGGCGGTTTTGGCGAAATTGACGGACAAACCGTAATGTTTATAGGGCAACAAAAAGGCATTAATACCAAAATGCGCCAAATTCGCCGCTTTGGTATGGCTAATCCCGAAGGGTATCGTAAGGCTTTGCGCCTGATGAAACTCGCCGAAAAATTCAACAAACCCATTGTTACATTTATTGATACGCCCGGCGCATACCCGGGCTTAGAAGCCGAAGAACGCGGACAAGGCGAAGCCATTGCCAGAAATTTGTTGGAAATGGCGCAGTTGAAAGTGCCTGTAATTTGTATTATCATCGGCGAGGGTGCAAGCGGCGGTGCATTGGGCATTGGCATTGGCGACAAAGTGCTGATGTTGGAAAACACATGGTATTCTGTTATTTCGCCCGAAAGTTGCTCGTCAATTTTATGGCGCAGTTGGAATTTTAAAGAAAAAGCCGCCGAAGCCTTAAAACTCACGGCTTCCGACATGAGCAAAAACGGTTTGATTGACGGCGTTGTTCCCGAACCCTTGGGCGGTGCGCACCGCAATCACGAAGAAATTTTTGCAACGGTGAAACAGGAAATTTTAAAGCACTTAAAAGACCTCAAAAAATTAAATCCCGAAGAACGCATTAATCAACGCATTGAAAAATTCTCGTCAATGGGTGTGGTGAATGAATTGGCGGAAGTGCAATAGTTTTATAGACACAGAGGCACAAAGACACAGAGAACATTAAGAAAAAACTCCGTGCCTCAGAGCCTCTGTGTTTAAATATCTTGAGCGAAGCGAAAGATTTATATATTTGCGTTCCAAAAAAATTAAAACAACAAAAAAGTAAAAGATTATGGCAGATACAGGCGATATTGGCGTAGGCTCGGTAATTCGTTTTAACGGCGAACTGGTTCAGATTATGGAATACCAACACCGCACACCGGGTAACTTGCGCGCGTTTTATCAGGCAAAAATGCGCAACTTAAAATCAGGCAAGCAAACCGAAAACCGTTTTCGCAGTGGCGAAAGTGTTGAAATTGTGCGTGTGGAATATAAAATGATGCAATACATTTATGCGGAAGGCGACTTTGCAGTAGTAATGGATAACGAAACGTATGAGCAAACGCATATACCTGTGATTATGTTTGGCGACAGCGCACGTTTCTTAAAAGAGGGCATGGAAGTAAAAGTAAGTTTTGAGGAGGGCGAAAATCCTATCATTGCCGAACCGCCAACCTTTGTGGAAGCACAAATTACTTACACCGAACCGGGTGTGAAAGGCGATACCGCCACCAACACATTAAAACCTGCAAAAATTGATACAGGAACAGAAATCCGCGTTCCTCTTTTTGTAAACGAAGGCGATTGGGTAAAAATTGATACCCGCACAGGTGATTATGTAGAGCGTATTAAAAAATAAGAATTGTCAGTTCGAGTAGGTTTGCTGCCTCTTTGCAAACTGCGGCAATAATGCAGGGCATTATTGAGCGAGCTTGTGAGAAAGAGAACTGATTTTCGTAAGCACTTCTCGATACGCCTCCTGTCGTCGGCTACTCGAAGTAACACTAAAGTAAAGCCGCAAGAAAATTTTCTTGCGGCTTTTTTCTTACTTAATCTTCAACCTCAATCCTGCGTACAACATTCGTCCGTAAATTGGTCCCCAAACCATGCTTGCATCAAAATACTTGTTGTAAGGCAAATCGCTTGACACAATTGGATTTGTTTGCTTGTAATTCAAAGCATTTTCTACACCCAAGTAAACATGAAAATCTGCCTTGTTGATTTTTGTGAGGTAAGTAATTTGCCCCAACAAATTAAAATAATCGGGCGAGAAATCATTTCTTCTGTATTCCTGCGGATTTGTTTTTGTATCAGGCAAACGTTTTGCGCCGTTGTATTGCGTGGTAAAATCAAATTGCCAATGCGAGTTTTTGGTTTCGTAACTCAAATTTGCAAAGGCTCTGTGCTTTGATACCAAAGGCTTTTGGAGCAAGCCTTGTTGGTACTTCAATTTTGTGTCCACAAAACGATACGCTGTTTTTATAAAAAAACGTTTGCGCGGTTCTACGTTAAATTCAAACTGCAAAGTGTTTGAATACGATTGCCCGTTTAAATTATACACCAACACTTTTTGCGGATTGTTGTCCACATCAATTACCACTTGATTGGTAAAATCCGTGCGGTACGCATCAAGTGTAATGTAGGCTTCACGGTAATTCACCTTAAATTTTTGCGTAAAATTTAATCCGTAATTCCAACCTGTTTCGGGTTTTAAACCATAAGGCAGTTTCAAATCCGAAGATTGAATTTCCCATTGCCGCGAAGAAACCATTAAATACATATTATCCGAAAAAATATTGGCAGTGCGCAAAGCCCGTCCACCGCTGAAACGCAACACGCTGTGTTGATTAAACGCATAACGAAGGTGCAAACGCGGTGTGAAAAACAAACCGTAATAATTATGATAATCTGCCCGCGCACCTGCTACGAGATTAAATTTTTCTTTGTAATTGTGCGCATATTCCGCAAACACGCCGCCGACATTTTCTTCGCGTTTGTATTGAAACAAATTAAATGTTTCATTCACATTATCGTTCATAAAACTTGCACCAATTTTATACGTGTTGGCGGTAGTTTTAATAATGCTTTCAAAAATATAATTGGCGTAAAACGTTTTTTGCAAGCCCGAATAATTATTGCTTCCGTAAAAATTTTTCTGATTATGATTTAAGTACGAGAGCTGCAAACCCATGCTTGTAGCGGGTTTTTTCCGAAACACAAAACCTGTTTTGCTGTACAGTTCCCATTTTTCGTTATCAATGCCAATTTGATATAAAGGCATGGTGTCGCTTTTGTTTTTTACCGTTTCTCTGAATTGCCCGCCGTTTCTAATGTCGCGCAAATAGCCGCCACCGAATTGCGCTTCAAAACCTTTGCCCGAATTATAAGCATACTTATTCATAATGTTGTATTGCTTGCCTGTGGGAATGTCGGCAAAACCGTCTTTATTCAAATCCTGCGCCAAAGGGTTAAAACTTGCGTGCGTGAGCAAACCTGCTGAAAACTTGGGATTGAAGCGGTGCGACACATTCAAATTGTATTCATTGCGTGCATTTTCGTTCACATAAGTATTAAAATGTATTTTGTCTGAATGTTCGGGATTTTGCAGTTCGGTGTTTATTTGCCCCGTAAAACTTTCATAACCGTTTACCACCGAACCCGCGCCTTTGCTGAGTTGTATGGACTGTATCCATGTTCCGGGAATAAACGTTAATCCGTAATTGTTTGCCAAACCACGCAAATAGGGCATATTCTCTTTTGTGATTTGCGCATATTGCCCCGACAAACCCAACATCTGAATTTGTTTTGTTCCGCTTAGGGCATCGGAAAAATTTACGTCAATGCTCGGATTGGTTTCAAAACTCTCGGAAAGGTTGCAGCAGGCGGCTTTCATCAAAGAGCGTTCGTTCAAGGTTTCAATTTTTCGCGCATTGAGATAAGAAATTTCCGTGCCTGTGCTGTAATACACCACTTCAATTTCATTCAAATTGTTTGCCGTTTTTAATTTGATGAACAGAAATTTATCGGGATTGATGACCACAATGCTGTCTTTTTCATAACCGATTACGTCAATCAACAGTTTGTTTGTTTCGTGTGATACAGGAATAGTAAAACCGCCGTTGGCATCGGTAATTGCGGCAATGTTGGTGTTTTTCCAATGCACTGCTGCGCCAATTACCGCACTTGTATCTTTATCCGACACATCAACGATTTTGCCTTTTACCTGCGCTTTGAGAGATGCGTTTAACAACATCATCAAAGCAATTGCATAGCAAAAGCGCATGATTTACTTTTTGTCTTCACACTTGGCATCGCGGTATTGGCAACACTTCGGCAATTTTTTGTAGCCCGCATCAGATGCTTTTTTTGAGCCTGCATCGTGTCCGCTTTTGGCAACGGCTTGCTCAATTTGCTCCATTGTTACTTTTGCCGATTGGTAAGTAACCGTTAGCATTTGTTTGTTCTCGTCCCACTCGGCGAGCTTTACGCCTTTAATGTCGGCGGCGTTTTCTATGCGTTTTTTACACTCTTCGCAATTTCCTTTTACGGCAAGAGTTTCGGTTTTTATTGTATTATCCTGCGAAAAGCTGTTTAATGAAACAAGCAGGAATACGGATAAGATTAAAGTTCTCATTTTTAATTTTTTTTATTGTTTATAGAATTATTTTTGAAAAATACAGAGATTCTTCGCTATCGCTCAGAATGACGGAACTGTTTGTCATGCTGACGAAGGAAGTATCTCAATTCTATATTATGAGAACCGAAGTAGAAATAACTAAACTGTTCTGAACCTTGGGAGGCGGTTCTTTTTGAAACGCGAACAGTTGAATGTCTTGTGATTGAAATTGAATTAAAAAAGGAATGTGAACATAAAACAACTCGCAAAATGTTTTTACCACATCGTACTGAAATGTTTTAATAGTGAAATCAATGTCGTTTTGAATAACGATGTTTTCGTTTTTGCAGCAGCCTTTATCCTTACAGCAGCCTTTATCGCTTATATCGTCTTCTTCGCCACCACAACACGAACTGCTTGCGGTAACATAATTCACTTCTTCCAACTCACCGCCACAATAATGCAAATACACAGGAATACCGATTGCAGACAACAAATAAACTGCCACCGCAAATCCGAATAAATATTTTTTAAGCGTATTCAATTTTTTGTAGATAGGCAAATTTCGGGAAAAATTTTGAAACAATTAGTTACTACAACATACAAAACACGGTGCTTTTCAAAAGAATATCATTAAAAAATTGAAAAAATGTAAGGAAAGTCTTTGTCTTAAACCTACCTGTTTAAAAACTCGCGCCAGTCGTTAAGGTTGGCAATTACCTGTAACTGGCGGTAGCGGTAATGAAATTTTTCTTCGTCAGTTTCCGCATTAAGTACCTCAATACGGTATTTGTCGTAAGTGTTTAAAGCCAATTGTTCTTCGGGATTTAATTGTATGCCGCTAAATTCTTTGTCGCGCAAATCGTTAATGCTTACAAAAAATCCTGTGCTTCTTTTATTGAGTAAAACAGAAATAAAATCAGGTTTAACCATAATGGGGCGAAATTAATTTTTAATTCTGCCCCGAAAAAATTTTAAATGGACATTATTTCAACAAAGTTCTGTTGATTGTGTGAACAAGAAAATGTCAAACGGCTTGTTTAGCTGTTCTCGTCATCTTCTTCCTCCACCTCTTGTTCTTGCTCTTCCTCCTCTTTCTTAAAAATACCTGTAATTTTTCCTGTAATTTTTTTCACTTTCACCAATTGCTGCTCTACCGAGTTGCCTGTTATATCACCGCTGCGGCTGTCCTGCAAGGCTTTTGAAACTTCTGGGTATATGGTAAGAAAACTTGTAAACTCATTGTTTCGGCTTAGCTGTTTCGGCATTTCGTCCACATGATAATTAAAACTTACCGTTTGTGCGCGGGCACTTAAAAAAATGTATAAGCAATCTTCCTGCACAGGCGTAACAGGTTCGTGATTTTCAAAAGACACCACAGGAATGTAACGGTAAAAACTTTGTTTTTTATCATTAACGGCATCGGCAAAACTTTTAAGCGTTAAGCCATAACCGTAAATCACCACATCGTTGCCCAACTGTTTTAACAGGGTATTAATTTGGTTTGCCGAACGCCCGAAATTGCTTCTTAATTCGGCGTTTGGCGTAAGCACCAACACAATTTTTTTAAACGAATTTAAGGGCTGAAGAATTTTTGAAATAATAACCGTTTGCTTTGCCTTAGCCAAAATGTTTTCTGAAACGCTTGAACTGATGAGGGGCGAAAGACTGTGCTGCGCTTTATAACTCAATAAAATATCGGAAATAGCGTAGGCTTTGGCGGTGCGCACAATGCCGTCCACAATGCTTAAATCCACTTTTTTCAGCACCTCTACTTTTTTGTCGCCGCTGGCAATTTGTTCGGCAACGCCCTCTACCACTTTTTTTACCAAATTAATTTTTTCGCCCGCATCTTCTTCGTCTTCCACAATTGACAGCGGATACAAAGGTTCGTGCGAAGTTTGGTCTTTAATTAATAAAGCCAAATCAATTAACCGCTGAATATTTTCGGGATTGCTTACAGGAATTAAAATGCGTTCGGGTTTGTCGCCGCTTGTTTTGCGCACCACTTCTTTTTCCTGCACGGCAATTTTGCGGGCGGCGCGTTCGGTTACAAACGAGCTTACCAAACACGAAATTAAAATGAGAATAATGGTGGCGTTTACCACGTTTTGGTCAAACAAGCCAATGTCAAATCCTACTTTAATAATGGCTAAGGTGGCGGCGGCGTGTGATACACTCAACCCGAAAATAATATTACGCTCGTGTTTGGTGTATTTGCAAATTATGGCAGTAAACCAGGCGGCAATGTATTTTGAAAAAATACCCACTACACACAAAATGCCTGCAAAAATAAGTGCCTCGCTGCCTTTAAAAAACAAAGCCAAATCAACCAACATACCTGCGCTGATGAGGAAAAACGGAATGAACAGAGTATTGCCGATAAAAACAATGCGGTTCATTAAAATACTGCTGTGCGGAATAACTTTACTTAAACCCAAACCTGCCAAAAACGCGCCAATAATGGGTTCTACACCTGCAAGCTCACTTAAAAACCCTGAAATAAACACTACGGCAAGCACAAAAATGTAATGCGAACTTGCCTGTGCCTCGATGTTACGGAAAAACCAACGGCTTACTCTTGGCAGCAAATAAAGCGTGGAAAACACCAACAACGCCAACGAAATAATTATGCGGATAAAAAACGCAGAACTTATTTCGCCGTTTACGGCATTGGTAATAATGCCCAATAAAATCAGCACCGCGCTGTCGGTAATAATTGTTCCGCCAAACGTTACCTGCACCGCACGGTTTTTTATAATGCCCATATTGCTTACAATGGGATAGCTTAACAAGGTGTGGGTGCTGAACATACTTGCCAAAAGCAATGCCGACCATAACGAGAAATGAAACACATAAATGCAAACAAAATACCCTGCAACAATGGGAATAAAAAAAGTGAGTGCGCCAAATATTAAACTTTTGTTGCGGTTGTTGTTAAATTCCTGCATATCAATTTCCAAACCTGCCAAAAACATAATGTAGAGCAAGCCTGTTTTAGAAAGCAGTTCAAAACTGTCGGTGGACTGAATGATGTGCAGACATTTAGGACCGATAAACACGCCTGCCAAAACCAAACCGATAACGCCCGGAATTTTGAAACGCCTGAACAATAACGGCGCAAAAAGAATAATTAATAACGTGAGCGCAAGAATTAATACAGGATTTGTTAAGGGCAGGTATTGGTTAAAAAAACGGCTGAAATGAGATAAATAATCCTGAAATGTACTCATAAAGATTTTTTAAGTGTTCAGATAATAACGGTTGCGCGTGCCTCTGAAAATTTTCTTTAAAGCAATGCCAATGGGTGTCATGGTTACGTTATAGCGCACACCGCCCGAAATGCAAACGTCCATAATGTTCAGTTCGCTGCCTTTTACCATGCCCACACGCATTTTGTAAGTAATAAAACCGCACAGGTTTTTGTAATACAGTTCGTAGCCCAAGCCTGCATTAAAGCCCCACCATTTTTTGCTTACGCTTTGCTCCAGAGGAAACTCGCTTGCCAAATTCAAAAAATCGTTTTTGCCTGTAAAGTAACCCGAAAACACGTTGTAACTCACCCCCGAAATTAAAAACAAATACGATTTTACTTTGTGAAAACGCCAGATAGCGTGCAAATTGGCTTCCGCGCTGCTTGCTTTTACGTTAAGCCAGGTAGGGGCAATGTTTATGTTCCGGTAATGCGTGTATTCAAAACTTGCGCGGTAAGGCTTATCGGAACGCCCGTAAGTTAAAGTGCCGTAATACCCCAAAGCCGAATTTTTTTCTTTTACGTTTTGTGCCAAAAATACCGAGCTGCCTGCCAAACCTGCGCCAATTCCTAAATCGGCAGTTTTTGGCTTTTTAGTTTCAGGAGTTTTGGTTTCTTGCTTGGTTTGAGAAAAACCAATGCTGCAAAACAACAACAGCGAAATAAAGTATAAACCACAACGTTTCATATTTTGACAAATTTAACGATTTAAACGTTTTAATTACGGACAATCAAATCCTAAAAGCAAAATTTGCCGAAAAAAATCAAAAATTACCCATTTTTGGTTACAAACTCAATTTATTTTTATATCTACTTTTGGGCACATAATCTTAAAAAACAAGTAGTATGCAAAAATTTAGAATAGACAGTTTGGAGTTTGAATTAACCAGCCCAAACACTTACAAAATAACAGGCACTTGCAACAGTAATCTGCCCGACACAGATGCTGACCCCTTAAACTGCAATTACAGCAACGCTACCGCAGGCAACAACGACAAAGATTTTTATATAGAAACCGAAGGTACGCAAACAGATAAAAAAAGAACATTTGTGTACACTAACTTGCAGTTTACCAATTTTGGTGCAAGAGATTATGCCGCCATTTGCTTTGCCGATACCTCTGAGGAAGGAATTGTAACACAGACGGCAGGTGTTTGTATTTATGACACTAAAAATCCGCCACCACACCAACATCACCTCATCACTACAGCCCCTCCCGCAAACCATGTAAAAATTATGAAAATCCGCTTTATCCGTAATGGAGCAAGCGGTAGTTTTTCTATATACCTTGAAATGGAAAGCACAACCGGTACTTACTATACAATAAACAATGTGCAGCGGGTAATGGGCAATAATGGTATGCCTTATATTGCCGTACAGGTTACTGACAACGGCACAGGCAATACAACTACTTACGACAGCCCGGCAACATCGCCCATTGATTTAAGCGACACTTGTTTAAGAGGCTTACCGCTTGTAATTACTAACCAAGACCTCCAAAGCCCTATGGATTTGAGCGGTATTGCCATGAAAAAAATGCTTGTATTCATTAATTAATAAAACCCCTTTTGAAAAAGTTTAAACGTTACATAAGCATTTTTCTTTTAGCTCTTATGCCAAGTTTTTATTTGGCTCAAATTGACAGTTTGTTAATGGATTTTGACACAAAAGAGCATTTGGGCTTTAGAGAACAGCATGAAATGCTGTATAAACTGCTGCAGGGCAACACATACGGAAAAGACGGCTTCGATTACAAAACAGATATTTACCGCCGCTTGGGTATTTTGTTCCAACAAAACGGAGAGCGCGATATGGCAATTTATTTTTATAAAAAAGCCATTGGCTGTGCCGAAAAATCAAAGCACAAATACGCACGGTATAGTCAGGCTTCCAATATGAGCCAGTTAGGTGCGGCTTACTATGAACTGAAAAACTACAAGCAGGCATACAATTATTTTAAACAGTCGTTTCAGTTAAATGCAGCAAACCCACCTCATTATCTTGATATGTCGCAAGAATGTTGCAACATGGCAGAAATTTTGTTGCTGGAAAACAAGTTGGACTCCGCCCAAATTCTGTGCCTGCAAAGCCTTGACTATATGCGCAAATGGAGAAACGGGTCGGACACATCAAGAATAGGATTTAATTACTATTTACTTTCGCAAATTGCCTTAAAGAAACATGAGCTGAAAAACGCGCTGCGCTATTGCGAAACGGCGGTTGATTTGCTGAAAAAAGAGAACTATTTAGAACGTCTTATTTCTGCCCTCACACAAAAAGCCCTTGTTTTTGAAGCTATGCAGCAGCCCGACAGTGCTTTAAGCTATTACCAAGCGGCTTATGCCACCGCCAAGTTTAAAAACTACAAAAAGCACATTGCCCAAACCGCGCAAGACCTTGCTTTGTTTTACGGCAATAAAAACGAAAAAGACAGTGCCATAAAATATTTGCATTTGCTCAACACCTATTCCGACACGCTGAAAAACGAAACCCTGATGCGCGTGTCGTATGAAATGCTTACCAAATACGACACCGAAACAAAGGAAACAGCACTTAACCACCAAACTAAACTCAACCAACAAATGAAAATACAAATCATCATACTTACCGGTTTGGTGTTTATGCTGATAATAGCGGTATTTTTTATACTGCGCAGCATACGCCAGCAACGCAAAATAAGAGAAAAAGATATGGAACTGAACCAAGCCAACGCCATGATAAGAGGACAGGACGAAGAACGCGAACGCATAGCCCGCGAATTGCACGACCGTGTAGGCTCAATGCTTTCAACGGTAAAACTGCATTTCAGCTCTATGGAAGAGCACCTGAGCGGATTGCTTAGCCAACAGCGCACTGCTTACGAAAAAACCATTCATCTGCTTGACGAAACATACGAGGAGGTTCGCCGCATTTCGCACGACTTAGACACAGGTTTGCTCGGGCAGTTTGGCTTGCGCACCGCCATGATGCAATTAACGCAGCTCATTCAGTCTGCCAACAAGCTGCGCGTGCAGTACCTTGACAATGATTTGCGCCCCGAACTCTACAAAAAACACGAAACCGATTTATACCGCATTACTCAGGAACTGCTGAGCAACACCATAAAATATGCCGATGCCAAAGAAGTGAGCATACAGTTAAGCAAAAGCAACGGAAATTTGGTGTTTTCGTATGAGGACGACGGCAGGGGCTTTTCAAAAGATATATTAAAGCAGTCAAAAGGCATTGGTTACACCAACATTGATTCGCGCGTAAAGAAAATGAAAGGCACTTGGCATTTGGATACAAGCGCAGGCAACGGAGTAAGTTTAATTATAGAAATACCGCTGAGTGAAAACTAAAATAATAATAGCTGACGACCATTTGTTGTTTGCCGAAGGACTAAGCAATATTTTAAAAACCGAAGAGGGGATAGAAATTGCAGCCATTGTAAGCAACGGCGAAGAACTGATGAAAATTCTTGACAAACAAGATGTCAATTTGGTATTGCTTGACCTCTCTATGCCCAAAATGAACGGCTTGGAAGCTGCCGCCCAAATTGCCAAAGCACACCCCTTTGTAAAAACTTTGGTAATCAGCATGAAAGAAGAGCTTGAAATTGTGAGAGAACTTGTTGAAATTGGCGTAAAAGGCATACTTCCAAAAAATACAGGCAAAGCAGAGCTTCTGCGCGCCATAAACGCCGTGATGAACGGTAACAATTATTACAGCCAACGCATTACCGACCGCTTAAACGAGTATAACCAAAACGGAAAACCACAAGAAAAATGGCACTTATCAAAACGCGAAAAAGAAGTGCTGCAACTTATGTACGAGGGATTAGATGCCGTACAAATAGGCGAAAAACTTTTTTTAAGCGAGTTTACCATTATCACACACCGCAAACGGCTTTATGAAAAAAGCAAAACCAACAAATCTTACCTTTTGATAAAGAAAGCCATAGAGTTGGGTTACATTAAAGAGTTGTGATAAAAAAAAACTACATTTGTGTTAATGAAATTACGTTTTGTCTTAATAATTACTCTGCTGTTTGCTTTCGGCATTTCCGTAAAAAGTCAAACCGCAAAAACAAACGATTTGCCTTTAATTCAGTTTTCGGGCGTGGTGCTTGACCAAGACAGTTTAACCCCAATTCCGTTTGTAGCTATTTTAATTAAAAACACCAAACGCGGTACGGTAAGTGATTTCTACGGATTTTTCAGCGTGGTGTTAAGTCCGGGTGATGAATTGGAATTTCATTCGGTAACACATAAAGTGCGCAGCTACCAGGTGCCCGATACCTTGCGGCAAAAATATTATTACGCCATTCAGGTACTGGCAAAAGACACCATTCAATTGCCGATGGTGGAGGTTCACCCTTGGCCCAGCAAAGACGAGTTTAAACGCGCGTTTTTAAATCTTGACCTTAGCAATACCGATTACGAACGTGCCGAAAATAATTTGCAGCGCGATGCCTTGTCGTACTTGGAAAGAAATCAAACGGCTGATGCGGCTTTAAATTACAAGTATGTTATGCAGGCGTATTACACCAAAGTTTACACCGCAGGTCAGCAGCCTGTAAATAATTTGCTCAATCCTTTAAAGTGGGCTGAGTTTATTGATGCGTGGCGAAAAGGGAAGTTGAAGGTAAAATAGTTTTGAGTTTTTAGTGCTTAGTTTTGAATATGAGTAACAACTATTAAACACTATGAGCCTGTTTAAATTTCATATTGGAAATTTGTTATGGTAATCCCGAAGGGGTCGCATAGATTGAAAAAGTTTTGTTTTTATAAAATTTCACCCGCTTCGGGGTTCTGTTGAAGTTTATTTAGTCTTTTTACAATCCTATCATTCCTTCGGAATTAGCATATTGACCATAATAAATTCCTGAAACAAAAATTTAAACAGGCTCTATAATTTCCTCATCAAAAGAAGTCCATCTCTTACAGGCAGCAACAAATTTTCCACACGTTTATCGTTTTTAATTTTTTGATTGAAACTGTGAATGATTTGTGTGTCGCTGTCTTTTTTCTCGTTTAAAACTTTTCCGCTCCACAGCACATTGTCGGCTATAATTAATCCGCCGCTGTTTACTTTATCAATTACCAAATCAAAATACAGAGGGTAATTTGGTTTATCGGCATCAATAAAAACCAAATCAAATTTTTGCTGAAGTGTGGGTATAACTTGCTGCGCTTGGGCTTCAATCAATTCTATTTTATTGGCATAAGGTGATTTTTGAAAAAACTGTCCGGCGAAAAAATTAGTTTCTTCGTTTGGGTCAATGGTGAGGAGTTTTCCGTTTTCGGGCAACCCTTCGGCTAAACACAATGCCGAATACCCTGTGTAGGTACCTATTTCCAAAATAAATTCCGGTTTCATCATCTTGGAAAGAAAACTCAAAAAACGCCCCTGTAAATGTCCGCTTAACATACGCGGACTGCGAATTTTTAAATGCGTTTCGCGGTGTAACTGTTTCAGCAAATCGTTTTCCGCTTCCGAAAAATGTTCGCAGTAGCTTAAAAGTTTGTCGTCAATAAATTCCATGTAAAAAATTACACTCCCAACATACTTAACGCCTTTTGTTTGCCGTCAGCCACTTTAAACAAGGTGTGGAGTTTGGTAATCAAAATTAACTCGTTTGTTTTTTTATTCATGTTAAACAACACGGCTTCACCGCCGCCCACGCGGGCTTTGGTTAAAACCTGTATTAAGGTATTTAATCCGCTGCTGTTCATATAGGTTAATTTTTCAAGGTCAATAGCCCATTTGTTGCAATTTTCTTTTGCAAGCTCGTCTATCTTTTCAAGCAAGCCTGCGGCTTGGCTCTTTTCAATTAAATTGCCGCTTAATGCGATAACGGCATGATGACCGTCTTTAGAAACTGAAAAATCAAAAATCATAATTGTTATTTTTTAAAATGTTGGCATTGTCCTGTTTCAGTAAGCTGGCGGCACTTTGCAAAAAAATTCAGCGAATGGTGCTGCACATCAAAGCGCAGCATATCTTCGGTGCTGCGCTGAATTTGCATAATGCGCGGGTCGCAAAACTCAAATACTTTTTCGCAATCGGTGCATATTAAATGGTCGTGTTGCCTGTATTTATAAGCCCGCTCAAACTGAGCCAAATTTTTGCCGAACTGATGTTTAATTACCAAACCTGCGTCTAACAGTATTTCCATGTTGTTATACAAAGTAGCGCGGCTTACACGGTATTTTTTATTTTTCATCATCACATACAGTTGCTCAATATCAAAATGACCGTTGTGAGAATAAATTTCGTTTAATATCGCAAAGCGTTCAGACGTTTTGCGGTGTTTATTTATTTCCAAATAATTTGTCAAAATTTTATTGACTGCATCTTTGGTTTCTTCGTTCATACCGTTTTTGTTAAGCCTAAAGTATATATTATTTTGATTTAGAACAAATATATTTTAGTCGTAAGCCGGCAGATATTAGTAGGCAGTTCTTTACTTATGACTAACAACTGAAAAAATATGTAGATTTGTCTTTCTATGCAATACGGCATTTGTTTATTAAGCCTTGTTCCGTGCAGGAAAGAAGCAACAAGTACAAGCGAAATGGTAACGCAATTACTTTTTGGCGAACACTACACGGTACTTGAAAACGGCGAAGACTGGCTGAAAATTAAAACCGCATTTGACGATTACGACTGTTGGATTAACGCCAAACAACATACCAAACTTTCAGAAAGCACGTTTAAAGCATTGCAAAAACAAACGCCTGTTTATTCGGCGGAGTTAATACAAGTGCTTCACAACGTAAATCTGCACACACATTTTCCTGTTACCATTGGCGCAACCTTGCCTTTTTATAACAATTATCATGTAAGGTTTGACGGTTTTGATTTTTGCATTGAGGGACGAGTGGCGCATGGACAAGAAAAAAAAACGGCAGATGAAATTTTAAACACGGCTTTTTTATTTTTAAACGCGCCCTATCTGTGGGGCGGAAAAAGTCCGTTTGGCGTGGATTGCAGCGGTTTTGTGCAAACGGTGTATAAACTTAACGGCTACAAATTTCCGCGCGATGCCTACCAACAGGTGGAATTGGGGCAGGCACTAAGTTTTGTGGAAGAAGCCCAAGCGGGCGACTTGGCGTATTTTGACAACGAAGAAGGCAAAATTATTCATGTGGGCATTTTACTGAACCATGAACAAATTATACACGCCAGCGGTTCGGTGCGCATTGATAAATTTGACCACTACGGCATTTTTAATACCGACACAAAAAAATATTCTCACACGTTGAGAGTGATAAAAAGGGTTTTGTAATATTAAATAAAGAATGCTATTATCATGAGCGCCATCACGGCAATGATAAGAAACAGCCACACAAACCCAATTACAATGGCAGCTTTGGCAAGCCCCTCGCCTTTATAATCCAAGGGGTGTTGTTTGATGTCTTGCAAAGCATCAAACCCCCGCACAATTGCTCTTACGGAATTTCCGAACAGCGCGTGTACAAAAGCACTTACGGCATCAGGGTGCATTTCTCTTGTTTTGCCCTGTTTGCGGTAATCTTCTATTTGTTCCTGAGGTATTTGCTGCGGTGCATTTTGAGTTAGCGGCTCGGGAAAAACTTCTTTTGTTCCGTTGGCGTACCGCATCATAAACACATCGTTTTTGCGCACCACAAACAATGGTCCGTCGGGCATGGTGCATTTTTTGTACTTAACTTCGGTTTGTGTTATTTCAAGTACTTTAGCTTGTATCTCGCTGCCGCTGCGCATTACCACCACATCGCAAGTTGTTGTTTTTTCAGTAACAACCAAATCTGTTGTGTCGTCAGAATTTGTTTGAGCAGTGGTGTTTTCCGGCGGTACTACAACATTTTCCACTTTTTTGGTATCGGGTTGCGGTTTTGAGTTGTCGGGTTTGCCTACATAAACTTCTTCTTCTTTGTTTTTGTTTGGTGTTTTTTGTTTGGAGCTTGGTTTGTCAATGTAATATCCGTCCCGATACTTACGTTTTTGAACACCGCAACTCAACAAAACAAACACGAAAAACAGAAAATACAACTTTTTCACGGTAAACATTTAGATGAACAAAGATAAAAGCACAATGATAGCGAGCGCAACCAAAGCCAGCACAATAATTCCCATGATTAAACCTGCCATTGCGCGCCCTGCACCCTCGTATTTATCGGGATTGCGTTTAATTTGCCTTAACGCCACCGCACCGCAAACAACCGCCACAATACTGCCGATTACTGTAAGCGGATAAATGCCCAAAATGCCAAATACCAAAGCAATGGTGGCGGTTGCAGGAACTTTTTTCTGTTGTACATAAATAGGTTGATATGATTGTTTTTTGCCATTATCAGAAACTTCGGGTTCGTTTTTAAATATTTCGCGTGTTCCGTTGGCGTATTTCACCATAAATATTTCCGACTTCTTGGCTACATACAATGGTCCGTTGGGCATATCGCAGCGTTTGTACCTCACTTCGCTGCTGTTTATTTCAATAAGTTTTACTTTTGTTTCCTTGCCGTCTTTAAACACAATTTCATCACATTCTTCGTCTAACAAAAACCGCTTTTCTTTTGACACTAAAACGGAAATTTGCTCATTTGCCGAAACGGAAATAGTTTCTTCGTTTAAAACAAAGCTTTGTTCAGACTTTGCCCGCTCGTTTTTTTCGGAATGTTGTTTTGCCGTTTTATGCTCTTGTTTACTGTGTTTCCAACTCACATAAAAACCGTTTTGATACCTGCGTTTTTGTACCGAACAGGAAACTGTTGCAAAAAGCAGGGTGAGAAAAATTATTTTTTTCATAGCCATAATAAATGTTTCGTTCGTTAAAAATTAAAGCCAACGTTTACCCCACACCAAAAATAAAACGACACAGGGCGCGGTATCGGATTAATTGCCTCGCCTGTTACAGGGTGTTTTATTTTTTCTCTATCGCTTATTACATCTTTTTTAAAGCCCATAGTAGCATACGCCGAAGCGGTTAATCTTGAACGCATACGATACACCACGCCGTTGGTAATGCCCATGGCATAGCGCACCATGATAGAGTTTTTAGAAAGAGCTTTGTAAGTGAGAGAAAGTGGATTTGTAACATAATCATAATTTTGTGTGCCGTTGTATTGCATATATCGGAGCATAGGACCAATGTAATAATTGAATTCTGAAGTTAGTGTGGGATAATAATTAATCCCAAAACCTATATCAAAAATTTTGTTGTTTAGCTGATACAAGGGTTTGTTGTCATAAATGGTTCTGCTTGTATTAAAATAAACGGCGTGTGTTACGTTGGGGCGTTCTACACCAAAAGCCACAGGAATGATAATATTATAGTGTTCTTTAAAAAATTCGCGCTGATACACCAAAGCAATTTCGTTATTAAAGAAACTCAAAAAGTTCATGGAAATATTGTTTGAGTATTTGTAATACCACAACGAATCAGATTCTGTCATACTAAAAACATCATTATACCTAACGTTACTTGCAGCCTGTGGCGGACTTATTTGAGAAGCTGCAGAAGTATTATTGTCCGTAAATGTTTCGTGTGAGCCGTCTTCGTAAATAATCATGCTTACGTTGGCTTTGCTTTCGCTGTACGTTGGTCCGTCCTGATTATCAAACGCCCTGTATTTGATTTCATCGGGATTTACTTCCACTATTTTTATCAGCAATTTGCTGTTGTCTTTTTTAAACAACTGGTCTTGTGCGTTTACAAGGTTTGCAAACAAGACAAAAGATGTGAGCATCAGTTTTTTATTCATACCTGCTAAGATTTTAAAGTAAAGGTAATGTAAAAAGAAATAGATTTTACCTGTAACGAACAAAACTTGGTTTTAGTGTGGTACGGTGCAAAGATTGTTTAAAATTCAATGAACGTTTTCCCCGTATTATTCGCGTAATTTCGGGCATGAAAGAATTATTAAAACGCTTTTTCCGCTATTTTTTTCAGGGATTAATTTTGTTTATCCCGCTCATCATTACGGTTTTTATTATACTTCAGGTGTATAATAAGTTTGCCGAACTGTTTTCTTTTATCGGTTTTAAAGATTACCCCATTTTAAACGCCGCACTCGGATTAACAGGAACAATTTGCTCTTTGGCTTTGTTGGGAATGTTGGCTTCGTCTTACGTTTTTCAGGGAGTGTTTTCTCTGCTTGAAAAAAAATTAGAACGCGCACCGTTCATTCGTCACATTTATTCGCCGATAAAAGATTTTACAGGTGCTTTTACGGGAAACAAAAAACGGTTTACCAAACCTGTGTTGGTGAAAATTAATTCCGATTCGCAAACACACCAAATCGGGTTTATTACCAAAGAAAATTTAAACGAACTCGGCATTGCCGATAAAGTTGCCGTGTATCTTCCGTTTTCTTACGCTCTGTCGGGAAGACTTATTATTGTTCCTAAAGAAAACGTTACGCCTCTTGATATTCCTGCTGCCGAAGCCATGAAATTTATTGTGAGCGGCGGCGTTACCGATGTTGAATAAAAAAGTAAAATTGAACATTGATAATTTTACATTGAACAAGTTTTGCAAAATGTTAAATGTTACTTTTTCAATTATCAATGTTACATGAAAAAATAAACCCTTGTATATTTGAACTTTTATATGCCTAATATTTTACAGATAAATAATGTTACCAAGCGTTACAGCAATCATGTGGCGTTAAATAACGTTTCACTCAATATTCCCGAAAAAAGTGTGTTTGGTTTGTTGGGACCAAACGGTGCGGGAAAAACCTCGCTCATTCGCATCATCAACCAAATTACCGCGCCCGACAAAGGCGAAATTTTATTTAAAGGACAAAAATTAAATCCCTCCCACGTTGAAAGTATCGGTTACCTGCCCGAAGAACGGGGCTTGTACAAAAAAATGAGTGTGGGCGAACAGGTTTTGTATCTTGCACGTTTAAAGGGTTTAAGCAAACAGGAAGCAAAAAAACGAATGGCTTTTTGGTTTGAAAAGCTTGATATGCAAAGTTGGCAGAAGAAAAAAATTGAAGAGTTGAGCAAAGGTATGCAGCAAAAAGTTCAGTTTATTGTTACGGTAATTCACGAACCCGAATTGTTGATTTTAGATGAACCTTTCAGCGGCTTTGACCCGATTAATGCGCAACTGATTAGAAACGAAATTTTGGAATTGCGCAAAAAAGGCGCAACAGTTATTTTCTCAACTCACAACATGGGCAGCGTGGAAGAATTGTGCGACAACATTGCACTCATCAACAAATCAGAAAAAATTTTGGACGGCGCAGTAAAAGACATTCGCAAAACTTATCGCAGCAATACTTACAAAATTTCGTTCAAAGGAAATGTGCTGGGCTTCACCAACAATTTGTGGAGTGGGGGTGAAGTGCTGGAAAAATATACCGAAGATGACATTCATTATTTCACCATTAAATTGCAAAATGGTTTTACTTCCAATCAACTGCTGCAAGCGGCTTTGCCAACCTGCGAAGTGTTATCGTTTAACGAACTTATACCAAGCATGAACGATATTTTTATTATGAAAGTGAACGAAGAAAATAATGTTGTAGGAACAAAAAGTGATTATACGGAGTAGTATTTTCTGTCATGCTGAGGAACGAAGCGTCTAAAAATCACTTGTAGATTCTTCGCTATCGCTCAGAATGACAAACGATAAACAAAAAATTAAAATGAAAAAAATAAGATTAATTATAGCACGGGAAATTACAAGCAAACTCACCAACAAAACGTTTTTGGTGATGACATTCCTTGCGCCGCTTCTAATAACAGGCTTTTTGGGCGTAATGATAAAAATGACACAATCGGAAAAAACCGAACAAAAAGTGTTGGTAATTGACGAATCAAAATTGTTTATTGACAAGTTGAGCGGCAACGATTACATTTCATTGTCGTATTCCAAACAAAAATTGGAAGATGCCGTTGAACAATTCAGCGACAAGGGTTACACTTGTTTGCTTTGGATTTCGCCCAACATTATTGAGGGCGGCGCAGGCGCAATAAAATTGTATTATAAAAAATCGCCGGGTTTTGCCTTTCAAACGTACATAAAAGACCAAATGGAACGCATTATTTACGAAAATAAATTGCGTGCCAACAACATTGACCCGAATGTGATTTCAAACTCCAAACAATCGGTAAAACTGATTTTGGAAAAAGTAAACGACAAAGGCAAACCCGAAGAACAAAGCAGTTTTGGTATGTTCGGTTTTTTAACGGGCGCGTTGATGTTCTTTTTTATTATGATGTACGGCATGATGGTGTTCCGCAGCGTAATGGAAGAAAAAACAAACCGCATTGTGGAAGTGATTGTGTCTTCGGTAAAACCTTTTGAACTGATGTTGGGGAAAATTATCGGTGTGGCAATTTTGGGCACAATTCAATTTGTGGCAATGGGGATTATTACCATTGTGCTTACCACAACCTTGTCTTCTATTTTCTTAAAAGATGCGACCGTGCAGTTACAGCAATTTGAAACTCAACAAGAATTGGTAAAGAAAAACGGTACAAACGTAAATCTAAATCAATTGGAAAAATTTGACGACAAATTGGAATTGTTTGATGTGCTGAAAAAAATAAACAAAATCAATTTTACCGAAGTGTTTATTTGTTTCATTTTGTATTTCATCGGCGGTTATTTGTTTTACAGTTCCATTATGGCAGCCATTGGCAGTGCGGTGGACAGTGAAGCGGATTCGCAGCAATTTATTACGCCTGTGATTATGCCTTTGCTGGTGGGTTATTTCATTGCCACCAAAACAATCATTGACCCTGATTCCAATTTAGTTTTTTGGGGTTCAATTATTCCGTTTACCTCGCCAATCGTCATGATGTCGCGCATTACAAACGGCGTTCCGTTAAGCGAAATTTTAATTTCTCTGTCCTTACTTTTTATTTCTTTCATTGGCACAACTTGGCTTGCTGCAAAAATTTACCGCACTGGAATTTTAATGTACGGCAAAAAAACAAGCTGGAAAGAGATTGGGAAGTGGTTGTTTTATAGGTAGAAATTTCACTTCAACCGTTCCAAAACACCTTTGCGTTTCACAATATTTTTATAATCCCATTGTATTTTTTCGGATTTGCCGAGCCAACGTTTTAAATCTTTGGTATTTATTTGTTCTGCTGATGTATAAGTGATTGTAGCTTCTTTAAACTTTCCGCTTTTTGAGGGTTGGAGTTTTTCTTCCTCAAAACTTGCACCGCTCCAAAACATTAATTGCAAGCCGTTTTTCAATTTGCTGTAACCCACAATGGGGTTGTCTTCCAAAAACCAAACAGGGTGCGCGTGCCAAATTTTATTTTCAGCCTTTGGCAAATGTTTGTCAATTTCCTGCGCCAACACATCGCAAATGGTTTTGTCACTTGGCTGCAAAGTGTTGTTATATGTTTGTGTGTCTTTGTGCATTTTTTGTGAAGCCACAAATTAGAATTTAGACATTAGGATTTAGAATTTAAAAATTTATGCTTTTTTCAAAAACTCCGTTCTCAAAACGATGCTGCTACCCGAAATGCGGCAATCAATTTCTGCGGGGTCGTCCGTCAGTTTAATGTTTTTTACGGTTGTGCCGCGTTTCAACACCGACGAAGTGCCACGCACTTTCAAATCTTTAATCAGGGTTACGGTATCTCCGTCTTTCAAAACGTTTCCGTTGCTGTCTTTAACTACTGTGTCCATACTGTTTTTTGTTGAGTGGCAAAGGTAATTATATTAAGTAACATTGAACATTGAAAAAGTATAATTGAAGATGTTCAATGTAAAATGTTCAATTATCAATTTTACCTATTTATCTTTAGCCTCTCAATATGAAATTTTCAGAATACAGAATAGCCGAAGAAATAAAACAAAGCCTTGAAGAACTTGGATTTAAACGCCCAACGGACATTCAGTTTAAAGCCATTCCGAGCATTTTAAAACGCGAAGATGTGCTTGGCATTGCGCAAACAGGCACGGGAAAAACTGCCGCGTTTGCTATTCCTGTGATTGATTTGTTGTATAACAGCAAACAAGAAAACAGCGGAATTAAATGTGTCGTCATGGTTCCCACACATGAACTCGCTATTCAAATTACTGATGTGTTTGAAAAAATTGCGAAATATACCGATGTAAATATTCTTGGAATTTACGGCGGCGTTGACCAAGCTCCGCAAATAGCAAAGCTGAAAGAGGGCGTGGATATTCTTATTGCCACACCGGGGAGATTATTTGATTTGGTTAGCCAACGCCACATTAAATTACGCGAAGTGGAAATTTTAATTTTAGACGAAGCCGACCACATGCTTGATTTAGGTTTCTACAAAGACATTAAAGAGCTTACTACTTACATTCCGCAACATCGCCAAACTTTATTTTTTTCTGCAACTATTAATGAACACATAAAGGACTTAGCTTACAGCTTGGTGCGAAACCCCATTCGCATACAAATTTCGCCCAAAGACCCTGTGTCAAAAAATGTGGAACACGCGGTGATGTTTGTGGCAATGGACGACAAACGTTTTTTCCTGGAACGTTTGGTAAATGAAAATCCCGACAGCAAAATTTTAGTATTTGTGCGCACCAAAGTTCGCGCCGAGCGTGTGCATGAAGCCATGAAGCGCGTGGGCATACAAAGTATTACCATGCACGGCGGCAAAGAACAAAAAGACCGTGTGCAGGTAATGAAACAATTTAAAAGCGGTGAAATAAAATTGCTGATTGCCACCGATGTAAGCGCGCGCGGCGTGGATATTGAAGGTGTAAATTATGTGGTAAATTACGATTTGCCCGATGAGCCTGAAAATTACGTTCACCGCGTGGGGCGCACAGGGCGCGGTACACAAAAGGGAAATGCAGTTTCGTTTTGCAGCGAAGAAGAAAAAGCAACTTTAAAAGAAATAGAAAAATTTATCACTAAGCCCATTCGCGTAATTGAAGTGGCGAAAGACGATTACCAACAAACTTTGCTTTACACCGAAGATACAACAGACAATTGGAAATTGTTAATGCGTGAAGCGGAAAAGAAAGAGAAAAGTTTTGTGAAGAAGAATGTGAAGAAGAAAAAGAAGAGATAAAAAACAGTTTCACTCGTTGTCCAAACCTGTTTTTTAGCCTAAAAATTTCCTCATTTAGCCAAAATGTCTATTTTTGCGCCCTTATAAAATTTTTAAGAATATGAATGAAAACGTTGTTTATTTAATACCTGTCCTTGGTATTGTAGGGTTAATCGTAATGGCTGCAAAATCTGCTTGGGTAAGCAAGCAAGATGCAGGCGATGCAAATATGAAAGAATTGGCGGGTTACATTGCCGCAGGTGCAATGGCTTTCTTAAAAGCCGAATGGAAAGTATTAAGTTATTTCGTGATAGTTGCTGCCGTGCTTTTGGGCTGGAGCGGCACTGTGAAAGAAGTAAACGGTCACGCAATCCACTCTCATTGGATTATTGCCGTAGCCTTTATTATTGGTGCGGTATTTTCTGCCGTTGCAGGGTATATTGGTATGAAAGTGGCTACCAAAGCTAATGTGCGCACCACACAGGCGGCTCGCACAAGTTTGGCTAAAGCCTTAAAAGTGTCGTTTACAGGCGGAACGGTTATGGGATTGGGCGTTGCGGGCTTGGCGGTGTTTGGCTTGGGCGCATTGTTTATTGTGTTTATGGCAATGTTTGCAGGTATGGAAGGTCGCCAAATCAGCACGGCTATTGAAGTATTGACGGGCTTTTCTTTGGGTGCAGAAAGTATTGCGTTGTTTGCGCGTGTGGGAGGCGGTATTTATACCAAAGCGGCTGATGTGGGCGCGGACTTGGTTGGAAAAGTGGAAGCAGGCATTCCCGAAGACGATGTTCGTAATCCCGCTACAATCGCTGACAACGTAGGCGACAACGTGGGCGATGTGGCAGGCATGGGCGCGGATTTGTTCGGCTCTTATGTGGCAACCATTTTAGCAACTATGGTGTTGGGGCAAGAAATTAAAGTGGAAGACAATTTCGGCGGCTTATCACCGATTTTGTTACCAATGCTGATTGCAGGTTTGGGAATTATTTTCTCAATCATCGGAACATTTTTTGTTCGCGTGAAAGGCGAAAAAGACAGCGTACAAAAAGCATTGAACTTAGGCAACTGGTCTTCTATTATTTTAACCGTAATTGCTTGTTATTTCTTGGTAAACTATATGTTGCCCGATACCATGAATTTACGCGGATTTGAATTTCATAAATCAGGCGTGTTTGGCGCAATTTTCATCGGTTTGGTTGTTGGCGCATTAATGAGCATGGTAACAGAATACTATACCGCTATGGGCAAAAAACCTGTAAATTCTATCATTCAGCAATCTGCCACAGGACACGCCACTAATATCATTGGCGGTATTTCCGTAGGTATGAAATCAACCGTAATGCCAATTTTAATTTTGGCAGCAGGTATTGTTGGTTCGTATTCTTGCGCAGGTTTGTACGGTGTGGCGATTGCCGCCGCAGGTATGATGGCAACAACGGCTATGCAGTTGGCTATTGACGCTTTTGGACCAATTGCCGATAATGCGGGCGGAATTGCCGAAATGAGCCAATTACCCCCTGAAGTGCGCGAACGTACCGATAATTTAGATGCCGTTGGTAACACCACCGCCGCCACAGGAAAAGGTTTTGCCATCGCTTCTGCTGCTTTAACATCATTGGCATTATTTGCTGCATTTGTTGGCGTTGCGGGCATTGGTGCCATTGACATTTACAAAGCTCCTGTGTTGGCGGCTTTGTTTGTCGGAGGAATGATACCTTTTATTTTCTCTGCTTTGGCTATTGCGGCTGTTGGTCGCGCGGCTATGGATATGGTGCAGGAAGTGCGCCGTCAGTTCCGCGAAATTCCGGGCATTATGGAATACAAAGCAAAACCCGAATACGAAAAATGCGTGGCTATTTCAACCAAAGCCTCTATCCGCGAAATGCTGATGCCGGGTGCTATTGCCTTGATTACACCTGTGCTTATCGGTTTTGGTTTAAAAGGCGTTTTTGAGGGCGTAAGCTCTGCCGAAATTTTAGGCGGTTTGTTGGCAGGTGTAACCGTGAGTGGTGTGTTGTTGGGCATTTTCCAAAACAACGCGGGCGGTGCTTGGGACAACGCTAAAAAATCATTTGAAAAAGGCGTTGAAATTAACGGCGAAATGTTCTACAAAAAATCAGAACCTCACAAAGCCTCTGTAACAGGCGACACCGTTGGCGACCCTTTTAAAGACACATCAGGTCCGTCAATGAACATTTTGATTAAATTAATGTCAATCGTTTCGTTGGTAATTGCGCCTTACATTGCCGTTGCGCCAAGCGAAAATAAAAATGAAACTGCTTTGGCAACTCTTGCTTCGGCAAACGTTTCACAAGATATTAATGAAGTGGAAGGTTTTTATGAAGTGGACGCAGCGCACAGCGTAGTACAATTCAGTATCAAGCACGTTATTACAAACACCAAAGGAACGGTGAACATGGACAGCGCATGGGTTGATTTTCAAAATGCAGACAAAAAGATTTTTGTTCAAATGGACATCAACACATTAAACACTCAAAACAGTATGCGGGACGGGCATTTGAAAGAAAAAGAAAAATTCTTTGAAGCAGCCAAATACCGCAAAGCTACGTTTGAAGCCTCTGAAATCGTGAAAAACGAAAGCAGTGGTGAATTTGCTTATACTGCTAACGGAAAATTAACCCTGAAAGGTGTTACAAAAGATGTTGCGCTTTCGTTTAATTATTTGGGTTCTTCTTTACAAGATTGGGGTGAACACGGCAAATTTAACATAGCAGGTTTTGTGGGCAAAGCCGTAATTAACAGCACCGATTTTAACATTGAGGGCGGAGAAGTTACCATTGATATTAACTTGGAAGCAATGAAAGCTGTGGAGTAATTGCATTTAAAACAAACAAAAAAGTCCGTTCAAAAATTGAACGGACTTTTTTGTTTTATTGCAACGGCTCAAAATCCTTATGCCCAAAACTTAGTTTCATCTTTTTATTTTCGCCCGAAACATTAACTTTTATGCCTCTTGCATCTTCGGCGTTTTTACCCGAAGTCTGCGGAACATAATCTTTATTGCGGCGTTTTAAATTGTTCCAAGGGATTAAAAGATTAAGATTTGATTTTCCTTTCATGTCGTAAATGCCGCCAACCACATATAAGTTGAATATGTTTGAAGCAATTTCTAATTCTTCAATCTGCATTTTAAAACCGCGCACTTTAAAATTTTCGTTCAGTTCAGAAAAAGTAACGTCTTCAAAATTTCTGTTCTTAAACACAAAACGCGACACCTCCTGCAAAGGCTCAAAATTTATTAAATGTCCGTCTTTCAGTTGCAGTTTCACATCGCCTTTCATGCTTTCGCCAATAACTTCCATATTGTTATCCAATTCAAGGTTTACTTTTCCGTCCACCGAAATAAGTCCTTTTAAATTTTTACTTGTAACCGCATCTTGACCAAAATTTTCAAACTGCTCAAACAGCTTGGTTACGTTTACGTTTTGAATGGAAACATCGGCGTCTAATCTGTTGAAATTTTGAAGTGTGCCTTTGCCCGAAATTTTTCCCTCGCAGGCATTTACGTTTACCGATTTTAATGTGATGACATCGGGTTTATATACAAACTTCACATCGGCATTTGTGGCTTGCACTTTGCGCACCAACAAATTTTTTGCAAACAAAGAAACTGCAAATTCAAATTTGCCTTTACTTTTTAGTTGCTTGCTCTGTTTGGTTTTTGACTTGGATTTCGTTTCTTCTTTTTCTGTTTTCATTAAATACGGATTTAAGGTGTAATGCTCTGTATAAGCTGCCAGTTCTGCTTTAAAGTCCTTAGTTAAATTTAAAGCGTAGCTTGTAAAATTAAAGGCGCGACCTTTCAGTTTTACTTTACCGCCGCTGGTGTTCATTAGCAAATTTTCAAATGTCAAATCTTTCTTGTCTATGTTGGCATTGCCGTTTACGGTAAACACAAAGGGCGTGTTTGGCAATTGGTAGCTGAAATTTTTGAAATTCAAATCAGCGTTTAATTTCATGCTGTCGCTCAAAAACTCGTTTTTGTTTAATCTTTTGCATAAGCCAGAATACTGAAATTCCGCAGTACACAAGCCTTTTAGCTTTAATTCTTTTTTTGATTCTATTTTTTCTGCTTCAATGGAAAGATTGGCATGAATATCAATTTTCGGTTGTGTAAAATCTGTTACGCGCACGGTTGCCGTAAAAGGAAAATCATACAACTTACCGCTTACAGGCGAAAAAATTATTTGCGCATTTTTTGAATCGCCGTGTTGCCGCGTGCTGTCAAGGCTGATAATTTTTCCTGTAAATTGTATGTCAGAGTAGGGGACTTTGCTGTTGTTGCCGATTGTAAGGTCGGTGTTTTCAGATGTTACGTTGGCAATAATTATTGGCTCTTCGCGCTTGCCGAGATTGACTACCAACAAAACAGTTGCCGAAATGGGTGTTTTTACATCAAAGTTTGAAAGTGTTTTTTGAAGTTTGGGCGTGAGCAAACGCGCTACTTTTTCGCACCAAATTTTTTCGTTTGAAATGGAAAGAGCTAATCTTTTTTCCTTGCCCAAATTTATGAGCGAAGTAATTTGGTAGGGTTGTTTTTCAATTTCAATAAAAGACGGTGGGTGAACGCACAGTGATTTTGTGTCTTTAAAATAATCTATTTTTAAATGGAGGTTGGCGCGCGCATTTTTTAAAAATGTTCCTTTCTTTTCATTAAACAATAATTGGTTTACCAACGTTTGTCCGCTTATATCAAGGCTTATGGCTTCAATGAAATGATTTAGCTTAACAGTATTATCCAAAAACTGAACCGAAATTTTTTGCTCGCGTTCACGATTTATAAAATCAAATTTTGTTTTCTTGATATGTATTTTACTTACTTCAAAGCTGAAATTTTGAGAACTTGCTGTATCTTTTTTTACGGCTTTAATTTCAAAATTTCGGCTGCCGTCTGCTTCGCGCAGCAACAAAATTTCTGCATCTTTAATGGCAATTGATTTTACAATGAATTGCTTTTGCAGCAGTTTTTTTAAATTAAACGAAAGACTTAAAGAGCCTGCTTTTAAAAGTGGAGCATTTTTATGTTTAAACGCATCGTTTGCCAAATAAATGTTTTTCAAATTCACCGAAACATGAGGAAAATTGCTGAAAAAAGACACGTTTACTTCATCGGTTTTTAGCGTGATATTATAATTTTCTTTCAACTTTTCGGTGAGCATACCCGCCATTTCCTTTTTATAAAACGCAACCAAAATAAATACTGTAAGCCCGATTAAAACAATCAGCGACAGTAAAATAACGGCTATTCGTTTAAGGTATTTCATTTGGAAAACAGCAACACTAATGTAGGAAATTTTAAACGGAGTAACTTGATAAATGAAATTTATTCAGGAACAGGCAATCCAAGTTTAACCAACGGAATGTATTCAAAGAAATAATCACAACCCACACTACGAATATATTCAAATACGTCCTTATTTTTTGAGTTATCAAACCATTGATTCAATAAATAAAAATATTCTACTTTAATGTTTACAGTGTCCAATAATTTTTGATATTGCTTTCTTTTGAAATCACAGGTTTGTAATTTTTCATCAACAGAACCTGAACCCATTTGGTATTTTTTCTCAATAATATAAATTGTTTTTCCGACTAAAAGAGCTCCATCAGGTAAAAGTTGTTTTGAGATTAATTTTCTCCAATCAATTTTCAGTTCATTAAGTAATTTATAAAAAGTATGCTTTTCATAATATTTGGCAATAACACCCTTTCCTGTTACTAAAATTTCATTATTATGAATAGTAAAACCTCTTTTTTCTAAATCTTCTAATAAACTCGTTCTTGCTTCAAAAGCCAATCCATTTGAATTGGTTTTTGAACCACCTCCGACTGTATTAGGTTTTCTTACACGTTTTAATACTTTCTTAATAAAGTGTTTTTTCATTTATATTGATATTATTTGTAATTAATAACTCTTTCAATATGCCTCTTTTTTCAGGATTAGAATTAATGCTTCGTTTCGCTTCTACTCTCTGAATACTAAATTCGCTATACAAAGCATCAAAAAAATTAAGATTGGAATTGCTTAAAAGCCACGCATGATTTAAGTCGTCTAATTTTGAGCAAAAATTTCTCAATCGTATTTGTTCATCATCGTTAAACTCATCTTTTGAATACGAATTAAAACTTGAAGTTTCGTTTAACGGTTTATATGGCGGGTCAAAATAAAACAAGGTATTTTCTTTGGCGTAAGATAAAGTTTGTTCAAAGTCTCCGCACAAAATTTCTATGTTTTGAAAGGCTTTGCTTACGGCTAAAATATTTTCCCCATCGCAAATAGTTGGTTTTTTGTAAGAACCCATTGGCACGTTAAATTCGTTCTTGCGGTTTACGCGATATAAACCGTTAAAACAGGTGCGATTTAAAAAAATAAACAAAGCCGCTTGTACGCTTCGTTCTTCTTTTCTCAAATTAAACAAGCCTCTTTTTTGATAGTAATAGCTTTTTTTGAGGTCTTCATTTTCTTCTAATGAATGAAATTCATCTTGCAAAACTTCAAGAATGGATATTAATTCTTTCGGTTTTTCGGCAATGGTTTTGTAAGTGTTTATAAGGTCTTCGTTAATATCGTTTATAACCGCTTTTTTAAGATTTGGAAAATTGTTCAATATCCAAAACAGCACCGCGCCACTTCCAACAAAAGGTTCTATGTATGTGAAATTTGATTTTGTAATTTCTTTCGGCAATGACTTTTCAATGTCGCAAATCAACTGCGTTTTCCCGCCAGCCCATTTTAAAAAAGGTTTTGCATTTTTATTTGTCATTACTCTCATTGATTAATTCAAAATTACAATTTTAATTTTTGTGTTATAACGGAATTAGAAGTGTTATAAAGTGGGGTTTACTTATCAAACATCATATCAACTATTTGTTTGTAATAGCCCCAGCGGTCATTGCCGAATTTATGAATATGATTATAGTTGTTGATTTCTGGCATTATCGTATCTCTTGTATCTAAATAACAATTCAATACAATTTGAATTGGAGCGTTTATCCATTCATGCCTGCCATTTATACACCATGGGCGCAGCCTCCATTTAATAATTTGTTCTATCAATTCAGCTTTCCATCTTTTATCATAAAGCTCTTTCTTAATTATTTTTAGTGTTAAGTTTCCGATTTCCTTTTTATAAGCTATTTCTCTTTTATCCCAGTTTGCGGTAATCCCAAACTTTACAGTTCCATTAATATCAAGAATATAAAAAGCAGTTTCCACATACCAATCATCCTCTTTTGGGTCAAAATAATAACTCATAGTCATTTATCTTTAACAACACTATCTCCCCCTCCTCCTTTTATGCTCCACAAATTTATGCTTCCCACTTCCCTCATCATCGGCAAAAGCAAAGTCTAATTGCTTTTTAACGAGGTCAGCGTTCATTACTTTAATTTTTACGTTGTCGCCGAGCGCGTATATTTTGTGGGTGCTGCGCCCGATGTAACGATAATTTTCTTCGTCAAAATCAAAACGGTCGCCTTTCAGGTCGCGGCTGCGTATCATGCCCTCGCATTTGTTTTCTGTAATCTCAACGTAAATGCCCCATTCGGTTACGCCGCTGATGATGCCCTCAAACGTTTGCCCGACTTTGTCGCTCATAAATTCAACTTGCTTGTATTTTACCGAAGCGCGCTCTGCTTCGGCTGCTACACGTTCCATGTCGCTGCTGTGTTTGCACAAAAATTCCAATTCATCTTTTGTGGAATAAGTGCTGTGATGCAAACGCGCTTCCAGCAAACGATGCACCAACACATCAGGGTAGCGGCGAATGGGCGAAGTAAAATGCGTGTAATAATCAAAGCCCAAACCGTAATGCCCTACATTTTTTGTAGTGTAAATGGCTTTGGGCATACTGCGCACGGCAAGCAATTCCATCATACTTTGCTCTTTTTTATCTTTCACATCTTGCAGCAATTTGTTGATGGACTGCGCTATTTTTTGTTTGTTACCCAAATTTAGTTTGTGTCCGAAACGCGCCGCCATTCCGCTTAATTCCTGCATTTTTTCATCACTCGGCACATCGTGAACCCGATACACGCACACGTTTTTGTTGCTTTCGTTTTCTTTCTTTTTGTTTTGCTGTTCGGCGTTTTCAACAATGGCTTCATCGCCGTCTTGTTTGCCGCCTTTGCCGATAAACTCCGCCACTTTTTTGTTGGCGAGCAACATAAAATCTTCAATTAATTTATGCGCATCTTTTTGTGTTTTAAAATACACACCTGTCGGTGAGCCACTTTCGTCCAAATGAAATTTTACTTCGGCTTTGTCAAAAAATATTGAGCCGCGTTTTTGCCTTTCGTAGCGCAGTTTTTTAGCCAAACGGTCTAACACCAAAATTTCGTTTTTGTAATCACCCTCTTCGGTTTCAATAATGGTTTGCACCTCTTCATAAGTAAAACGGCGGTCGCTGTAAATAACGGTTTTCCCGAACCATTGATGATGAATTTGCGCGTCATCATCTAACTGAAACACCGCGCTGAAACACAATTTTTCTTCCTGCGGGCGAAGTGAACAAACAAAATTGCTCAACATTTCGGGCAACATCGGAATTACTCTGTCCACCAAATACACGCTGGTAGCACGTTGCACAGCCTCTTTATCCAACACCGTTTTTGTTTTCAAATAATGCGTAACGTCTGCAATGTGAACGCCAATTTCCCACAAACCGTTTTCTAATTTTTGTATGGAAAGCGCGTCATCAAAATCTTTGGCATCAACGGGGTCAATGGTAAAAGTTGTAATCTCACGGAAATCGCGGCGTTTGGAAATTTCTTTGTTTGTAATTTCTGTGGGCAAGCTTCTTGCTTCGTATTCCACTTCATCGGGAAACTTAGTCGGTAAGCCGTATTCAGCCATTATGGCGTTCATTTCTGTTTTATGTTCGCCCGGTTTTCCGAAAATTGTGATGACCGTACCTGTGGGCGTTTGTTCGTCGCTGCGCCAGTCTTTTAATTTCACCAACACTTTTTCTCCGTCTTTTGCGCCGTTAATTTCGCTGCTGCGAATGTAAAAGTCCACATGAATTTTGTTGCTGTCAGGAATAACAAAGGCAAACTTAGGACTGATTTTTATTGTGCCCACAAATTCGGTTTTGTTGCGTTTAATCACTTCCACCACTTCGCCTTCTTTTCTGCGCCCACTGCGGCGTGGGTGCAAATGCACTTTCACCAAATCGCCTTGCAAAGCATCTTTTGATTTTCGTGCGGGAATAAAAATATCTTCTTCGGTTTCGCTGAATGTTACGAACGCCGTTGACTGACTTGTAAAATCAATAGTTCCCGTAACGTATTGTTTGCTTTCTTTTATTTGGTAGCGACCTTTTTCTTTTTCAATCACAAAACCCTGTTGCTTCAATGCTTCCAAAGTTTCAATCAACATCACGCGCTCCTGGTCGCTGTTTATTTCCATAGCCGCGCCAAGTTGTTTGTAATTAAAGGATTTGCCGCCGTTATGTTTTAAAAAGTCTAATACTTCTTCAAATAAAAAACGTTTTGGTTTCTTGTTTCTTGACATAGATAAATGAAAGCGAAACTTAGCTAAAATAACGGAAAGGTGCTTTAGCGGGTTATTAACATTTTTAGCTGAAAGTTGAATAATTGAAAGAGATTTGACAAATTCAGAATTTACCAAATCTCTGCATGGCGCAAAGGTTAATTTACCACCACTTTTTTAATAAACGTTTTGCCCTCTGCGTTTACTTTTACCAAATACATGCCTTTGGCAACGCCTTTAATATTAATGTTTACCTCGCTAACATTTGAGTAAGTATTCTCAAATACCGCAACACCAAGTAAACTGCTTACGCTAACCAAAACTTGTTTTGCCGAAGTATTTGGCAACACTATTTTAAACTCGCCCTCGTTTGGGTTTGGCATAACGGCAAAGTTTTCTTCTGAAATGTTATTTATGTTTTGATTGGTTTGAGTTTCTGTGTTGTAAACTACTTCATTAATTTGATTGGTGTTGTTTTCAGTTTCATTGATATTAGCCATTCTAAGAGCTGAAGAACAAGCAAATCGCTCAATATATAGATGAGTGTTGCTTCCTGCTTTAAACCACGTTTCGTCTTTTACAATTATTTCATCTCCCGCGTGAATGTTTACAACTGAATTATTTTCTGTGACAAAATTACCTGTGGCTTGTCTGTTTGGAACAGGGTCAACATTGTTGCCAATGGTAATAATATTGCGAGCTTCAAAATTTACACTATTGGCAATGGTTTTATTTTGCAAATACAAATTATCAGAAGATATTTCACCTATTGCAAAGGCACTATTATCGGTTGTTACCAATACATGGTCTTCATTTATGGTGGAAGCATAAATAGCATCAAAAGGGCTGATGTTGGAAGTAGGATAAGGATAATCAGTAATGCCGAAAATATTGTAATTCAAATTATTGGTATTTATGGCAAGAGCACTAATGCTTGGGATAAAACATTCTTTCGGGTGATTGGTTGTTATAGTTCCGTGTCCCTGTGTATCCCCTCCGGCAATAGTCTTATTGACCTCACCTGAGCCTCCGGGCGCACCGTCATAAGGCAGGCTGCCACTTATGGAGTATGCTGTACTTGTATATCCAATTGGAATTGGATTTGCCGTATTTCCCAATAAAAACTGCGTAGGAAATTTCCCCTCAAAAATTGTACATTGTCCCCCCGATGACGGTACTGCCCAAGCATTCCCTTTTATTATATTACCAAGCACAGATACATGATATACATAGTTAATAATTTGGCTGCATGGGTTGAAAAAATTTGTACCGTTTCCACTACCGTTTGCTATGGCAATTTTTCTGCATTGGGTTGGAAATTGAAAGTAAGGGTCGTTAATAAGAGCGGTGCGGAGTGTATGCGGATTTGCAGAACCCGAATAACTCGTAGTATAATGATAAACAAGCAATTGTTTTGCGGCGGGTGTATTTATCTTGGCTAATCCATCAATTGTAGCCTGTGCTCCTGACCACATCGAGAAAAACATCAGCCAAAATTGGTCTCCTAAAGGAATGTTTGCTCCTAAATGCGGGGCATCAAAAGAAACAAACAAGCGTGTGTTATGGTCTAAATTATTTTGCTCCATATAGCTTAGCGCATAACGACTGATAAGCCCGCCCATACTTGGACCAATGATAACAAGCTGCGAATTTGAACCATTGTTTGCTAATTGTGCGTTTATAGTGTTAATTAATGAGATTAGTACATAAGCATTTTGCTGAATATAACCTGCACCGTCATCGTAATCCAAAATCACAAAATCAAATCCCTCAGCCCTTAGTTTTTCAATAAAATTTTCTTTGTTCAGCATATCATACAATTCATCGAAGTGTCTTGTGTTTCCGGGGTCAAAACCGTCAGATACAATTATTGGTTTTCTTAATTGATTATTGTTTCCGCAGCCGTACAAAACGGAAACTTCACCTGTTCCTATTAAGCCGTTATACGGCAAATAACCTGAAACCGAAAAAGTATAATCAGGTGCAACAGAAGAAACAGACATCAATTTGAAACTTGAATGTGATTGTAAAACGGTATTGTTTGAAAACGTGATTTTCACAATCATGTTTTTTATTCCTACTTCAAAATAATTTATGGTAACATTACTTCCTTTTGTTACAGTTTGAAAGCCGCTACCGTCCCCAAAATCCACTTCAATAGCGACGATTGTATCTGATGTGTTGCTGATGATAAAATCATCATCTATTCTAAAAGTAACATGACCTCTATATATCCTGCCTTGTAAAGGTGCAGCTGCAAACAAATTATTTTCATTGTAAGGAGATTGATTTCTGTCTTCCATATCATATAATTTTCCCTCAGAAAGAAGAAGCAAATTGCTGTCCAATATATAAGGTTTAAAAGCATTGTATTTTGCATTTAATATTCCGATAGGAATAATATTTTGAAGCAAATAATTTTGTACCCTTGTTTTTAAACTGTCGGGCGAAAGAATGACGGTTTCGGTAACAGAAGCATTGTACAATTGACGGTATATTTGCTTCCAACGCGATAAGGAAATTACACCATCCGTTTCTCCGTTAAATTCGTTCATAGAACTTAAAATAAAGGCTTTATCGGCAAGCAAGCCTGTGCTAATTTCGGCTTTGTTAAGCGGTTCAATCATATCAGCCATATTGTCCAAAAATAACGTTCTTGTTCCCGTACTGTCTATAATAGGTGTAGGTTGTTCTTGTGCATTTGCAACTACAACAAACCCAACCATTAGTGCTATTATTAAAAAATGTCTTTTCATGATGTTTTGTTTTTTAATGTTTATTTATCCATAGCAATATTAAACTCCTGATATTCTTTGTTCAAATCTACTGCTCGGTTACTAATCATATTATATCCTTTTTTTATAAAATTCAAATAATATGATGTGCTGGATGTAGGGGTAAGCGAAAAACTGTATTTTCCGTTTGAAGTAGTGTAATAGTCGCTATCGTAGCCGTTGCCATAATACCCTCGATATAATGAAATTTTAACGCTGTCTAATGGTGCTGATGTTTGTTTATCCGTAACAATACCGCTTATGTATAATGTGGTGGGGCGTTTTTCCATAGCAATATTAAATTCCTGATATTCTTTGTCCAAATCAATATGTTGGTCGCGAACAGTATTATATCCTTTTTTTGTAAATTCTAAATAGTACGACGTAAAACACGAGTCGCAAGGGGTGAATGAGAAATTATATCTTCCGTTTTGTGTACTATAATAATCATTTAGATATAACGCCCCGAAGTGACTTCTATACAAAGAAATTTTAACGCTGTCTAACGGTGCTGATGTTTGTTTATCTGTAACAATGCCACTTATGTATAATGTGGTAGGTCGTTGTTTTGTTTTTTTTATGCAGGCAAAGGCTGCAATAAAAAACAATAATGAAGAATATATTATTACTTTTTTCATAACTTCTTGTTTTTAAACCAAAAATATAAAATAATTACTAAATCACTTTTTGCTTTTCAATTTCTCTATTTCCGCTTTTAAGGCTTCCGTTTCTTTCTTCATTTCAATCATGTAAAGTGTCAGTTCTTCAATTTTTTCCATTTGCACTTTTACCAATTCGCCCAAATTTGCACCATTTGTTTCTATTTCTTTTGCAGTTGGCACATTTGGCAAATGTTTATTTTGTTTAATGTAGGTTTCAAGGTTTTCCAAACTTGGCAATTCATAATCTGTATTAAACACGTAATCTGCCCAATTGCTTAGTGTTACAACCGTTTCTTTGCCCACAATTTTCCCTTTTACCGTTAGTAATGCGTTTGTATGAGCACCTGATGTGATTGTTGAATCGCCAATAATTGTTTTGCCTGTGCTGCTTGCTACACTAAATTTATTATTGACATTCAGGTTGCCTACAATGCTTGCCCCGCCACTAACAACAATATTTCCGCCAATACCTACGTTACCATTTACACTTGCATCGCCACCAATAGCTGT
>JAHBTI010000029.1 GCA_019638705.1 Bacteroidota bacterium
GCCCCCCTGACCGTTATTGCAATCCCACGCTCCCAACACCGATATCGTAGCATCTACCGCGCTCATGGTGTAACTTACCGAAACGGAGCAACCTACCATTAAATCGGTTACGGTTGCCGTAAACACAGTTGGCATGGCAGTATTTACCACCGTAACAATGTTTGATTGGGTTGTTATACTGTTATTCCATTGAAAATCATTTCCTGTGTTGGTATTGATGTGAAGCGTATCGGAAGTGCCGAGGCAGGCAATAGATTTTGTGCTTACAATTTCGGCAGTTACCTGAGTTACCGATACTAAATTAACCGCAGAAGAGATTAGGTTTACACAACCATTGTTATCCACCGAAAACACCGAATATGTGCCTATTGATGCTATTGAGGGGTTTGCTATAACAGGATTTTGCACCGAAGAGGTAAAACTGTTGGGTCCAATCCAAAAATAGTTAGGTCCACCGCCCGAAGCGGTTAAAGCAACGTTTGTGCCTGCGCATACCGAAGGAGATGATATTGATGCCGAAGGCACGGGAAGCCCTCCGTTTGTACAAGAATGAGCAACAAGTTTGACATTATCTATCGCCGGAGGTGAGTTTATAACCGAGCCATCGCTTCTAAACTCAAAAATTATGCGCACCCAATTACCCGCATACCCCGAAGGGAGGTTAAACCCTTGAGGTGTCCACGATGAATACCCCGCATAATCAGGTCCGAGTTTAATGATGCCGTTAGGTGCAGTACCCGAAGCTGCCAGCTGTGTGTTCCCTACCGGATTAACCGAAGTGGGAGTTAAATACACTCTCATATAGTCCCAACCGGACTCTGCTACGCAAATAACACTAAAAGATAATACCTCGAGCGTGCTTGTAGGCGGCACAAACACATCTTTGTACAAATGTGTTACTGAATTATTAGTGTAAACAAAATTAGGAGGGCTACTGGACACATAGGCAGAATTGTTTCCTGAAAAACCCACCGGAGCATTAACGCCTACTATCCAAGAACTTGCAGAGTTTGTAACATTCCACCCGTTGGCAACAGGAGTATTTCCCAACTCAAAGCCTCCGTCCTGTGCAGGGTCTATCAAATTTATTTGCGCTGTGGCAAACGAACTTAGGATTGTTGTTACGGTAAGTAACCTTTTGTATATATTTTTCATACTTTTATGTTTTATGTGATTTATTTTTAAGCTTACATTAATATATATACTATATATGTGCCACCAAATATAAAGAACCAAAATTACAATTTCAAGAATTTTAACAAAAAGATTTACAGGAAATTATGGAATATCTGATTTTATAGAAAAATCACTCATTATTTGTTTTTCAAAACCCCTTTCGGTCTTAACGAATAAATGCGTTCAATAATGTCCACTACTTTCAAGCCTTCCAAAGCGTTGGTGGTAATTTTATTTTTTCCTGTTAAGGTGTTCACCACGTTTTCAATTACGCTGCTGTGGTTGTTGGCAGAGCCTTTGTATGCGCCGTAATCGTTGGCGGGGTTTACGGGCGCAAGCTCAGGCATGCTGTAATCTTTCATGTTGCACACTTCAATTTTATCCATGTATTGTCCGCCCACTTTTACGCTGCCTTTGCTGCCCACAATGGTTAAAGAGCTTTCCAAGTTTTTGTCCCACACGGCAGTTGAATAATTAATGCAACCCATGCCGCCGTTTACAAAATCAAAACTCACAAAGCCGCTGTCTTCAAAGGCTGTGGATTGTTGGTGATTGAAGTCCGCAAACTTCGCCTGAATGTTGGTGATGTCGCCAAAGAGCCAATACATAATGTCAATCCAATGACTGAACTGCGTAAACAAAGTACCGCCGTCCAAGTTCTGCGTGCCTTTCCAGCCGCCTGCTTTGTAATAACGCTCATCTCTGTTCCAATAGCAATTTAATTGCACCATGTAAATATCACCGAGTGTTTTATTTTCAATCACCTCTTTCAACCACGCACTTGGCGGTGAGTAGCGGTTTTGCATCACGCAAAAAACAGTTTTGTGTTGATGCAAGGCTTCGTAAATAATTTTTTCGCAATCGCTTTTGCTCAACGCCATTGGTTTTTCAATCACCACATTTTTGCCTGCCGCCAAGGCTTTCAAAGCGTGCTCGGCGTGCAATCCGTTTGGTGTACAAACATTTATCACTTCTATTTCGGGGTGGGCTTTTAATAAATCGTCAATGCTTGAATAGAATTTTTCTTTCAAATCATTTAAACCGATTTTTTCTTTTGCTTGAATGTCGCACACGGCAACTAATTCGCAATTTGAATTTCTGCGAACCATTTCTGCGTGTCGCTGCCCAATGTGTCCTTGACCGATTATACCGAATTTTATCATAAACTTAAACTTACCAGCCCCTCCCAACCTCCCCAAAGGGGAGGAGTTTGCGGGACTTAATTATTTTTTACTTTTTCAATTATCAATGTTCAATATTGCTTTTCAGGTTCTCCCCCTTTGGGGGAGTTAGAGGGGGCTTACTCTTCCATTCTCTAATTTATATTCCTGTTTTGTTTCAGGACAAACCGCAATTCCGTCTTTGTCAAATTCCAAGCGGTTTCCAAACTCACTCACCCAACCAATTTGCCGCGCGGGATTTCCAACTACCAAAGCATAAGCGGGAACAGTTTTAGTTACCACCGCACCTGCGCCAATAAAAGCGTATTCACCGATGTCATGTCCGCATACGATGGTTGCATTTGCGCCGATGCTTGCGCCTTTGCCAACGTGCGTTTTGGCGTATTCGTGTTTGCGGTTTACTGCGCTGCGTGGATTAATCACATTGGTAAACACCATGGAAGGACCAAGAAAAACATCGTCATCACAAGTAACGCCCGTATAAATGGAAACGTTGTTTTGCACTTTCACGTTTTTACCCAACACCACATCGGGCGACACCACTACGTTTTGACCGATGTTGCAATTTTCGCCCAATTTGCAGTTTGGCATAATGTGCGAGAAATGCCAGATTTTTGTGCCTTTGCCGATGTCGCAGCCTTCGTCAATAATGGCTGTTGGGTGCGCGAAGTAATGTTTGTCGCTCATAATTCAGAGGCACAAAAATAACAAAAGAAACGGCTTATTTTTAAAGTAATTTGATACGAAGCAACTGCCTAAAAACACAAGCGAGTTTTTTTATTCCCACATCACAATTTTCTGCCTAACTTGCGGGTAAATTTTAAAACATGATGCCACATTTATTTTCCGACTTTAAACCAAGCAGCGCAAGCGATTGGAAAAATCAAATCATTAAAGATTTGAAAGGTGAAGCCTATGAAAGCCTTGTGTGGCATAACGAAAATGGTTTTGACATTGAGCCTTTTTATACGCAGGAAAATTTAAAACACAGTTACGAGCCTGCCTTTACGCACAGCAATTGGGAAATTTGCGTGAATGCAAAATATAAAGATGAAAAACATTTAAACGCACATGTGTTGCAAAGCCTTGACGGCGGCGCAAGTGCCATTGCCGTAAACTGCCACAATTTAGATTTGGATAAAGCTTTGCAAGATGTGGAATTGGAATTTATACAATCTACTTTTTATGTGTGCGACGAAAAAAACGCCATAGCTCTCAAAAATTATTTTTTGGAAAACGAATACGAACCCAACGACATAAAGGCTTCTTTGTTTATTGAAAAATTTCATTCGCAACATGATTTTGAGACATGGAAAAAAATCGCGCCTCATTTCAGCTCCTTTCATAATATAAAAACGGTTGCGGTAAACGTTTTGCCGTATCACAACTTAAATTGTTATGCGTATTACGAAGTGGCGATAATTTTTTCTGCCTTAGTTGAATACTTAGAATTTTTTGCACAAGAAAAAAAATTCCCCGAACAGGATTTTGTGATTAAAACAGGCGTAAGCTCCGATTACTTTTTGCAAATTGCCAAACTCCGTGCCATTCGCAGGATTTGGAACGTTTTGAAAAAAGAATACAACATCGCTAACAATCTTTACATCATTGCCGAAACAAGTTTAACCAACAAAACTGTTTCAGATAATTACAATAATTTGTTGCGCAGCACCGTAGAAGCTATGGCTGCCGTGGCGGGCGGTTGCAACGAATTAATTGTTACGGAATTTGACGCGCTCTTTCCCGTAAACACAAAATTGTCGGAGCGTATGGCAATTAACCAACAGCTCATTTTAAAAGACGAAAGTTACTTGGACAAATTTGCCGATGTGAGTTGCGGCTCGTATTACATTGAAAGCATTACCGATGCTATTGCCGAAAAAGCGTTGGAAACATTCAAAGGTTTTGAAAAGAAAGGCGGTTATTTTACTTGCGAAGAAAAAAATATTTTCAAAAAAGAAATTGCCGAACAAGCTCAGCAACGCGCAGAAGCCCTGAATTCGCAAAAACAAATTTTCATCGGCGTAAACAAATTTAAAAACGAAAAGGAAAAAATTTCTTTGTCAGATACAGACATTGAGCGATTGAAAAAAATGCACATCAACAACCCCGTTTTAAATTTTGAACTTGAAAAAGGTAATATCAAACAAAACATTTCATAAACGTAGCGTTCATTCTGCAAATTCGTTTTTAATCAAGTTTATTTAGGGGGCTATCTTCCGAAGCATGATAAACAGCCTTTACAATTACTAAATTGTTGTGAATGTTATAATGAATTAAATACGGAAAAGTTTTTGTCATAACCACACGAACATCATCGTATCGTATTTGATACAAATAGGGGTTTTGCCTAATTCGTTTTATCACATTTTTAAAAGAAACAACAAAACGTTTTCCAAGATTATGATTGATGTCGCTGTATGTTTTACGAGCCTGTCTAAAATCGGTTTTGGCTTCGTTTAAAATCAAAACCTTATAAGTCATTTTCAAACTCTGCTAAAAACGTATCAATATCGCTTGCACTTTCAGGGTTTTTAAGATAAGATTCGGTGCGCTCGCGCACTTCATCAATTTGCCACTGTGGAATTTCGTACTGTTTTGAAGTGGGAAGTATAATTATTTCCACATCTTCGGCAGTAAAATCATTTGGCAACACAATATTGAGCTGATGATTTTTTATTTTAGCAAATTGACGAATGGCTTGCATATTCTTCTTTTTTTAATTCCTACAAATTTACAAATTATCTATTCGTTTCCATGTCTTTGGTTTTAGTTTACTTTTGTATCAAAAATTGCATATCATTGCCTTAAAATATTTCACCCATGCGTAAAGATTTTTCCAAAATAAAATATTCAGGAAGTTCGCAAGCAAAAACTTCAAACTCAAAACCTGAAACTTTTTTAACCGCCGAGCAAATTGAAATTGCTTCAAATTATAATTCTGCCGACGTAAAAAAATTAGAACACTTAACTTTTGCCGCAGGTTTGCCGCCATTTTTGCGCGGACCATACAGCAGCATGTATGTTAAAAGCCCTTGGACTATTCGTCAATACGCGGGTTTCAGCACGGCAGAAGACAGCAACGCATTTTACAGAAGAAACCTCGCGGCAGGACAAAAAGGTTTATCCGTTGCGTTTGATTTGGCAACTCATCGCGGCTACGACAGCGATAACGCCCGTGTAGAAGGCGATGTAGGAAAAGCAGGTGTTGCCATTGACAGCATTTTGGACATGAAAATTTTGTTTGACGAAATTCCTTTAGACCAAATGAGCGTGTCTATGACCATGAACGGCGCGGTGTTGCCGATACTCGCGTTTTACATTGTAGCTGCAAAAGAGCAAGGCGTGAGCATGGAAAAATTATCGGGCACAATTCAAAACGATATTTTAAAAGAGTTCATGGTGCGCAACACTTACATTTATCCGCCTGCGCCAAGCATGAAAATTATTGCCGATATTTTTGAATTTACTTCCAAAAATATGCCCAAGTTCAATTCCATTTCTATTAGCGGCTATCACATGCAGGAAGCGGGCGCAACGGCTGACATTGAATTGGCATACACTCTCGCGGACGGTTTGGAATATTTGCGTACAGGAATTAAAGCGGGTTTAGACATTGATACCTTTGCGCCGCGACTTTCTTTCTTTTGGGCAATCGGCATGAACCATTTTATGGAAATTGCCAAAATGCGTGCAGGGCGAATGTTGTGGGCAAAATTGGTAAAACAATTTAATCCGAAAAACCCGAAATCGCTCGCCTTGCGTACACATTGCCAAACCAGCGGTTGGAGCTTAACGGAACAAGACCCTTTTAATAATGTAACTCGTACTTGTGTGGAAGCACTCGCCGCAGCTATGGGACACACACAAAGTTTACACACCAACGCTTTGGACGAAGCCATTGCTTTGCCTACGGATTTTAGCGCACGCATTGCCCGCAACACGCAATTGGTTTTGCAAAATGAAACCAACATTACCAAAGTTGTTGACCCTTGGGGCGGAAGTTATCACGTTGAAAAATTAACCAATGATATTGCTCATCGCGCATGGACATTAATTGAAGAAATTGAAAAACTCGGCGGTATGGCAAAAGCCATTGAAACAGGCATTCCTAAAATGCGCATTGAAGAAGCCGCAGCCCGCAAACAAGCCCGCATTGACGGAGGCGAAGATATTATCGTTGGCGTAAACCGTTATCAAGTGGAAGACGAAACGCCAATGGAGATTTTAGATGTTGATAATACCAAAGTTCGCAAACAGCAAATTGAACGTTTGAAAAAACTGAAAGCAGAACGCGACAACAAAAAAGTTGAAATTTGTTTGAATGCTTTAACCGAAGCGACAAAAAGCGGTAAAGGAAATCTTTTGGAATTAGCCGTAAATGCCGCCGAAGCACGTTGCACTTTGGGAGAAATTTCTTCCGCCTTGGAAAAAGTTTACGGACGCTACAAAGCGCAAATAAAATCAATAGCAGGAGTTTACAGCAAAGAAATTAAAATGGATAAAGATTTTTCAAAAGCGCGTGAATTGGCAGACAAGTTTGCAGAATTAGACGGTCGCCGCCCGCGCATTATGGTTGCAAAAATGGGACAAGACGGACACGACCGCGGCGCAAAAGTTATTGCCACCGCTTTTGCCGATTTAGGTTTTGACGTGGACATTGGTCCTTTATTTCAAACGCCGCACGAAGCCGCCAAACAAGCAGTAGAAAACGACGTTCACATTCTCGGCATTTCAAGCCTCGCAGCAGGACACAAAACTTTAGTGCCGCAAGTCATCGCCGAGCTCAAAAAATTCGGGCGCGATGATATTATGATTGTGGCGGGCGGCGTTATTCCGCAACAGGATTATGATTTTCTGTTTAAAGCGGGCGTATCTTTTGTGTTTGGTCCCGGTACGGTAATTAGTAAAAGTGCGATTGAAATTTTGGAGAAATTAATTGCTGCAAATAAGTAACTTTGTATAAAAGAAAAATCAAATGAAAATTGTATTAGAAATAAAAGACAGTAAGGCTGATTTTGTAATGGAGTTATTGAAAAATTTGTCTTTTGTAAAAACTCGTCCGCTTGTTAGCAAGAAAAATAAAATTGCAGAAGACTTGGAAGAAGCTATACATGAAGTAAATCTTGCAAAGCAGGGAAAAATAAAATTGAAAACCGCTCAAGAATTATTAGATGAGTTATAGCATTGAAGTATCAGGACGTTTTCAAAAAGAGTTGAAACGCCTTGTTAAAAAATACGCTTCTCTTAAAGGCGAATATGCTGACTTGCTTATCTTGCTTGTCGGTGAGCCACAACAAGGAACTCCAATTGGGCATAATTGCTATAAAATAAGACTTTCTGTTGCTTCTAAAGGCAAAGGAAAATCGGGTGGAGTTAGAATTATCACTCATATTTTTGTTTCAGGAAGAAAAATTTACTTGCTTTCTATCTACGACAAATCCGAAAGAGAAAACATTAGTGATAAAGAATTAAACGAGCGATTAAAAAATATCATGCCGTAAAACGCTCTTTAATTTTGCAAACCCTCAACCCTCAAATATTACTCGAACTCATCAACTCCACCATGCCTTTTGGTAAATACAAAGGCACACCGTATTACAAATTACCTGTAAGTTATTTGGAATGGTTTTTGCGCAAAGGCGGTTTCCCACAAGGAAAAGTTGGTATGCTGCTTTCCACCATTTATGAAATTAAACTTAATGGTTTGGAATTTTTATTGGAGAATATCAAAGAGCAGCAGAAATGATTTTTTTCTTGCCAAATTGTCATTCCAACCCCCATTGGTATTATTTTTGCCGTTCCTCAAACACAAAACTTTCAACTATAAACTTTAAACATTCAACTTAATTATGAGCACAGGAAAAATAAACGTTCAAACGGAAAACATCTTTCCCATTATTAAAAAATTTCTTTACAGCGACAACGAAATATTTTTGCGCGAACTCGTAAGCAACGCCGTTGATGCTACTCAAAAACTGAAAGCCCTTGCCAGCATGGGCGAAGCAAAAGGCGATTTGGGCGATACCAAAATTGAAGTGGAAGTGGACAAAAAAGCCAAAACCATTGTGATTAAAGACAAAGGCATTGGCATGACCAAAGAGGAAATTGAAAAATACATCACGCAAATTGCCTTTAGCGGCGCAGAAGAGTTTGTAAACAAATACAAAGACAAGGTTGACAAAAATGTCGTTATCGGACATTTCGGCTTGGGTTTTTATTCTGCCTTTATGGTGGCAAAAAAAGTGGAAATTTTTTCTTTGTCGTACAAAGACGGCGCAAAAGCTGTGCGTTGGGAATGCGACGGAAGTCCTGAATACACGATTGAAGAAATCAGTAATCGCACACAACGCGGCACTAACATTGTGCTGCACATTGCCGATGATTGCGAAGAATATTTGGAGAGTTTTAAAATTGAAGAATTGCTTACCAAGTATTGCAAATTTTTACCCGTTGAAATAAAATTCGGAACTCGCAAAACCACTCCTCCTTCGGGGGAGACGGAGGGTGCTGAAGTTGATAATATCATCAACAATCCAAATCCCGCATGGACAAAGAAACCCGCCGATTTAACAGACGAAGACTACAAAAATTTTTACCGCGAATTGTACCACATGCAATTTGACGAGCCTTTGTTTCACATTCATTTGAACGTGGATTATCCGTTTAACCTCACAGGCATTTTGTATTTCCCGCGTTTGAGCAATAAATTGGAAATGCCCAAAGACCGCATTCAACTTTACAGCAACCAAGTGTTTGTAACGGACAATGTAGAAAACATTGTTCCCGATTTTTTAACGCTGTTGCGCGGCGTGATTGACAGTCCCGATATTCCGCTGAACGTGAGCCGCAGCTATTTGCAAGCCGACGGCAATGTGAAAAAAATCTCGGCGCACATTACTAAAAAAGTAGCCGATAAATTGGAAGAACTCTTTAAAAAAGAACGTGAAGATTTTGAAAAGAAATGGGACGACATCAAAATTTTTGTGCAATACGGCATCATCAGCGATGAGAAGTTTAACGAGAAAGCCATGAAGTTTGCTTTATTGAAAAACACCGACAACAAATTTTTCACCTTTGAAGAATTTGAAAATCATGTAAAAGCTACTCAAACCGATAAAGACAAAAAGTTGGTGTATCTCTACGCCACCAACAAAGAAGAACAACACGCTTACATTGATGCAGCAAAAAATCGCGGTTACGAAGTGTTGCTCATGGACACGATGCTTGACCCGCATTACATCAATCATTTGGAAAGCAAACTGAAAGATGTTTCGTTTGTTCGCGTTGATGCCGACACCGTTGATAATCTGATTAAGAAAGACGATAACACAATCAGCAAACTCAGCGAAGAACAACAAAAACAATTGCAACCTGTGATTGAAAACGTAATCAACAAAGAGCAATTCACGGTAAAATTTGAAAACCTCAGCGAAAAAGATGCACCGATGATTATTACCCGCCCTGAATTTATGCGCCGCATGAAAGATATGCAAGCTATGGGCGGCAACGCAGGATTTTACGGCTCAATGCCCGATATGTATAATTTGATTGTGAACACCAACCATCCGCTCATTTCAAAAATTTTGGCAGAAACAAATTCCGACAAACAAAGTAATCTCGCCAAGCAAACCGCTGATTTGGCTTTGCTATCACAAGGTTTACTAAAAGGTGAAAGTTTGACGAGTTTTATTAAGAGGAGTGTGGAGATGATATAAGCCTCACCCCAAGCCCTCTCCAAGAGAGAGGGGCTTTTTTTACTTTTCCACAATCAAAAACTCTGTTCGGCGGTTTTTTGCACGACCTGTTTCGGTATCGTTATCGGCAATGGGTTTGTTTGCACCAAAGCCTTTGGCAGTAATACGTTTGCCGTCAATACCCAATTGTTCCAACACGGCTTTTACCGTGTAAGCGCGGTTGCTGCTCAAGGCTTCGTTGTCTTTTAAGTTACCCACATTATCCGTGTGCCCCTGAATTTCTATTTTAATCGTTGCGTTGGTTTTTAAATAGTCGGCAAAGCCTTCTAAAATAATGCGGCTTTCAGGCATCAGTTCCGCGCTGTTGGTAGTATATAAAAGATTATTAATAATGAAACTGCTGCCTGCTTTTGCTTTGGCAACTTCAATATTCATTTCGCGCAAGGTGTCAATGGTAGCGGGCAGTTTGTCGGTTGAAATAATTTGCGAATTAAACGCAATGGAATCTTTTTTTATCGTAACCAACACATCATGTTTCTTTTTCACGGCAGCCATGTACTCGCCGCTTGTGCTGTCCACCGTGGCATACGAAGTTTCTTTTGTTTTCATGTCTTTCAGTTCCACAACTGCGCCCGAAACCGCATTCCCCTCTTTGTCTTTAATGTTTCCTTTTACAAAAGAAATTTGCTGAGGACGCGCTTCTTTGTATAATTCAAAACTGTATAAATCAAAACGCCCCACGCCCCTGCCCTGCACCTTACCTTCATCGTAGCTGAAAAAATATCCTGTTTTTGCATCGCTGCTCACAAAAAAACCTGTGTCATCACTTTCGCCGTTAATGGGCGAACCGATATTTTCAGCCTCTGTCCACTCCCCTTTTTCATCTTTGCGAGAATAATAAATATCGTAACCGCCAAAGCCCAAATGCCCGTTGCTGCTGAAATACAGGGTTTCGCTGTCGCTGTGAATAAAAGGTGTTTTTTCATCGCCCGATGTGTTGATGCTTGGTCCTAAATTTTGCGGCACACCCCATTGCCCTGTAACAGGGTCTTTTTTTGTAAGCCATATATCAATGCCGCCATAACCGCCGGGGCGGTCGCTTACGAAATAAAGTGTAAGTCCGTCCGATGCAATGGTGGGCTGGCTGTCCCAATATTTGGGGTGATTTACGTTGGGGCTTAATTTTTTTATGTCGCTCCATTCCCCGTCAATATCATCGCACACATAAATGTCGCAGTTGCTTTGTGCGCCACCCTCATCTCGGCTAATGGCAAAGTATAAATGTTTGTTGTCAATAGAAATGCTGCAACTGCCCTGATTATCGTCCGTAGTGTTAAACGGTGGTTTCATGGGTTCGCCGCTGTTAAACTGCCCTGTGTTGTCGCGCTTGGCAATCATAAATACTTCGCGGTCTTGGTCACTTTCAAACACCTGATTTCTGCTTTTTACAGGCAAGCGGCGAACAAAGTAACAGTTTTTATCATCGGGGGAAATGTATGCCAAATACTCGTCGCGTTGTGTGGAAACGCCATGCACCACACGCGGATTAAAGGGTACATTTTTTTTCAATGCGTTTTCTTTTTTGGCAGTTTTTACCATCATTTTGGCTTGATACAACTGTCCGCCGTATTCTTTGCCGAATTTTTTTTCATCATCAGACTGAAAGAGAATAAATTTTTCCAAATACTTAATAGCAGAATCGTTTTTTTGCTGCTCGTAATAATCAAAACCAATGTAGTAATACGGCTCGCTGTGTACTTGCGGACACAGCGAAAGTGCTTTTTTAAAATACGCCACCGTAATGGTAAAAGGTTTGTTTTCTAATTTGCAACGTGCCACCAATTCCAAGCCAAATGCCACATAAACTTCGGCAAAATCGGGTTCTGTGTCCATTGCCTTTTTTAAGAACTCCATGCGTTCGGGTTTCTTGTACTTTTTTTTGTCAATGCCTTTTTGATAATTGGCAATGGCTTTTTTGTTGGTAATGTCCTGACAGAATTTTTTGTCTTTGGTTTCTTCTTCGTCTTGCGCTTTAAGAAGAAAAACATTAAAAAGGAAAAGTATAACTATGAAAAATTTGTGCATGAATATCTTATTTAGTGTTTGCACAAAAATAAGAAAGAATTGGCGAGTGTGTTCTCTGTTTGCATTTGTCAAATATCTCTGCAAAAACAGAATTATTCGGCAGCGCGTTTGTCTGAAAGACAAAACTATATTTAGCTCGGGGCAACGCCCCAAGCAACAAAAAAATGCAATTACGCCCTGAAAGGGCAACATACCATGCGTTATGATTGAAATATACACAATAGCGCAAGGCGTTGCGATACATAATATAACAGCGCAAGGCGATTGCCTTGCGCTGTATATAAGTTGCCCTTTCAGGGCGCAACAAAATTGTTTGGCTGAAAAGATTTGACAAATTTTAAATTTGACAAATCTGCAACAACATTAGAAACTGTTTAAATTTCATATCAGAAAAATGTTATGTCATTTCGAGCGAAGTCGAGAAATGAACGTTTCGGTAGCACGTCTCGACTTCGCTCGACGTGACACATGGTTTCTCTAATAAAAAATCGGTAGCACGTCTCGACTTCGCTCGACGTGACACAATAAAATTTAAACAGTTTCTTACTCTTTCACAAACTTCCGCGTTTCGTTTCCAACCTTTATAAAATAAATTCCTTTAGAAATTTCGCTCACATTTATTTGCACTTTCCCTTCTTTCAACTTTACACTTTCATCTTTCAACTTTTTCCCAAGCACATCTGTTATTGAAATTTCAACTGTTCCCCCTTTGGGGGTCAGGGAGCTTTCAACACTAAGAACTGAACTAACGGGGTTTGGATAAATTTTTAATTTATCATGTTGCATTTCTAATTTCCCAATTCCCAAACATTCATCTACAAACAACGTTGCCGAAGCCGCGCTTGTGCAAGCGTTGGTATTTGTACCTGTTACAGAGTAAGCAGTAGTAACACTTGGATTTACACTGATGTTTGCGGCGTTTTCATTTGTACTCCATGTGTAAGTATCTGCACCGCTGACAGAGAGCGTACTTGTTTCGTTTACACAAATGGTATTACTGCTTACAGTTACGCTGATACTTGGTACAGCCTTTACACTCACAGTTGCCACAGCAGTATTAGAACTTAGGCAGCCTTGTGCACTTTTACCAATAACCGAATACGATGTTTGTGTGCTTGGGCTTACAGTAAAATTATTGCCTGTAACCGTGTAAGTATTTGCACCGCTTGGTGTAATAACAAAATGACTACCCGCACAAATGCTACCGCTGTTTACACTCACCGTAGGTATAGAGTTTACTGTTATGCTTGCTACCGCCGTATTACCCGATACACAACCCGAAGCACTTGTACCCGTTACTGAATAAGAACTTGTTGTATTTGGACTTACAGTGAAACTGCCGCCGGTAATCGTGTAAGTGTTTGCGCCGTTTGGTGTGATAACAAAATTACTACCCATACAAATTGAGCCGCTGTTTACTGTAATAGTTGGGTCTGCGCTTGCTACCAAGGTAGTAGATGTTTCTATACAGCCCACGTTATTTACCGCTACTGTATAAACCCCTACATTAAGCGAACTTGCATTGCTGATGCTTGGATTTTGTACAGACGAAGTAAAGGAATTGGGACCTGCCCAAGTGTAATTTGGAATTACTGTACCGGTAATGCTTACACTTAAATTAATACTTGCACCGCTGCACACACTGGCAGTGCCAGCCGCAACAGGGTTTAAAATATCACAATCTCTGAACTTAACTAAAAACGCATCGCCACTACCGCCGCCATAAGCCGACTGATGGCTACCAACGGTAGCTATGGCTGTACCTGTATTTGAAGTGGTATAACCTGTCAAATACATATTGCCACCAGCATCTACAGCACAAGAATAACCATAATCACTTGATGTCCCCCCATAATAAGTAGCCCATTGCCGAGCACCACTTGCATCAAAAATTGCCAAAAAGGTATCGTACCCCCCTCCTCCAAACGAAGGTTGGTAGCTGTTGGCGGTAGCAATAATTGTACTCGTATTTGAGGCTGTATAACCTGCTAAATAAATATTACCACCAGTGTCAATAGAGCAAGAATAGCCATAATCTGTGCTTGAACCACCATAATAACTTCCCCATTGCCGAATACCACTCGCATCAAATTTAACTAAAAAGGCATCCGAAAAACCACCTGGTGCGGACTGGTGACTTCCTGTTGTTGCTATTATTGTACTTATACTTGAATTTGTGCTCCCAACCAAATACACATTGCCAGAAGCATCGGTGGCGCATGACATACCATATGAAGAACCACCATAATAAGTGCCCCACTGTCGAATACCGTTTGCATCGAATTTTGTTAAAAAAGCATTAGTACCGCCTCCTCCATACGTTGACTGATGACCATTGGGAGTAGCGATGACGGTACCGGAGACGGTACTGTATGTGGTCGAGCCTGCCAAGTACACATTGCCCGAAACATCGGTGGCGCAAGAGTAGCCATATTCATTTCCTGAACCACCATAATAAGTTCCCCATTGCCTGACACCATTGCTATTAAATTTTACTAAAAAGGCATCGCCAATACTACCTCCTGCATGCGCAAATTGGTGGCTACCGGACGTAGCAATAACCGTACCAGCTGCACTTGAAGTTGAATTACCAGCCATATATACATTGCCGGAAGCATCCGTTGCACACGAATAAGCTAATTCACCTCCCGTTCCACCATAATAGGTTCCCCATTGACGCATTCCGTTTGCATCAAATTTTACTAAAAAGGCATCTGTTCCTCCTCCAGGTGCTGATTGCTGACTTCCAGCGGTAGCAATAACAGTTCCTGTACTCGAATTTGTTTGTCCGGACAGATATACATTACCTAAAACATCAGTAGCACAAAAATAACTGACTTCAGAGCCCGAACCACCATAATAAGTAGCCCATTGCCTGATACCATCAGTATTAAATTTCACTAAAAAAGCATCGCTGCTGCCACCGAAAGTTGACTGATGACTTCCTGTTGTGGCAATTATTGTCCCTGTATTTGATGTTGTCCAACCAGCCATATACACATTACCAGAGGCATCTGTGGCACAAGAATAGCCAAGGTCATCGCCCGTTCCTCCATAATAAGTTCCCCACAAGCGGGTGATAGGGTCAATAATTAACTCAAAATTGGGATTATAGTTTTCTATTTCAAAAGTCAAAACATTATTTTTTATTTGCCATTTGGCTTTGAGTTGCTTGTTGTTTTGGTAAACTATGGGTGCGCCTTCCTGTATTTTGCCTAATGGTGTTGTGAGCAACAAAGAACCGTCTTTGTTTAGGCTTATCTCTGCACCTTCTACCTGCACTTGTATTTGTTTGTAATCCGTATGTGGCGCAACAATGTAGTCGTGTTTTAGTTCTCCGTTTTTTTCGTAGTAATGTAAATTAATGCCGTTATACAAATTGTTTAGTGTAATGCCTTTGTAACTTTTTACATTCAAAGCTCCGTTGGGGCAGCTTTCTAAATAGTAATTGATGTAACCCTGCAAGGTTTCGTCTTCTGTTTTCGTTAAATTGGTATTGCAATTCAGCCAGTTTAAATCTATGCGGTAAATGGTTTGTTGCGAAGCCTCATCCCCCCGCCCTTCTCCATTGGAGAAGGGGGCTTTAAAATCTTCAACTTCTTTGTATTTATCCACTCTGTATAGCTGATAGCTTACGCCGTTGTTTTTTATGTGTACAGCCATATTACCTGCCATAGCTCCGTACAATACATCAGGGCGGGCTTGGTAATTTTGGTCATGTACCTGCCCTTTGTTTTCGGTAAAGCTGATGCCTGTGTTTTGTTGTTTAAACCCTTTGGGCATTTCAAGTGTTGTTTTTGCAAAGGCATTAATTACAAATAACAAAATTGCTGCTGCAAAAAAGAAAGATTGTTTTTTCATAAAATATATTTTGATTTCCAAATTTGCTTTTTTAGATAATATGACTGTATATTTAGGCATACTTTGCTTTTCGTTTTTTCAGATAATCCGATAACAAAATACGCTCGCCCGTATCTTCTTTTTTTGCTGTGTCGTAAATAAGTACGGTTTTGCGAAGATAATGATATTCTGTCAAAGGTAAAAAACAAGCCCTTTGCTTTCCCAAAAAAACAAATACTACAAATTGTAGCAACAAAAAACCACTTTGCGTAGTAATTTTGTGTCATACATTTTAAAACACAGTAGTATGAGAAATCAAAAAAAATTAGAAAACGCTTTTCAAAAAATTGAAAACATTCATTACAACAACGAGCATGGCGGGGCTTACGCTTACCTGCAATTTATGGCTTACACCCGCGAGCTGCAAACTTTGCTTCGCCCGATGAAAAACGTGCAACGCCACTTAGAAAGCATTGATGCCATAAACTGGCTGTTTAATGAATACTTAACCATGAATTTTACGCACCGCCACAAAGCCCTGTTTGAAGATAAACTGAGCGAAATCAAACTGATTTTTGAAGCCATTCGCAGCACGCCTTTTGAAAAAGAAATACTTGTAAAAACCACCGCCCGCCACCCGTTTGACGGAAAACTGTACCAACAGGCAGCTTAGCGAAGAAACGTGAATTGTTAAAGTCTTATTGAGCGAATTTTTTTACCGCGACTTTTGGTGTAGTTTGCTCTATACGCAACTCCGTATGTAACAGTAAGAGTAAAGTAAGAATCTCTGTTTGGGTTTCCTCTTGGTGCTTGATTAACAACCTTACCATTTTGGTAGCCTTGCCAGCCATAGTTGCCTGAAAGACCGCTGCTTTCTATGGTTTCGCCGGCGGGTAAGTGCGTGCTCGGGTTATTAAAATAAGCAGCTTGTCCGTTAGCTCCGCCTATCAATAAATCGGGATTAACCCAACCTTTATAGCCGCCCGTGTTTTTTGTCGGGTCTTGATTTTCGCCAATACTGTTTTTAGCACCACCACTCACATCGTCCAGATAATCAGAGGGTGTCCAACGCCAATTTAACTCTATGCCAAAACGGTGCGCTTGCAAACGCTTGCTGATAGTAAAGGTAAAGCCCACACCCATTGGCACACACACACCAAACATAGAATATTTTTCACGTTGTCCTTCGGTTCTCAGGTGGCGCAAACTCACCCACTCATCGGTGGGTTCATAATAACCCTTTGGGTTGCTGTAATATGCCCCAATACCCGCAAATCCATAACCGGCAATAAACAAATTGGTAAACTTGGAAAAAATGCCCACAGGCTTGTTGCTGTTCATAAACAAAAACTGAAGATTGGTTTGTATGTCAAACATATCATTTCTAAACCTCACATTTCTGTAATGACGACCGGGATTTTTAGAATTCCAGTCATTGCCGGCAATGCGCATATAATTAACAGCCCCTTTAACGGCAAACCTGTCGTGAAATTTATAACGCACATAGCCCATAGTATTCCAGCGGGTGGCATCGGGTCTTAAATCCAAAACAAACCCACGCCCTGCTTTTGAATATCCGCCAATATCTCCCAAATAATTGGAAAAACCGACACCTCCGCCGTACTCATATCTGTATTTTTTTTGAGCCTGAACAGCGGTAAAAAATGAAGCAAACACGAGTATGCTTAATGCTATTTTGGTTTTAATTTTCAACACAACCTTGTTTAATAAAGCAGCTAAAGATATACATTTTAGTTTATATACAAGAAAAAGGTATTGAAAAATTATTTTGAATACAGGAAAATCATTCATTCTTCCGTTCATTAATCACTAAATTCGCCGTTTTCAATGTTTTTAAAAGGAAATAGAGTTTCATTACGCGCCCTTGAACCCTCTGATGCCGATATGTTGTATCGTTGGGAAAATGACCAAAAGTTGTGGAATGTGAGTTTTACGCAAATCCCGTTCAGCCAATTTGTGTTGGAAGAATTTGTAAACACGGCATATCAGGATATTTACACCAACAAACAACTGCGCTTAATGGTAAATAATTTGGCAGACGGAAAAACAATCGGCATGATTGATTTGTTTGAATTTGAGCCTCAGCACGCGCGGTGCGGTTTGGGCATTTACATTCACGAAGATTTTCGTAAAAACGGTTGTGCTTTTGAGTGCATTGAATTGATAAAACAGTATTGTTTTTCGGTTTTGCACCTCAAACAAATTTTTGCTCATGTAAACAGTTCAAACGCTGCAAGCCTTGCCCTGTTTGAGAAATCGGGTTTTGAAAAAAGCGGTTTAAAAAAATCTTGGCACAAAACAGGGCTGAATAATTACGAAGATGTTTGGTTTTTGCAACTTATTAATGAAAATTAAAACTACTATACTTTTTCTTTCGCTGATTTTCCTAATCTTCGTTTTTAATTTTTGTGATAATTCTGTCCAAAAAAATTATTCCGAAAAAAAGGACACGTTGGTTTATCTTAATCATTCGGACACGGCAAAGTACGTGGGCATGAACACCTGCAAATTGTGTCATCAGGATATTTACAATTCGTTTATAGAAACAGGTATGGGAAAATCTTTTGACCTTGCCGGTAAACAAAAATCTTCGGGAAATTTTTCAAACACTTTAGTTTACGATAACATAGAAAATTTCCATTACCAAGCATTTTGGGCGCACGACAGTTTGTACATAAAAGAATTTCGCACAAAAAAATATGACACAACTTTTACAGAAAGGGTAGAAGAAGTCGAACGAGACCCTCACTCATTCAGGTATCTTAGGGCAAAAAAACCACTTAATTCAACACTTGGCAATATGGCTGATTGGGATTGGAAGAAAGACAGGTTATTTATCAAAAAACATAAACTTGAAAAATATGCGAGTGCTTCTGCTTTGATGGCTTCTACCTCTTATGGGTACGGATTTGTAACTGAATATAGTTTTGAAAGACATGACACAATTTTTTCAAGAACGGAACAGGTAAATTACATCATAGGCTCGGGACAACACACCAATTCTCATTTGCAGAATGTAAACGGTTACCTTAATCAAATGCCGATGACCTATTACACACAAAAAAAACAATGGGACTTACCCCCGGGTTTTGAGAATGGTTTTAATTCGCACTTTTCCCGCAAAATTGGTTTGGAGTGCATGACCTGCCACAATGCCTATCCTGATTTTGTGCTTGGCTCTGAAAACAAATACACTTCCTTACCAAACGGAATTGACTGCGAACGCTGCCACGGCGCGGGAAGTATTCATGTGGCACAGCGCAGCACAGGCAGTAAAATTGACACCTCAAAATACATTGATTATTCTATCGTCAATCCCGCAAAATTGTCTATTGACAGGCAGTTTGATATTTGCCAACGCTGCCATTTGCAGGGAAACGCCGTGTTAAAAAACAATCATTCCTTTTTTGATTTTAAACCCGGACAAAAACTAAGCGATTATATTTCTGTATTCTTACCAAAGTATAAAAATGCCGACGATGAATTTATTATGGCTTCACACGCCGACAGATTAAAGCAAAGTCAGTGTTTTATTAAATCGTTGGAAAAGGTTTCTGTCATGTCGAGCGAAGTCGAGACATCTCACAACTTAAAACCTTACAAAAACGCTTTGACCTGTGTTACCTGCCACAATCCGCATGTGAGCGTAAGAGAAACAAATAAAAACACGTTTAACGATGCGTGTAATTCTTGTCATAATCAGAAAGCGGTCAGCAGTCAGCGATTAGCAGAACTGCAAGTTGCAAACTGCGGGCTGCAAACTAAAAACTCAAAACTAAAAACTTCAAACTGTGTAAGCTGCCACATGCCCTCATCAGGTTCTACCGATATTCCGCACGTTTCAGTGCACGACCATTTTATTCGTAAACCCATTACGAAAAAAGAAAAAGAGAAAATAAAAACCTTCATTGGCTTGTATTGCATCAACGAAAAGCAACCCGATTCTTTAACCAAAGCCCGCGCTTATTTGCAGCAATACGAAAAGTTTGAGCAAAACGCCACTTACCTTGATTCCGCAAAAAAGTATTTAAAAGACACACCGAAAACTTTGCTTGAAAAAAACGTGTATGCCTTGTTGCAACTTTGTTTTATGAAACAGGATTACAACAAAATTATTTTTTATGTAAACATACTTGGCGAAGAAAATTGTTATCAAAAAATTTTTATTCATAAAAGTTACGACAACAAAGATGCTTGGGCGAGTTACCAAATTGCCGAAGCATTTTTAAACACACAAAATTTACAAAAAGCATTACGTTGGTTTTCAAAATCAGTTGATTTAGCTCCGTATAATTTGGAGTTCAGAAACAAATACGGCGCGGCTTTGGCAGCAAACAATCAATTAGCATCAGCCGAAAAACAATTTGAATTTGTGCTGAAAGAACATCCGAAAAACAGTTCGGCATACACAAGTTTGGGGTATTTAAAATTGCTGCAAAACAAACCGAACGAAGCCTTTGCATTGTATCAACAAGGCTTGGCGTTAAATCCAGATTACGAACCTTTGCTGCTGAATTTGGCAGGCTATTACGCAGCGATAAAAGACTACAAAAACACCAAACTTATTTTAGAAAAAATTTTAAAGAAAAACCCGAACAACAAACAGGCAAAAATGGCTTTGAAACAAATTCAAACACTTTCCTAAACTATTTTCTAAATTTGCCCTGCATGAAATCACAGTTTAAAGCGCACCCCTGGCACGGTGTAAGCATAGGAAAAAACACGCCTGAAATAGTTACCGCTTTCATTGAAATTGTTCCTACCGACACCATGAAATATGAGATTGACAAAGAAAGCGGTTATTTAAAAATTGACCGTCCGCAAAAATTTTCAAACATTATTCCTGCGTTGTATGGTTTTATTCCTCAAACTTACTGCGGAAAAACCGTTGCTGAATTTGCCGCTTCAAAATCAAAAAAATCAAATTTGGCAGGCGACGGCGACCCTTTGGATATTTGTGTTTTAACCGACCGTCATATCCCTCACGGCGACTTGTTGTTAAACGCGGTTCCAATCGGCGGTTTCAGAATGTTAGACAAAGGCGAGGCAGACGATAAAATTATTGCGGTGTTAAAAGAAGACGAAGTTTACAGAAACTGGACAGATGTAAACGAAGTTCCGAAAGCACTTATCAATCGCCTGCACCATTATTTTTTAACGTACAAAAATATGCCCGGCGAAGAAGTTCACAGCACCGAAATTACACACGTTTACAACAAAGAAGAAGCCCAGGAGGTTATTCGCCGCAGCATGTATGATTACAAGCACGAGATTACATAACTGCCCAAAGTTCACACAAAATCTTATATTTGCGCTTCACCTTTTTTTATGCACAGCGGCAAATTGATTATTTTTTCAGCCCCTTCGGGTTCAGGTAAAACAACATTGGTGCGCCATCTGCTTAAAACATTTCCTGACGACATTGGCTTTTCTATTTCGGCTACAAGCCGCCCAAAACGCGGCGCAGAAGAAAACGGCAAAGATTACTATTATTTAAGCCCGGAAGACTTTAAACAAAAAGTAGCCGACAGTGAATTTTTAGAATGGGAAGAAGTGTATGCAGGAACGCATTACGGCACGCTGCGCACGGAGGTGGAACGTATATGGCAAACAGGCAGAGCCGTAATTTTTGATATTGATGTAGAGGGCGGATTGAATTTAAAAAATCAGTTTCGTGATAATGCACTTGCCGTTTTTGTAATGCCGCCAAGCATAAAAATTCTGGAAGAACGTTTGCATTTCAGAAGCACCGACAGCAAAGAAAGCATTGCCCGCCGCTTAGACAAAGCCGAAAAAGAATTAAAAACCGCCGAATTGTTTGATACTTTTATTTTAAACGAAGACCTTGCCGAAGCCTGCACCAAAGCAGAAGAATTGGTGAAAGAGTTTTTGCATCTTCTTTAGAAAATGTACCTCTGTATTTATCAGATAATTTCTTTTTGGCAAGGTTAAGATTTTCTTTCAATAACAGTTACTAAATGTTAAGAACATGACACAAATCATAACGCATTATGTCATTTTGAGCCTATCTTTGCCTAAAAAATTTGAAAACTGTTTTAAATAAATTTTTCCTTGTGTGCGCATTTGTTTTTTTGTGTGGAACTGTTTTTTCGCAAACAAAATCGCGCGACATTCAAACCATTGACGGAAAAAAATATTACATACATACCATTGAGAAAGGACAGAGTTTGTACAGCATTTCAAAATTGTATAATGTGAATTTGGAAGATTTGTACATTCTCAATCCCGAATTGCAGGCGGGCGCAAAGGCAGAACAGCAAATTAAAATCCCATACGTTGGCGGAACTTCTGAAAATTTCACCGTTGCTGCAAATCCAACTATTGACACAACTGTTTATTATACACACTTAGTTCAAAAAGGTGAAACGGTTTATTCTTTGTGCAAACGTTACGACATTAAAGAAAAAAAGCTGAACGAATACAATCCGGATTTGGTGAACGGTTTGAAGGAGGGGCAAACAATTATTGTTGGCGAAAAACCAAAACGCAAAAGAAACAAAGACAAAGAACGTGAAGATATTGTGGTAACGCAACCTGCCATAACACCCCTACCCGATACAACATTCAGACCAATTGTTTCAAAACAGAAAAAAAACGCTTATAATATTGCGCTGATTTTGCCTTTTAAATTAGATGAACTGAAAAGTTTGGACGTGGACAGTTTGGCGCGCTTCCACAAAAATTTCCCGATGATAGAAGGCTTGTCCATTGATTTTTATTTGGGTTTTAAAAAGGCATTGGATTCTTTGAGTACCATAAATTGCAAGTTCAATTTGAAACTTTACGACATTGACGACAGCGATTCCTTAAAACTCAAAAAATTGGTAAACGATAACGACTTCAAACATTTGGATTTTATTTTTGGACCTTTGTACGCAAACAGCTTTAAAATTGCGGCGCAAAAAGCCAAAGAATTAAATATTCCGATTGTTTCGCCGATTACGCAGCAAAACAAAATTTTGTTTGACAATATGTTTATTTCAAAAACAAATCCGTCGCAATTTACGTTGTTGGAAAGTTTGGCAGATTATTGCATGGATTCGTTGATGAGCCAAAATGCCCGCATTATGCTGCTTGCCGCACCCGACAAGGATAAGCGCGAAACTGCCTTTGTGAAATCGTTTAAACAATATTTTGACGGCAGACTAAAATATTTGGGCAAAGCCGAAAAAGACACGGTAATTATTGTGAAAGACATGGAAGCTCTGAAAAAACAATTTGTTCCCGATACAAGAAATATTATTGTATCCTTGAGCGGAAACCAGGTATTGGTAACGGATTTCAACACGCAGTTGGCTTTGTTTGCAAAAAAAGATGTTATTCTGTGCGGCTGGCAAAACATTACCGATATGGAAAATATTGACCAGGAATATCTCAATCAACTGAATTACACTTTTCCTCATCAATACAATTTGCTCAACACCGCTTGTTACGAAAAAATCGTAAAGAGCTACAAAGCGCAACAGAACTCCTATCCGAGCGAATATTATTTTATCGGGTTTGACATTGCGCATTATTATTTAAAAAATTTGCGGGAATATGGTCATGATTTTATTTACAATTTAGACACGCTTTCGCAAGAAACAGGTTATATGCGTTTTAAATTTGCCCGCCCCGATAACACCACAGGTTTTGACAATCGCGGAGTTTACATTTTCAAGTACAACAATTATCAACTGCAAAAAACAGGTTGGAAATGATGAACAGAACTGAAATTGCAGAATGGCTGAAACAATTGCAAGACAACATTTGCAGCGCATTAGAAAACGCAGACGGAAAATCAAAATTTGAAACCGAAACATGGACACGCCCCGAAGGCGGTGGCGGAAGAACGCGCGTAATTAAAAATGGTGCGGTGTTGGAAAAAGGCGGTGTTGCTTTTAGCGCAGTTGAGGGAAATGCCCCCGAATTTTTATTCAGAGAAAAAGAACATGCGGTTTCATCACCTTCCCCTTTGGGGAAGGACGGGAAGGGGCTGGCATTTTTCGCCACAGGCGTATCTATCGTTATTCACCCCGAAAGCCCTTTAGTGCCTACCATTCACATGAACGTGCGTTATTTTGAAATGGATAACGGTGTGCGTTGGCTCGGCGGCGGCATTGATTTAACACCTCATTACGTTGTAGAAAATGACGCAAAATATTTTCACGCGCAATTAAAAAAAGTCTGCGACAAACATCACCCCGATTACTACAAAAAATTTAAAACTTGGGCTGACGATTATTTTTATATCGCACATCGCCAAGAAACACGGGGCATTGGCGGCATTTTCTTTGACCGCTTAAACGAAAGTGCAGACATGAGTTTTGAAAAAAATCTTGCCTTTTGGAAAGACGTAGGCGAATTGTTTGCGCCTGTGTATGTGGAAATAATCAATCGCAACAAAAACAAAACCTTTTCCGAACAGCAAAAACAATGGCAATTGTTGCGGCGCGGACGTTATGTAGAATTTAATTTAGTCTATGACAAAGGCACAAAATTTGGTTTGGAAACCAACGGGCGCACCGAATCTATTTTAATGAGCCTCCCGAAATTTGCAAGTTGGGAATACGATTACAAGCCTGAAAAAAATTCAGACGAAGAAAAAACTTTAAACCTTTTGAAAAAAGGAATTGAGTGGGTATAGAAAACTTACAATTTTCCAAGTTAAACCAAAGATGTCCATACATTCAAAGTAACACAAAATTTTATACATTTGTGTTATTCAAAAAACAATGGAAAATCAAAATCAACAACAGTTAGACATTGAGTTAAACGAAGAAACTGCCGAAGGTATTTATTCAAACCTCGCTATTATCACACATTCGCAAAGCGAGTTTGTGTTGGACTTTGTAAAAATTATGCCCGGTATTCCTAAGGCGAGAGTAAAATCGCGTATTATTCTTACACCACAACACGCCAAACGTTTGCTGAAAGCCTTAGCCGATAACATTCAAAAATTTGAACAACTGAACGGAAAAATAAAAGACATTGAACAGGCTTTTCCCATGAATTTTGGCGGACCGGCAGGGCAAGCCTGAGAGCTTATAATTTTTTCTTGTTTCTTTGCGCTGTGAAATTCAGTAATCATAAAGTCGCAAAGATTTTTTTATGCTGTACGCTCTGTGTTTCTGCGCCGGATTTGCCCGCACAATTTTTCACCGACACCACAAAAAACATTCACTACCTTGCCGCGCCTGTTGTTTTCAATGCCCCCGAAACAGGCTTCGGTTATGGTGTTTCGGGTTCTATGTCGTTTAAAACATCAAACAGGCACGATACTTTAACGCGCACTTCCATTATTCAGGTGTTTGGATTTTTAACCACGCGCCAACAAAATGTTCAGGCAATTGATGCAAGTATAAATTTTCCGAAACAAAAATACATCTGGCAAAGCAAATTATCTCACAGTTATTTCCCTGACCGCTTTTGGGGCATTGGCTCTGAAACAAAAAACAATGAGTGGGAACGGTATATTTATCAGAACATTTTTTTCAGCACACATTTAAAAAAGAAAATCAGCAAAACTGTTTTTATTGGTGCGCTTTACGAATTTCAATACGTTTACAACATTCGGTTTGCAGAAAAAGGGATTTTTGAAACTGAAAATTTTTACGGTAAGCAAGATTACAAGATGTCGGGTTTGGGTTTGAGCCTGTGTTATGACACACGCAACATCAGTTTTTTTCCGAACAAGGGCGTGTTTTTGCAAAGTATGGTTACAGGCTTTAAAAAAGAAATTTTTTCGGATTACGATGTAACAAAATGGATTTGTGATTTTCGTTTTTTTCAAAAAACGTTTAAAGGACAGGTTTTTGCCGCGCAATTATATAATTACGCCACCTTTGGCAGTACGCCTTTAAAACAAATGGCTTCCTTTGGCGGTGTGGACAATATGCGCGGTTTTTATCAAGGGCGTTTTCGCGGAAACAACATGACTACTTTAATTGCCGAATACAGAATTCATTTGTACAAACGTTTCAGCATGACCTTGTTTGGCGGCACAGGAAATGTTTTTAATGATTATTCGGATTTTGATTTTACGAAATTAAAATACAGTTACGGCGGCGGTTTACGCTTTGCTTTGCTGCAAAAAGAACAACTCAACATTCGTTTGGATTACGGCTATTCAAGCAAATTTAATCAGGGATTTTATTTTACGATAGGAGAATGTTTTTGAGACTGGGGTATATATTGGCATATAGTATTTTTAATTGCTATATTTACCTGAAAAAATTACCGACTATGAAAAAATTGTTCCCGCTTTTTTTTATTTTTTTATCTGCCTTTGCACAAGCGCAAATTTATGTATGCAAAGACGGTGTTACTAATTTTACTTCCGAAGCACCTTTGGAACTGATAAAAGCGCGGTCGCAAAAAACAAACGGTGTGCTTGACTGCGCGACAAAAAACGTGGCTTTTTCGGTTGATATTGATTCGTTTAACGGCTTTAACAGCGAACTGCAAAAAGAACATTTTCGCGAAAATTATATTGAAAGTGACAAGTACCCCAAATCCACGTTTAAAGGAAAAATTATTGAAGATGTTGATTTTTCTAAAAAAGGAACATACACCGTAAGAGCAAAAGGGGTATTCAGCATTCACGGTGCTGAAAAAGAAAAAATCATAAAAGTAAAAATCAACATTACAGATAAAACTATTGATATTGATGCCAATTTTGAAGTGCCTTTGGAAGACCACGACATTAAAATTCCAAAAGTGGTCAATCAAAAAATTGCTTCTATTATTGTAGTAGAAGTTAAAGCCGCTCTTAAACCCAAAGCCTGAAAAAATTCTTGAGAGCATCTTATCAAATACTTGTTGGTTTAATTTGCCTTAGCACTTTTTTAAACGCACAATTTCAGGTAAAAAACCATTATTCGTTTGCAGGCAAAAAAGATATTGTTGTAAACTGCGCGTTTCAAAACATAGACGGATTTATTTATCTTGCTACGAACGAAGGCGTTTATACATACGACGGAAAAACTGCCGTGCGTCTGCTGAAAGACCAAAACATTTTGAAACAAAATATTTCTGCCTTGTATGCAGATGACAAAGAAACCCTGTGGATTGGAACAAAAAGCGGAAAAGTGTATTCCGTTTTCAAAAACAAATTAGATTCAATTATTCTTCCAAGCGGCGAAGAAAAAAAACGCATTACTTCGTTTTATAAACTCAACGGTGTATTGTTTATCGGCACTTATGGAAACGGGCTTTACACGTTTGCCGAGAAAAAAAAGAAAAAAATTGCATCATACAAAACCGAAAACGGTTTAAGCGATGATGTGATTTATAAAGTTACAGGCGATGAAAAAAACCGCATTTGGTGTGCAACTGATGCGGGTATTACTGAATTGAGCAATGCCGATACTACGCCTAATTTCAAAATCATTTCAGATAAAAACGGCTTACCCGACAACATTGTGAGGGATATTTCTCTTGTTGATGAAAAACTGCTTATCTCTATGCAGGATTCGGGTGTGTGTTATTATAACTTGCAAAAACAGGAAATTGAAAAATTGTGTTTTTTCACCGACTGGACACACGGAACTGTACTAAATGCAAGCGTGCGCGACGGCGGTAAAACCATGATTGTTGCCACAGAACGTAAGGGTTTAATTTGCATTAAAAACAGTGCCATTTTGTTATGTCCTTATCAGGACTTGTTGCGTTTGGAATCTGTAAACCAAATGATGACCGACAAAGCAGGCGGCATTTGGATAGCCTCAAAAAAAGGAATCAGCCAGTTGGAAGAAAAACGGCTGAACCTCATTAACTCATCAAGCGGTTTGGAAAATGAACAGGTATTGGCATTGGCAGCAGACGACAACAATGCAATATGGTACGGCACAACAAACGGCATTGCAAAAATGGTGAGCAATGATAAGGGAAATTTAGTGTTTCAAAACATTCAGGACATTAATAAGTTTACCATTTCATGTGCCACCAAAGCCCCTGACGGCAGTATATGGTTTGGCACTTACGGCAACGGCATTATTGTTTTAAGTTCAGACAGCAAAAGCAATTTTGTTTATAATTCAAGGCAAAGTATGCTGACTAACGACAACATCAGCCATATTTTTTTCAGCGATAAAAACACCATGTATGTTTCAACGCTTGGCGGCGGACTTGTGAAAGTGCATGTGGAATGGGGAAAAGAAAATACATTTAACATTGAAAATACATTTACCGAAACGAACGGATTGGGTAATGAATATGTGTATGCCTCTGTTACCGACAAAAATGGAAAACTGTTTGTGGCAACTGACGGCGGCGGTTTGCAGATGCTTGAAAACGGAAAGTTTATCAACCTCACCAAAAAATTCGGCTTTATGTCAAATACTGTGTTCTCGCTTTGCACAGATAAACTCAATAACATTTGGGCAATTTCAAACGAAGACGGTTTGCTGAAATACGACGGACAAAAACTCATCAGCCTCACACAAAACGAGGGTTTGCGCGAATTGCAGCCTCAGCAAATTATTGCAAACAACGAGATTTTATTTGTTTTAAATTCAAAAGGCATTGATAAAATAAACATTAAAGACAACAGCATTTCGTACTACGATTTTACCGAAGGCGAATTAGACCCGAACTTAAACGCTGTTTTAATTCACGGTAATACCTTGTACAGCGGCACAAACAACGGTATTCTCACTTACCGCGCAAATAACGAAAAGCACGACTCGGTAAAACCCGGTGTTTACATCAAAGGTTTTTATCTCAATTACAAACCTTTTCCTTTGGATTCCATTTATAAATTCAAATACAATCAAAACAACATTGCACTTAGTTTTGACGGCATTTGGTTGCGCAATCCCGACAAACTGCATTTTCGTTACCGCTTACACGGTTTGGAAGAAGAATGGCTGTACAGCGATGAAGGAAAAATAGTGAATTACAACAATCTTAATTCGGGTATCTACACGTTTTTGGTTCAGGCAAAAAACGAAGAAGGTATTTGGAGCGACCCAACGGGCTATGCGTTTATGATTAAAACCCCTGTTTGGAAGCGTTGGTGGTTTTGGCTGATAGTGCTTACTGCAAGCGGATTTGCTATTTATTCTTTTTTTAAATACCGTTTAAGAGCCTTGAAAAAAGAAAATTTAATTCTTGAAAAACGTGTGGCAGAGCGCACGGCTGAAATTGAAAAACAAGCCCATGTGATTGAAGAAAAAAACAAAGACATTACCGACAGTATTTTTTACGCAAAAAAAATTCAGCACGCCATTTTGCCCCGCGATGTTCACATTAAAAAATCGCTGCCTGATTCTTTTGTGTTGTACATGACAAAAGATATTGTGAGCGGTGATTTTTATTGGTTTACCGCGTTTAACGATTTCAGTATTATTGCCGCTGTGGACTGTACAGGACACGGAGTTCCAGGTGCATTTATGAGCTTGATAGGAAGCAATATTTTAAACCGCGTAATTAACGAACTGAAAATAACAGACCCTAAAGAAATTTTGCTGCACTTAAACAAAGGCGTGTTAGCAGTGCTGCGCAAAGATGAATCGGAATCAAAAGACGGCATGGACATTGCCATTTGCAAAATCAATCACCACCAAAACACGCTGGAATATGCAGGAGCTATGCGCCCATTGTGGATTGTACAAAATGGCGAACTCACCGAAATTAAAGCCGATAAAATTCCGATTGGCACAAAGCCTTCAGAGAGGGAAGAACCCATCGCTTACACCACACATACAATAGAATTGGACGGCAGCAAAACATTTTACGTTTTTACAGACGGCTACGCCGACCAGTTTGGCGGCGAACGAAACAAAAAATTCAGCACAGGAAAATTTAAAGAATTAATTCTTGCTAATGCTCACCTTAGTTTTGCCGAGCAGGAACAACACATCAGGCAAGCCCACCTGAACTGGAAAGGTGAATACGAACAGGTGGACGATATTTGCGTGATTGGCTTTAGAGCGTAGTGTAAAAAAAAACTTTGTTTCCAAATTAACAAACTCATGTTATAAAACACTCTTTTGCTTGCCAAAACCCTTGGCATTATGAAGCTACCTTTAGAAACATGATTAAGTATTTATTCTACGCAATAAATCCTTTGCTGTTTCTGTTAATCAGCCTGTTTCGCAGAGAGGGCGATGTAACTATTACAGCCCACGTTCCCTCAAACATACAAGCCGCCACCGAAGTTGAATTTGCATTTACCATAAACAAAAGCAGCCTTGTGGGCTACGGTATTTTTGAATGTAAACTGCCCGCAGGCTTTGTTGCCATCGGCGAAATTGACCCCAAACCCCAAGCTGCGTATGCGGTGGCAGACAATATTGTAAAGTGGACATGGGACGAGCTGCCCGATGCCGAAGAACTTACGGTAAAAGTAGCCGTGGTGGCAGGCGAAACCGCAACAGGCAATCAAAAAATTACCGCTAATTTTTATTACGAAGAAGATAACGAGAAAAAAGAAGTAGCCATGCCGGCGGCTACAATCCGCGTACTCAGCCAATCGGCTGAAACACCCGGGCAGCCCGACATTGAAGCGCGACAAGAGCCTGTGGGCATTGTTTCGGCAACACGCACCATAACCCGCATAAGCAAAAAAGAATACCTTGTGCGCATAAAAATAAACAAAGGACTTACCACAGGTTTTGCAAAATTCAGCGACGATGCTCACGATAATTTTGTTTATCTGCCACAGCGCACCGACGGCGGTTCGTACTCGCTCTCTGACCAAAAAATAAAATTTGTGTGGACAAACGTACCCGATGCAGATGTTTTGGAAATAGTGTACAGCATTACCCGAAACAGCGCGGACGAAACTACCCTGCACGGAGAATATACTTACCTTGAACACAATCAAATGAAAACACACCAACTGAAACCTGATTTGCTTGAAGCCCTTGCCGATGAAGAGAAAGAAACAAGTCGCAAGTCGGAAATCGTAAGCGTGAAGCCCGACAGTTCAAAAATAAAACAAGCGGAAAATAAAAAGTTGAAAGTTGAGAGTGAAAAGTTGAAAATTGAAAAAGAAAAACCAAAGGCTGAAAATCAAAAGCTGCAAGTTGAAAATAAAAAGCCTAAAAATGAAAAAAACACAGATAAGCAAACGGCAAACGAAAACAAGCAACGGTTAAGTAAAAACCTTGAAAAAAAAGAAGGCGAAATGAGCTACATGGTGCAAATTGGCGCATTTACCAAAGCCAAAGTAAATGCCCAAGGATTAAAGAAAAAATTTAAAATTACCGAAACCATAACAAGCGATATGCAGGACGGTTTTTCAAAATTTATGGTGGGTTCGCACGGCGAATATAAAAATGCCCGCGACCACCGCGAACAAATAAGAGCAAATAACGGTGTAAAAACTGCCTTTGTGGTGGCGTACAACGGGGCTAAACGCATAAGCGTTCAGGAAGCATTAATGATTACTAACCAAAAATGGTTTAAATAAAAAAATAAGATTACATTTATCTCGCAAAAACAAAGCATGAAAAAACTCCTCACTGGCTTATTCTTACTTTTTACGGTTCTGTCTGTGCATTCACAGTCAGACCCCGACTCGCTTAGATATGCACAGCTTGACAGTTTAACTCCCGAACAATTACTGGAATATTATATTAACGAACCCGAACCTTATCCTTTCCCCATGGGACCTGTTACCGTTGGCGATTCGGTGTACACCGTGCTCAACAATTTAACCGTACCCACCGAAACGGTGGATATAGAATTTTTGCAACAAGACGAATTTAAAGTTTCGCCCGAAGAAAGTTATGACACGCCCGATTATCAGTTTAAACCAAAAATAGCTTTGGGCATGGGGCGTATGGCGTTTCACGGCGATTTATATCAAAAGCACTGGCAATCGCCTATGAGCGGTCGCGCGGGTTTTGACTTGGCAATTTCGCAACGCCTGACAAGATATTTGCAGCTTAACTTTGCGGTGCTGTTTGGCAAGCTGGGCGCAAACGAATGGCTGAACAACCGTCAGGAAAATTTTCAGTCGGAAATAAGAGCAGGCGGTTTAAACCTGCTGTACGATTTCGGAAATTTTATTCCTGACCAATACAGGGTAAGACCTTATGTGAGCTTGGGTGTTATGGGTTTTGAGTTTTTAAGCAAAACCGATTTAAAAGATAAAAACGGAAACACTTATTATTACTGGAGCGACGGCAGCATTAAAAGTTTACCGCAACATGCACCCAATGCACAAAATGCCGTAAACCTTGTAAGGGATTACCATTACGAAACCGACATCAGGGAACTGAACAAAGACGGTTTTGGCAAATATGCCGAACGTGCGTGGGCGTTTCCGTTAGGTATAGGCTTTATAGCCAAAGTAAGCGACCGCATAGATGTTAAAATGAACTTTCAATACTACCTTACCACCACCGATTACATTGACGGCATTACCAACAAAGGCATGGGCAGCAGAATGGGAAACAAATCCAGAGATAATTTTTCTTACACCTCTGTTTCGCTGCAATACGATTTAATTACCAAACAACGCCCCTTGTGGTACGGCGATACGGCAAAATTTAAAGCCCTGTGGCTGGCTGACAATGCCGATGATGACCGTGACGGTGTGCCTGACATAGCAGACGACTGTTTGGGTACAGAACTTGGCGCGCCCGTAAACGGCAGGGGTTGCCCACTTGACGATGACAAAGACGGCATACCGAATTACCGCGATGATGAATTGGATACACCGCTTGGGGTAGCCGTAAATGACAGAGGCGTGGGGCAAAGCGATGAGTATTGGGCTGACTGGCGCGAACGTTATTTGAATGATTCCACCTCAAAAGATGTGGAAACTGAAATTGTAGGAAACTGGTACGCCTCAGAGAAAAAGAAAATTAAAGAAGAAGACGGCGAAAAAAATATTTACACGGTGGAATTAATGCGCTACAACGGTGCTATTCCGTCTGACGAGCTGGCATTTTTGTTAAGCGTGGGCGATATTAATTCTACCACACTTGATGACGGAACTACGGTGGTTTATACCACAGGCAGCTACGAAAAACTGTCCACCGCGGTAAAACGCCGCGATGGGTTCAGAAGCGAAGGTCATGAGGCAGCAGGTGTATCGCAGGTAAAAGCCAAAGGAAAAAGCATTTTGCAAATGCCGGATAACGAATTGGAATTGTTGCTGTCGCAGGAAATTGAAGACCTTTTGAGAATGGATATTGGCGGTGGCGGTACAAACCCCAACGATGCAAATTCAAACTCGCCAAAACTGCTTACGCAGGAGGATTTGAATAAAGTAGTATCGGAGAACAATAACAACACGACTGCCGCTTCGGGTACAGACATCGTATATCGCGTGCAATTAGGTGCGTTTAAAAACCGAATTTCTTCTTCGGTATTTAGTAAAAATGCAGGCGTAGTTGAATTAACCACAAGCGACAACATATACAAATACGTTACCAAAGGTTTCAGAACCATATCGGAAGCGGCAGCCATGCGTGCCGACTTGGTAGTGGAAGGATACAGCGATGCCTTTATTACCGCATACAGAGGCGGCGAACGCATTACTTTAAGAGAAGCGGGAGCATCGGTACATCAGGATTATCAGGAAGACATAAACGAAACCAAAACGTTTAGCTCCATAAACAAAAACTTGGTATCATTTAAAGTGCAGCTTGGCACAAACAAAAAACCCGGACAGCAAGTACAGGAAATGGACGAGCAGGTAAAAGGTTTAGAGGGCGTTGAAAAACAACAAACCGCTTCGGGCAGCACACGCTACACCGCAGGCAGCTTTAAAACATGGGACGAAGCCGAAACCTACCGTCAGGAATTAAAAAATCAGGGCTTTAACGGCGCTTTTGTAATAGCCATGTTTAAAAACGAAATTATTACCAAAGTAGAGGCAATGGAACTGACGAAGTAAGTTTTTTGGTTACCGTAAAAGAAAAACTTACTTCACCCCACCCATTAACTTTTTAATGAAAGGCGAACACACAATTATCAAAACGCCGATAAGAAGAGAATAAAGCGCGAGTTGATGATAACCGTTGGTATAAACCAACAGTTTCTCGTAATTGCTTGAATTTTCTGATGCTTCGGCTATGTTTGCGCCGAGCAGTCCCGCAAAATACTGTCCGTAAGCACTTGCCAAAAACCACATACCCATCATGACGGCTTGTAATTTTTGTGGCGAGAGTTTTGTCATAATACTCATGCCGATTGGCGACAAACTTAATTCACCAAATGTAATCACAAACCAACCGAGTGTAAACACACCCAAAGATGAAATGCCGTTTTCGTTGCTGAAAAATCGGGTTTGATAAAACAGAAAAAATCCGCCTGCGAGAAATAAAAATGCCAATCCGAATTTTACAACGGTGTTTGGTTCGGCTTTGCGTTTGTTTAACCACAGCCACAACATTCCGAGCGGCGCGGCAAAAATAATCACAAACAAAGAGTTGGAAGAATTATTTACACCGTTCGGGTCTAACGGAATACCAAGCACATCGCTGCTTAAATTATTTGCGGCAAACAAACTTAATGAACCCCCACTCTGCTCAAAAAACGACCAAAAGAAAATGGAAAAAATCATAAACAACACCGCCGCAATAATTTTTTTGTTTTCATCGGCGGTGAAATTTCTCATTTCGTAAACAATGTACAGTAAGGAAACAGGACCAATGATGTACATAAACACATCGGTATATTCTGTGTGAGAAACCATAATTAAAATTACAGGAACAAGCAACAGAGAGCCTATAAAGGTGAGGTACTCATACAGTTTTCGTTTTTTATTTTCCAAATGTTGAAGCGGTGAAAGACCAATGGTAGCCAAACTTTTTTGTGTTTGCGTAAAGGTGAGCAAACTCACAATCATAAAGACTGCTGCCAATCCAAAAGCCACATTCCATTCCAAGCCTTGCGGAACAAAACTTTCAAACAACACACGCTTTCCAATAGCAATACATAAATAACCGCCCATTAATGCACCGAGATTTACACCTGCATAAAACAATGAAAATCCCGCGTCCACTCTTTGGTCGCCCGCTTTATATAAATTTCCGACAATGGCAGAAATATTGGGTTTAAAAAATCCTGTGCCTACAATGTTAAACGCAATGCCCAAAAAGAAAAATGTTTTCGGGTCAATAGCTAATACAATACTACCAACAATCATCAGCAATCCGCCCCAAAACAAAGAGCGACGATAACCCAAAATCTTATCGGCAAATAATCCGCCCACAAAAGTAAAGGCATATACAAAGGCTTGCGTTGCACCATATTGTAAATTGGCTTGTACTTCGTCAAGGTTCAGCTGATGCACCATAAAGAACACCAGCATACCGCGCATGCCGTAGAAACTAAAGCGTTCCCACATTTCACTAAAAAACAAGTACCACAATTGCTTGGGGTACTTGCCTTTAAAGTTTTGAATGTGTTCTAATGAATTTTCGTTCGTCATTAATGCACGTTGTTCTCTTTCATTACGCTGTTGAGCCATTTAAGCATGGCAAACAACAAAATGGCTGCGCCTAACACCAAAGCGAAATTGAGCAGGAAAAAGTTTTGTTTTTCTTCAATCTCTTCCCAAAGGCTGGAGAGCATTCCCGACAATTTGTTCCCTACTGAAATTGCCAGGAAAAACCCGCCCATCATTAAGGCTGTAATTCGCGGCGGCGATAGTTTTGACACCAACGATAAACCCATTGGCGACAAACATAATTCACCCACAGTAATTACGCCGTAAGAAAGAATTAACCAAAACGAACCTGCTTTTAGGGTTAAATTGTTGGTTGATAAAACTGCGCCAACCATTACCAATGCCGACAAGGCAGTAATTACCAAACCAATGGCAATTTTTGTAGGGGTGCTTGGTTCTTTTTTGCGTCTTCTTAAAAATGAAAACACGCCTACAACCAATGGCGTTAAAAACACCACCCAAAACGGATTAATGGACTGATACAATTCGGTAGAATACAATTTTAAATCTTGTCCTTTTGCGGGAATTTGTTCGGGCAACAGCGTAGAAAAATATTTGCGTGATTTTTCCAACTGCCCTATTTGTGAAGAAAAATCAGCACGCGCCTGCAATTCTTCTTTGCTTACTGCGGGCATGGCTTCTGCCTGAGCGCGCATGGCATTAATGGCACTGTCAAACTCCTCTTGCGGCAAAGAAACAATATCGTTGTTTACAACAACCTGCGCCATACCTAATTTATCGGCTGTTGCCGAAATTCCGTCAGACATTTGTCTGTCGGTGTAATCTTCTGCCCACACGGTTAAAGCATCGCCGTTTTGGTGAAAAATGGCAAAGAATAAAATTACGCAGGTAAACACCGCTAACAAGGCTTTAATAGCACGGCTTTCTTTAGCTTCTGATTTAAACGCCAAATAAATAAAGAAAGCAATCACAGGTAAACAACCAATAATAAAGGCATCGTTGGTATCAGAGCCTAAAAAATTTCCGGGAATTAAGTAGCCGATAACACCGAAAATAAACATGGGTAATACCGTTAAACCTAAAATTTTTCCCGTTGGCATATCACCCTCTCTCAAAGGTTTTACAATATCCACATGCTTAATGTGTTTAGTGCCGAGCAGGAAAATAACCACACCAATCAACATGCCTACGCCCGCTGCTGCAAAAGCATATCCCCAACCGAAATTGATACGCATATACGCTGCCACAAAATTGCAGATGAACGCGCCGATGTTAATACCCATGTAAAAAATATTGTACCCTGCATCTTTTTTATCCTTCATATCATCGCTGCTGTAAAGATTACCAACCATAGTGGAAATGTTTGGTTTGAAAAAACCGTTTCCGAGAATGATGAGTAACAACGCAATGTAAAAAGTTGTGTTATTATGAACGGCAAGCATAAAATAACCTGCTGCCATCATTAACCCACCAAAGATGATAGAGCGGCGATAGCCTAAAATACGGTCGGCTAACAAACCGCCAATAAACGGTGTTAAGTAAACCAAACCCAAATATGTGCCGTATATGTCTGATTTTTGCCCGGGGCTGAAGCCCATACCGCCGTTGTTCCAACCGTCGAGCATATACAGAGAAAAAATCCCCAGCATTAAATAATAACCAAAACGTTCCCACATTTCAGTTCCGAATAAAAACCAAAGCCCCTTTGGGTGCCCTTTTTGTTCTGTTGTTTGTGTCATAATTAAAATTCTTTTAGTAAAGTGCCGAAAGTAGCAGAATAATTTAATTAAAACAAAGGGGAACTGCTTAAATTTTATATGGCTTAAACAGTTAGTTTAAAATAAGAGCCTGTTTAAATTTAAACAAACGCTAAGAGAATGTAAAAAACTCTGTGCCTCTGCGGTTTATTTTTCACTACATTTACTTAACCAAAAACATTTTTTCCCATGCGAGTTTTTATTTTCATAGCAGGTTCACAGAATAACAAATTTAAAAAACAGAAATCATGAAAAAATTAGTATTCTTTTCAATCGCAATTTTATTTGGTGTAAAAGTTAGTGCGCAAGATACAACATGGTGTCCGCAAGGTGCAACATGGTATTTCGAATATTCACAAAATTTTTATAGTATGGCTATGGTAAAAAACGGATATGTAGAATTAAAATACACAGGCGATACCACAATCAACAAAATTGTATGTAAAAAAATTATCGGCAAATTTTCGGGGTGTACTTCCTGTTGGCATCGCAACCTCAGTGTGTATCCGAAAGTAGTTATTCATAATTTCAGAACCTATTACACTTATGAAAATAACGGCGTTATTTATCTGTATAATAAAAACAGTTCAAAGTTTGATACTGTTGTAAACTTTAATGCCAACATTGGCGATAAATGGCTGCGTGCAAGCGGTTGCGGCGATGTTTTAACCGTAACAGATACAGGACACGTTTCAGCTTACGGAC
>JAHBTI010000003.1 GCA_019638705.1 Bacteroidota bacterium
CGGCTATTGATTGGATTTCAAACGGACAAATAGAAGATTATATGTCCAAACACCAGCACCACCAAAACGCGAGTGCTTTGTGGCGGTATTTTCAAGATGTGCTGTCGTGGGTAAAAGCAACGTTTACCAATTACCGTAAAGAAATGAAAGGTGTGGAATGGGGAACATTTTACAACGAGTTTAAAGACACTGTTTACGACACCAAAAAAATTGAAAAAGAAATTGCCGAATTAATGCAAGACGAAGATGTAACCAAAAAGTCGGGTATTTACGGATATGTTTTAACGCGCAAAGAAAAATATTTAAGTCTTCGCGCCTTCAGCGATAAACAAAAACGCGAAGCCTACGAACGGCAAAAAGGAATTTGTGTGAAGTGCAAAAAACATTTTGAGTTAAACGAAATGGAAGCCGACCACATTACGCCATGGCACGAGGGTGGAAAAACAACGGCGGAAAATTGCCAAATGCTTTGTAAAGACGATAACCGAAGAAAATCGGGGAAGTAAGTGATGTTGAAAAAATTAAGCCACTGAAGATTTTTTCTTTTTAGCAGCAGTTTTGGCTCGTAGTTCGGCAGCATATTTAATGGCGGCAGCCTCGCCGTCTTTTGTCATTGGTACCATCATTCCGGGTTCATCTTCGGGATTAAATGCCTTTTTACGTTTGGTTGTTTTTGTTGCTGCCATAATGTAAATATACGGTTTTTAAAAGTATAAATCAATTAGTTTTTTTGCGTTTTCGGTTTGTATAATCATACCGTTGCGCTGATATGGGTTTATTTCTGCACCAAAACGTTTGTAATAATCAAACAGCTTGTTTTTTGCTTCAAACCCAATAAAGCCGTCCATATCGTTATCAAAAGAATATTTACAACATAAAGCAATCATTGCTTTACCAATGTTGCCATAAAGCGGATTTGGTTTTTTATTAATGTTGTTTACTTCCATGTTTTTACAAAGCAAAATACCAATGCTTGGCTTAAATGCTACAAAACCCTGTATTACCTGTTCGGGTTGGTTTTCAATATGCAATTTATACACAATGTGTTTTTGTAAAAAAAGTTTTTCAAAGTCAAAACCAAAAAAATCTTTGTAAACCTTTATTTCACCAAGCGTGGCAGGGCTTGCAATAAGATTAAATTTTGTTTTTGTAATGTTAAACGTAGCCGCGTTTTTTAATCGGTATGTTTTCATGTGCTTGTAAAGTTATATAGATTTTTTCTTGAAAAGTACCCAAAACAAAAAAACCTCTCATTTCTGAAAGGCTTTTCTTTTTTCGTTCGGTCGGGGTGGCCAGATTCGAACTGACGACCTCCACATCCCAAATGTGGCGCGATACCGGGCTACGCTACACCCCGAATTCTCAATCACGTTTCCGTTTTTGAGGCTGCAAATATACTAATATTCCACCCCGCACAAAAAAAATCGTTCGTTTTTATTAAAAATATTTAAGGCATGATTTCATACAGTTTTCCCCCGCAAATTAAATTGTATTTTTGCTCTCTATGCAAGAACAGATTCTGATTTTAGATTTCGGTTCTCAGTACACGCAGCTCATCGCCCGCCGTTTGCGGGAATTGAACGTGTATTGCGAAATTCACCCTTACAATAAAATTCCAAAAATTACGCCCGACATTAAAGGCGTTATCCTTTCGGGAAGTCCGCACAGCGTGCGCGAAGAAAACCCGCCAAAGCCCGATTTGAGCGAAATTAAGGGCAAACTGCCTTTGCTCGGCGTGTGTTATGGTGCGCAATATTTGGCGCATTTTTACGGCGGCGAAGTCGGTAAATCCAATTCACGCGAATACGGTCGTGCGCATTTGGAATTTGCAGATAACGGCAATCCCTTGATGAAAGATGTTTCGCAAAACTCGCAAGTGTGGATGAGCCACGCCGACACGATTTTATCCATTCCAAACAATTATAAAATTATTGCCAGCACGCACGACGTGAAAGTGGCGGCTTACGCTATTGAAAACGAAAAAACATTTTGTATTCAGTTTCACCCCGAAGTGTATCACAGCACAGAGGGAACACAATTATTGAAAAATTTTGTGTTTGACATTTGCGGCTGCAAAGGCTCTTGGACACCAAATTCGTTTGTGGAAACAAGCGTTGCCGATTTGAAAAAAACAATCGGTGATGATAAAGTTATTCTCGGTTTGAGCGGTGGTGTGGACAGCAGCGTGGCGGCAATGTTATTACACAAAGCAATCGGAAAAAACTTGTATTGCATTTTTGTGGACAACGGTTTGTTGCGCAAAAACGAATTTGAAAGTGTGTTGGATTCATACAAGCACATGGGCTTGAACGTGAAAGGCGTAAACGCAAAAAATAAATTTTACGATGCCTTGCACGGCACGTCAGACCCTGAAAAAAAACGCAAAGCAATCGGCAAAATTTTTGTGGACGTATTTGACGAAGAATCAAAACTGATTACCGATGCCAAATGGTTGGCGCAAGGCACAATTTATCCCGATGTGATTGAAAGCGTGAGCGTAAAAGGTCCTTCGGCAACCATTAAATCACATCACAACGTTGGCGGTTTGCCTGATTACATGAAATTAAAAGTAGTTGAGCCTTTGCGAAGTTTGTTTAAAGACGAAGTGCGCCGCGTAGGAAAAACATTAGGATTGGACGAAAATATTTTAAACCGCCACCCGTTTCCCGGTCCGGGATTAGCCATTCGCATACTCGGAGAAATTACCGAAGAGAAAGTGAGAATTTTGCAGGAAGTTGATGCTATTTTTATTAACGGTTTAAAATCTCACGATTTGTATTCGCAAGTTTGGCAAGCAGGCGCAATATTTTTACCCATCCAAAGTGTGGGCGTAATGGGCGATGAACGTACTTACGAAAATGTAGTTGCCTTGCGCGCAGTTTCTTCAACCGACGGCATGACGGCGGATTGGTGTCATTTGCCTTACGAGTTTTTGGCAAAAATGAGCAACGAAATTATTAATAAAGTAAAAGGCGTAAATCGCGTTGTTTACGACATTAGTTCTAAACCGCCGGCTACGATTGAGTGGGAGTAAGTGTGTTAATCCTGTCGTTAAAACTTCTATTTCAACACTCCAATCTCTTTCCCGATTTCCGAAAATATTTTTTTCACTTTTTGCGCAGTAGCATCGTCGCCTGTGGCGCGAAGATAGGTGTCGGTAAGCGTAACAATATTTTGATGATAAAATTTTTTCATCTCATCAATGCTCATGTCTTTTGTCCACAAATCTATGCGCAGGGTATTGTTTTCTTTCTCGTCCCAAAGAGCAACCATAAGGCTTTTGCACTTGCTTTTTTCGCCCGAATCGGGTGCTTCCCATTCTATGTTATACGGCAAATGATTTTCATCAACGCTCACTTTAAATTTTATTTCAGTCGTCTTCATTTTTTTATTGTTTCTCACCACAAAGACACGGAGGACACGGAGTTTTTTATATTCTTTTTTCTCTGTGTTCTTTGTGTCTCTGTGGTTATCTATTCTTCCAGTATTTTAAATTCTATACGGCGGTTTTGCGCGTGTTCGGCTTCGCTGCACGGTTGGTTATCGCCACAATTGTTTACTAATTTTGTTTCGCCGTAACCTTTTGAAATAATGCGTTTGGCGTTTACACCCGATTTTACAATGTATTCGCGCACCGTTTTGGCACGGTTCTCACTCAAGGTCATGTTGCTTAGTTCAGAGCCTTTGCTGTCGGTATGTGCGCCAATTTCAATTTTTAAAGCGGTGTTTGATTTCAGTACAAACACAATTTTGTCTAAAATATCTTTTGCCTGCGGCGTAATGTCCCACTTGGCTGTTTCAAACAAAATATTTTCGGTAATGTGTTTTTCCTGCGTTTGTGGTGCTTCTGTTTTTTGCTCACTTGATTTTTTTTGCTCACTTGGTTTACTCACCAAATCTAACCATGGGTCGTCTATTTCAATATCGCGCAGGCTCGATACTTCTGTTTCCAAAGGTTTGTAAGTAAATTTTAAACCTTTTTGATGTGTCATAATTTTAATCAGGCTGTTATCGTTGCTGTAAATTAAAATGTTTTTAAACACATCTAAGGAGTTGTCTGAGTTTTCGGCACTCAAGAAAAAGCGTTTTAAAAACGGCAGATATTTAAACTTAAATATGCCGAGATTGTCTGTAACCACACTGTCAATGGGTTGGTAATTGTCGTTCAGCAAAATAATTTTCAGTTTTCCGATGGGGTTATTTATGTTGTCGCCATACACCGTGCCTCTCACGCCCATTTTCATTTCATTGTCTTCTATGGTAATATCGTTGTATTTTTTATCCATGTCGGCTGAACGAAATTTCACTGACCACCTTTCGGCAATCAAAGAGTCTAATGTGGCAACGTATTTATCGTCTTTGCTCAGTAAATCAATTTTTGTGTCGTGTCCGGCTTCGTTTTTGTCAATGCAAATGTAGTAGGTGTTGTCGGGCTTAATGTCTTCAAACGCAAACGTGCCAAGGGGGGTAGTTTTTGTTTTTCTTAAAATGGTGTGATAGCTGTTGCAGAGGTACACCGTTTTTTCGGCAAAGAATTTTTTTTCTTTTGCCGATGATAAAATTAATTTGCCGCCAATGTTTGAGGTGTAATCATTGTCTATAAAATCGGTTGTTCTGTTTTCCCAAGTTATGTTGCCGTTTAAGGGTTTCAGAGTGGCAACCACATTTTTTTTCGCATCAATAACTTTGTAAATTGCATCTAAATCGCCTGGGTCGTCTAATTCCATTCTTACCAAATCTATCTGCTCGGGTATAACGTTGTTAAACACAAATGCTCCGTAACGGTTGGTGAGTGTAGATTTTATAACGCCGCCCTGCTTGTCTATCAGATACATTTTTTTATTTGCGGCAGGCAAATCGTTGCTTAACAAAATTTTTCCGGTAAATACTGATGAGCTTGTTTCTTCATTTTTTACCGCAACCGATTTTTTAATTATTCTTTCGGCAAAAGCCGTGTTGTATTCCGCATCATCAATCATTCTTTTGTTGCCGTCAAAAATAATTTTGTAAAAGGCATCTTTAAAAACGGAGGTATCCACATCGTTGTCTTTGCGGTCATAAAAGGACACATCGCCCATGTGGAAATCCATGGTATAGTCGTGCTTTTCTTTTGGAACAGCATCACCGTAAATTTCCAAAAACATCACGGGGCTTTTCGGGTTATGAAAATATACCTGATATACTTTTCCAAACGGCACTTCCACCATAAAATCCGATTTTGATTTTGTGCTGAACGACTGAATGATTTTTCCGCTTTCTTTTTCTTTAATCGTAATTTGCGTGTTGGTTAGTTTCACGTTGTTGAGTTTGGTAACACCTATTACGGCAATTTCTGCACGACAAAACAAACTCAAAAATAAGATTGGTAGTAAAAGAGGGTTTAATTTTTTCATTCCTGCTTTTTTTGATAGAAAGATAAAAGTATGTGTTTTGAATTGCTTAGCCAAAATTTTCTTGCGAATATTTTTCTACAAGCAAGGTATCTTGGCAGTTTTTCAATAATTCAGAAAGCGTTTTTTTTAAAACAGGGTGCATAACGGTTGGCGCAACATCGTTTAAGGGCACTAACACAAACCTGCGCTCATGAAGGCGCGGATGCGGAATTTCAAGGTTTTCTGCCGAAATAATTTCACCGTTAAACAGCAAAATGTCAATGTCCAAACTTCTGTCGGAATAGCGGTTTTCGCTGCGCGTTCTGCCCAACTCGCTTTCAATGTTTAAAATTTCTTTCAAAAGTTGCTGCGGGCTTAATGCGGTTTCCAAACTCACCACTTGGTTTAAATAATTTTTGTGGGAAACAAAACCCCACGCCTCCGTTTCGTAAACCGAAGATTGCTTTAAAACCCTGCCGCAGCTTTTTTGCAAAGCATTTACGGCGCGTTTCAAATTTTCCAAGCGGTTGCCTGTGTTGCCGCCCAAGCCCAAAAAAACAAGGTTCATACTTTGTTGGTGTTTCAATGTGTTTAATACTTACTTTTGCTCCGCAAATAAAAACAATCAGAATTTATGAAACAATTTTTCGGCGCATTTTTCGGTTCCATCATCGGTTTGGCAATTTCTGCCCTCATCATCGGCGGCATTATTGCGGCAGTTATCAGCACAAGCATTTCTTCGCTTAAAGACACAGGCACAAAAGCAAGCCTGAAAGAAAATTCTATTTTAAAATTAGAGTTTAATGACCCGATTATTGACCGTCAGAAAAAAGAAGACCCGATTGAGGAATTAATTAAACGCGAAAAAAACGTGGGTTTAAACGCGCTCATTAAAAAAATTAACTATGCAAAAACCGATGATAAAATAAAAGGCATTTACCTTTCGTTTAAAAGTTTAAACGCAGGTTTTGCCACGCTAAACGAGTTGCGCGATGCGTTGGAAGATTTTAAAACATCGGGCAAATTTATTTACAGCTATTCCGAGAATTACACGCAGGGCGATTATTATCTGGCTTCGGTGTCAAACAAAGTATTTCTCAATCCGCAGGGAAATTTTATTTGGAAAGGATTAAGCGCAAATCTTATGTTCTTTAAAAAAATGTTTGAAAAATTAGATATAGAGATGCAAATTTTTCGTCACGGAAAATTTAAAAGTGCCGTAGAGCCTTTTATGTCAGATAAAATGAGTGCCGCCAACCGCCAGCAATACCAAGTGTTTTTGGGAAGTATTTGGAAACAAATTTTAGCCGACATTTCAAAAAGCCGCAACATCAGCAGCGAAGAATTAAACCGCCTTGCCAATAATTTACACATACAATTCCCGGAAGATGCCGTAAACAAAAAAATGATTGATGCCGCCGCTTACGAGGACGAAGTAATTGCCGAACTGAAAAAGAAAATAGGGCTGAAAGAAAGCGACAAATACAAGTTTGTGAATATGGCAGATTACGAAGCCAAAGCAAAAAAAACAAAAGATAAAGAAGAAAGCGACGAATTAAAATCAAACAAAATTGCCGTGATTTATGCCGTTGGCGAAATTGGCGGCGGCGAAGGCAACGATGAAACCATTGGCAGCGACAGAATTGCCCGCGCCATTAAAGAAGCACGTTTAAACGATAAAATAAAAGCCATTGTATTGCGTGTAAACTCGCCCGGCGGCAGCGCGCTGGCAAGCGATGTGATTTGGCGCGAAGTTACGCTCGCCAAAAAAGAAAAACCTTTTGTGGTGAGCATGGGCGATTTGGCGGCAAGCGGTGGGTATTACATCAGTTGCGCGGCTGACAGAATTTTTGCGCAACCCAATACAATCACGGGGTCTATCGGTGTGTTTGGCGTTGTGCCAAACATTCAAAAAACATTGGAAAATAAATTGGGCATTACCACCGATACCGTAAAAACTAACAGCTTCAGCGATTTTTTCAGCGGCGTGCGCAGCTTATCGGAATTTGAACGCGACAAAGTTCAAACAAGCGTGGAAAGAATTTACGACACCTTTACCAAACTTGTGGCGCAAGGCAGAGGCATGACACAAAGCGAAGTGGACAGTATTGGGCAAGGGCGCGTGTGGAGCGGAACTGACGCGTTGAAAATAAAATTGGTGGACGAGCTCGGCGGATTACATGATGCCATTGCTTATGCCGCCAAACAAGCAAAAATTGAAAATTACAAACTGGAAGAATTACCAAAACAAACAAGTTTAATTGACCAACTTACCAAAGAAAAACAAGAAGAGTTTGAAGAAGCCATGCTGAAAAAAAATCTCGGTTCAGCGTATATGTATTTAAAACAAGTGCGCAGCGTAATGAACATGAAAGGCGTGCAAGCGAGGCTGCCGTTTGAAATGGTAGTGGAATAAAGTTCCAAAAACGCTAAAAGCATTTTCAAAAAATTACCGTTCACCGCCGCCTAATTACCGTTCACCGCCTACGGCTGTCATATTACCGACTGCCTCTTGCGGAGCGAAAATTCCTGCCATACTTTTACAAAAAAATTAAAGAGCAATGGAAAATCAGGAACAAAATCCGGAAAAATTTGATAACAAATTTGACAACAATAAAATGTGGCGGGATTTGGAAAAAACACGCCGTCGCGGAAAAATTATGGGCGGGCTTTTACTCGTGGCAATCGGCACAATTTTTTTGCTGCGCGAAGTGGGCGTAGAAATCCCAGACTGGTTGTTTACATGGAAAATGTTGCTTATCGGCATTGGCATAGTTACAGCCGTAAAACATAAATTCATGCACCCGAGCTGGGTGGTTTTGGTGGGCGTTGGCGGTGTTTTTCTGCTCACCGATTTTTATCCCGAAATGCACATCAAGCCTTTTATTATTCCCGTGCTGCTTATCATCATTGGCTTGGCAGTTATCTTCAAACCAAAAAACGCCCGCAGACGCGCCATGTTTCGTTACTTTAAAAAAATTCACGAGCAACAACACTATGCCAAACATCAAAGACATCAAAATCCTTTTGAACGCCGTCAACAAATGATGCACGAGCATTATAAAATGTGCGAACAAACCTTGAGCGATGATTACATTGACAGCTCTACATTTTTTGCAGGTGTGAAAAAAAATATCATTTCCAAAAAATTTACGGGCGGGGAAATCAGCAATGTGTTTGGCGGAACAGAATTAAATTTAATGCAAGCCGACATTGAGGAAAAAGCTACCTTGGAAATTACCCAAGTGTTTGGCGGAACAAAATTGCTTGTACCTGCACATTGGGAAATAAAATCTGAAATTGTAGCGGTTCTTGGCAGCGTGGAAGACAAACGCCCTGTGCAACCCAACGTGAGCAGCGAACCCGCAAAAACATTGGTGCTTGTTGGCACAGTAGTGTTTGGCGGCATTGAAATAAAAAGTTTTTAATCAAAAAAATAATTCAAAAATCTCTCTCAAATGAAAAAATATCTTGCCAAACTTATTTTTAATGTGAACATTGAAAACTCCGCCCACACAGAATTTGACGAACAAATTCGCATGATAGAAGCACATGATTTGGAAAGCGCATTCTTAAAAGCCCGTAACGTGGGGCGCAGAGAAGAAGAAAGTTTTATAAACAACAGCAATCAATTAGTGAACTGGACATTTATTGATGTGTCTGAAATTTATTTGCTTGACACAATCAAAGACGGCGAGCAGGTGTATTCAAACACACGCAAAATAAAAGACAGCCATTCTTTTATTTCTTATGTCCGGCAAAAGTCTATGGAAATTCAGGCAAAAAATCTAACATTTGCTTAATTGCTTTTTTGAAAATCGCAACAACATATTCTTTTAAACGAATTACACTCGGATATTTTCTTTGGTGGATTTTTTGGACATTGGTGCAAACCTTTGTGCTTCACCGTTTAAATTTAAGCTGGAGCATTTCCATAACAGACGCTCTTATTTTCAACGGAGTAATTGGGCTTTCGGCTTGTGCCGCAAGTTGCCTGTATCGCTATTATAAGCCCGACAGGTCAAACAGAATTTACCTTGTGGTGTTTGCGCTTTTCATTACCGTTGTGTTGTGCAATGTGTTTAAATGGTTGTTGCAATACATTTATGTTTCAAATGCAGATTATCTGAATTTCTTGGAGGCTTCAATGCCTGTGCGTTTTGTGTTTGCTTTGATGATGATGTCATTTGTAAATATTTTGAATTTGACGGCTAATTCCATGCAAGAGCAAACCAACCAAGAGCAGCGCGAAACGGAAACCAAACAATTAGCCAAAGAAGCTGAACTCATTAAATTGCGACAACAATTACAACCGCATTTTTTGTTTAACAGCTTAAATTCAATCAGCGCGCTCGCAGGTTCTAAACCCGAAGAAGCGCGGAAAATGATTTATCAGCTTTCTGATTTTTTGCGCGGCACCTTGAAAAAAGACGAGCAGGAAACTATTTTCTTTAAAGAAGAATTGCAGCATTTAAGTTTGTATTTGGATATTGAAAAAGTGCGTTTCGGTCATCGCCTCAACATTGATTTGAATTGTGATGAAAATACAGAGCAGGCAAAAATTCCGCATTTGCTTTTACAACCAATTGTTGAAAATGCCATAAAATTTGGGCTTTACGGAACGATTGACGAAATTACCGTGAGCATAAAAGCACACGTTGAAAATTCAAACTTAATTGTGGAAGTAAAAAATCCCTTTGACGAACAAACGCAAAATGCAAAGAAAGGAACGGGCTTTGGTTTGACATCGGTGCAACGCCGTTTGTTTTTACTCTATTCCCGCAATGATTTATTGACTACCGAAAAACAAGAAACTATTTTTATTACACGATTAAAAATTCCGCAAACTGTTTGATATGAAAAAAATTATCATCATAGACGATGAACCTTTGGCACGAAGCATTGTAATTGAATATTTGCAGGCGCGAAAAGATTTTGAACTCGTTGCCGAGTGTAACAACGGTTACGAAGGAGTGAAAGCAATTATGCAACACAAGCCCGATTTAATTTTTTTGGATATACAAATGCCGAAAATAAACGGTTTTGAAATGCTGGAATTGTTAGACCAGGTTCCTTCCGTAATTTTTGCAACTGCTTTTGACGAATACGCCATTAAAGCTTTTGAAGCCAACGCGGTTGATTATTTATTAAAACCCTTCAGCAAGGAGCGTTTCAATTCGGCGATAGAAAAATGGTTATCAAAAAATAAAAACGAGGAAGAAAAAAACATGGAGACCTTGTTGGAACAGCACAACAAGCAACCCGAAGAACAAAACAGAATTGTGGTGAAAGTAAACAACGAAATTTCAATCGTTCCCGTGCACGACATAGTTTACATTGAAGCCTTTGACGATTATGTGAAATTGTTTACCAAAGACAATTATTTTTTGAAGAAAAAAACCATGAATTATTACGAAGATGTGTTGGATACCGAACTGTTTTTTAGAACACACCGCTCGTATATCATCAATTTGCAGCAACTCACCCGCATAGAGCCTATGGAAAAAAACACCTATATCGCGCTCTTAAAAAACGGAAAGAAAATTCCGTTGAGCCGAACAGGGTATGCTAAATTAAAAGAGAAACTGGGGATTTGAAGCCCCCCAACCCCCCAAGGGGGAATTTAAAAGCAGTACATCAAAAAAATATTTTTCATTTTGCAATAATCAACTTTTTACTGATTGTTTTTTGTTGCTTGTTTGTGATTTTTAAAATGTAAACGCCGTTTGATAAATTCAGTTCCACATCGCTTGTGTAATTTTTTATTTCTGCTTTTTTGTTTAACACCGTTCTGCCTGTTACATCAATAATTAAAATATCCAATTCTTCATTTGGTATGCTACTTTCAACCTTTATTAAATCATTTGCAGGATTAGGGTAAACTTCTAACTTCAAACCTCCAACTTCAAACTTTTTAATTCCTGTCGTATCAATAATTTTCTCTTTCACATTCACAATCACCGTATCCCATTTCAAAGGGCTGCACTCTAACTCCTGCCTTACTACATAAGTATGTGTACCCAATGCAGGTTTTACCCACATACCACTCATGGTATCTATGGCTGTTGTGCTTGGCAGCTTGTACCACACGCAACCTGTATCAATGGCAAAGTCGTTTTCTCTGCCTATATATACGCTATCGTTTAAAAATATGGTAGTATCTCTGCCTGCGTAGGCTTCTAAATCTATGGGTATGCAGCTTATGTCGTCTATACCCATGTCTGTAAACATTATTGATGATGTGTTTGGATTTATTAATAAAGTTTCTGTATTATCACTTGACAAAAAATTACCAATCAACAAATATTTTTCTGTACCGTTGGCAGTAAATGTGCCTGTTATAGCTACCCAATTTAGTGTATCAGTGATAATGTTTCCTTGCGGATTTTGTATTTGCGGTGCAATATAGGTTAAAGCAACATTGCATTCTACTGTATCTACTTCATTACCGCCAAAATATGCACCTATACCATCTATGCCATAAGTACTCGGATTTGAAATATTTACATAAAATTTCACACAATACGTTTTACCCGCTTGTAAATTAGATTTTAACCAATTTTTAGCATTCGCTCTTAGTGTATGATTATACCAATACACAGTAGATAATAGAATGTATGATTCTCCTGAACGGGGATATTGATAACAACCTGACCAATAAGGTACTCGGTCAAGACAAGTACTAAAAAAACCAAATCCTTGACATGATAAATCTGTTCCCCACCAATCTTTTACAGCCCAAGTATAAGAAGGTGGTGCAGAACAAATAAAATATTCCTCAAAGCTGCCATTGCTCACATAATTACCAATACGTTGCGATTTACCGCTAAAGCAAAACAAAACCAACACTATCAAAACGTAATTTCTCATTTTGCAATCGTTAATTTTTTCACGTTAATTTTATTTTCTGAATTGGTAAAGCGCACAAAATACACGCCGTTAATCAAATCTATTTCCATATCAGTTGTGTAATCTTTCAACTTCACACGTTTGTTTACCACTTTTCTGCCCCAAACATCTGTAATTTCTACCTGTAAATCTTCTGTTTCATTTTTGCTTTTCAAAGTTATTTTGTTTTGTGCAGGGTTAGGAAACAATTCAATGTGCCACCTTTGTTTTAGTTTGGAGTTTGTGTGTTTGAAGCTACAAACCTTGTGTCTGTTTCCAAACATTTACAATCTTCATACTTTACAACTGTTTTATAAAGGTTTTTGTATAATTCACGCGCTCTATAAATACTTGCGCCGTATTCATTAAGACATAGATGAGCCATGTTTAATAATTTGAGGCTATCATTAGGAGCATAGGTTGTGCTTTCTTTTACAGTTTGAAAATAATTTGCATACAACCGATAAAAGCTAATAATTTTTTCTTCTACTTTATTTGCAACAGTTATGCTCTTTAGCATTTTCCGTGCCGCTTCATAATTTCCATTAAGCAAGGTTTCAAAAACATTTTCTAATTCCCCAAGATTGGTTGTAGCCGTCATTTTATTATACCAATCGTTATAATACTTTTCTCTGGCAACTTTGTCGTTCCTCAATATGTGATACATATTCGCGTCTGCGGCATAGCCTTTGGGCGTTTGAGAGTATATGTAATCAAACGCTGTGCCACCGTCGCATTGCGATTTGCCTCTAATGCAGCACAAAATCAACACTATCAAAAAACAATTTTTCACTTCGCAATAATCAACTTCTTAATTACACTTCTTTTTTCTTTGTCTGAAAGCATCACAAAATAAATTCCATTCTCTAACCCGCTCACATCTATTTGAGAATGTTTAGTTGTTACTATTGAATGTTTAATTACCTCACCCAAAATAGTTATTATTTGCAATTCCGCTTCCCCATTAAGCATTAAACATTCAACATTTAACATTCCGCTTGTCGGGTTCGGGTAAATTTTCAATTTTTCATTCTCAATTCTTAATTCGTTTACGTTTATATCTGTGGTATCAACAACTTTCACATTCACAATCACCGTGTCCCACTTCAAACTACTGCACTCCAACTCCTGCCGCACAACGTAAGTATGCGTACCTATTGGTGGCTTTACCCACATACCGCTTATGGTATCCATGGCTGTGGTGTTTGGCAGCTTGTACCACACACAGCCTGTATCTATAGCAAAGTCGTTTTCTCTGCCTATATACACGCTATCATTTAAAAATATGGTGGTATCTCTGCCTGCGTAAGCGGGCAAATCAAGTTCTATGCACGAAACAGCGTCTATTAGTACATTCGTGTATATCTCGGGCAAATTTGTGGGGTTTACTACTAAAGTAGATAAATCTTCGTTTGCTAAAAAATTTCCCAACAGCAAAAATTTTTCTGTGCCGTTGGCTGTAAACGTACCTGTTATTGCCGTCCAATTAACGGTGTCTGTAATAACATTGCCCTGCGGGTTTTGCACCTGTGGGTTAAGATGCGTTAAGGGCACACCACATATTGTAATAGTGTCTAAATTATTATCCCCGAAATACGCTCCAAAGCCGTCTATACCATAAGTACTGTTATCCGTTATATTCACATGAAATCTTACACAATAAGTTTTACCCGCCCGCAAATTTGCTTTTAAACGGTTTTTTAAGTGCCCTCTAGAGTTACTTGGCTGACTATTCAGACCTGTAATCATGTATGCGTTTCCTGAATGAGGATATTGATATGCATAGTTATTTATAGGCACATATCCATTACACACACTATACCAGCCCCCCCCAGATAGACATTGTGTAGAATCAACGCCTGACCAATAAGTAGCAATTGCCGGAAAAGTACAATTTCCAATTATTTTTTCAAAACTACCATTGTTCACATAGTTACCTATACGCTGCGCCTTAACAACACAACACAACACAACACAACACAATTATTAATTTTTTCATTTTGCAATCAATAGTTTTTTAGCAATGGTTTTGTTTTGCTTATTAGTAATAGTTACCACATACGCGCCATTAATTAAGTTCAGTTCCATGCTTGTAACAAAGGCATTTATTTTTACTCGTTTGTCTAATAACTTTCTGTTTAATACATCGGTAATAACAATCTTCAAGTCTTCGTTTTCATTATTACTTCTTAATGTTACTTCATTTTGTGCAGGATTTGGAAACATCTCTATACTCCAATGCTCTGTTGATTGATTTGAAATCTCTGACTGTGCAGTTGCAAACCTCGCTTCTTCACCGCTCACGTTGCAATCTTGATACGCCAGCACCAAATTATAAATGCTGTTAAACAAGGCTCTTGCTTTGTAAATGCTTGCGCCGTATTCAATAGGGCATAGATTAGCCATGTTTGTTAATGCAAGGCTGTCATCAGGGGTAAATGTTGCATCTTCGTCCGTAAGAATTTGCAAATAATCAGCGTACAAATTGTAGTAGTTTATGTCATTTGCCTCAATGTAATTTTCGGTACTTAATGCTGCTAATATACTTCGCGCTTCGGTATAATGTCCCGTATATAATTTTTCCTGCGCCAAAGCTAATTGCCCTAAATTGGTAGTGTATAAGCCCCCCCACCCCCCAAGGGGGGATTTAAAAGAAGTACTATCAAAAAATAATTTTTCATTTTGAAATAATAAGTTTCTTCGTAACGTTCCCATATTTTTCAACTTTAAAATTTACAAAATAAATCCCATTATCCAAACCACTCACATCTATTTGAGAATGTTTAGTTGTTACTATTGAATGTTTAATAACCTTACCCAAAATAGTTATTACCTGCAATTCCGCTTCCCCATTCAACATTTCACATTCAACATTTAACATTCCGCTCGTCGGGTTCGGGTAAATTCTCAACTTTTCATTTTCAATTCTTAATTCGTTTACGTTTATGTCTGTCGTATCAACTTTTTCCTTTACCGTTACCACAACCGTGTCCCATTTTAAGCTGCTGCACTCTAACTCCTGCCGCACAACGTAAGTATGCGTACCTATTGGTGGCTTTACCCAAAACCCGCTTATAGTATCTATTGCCGTAGTATTTGGCAGCTTGTACCATACGCAACCTGTATCAATAGCAAAGTCGTTTTCCCGCCCTATATATACACTATCGTTTAAAAATATGGTAGTATCTCTGCCCGCGTAAGCGGGTAAATCTACTTCTATGCAACTTACGTCGTCGATATATAAATCTACACCCACACCTCTCCATGTTTCCGCAGGATTTATAAGTAAAGTATCTGTGTCTTCATCAGATAAAAAATTTCCCAACACTAAATATTTTTCTGTGCCGTTGGCGGTAAACGTACCTGTTATAGCTACCCAATTTAGTGTATCTGTTATAATATTACCTTGTGGGTTTTTTACCTGTGGGGTAATATATGTTAATGGTATATTACAATGTGTTATAGTATCTATTTCACTACCTCCAAAATATGCAGCGAAGCCGTCCATACCATAGGGGTCATAGTCAAAAAGATTTACATAAAACCTTACACAATAGGTTTTCCCTGCCTGCAAAGTAGATTTTAAACGGTTTTTAGGATACCCTCTTATTGCAGAAGGGTAATAAAAATTTGTAATAAGATGATTTTGTCCCGAATGAGGATATTGATATGAGCCATTTGAGAAAGGGACAGAACCATTACATACGCCTGCTGCTCCCGCCCACCAGACGTTCGAAGAATCGATACTCATCCAGTTTTTTACCACCAAACAAGTATAAGATTGTTCAAAACTACCATTTGCCACATAGTTCCCCACGCGTTGAGCATTGCCTTTACAACAAATCAAAAAACATAGTATCAAAAAATAATTTTTCATTTTGCAATCACCAACTTTTTACTGATTGTTTTTTGCTGCTTGTTGGTGATTTTTAAAATGTAAATGCCATTCTCTAACCCACTCACATCTATTTCCCCTTTGCCCTCTTTCAACTTTAAATTTTCATCTTTCAACTCTTTCCCAAGCACATCAATTATTTTAATTTCCACCTCGCCATTCATAACTCCTAACTCAACACTCATAACTGAAGAAACGGGGTTCGGGTAAACTCTCAACTTTAAACTCTCATCTTCAAACTCCTCAACTCCTGTCGTATCAATAATTTTCTCTTTCACATTCACAATCACCGTGTCCCATTTCAAACTGCTGCACTCCAACTCCTGCCGCACAACGTAAGTATGCGTTCCTATTGGTGGCTTTACCCACATACCGCTTATGGTATCTATGGCTGTGGTGCTTGGCAGCTTGTACCACACGCAACCTGTATCAATGGCAAAATCGTTTTCACGCCCTATATACACGCTATCGCCTATAAATATGGTGGTATCTCTGCCTGCGTAGGCTTCTAAATCTATGGGTATGCAGCTTACATCATCTATACAAAACTCCGAATATATCATTGGTAAATGTGTCGGGTTTATCATTAAAGTATCTGTATCCTCATTTGATAAAAAATTACTAAGTACCAAATATTTTTCTGTGCCGTTGGCAGTAAATGTGCCTGTTATTGGTATCCAATTTAAAGTGTCTGTAATAATATTGCCCTGCAGGTTTTGCACTTGTGGTGTTAAATAGCTTAAAGGTACATGGCAATAAGTTATAGTATCTATCTCGTTTCCGCCAAAATATGCGCCAATACCATCTATACCGTAAGGGCTTCCATTTGAAACATTAGCATAAAATTTAACGCAGTAGTTTTTTCCCTCCTTCAATGTGGCTTTTAAGCGGTTTCTTGCAGGTGTTCGCTGCTCGGTTGGAGTGAAAGTTGTGTAATAAAAAACTCCACCATAGAACGCTTGCCCTGAATGTGGATATTGATAAGAGTCTATTACTCCTCCTGCCGACCATTTAGGCACTTTTCCATTACATATGCTTAACCATACCCCGCCCCCACATGATGTATCTATACCTGTCCAATACTTAGCTTTTTGTATCATGTAGGGTGTTGAGCAATCATAATATTTTTCAAAATCACCATTAGCAATATAGTTACCTATGCGCTGCGCTGCGCTGCGCTGCGCTGTTAAGCAAAATAAAAACACACCAAGTTGCATTAGCAACTTGGTGTGTTTTATAGAAACACAACTGTTACCACTTAGCAATAAGCAGTTTTTTAGAAATAGTTTTACCATGTTCATTAGTAATTGTGGTAATATAAGCCCCATTTATTAAGTGCAAATCCACAGAGAAAATGTAATTTTCTGTTCTTATTTGTTGTGATACAAGCACCCTGCCTGTCAAATCACAGATACGAATAATTAAGTTGTCTTTTTCTATACTGCTTTTAACTGTAACTCTATTGCTTGTGGGGTTGGGAAATAAGTCTATTTGCCAATTTTCTGCTTGCTGAATATTTAAACTTTCATCTTGAGAAGTTACAGCAAACCTCTCACCCATGCTTTCTGCATTACAATCTTCATACATCATCACTGTATTAAATATGCTGTTAAACAAGGCTCTTGCTTTATAAACACTTGCGCCGTATTCAATAGGGCATAGATTAGCCATAGTTATTAAAGCAAGGCTGTCATCAGGGGTAAATATTGCATCTTCGTCAGTAAGAATTTGCAAATAATCAGCATATAAATTATAGTAGTTTATGTCATTTGCCTCAATGTAATTTTCGGCACTCAATGCGCTTAATATGCTTTGCGCTTCGGTATAATGTCCCGTATATAATTTTTCCTGCGCCAAAGCTAATTGACCTAAATTGGTAGTGCCCGTAATATCATCGTACCAATCTGACATATCATTATCGTTTGTTCTTATGCTGTCGTTATAGCGCAAAAACTGATATAACTGCGCCTTTGCCAAATAGGCTTGCAAAGCATTGTCAAAATCAGGATTAAAAGGATTTGCTTCTAATCGGGCTTGTGTCCAATCACAATGAAAAGCATAATATGGACTTGTTACAACAGCGGTGCTGGTTGCATAAGACCAAGCACCGAAAGGAGGATTTCCGTCAGTATTCGGCGGTGTGTTAGAAACTGATGACCATACATACAAAGGTGAGCTGGTAGTATTGGAGCTTTCAGACCAAATACCGTAGTTTGTAGTTCCCGTCCAAGCAGCAGTACCACCAATCCAAGCATTGCCCATGCCCGTGCTGCTGTTGCCCTGCTGCCCAATTATGCCTTCAAAGGTGTTAGTAGCCGTAGCGTAACCCTCCAGGCGCATGCCGTTAGTCATGTTATCCATGCTGTTACCAAGCCAATGCATAGCGGTAAGCGATGAGGTTGCGTTAAGCCCCGCAAATACAAAACCTTTGTTGGCATTTTTTGTATTGTTACATACCACGCGCGGCGATTGATAACCCGTATTTTGGCAGCAATATACAAGGCTTATGTTTGCAGTGCTGTTGCCCGCGCCCTGCACCTCATTCCGCCACACATACTGCGCATCGCCTGTCAAAAAATTTGCTATACCGTTGCTAAGTTCTATGCCGCGCTGTGTCCAGCCGATGGGGTGTTCGGTTAAAGTTAAACTGTTTTTTGCAATCCATACAGGAAAGTTGGTAATGCCGTTTACACTAATACCATTCCATACGCGGTTTATTTGGTTATCGGTTATGCTAATTCCCGTGGGGTGAAAAAAAGTAATTGCCGGGTCGTAATGTGCCCTGTTCCAATCGTAGCTTGGAAACAGTGCAGGCGATTGCGGCAATACCGAAGGCGTGATTGGCACTACGCCAAGCGGGTTAGTAATGCTTACGGCTTGGTTCATAAAGCCGTTATTGCTTGGCGTACCCGCGCTAAAGGTATTGTTGTGTATGGCTATAATAGAAAGCGTGTTGCCGTAAACGGGGCTAAAGCCACCCGATACCTGCGCCAACGATATGGGTATATTAATGGCATTCCCAATATTGGTAAACTCGTTGTTGGTAATGTAATAGTTTACGCGGTTGCTGTTCAGCGTTAGCCCGTGTACTCCGCCACCCAAGAGGTAGGCTTGCGGTGAAATACCAACCTGTGTTTGTGTGCTGCGCATAATGGCATTACTCAATCTGAAATCAAAAATATTTTTGCCCCACACGCCCTGCGAGCAGTTCCAAAAACGGTTGCCCGTGGCTTTGCTTACAGCACTCATATCCAACAGTCGGTTGGTGTTGTCTAAGCTTTGGTACATTACTGCCGACGAAGGGATATAATTTGGGAGCATAAGCCCGCTATACGGACTGTTTCTGTTTTGAAATACATTGTTTTTTAATGTCAGATTGCTGTTTTCGGCGTATATAAAAGCCCTGCTGTGGTTATCAAACAAATTAAAGTTGTTGGCATCGGTGCTGTCACCAATGGTTACGCCATAATAAGTATTAGGACTTGTTGAAACATCAGTATAACCCACGCTGTTTAAACTAATACCGCAAAACGAGGTTTGCCCTGCGTAAGGGGCTTTCAGCGTGGCGGGCGCGTAATCGTTATCGTGCAAATAGGGTGTGGCTGTCTCTGTGGTAGAAGAAGCAGCATGGCGTAAGCCAAGCGATGAGGTGCTTACCGAAGCCCAATTATCATTCGTAAAAGGTAAATCGCGGCAGGTAAATACGCAGTTATCCACGTTTAAAAAATCGTTGTTGTAAGGTAAGTACGTCAACGTTTCAGTAACAGCAATATCCGTGTGATTTTTATTAAATACGGTGTTGTGTACATCAATATTAGAATACGGAACATTGTTGTATATTTTAGTATATGAAATGGCTTTAACAGCATCTTCTATAAATGTACTTTTTCCGTTACCGTCTTCATCAATATATAATACAGCGTTCTCTTCCACCTCTATTCCTTGCCACATTTCGCCCTCGCAGGTATGCAGGTGCGAACCAATGATGTCAAGCGTAGTGCCGTCGCTTACAATAAGTTTTAAATTGGGCGCAAAAATAACATCAGCATTTGAAAATGTAACAGCACTATTAACCCATATAACAGGAACTCCGTTAATCCATATATCGGAAGTGATAAAATATCCTCCAAAAGTATTGGGCGAAACAGCGGTATAAGTGCCGTTAAGCCCACCGTTGAAGTATGTCCATGGGTCTAACAAAGTATATCCTACACTTGAACTTATTGCAGCAGGCACATCAATGCCAATCGTTTCGGTAAAGCTGCAAAGTGTGTTTGACATTACCGTAGTAACGCTATAAATTGTGCTTACGGTGGGTGTAACAACAATGGAGCTTGTAGTTTCAGTACCCGGTTGCCACACAAGCGTACTGTAATTTCCGAGTGCGGTAAGCGTAAGCGAAGTGTACGGGCATATTGTGGTGGCGTTAGGTGTTACGGTGTTTTCGCTGTTTGAAACAGAAATCATATAATATTCCGTGCTCACACAACTGCCGTTTGTATAAGTGTAAGCTATAGGGTATGTGTTGCCCGAAGCAAGCGGCACGGGCGGTGAATTAAAATGATACTGCCCTGTACCGCTGTCATAGCTCACATAATTGCCCGAAAACGTGCCCACGGAAGAGGTAGAAGTATGAGCCGCCATATCTGTAATGCTTGAATTGCCGCATATTGGTGCATGATTAAACGAAGGATTTGCCGCAGGCACAAGCACAAATTCATCTAAATAGCACATTAAATTTGTAGTGGAACTGCCCACAGGACTTATGTCCACATACAAAGCCGTATGATTAATAGAACTTGTAAATGTAAAAACCTGAATAATCTGTGTCCATGTGTTTACAGAATTTATAGTGAATTGCCCTATCGTATATAAGCCCACAGTAGGTATGCCAACAGCATTGTTAGCCGAATACGTTGCGATTGTAATTACCACAGGCGCATTGTTAGTGTTAAAGCCCTGTGCCGTACTTGTTACATTTGCCGCCATAAACGAGAGCCTGTAGGGCGTGCCGAACATTAGGGGCGATGAAAGATTATTTTTTATTACACTACCTACGCTGCCGCTCGGGCTGCAATACAAGCCCACTACGCGGTCATTACCCGTGCCGTTAAAACTGTTCATTGGCGTTGCAGAACCTATGGTGTTTACGCCCAAATTATATGTTGTGCCTGTGGTACAACTGCGCGTAATGGCTACTGCATTACCAAAACTTTCCCAACAACTTACTAATTGTGTTGTGTTGCTCATTGCACCACCACACGCTGCCCCTGCGTTAGTGCTTTCAAAACCTGCATTTTGCACCATGTTACAAGCATTGGAAGCATTGCAGTTCGCCGACATAAAATATACAAACACGTAGGTGGCATTACCCGTTATCGTCCCGTCGTCAGGATAATATTTTAGTACCGTTAAACCTGCGCCCTGCGTGGCATTCACTATTAAGCTGCCACCCGCAACGCTTACCGTTGCATTGGAATAGACCGAACTCACCGACGAGGCAGATATGGACAAGCCCGACGAGGGTATATCATTTGCCAGCAAAGTTGCCAACGAAATGCTGTAACTGCTGCCTGACGTGGTAAAGCTGTAAGCACCGTTTTGTAAGCCGTCGTTTATACCGATGACGTTTGTGGGTGTGCAAGCTCCTGTGGGGTAGGTATAGGTGCTGAGTCCTCCACCCATGAAAGGATATAAAGTTGTTGAGGGAGATGTAACTAAGGAGTAAGAGCTGTGATAAATAACAGGAGAACTGCTGTAAGAACCGTTTGAACCGAGAGAATAGCCCAAAGCGCAAAGGGCTAAACGTTCTTCGTCTTTATAATAGCGTTTCGTATAACATGAACCTACGTTTGGATAGGACATGACAAAATACTTATCTTCAGTAGGAGACGGGCAGCCGGACGGTAATTGGGGAGTAAAAGCAGGGGTGCTGCACAAATCTTCAAAATGGCTTAAACCGTTATACGGATTTGGAGTGCGAACCTTTAGCCAAACACTTGGTGTGGAAAACTGAATGGCTGCCGAACAGGTACTGACAGAAGGCAGTATTGCCGAAAGCGAGGCGGTAAAAGAATAGCTGCCAGCTGAGGTCTGTGATAACAAAGGATTTCCGCCGGCATCTTTCAAAAAAGTATCATAATGCTCATAATAATTGTTGTTTTGACCAAAATAAGAAATTCCTGTGCTGTGAGTCAGAGAAGCAAACCCAAGCATATGCCCTACTTCATGTAATAAAACAGTGTACAAATCAATTTGAGGTGGTGAGCTAAGCGGCAGAGATAAAAGGTCAGTATTCCATTGTGCAATAGGGGCATTAGAAGCATCAGGATTAATCAACAATATGCCATGATAAAAATTTGCTTGGGTGATTGACGGAGATGGTATGGGTAAGGAAACAAAGGTGTTCGTATAAACAATAGGAATATTTTGATAGGGGTCAAGCCCTGATATTAAAGCGCGGTGAACCAAGCCGTCCATCAAACCCGCATTGGGATTACTTGGGTTTGTCGGGAAACAATAAAAAGAACTTGCTTGTGCGGGATGAGTGTAAGGAATAGAGTTAGTAGAAGTAAGAATAAAAGGATAATCGGAAATGTATATATTAATAGAACCTAAGGGTATATCCGAATGAATAAAATTGGAAATATCAATAAAAAACTGACATATCAATGTTTGTGCCGCCACAGTTTGTAAGAATGGAGTTCCCTGTTGTTGTTTAACATCAAAATACAGAGTAAAATACCCCGCCTGAAAAGAAGTAGTTGGTACAGAATTAATAACCATTCCCGTACCTGTGCTGCTCGCGGGAACTTGCACTTGTAAATCTGCCAAGTTGTATTCATTTCCAAATCTGTCATACACCTTATCAAATATACCGTTGGGCGTAATTTGCGGTGTAATGGTTTGCGTTTGTGTAATCCCTCTTCCCGACATCATCATCAGGAAAATAAAAAATAGAAAAACAACATTTTGTTTTTTACAAAGGCTTTTTGTATGTGTGTTCGCGTTGTTGTGAGTGTGTTTTTTCATTGTGACTTGGTGTTTTTTATGTTTATAATTTATTTTTTTAAGAAATTTTTTATTCACAGACTACTTACAAAAATCTCTTAATTTTTATTCTCTCATAAAATCATTACGGCACATTTCAAATGTAGTCAAAAGCAAAGATATAATACATATAAAAAACAACAGATGAGATAAAACTCACCTTATTTTTTTCGGGATATGGTCAAATTAGCCATAGATGAAAGCAGAAGATACCCTGAGCAAAATAGAGCAAAACATTACCGCCATACGAAAACAAAAAGGGCTTACAAGTAATGAGTTGGGCTATGTGTGCGATATTGACAAATCTGCGCTCATTCACATAGAAAAAGGCAGAATAAACGTTACCATTAAAACGCTTCACAAAATTGCTTCTGTTCTTGATGTGGAGATTATTGAATTTCTGAAATAAAATTGAAACAGTTTCTAAATTCTGCTCAAAAATTTACCGCAGCAATGCCACAACCTCCTCCCTCGTTTTCCCCTGCTCTCTTAAAAAACGTACAGAAGTATCACCTGCCGATTTTGATAATTTTTCGCCCTGTGCATTGGTAAGCAAAGCATGATGATGAAAGCTTGCGTTTAAAAAACGCTCTTGTTTTAAAACAGAAGCCAAATACAACTGCGCCAAAGTAGAATGCCACAAATCCTCACCACGCACAATTAAATCAATATTATAAAACACATCATCAATCAGCGAGGCTAATTGATAAGAAGGAAATCCGTCTTTTCTTCGTACAATAAAATAGTTCATTATCGACGGAAGTTTTGTTTTTATTTGCTCGCCGTTTAAAGCATTTACAACAATTTCTTTGTCTTCATCGGTGTTCAGTCGCCAAACAACATCTTTTGCGTGTAAAGAAATATTTTTGTGTTTGCACGTTCCTGCATACACACCATTCGGGCTATCGTGTAAAACCTTTGTGCGCGAACACGAGCAGGCAAAAACTTTCCCCTCGTTTTTTAATTGTTGCAATGCGTGATTATACAACTCTAATCTGTGCAGTTGCGAAAATTTTTCTTCAAACTCGTTTGTGTTTTTTGCGCCCTCCTGCCATCCTATGTTTAAAAAATTCAGCGTGTCAAAAATATCCTGCACATACTTTTTTTGCACACGTTCGCGGTCAAGGTCGTCAATGCGCAGCAACATTTTTGCGCCGTATTGCAAAGCTAATTTTTGTGTAAGAAGAAAAGAGTAAGCATTGCCCAAATGCAAAAAACCGCTTGGTGTGGGCGCAAGGCGCGTTTTATTGAAATGCTTAAACGACATATAAAATCATTAAACACATAGAAACATAGTTTTTCATAGAATGTATTATTTGCATTTAGGTTCACATAGTCGTGTCGCTTTGCGATATTCTTTGTGAACTTTGTAAGCTCTGCAAAAAAAATCTATGTGCCTATGTGGTTTAGAAAGATTAATCAAACGCTTGCGTGGCTTGCCGCGAAAGTTCCAACAACTGCTGATATTGTTCGGGCGTTAAATCGTTGTAATAAAAATTAATCGGGTTGGTACGCTCGCCGTTTTTAAACACTTCGTAATGAACGTGCGGACCTGTACTTAACCCTGTGCTGCCAACGTAACCAATCAATTGTCCGCGTTTTACTTTTTGCCCTGTTTTTACGGCGGTTTTGCTCATGTGTCCGTACAAGGTGCGGTAACCGTAGCTGTGGTCTAATATAACATGTATGCCGTAACCGTTTGAGGTATTTGCCGCCAGTTCAACAATTCCGTCGCCTGTGGCATACAGTTCTGTGCCCAAAGGCGCGGCAAAATCCATGCCGGGGTGAAACTCCGATGTTTTATAAATTGGGTGCGTACGCCAGCCCCAGCCGCTTGGCATATGTTTTAAATCTTTGTTGTTTAAAGGCATAATGGCAGGAATGGAAGCCAGCATTTCCTTTTTGTTTTTTGCCAAACTCACCACATCGTCAAACGATTTTGCCTGAACATACATTTGCTTTGAAATTCTGTCCATGCGCTCGGTGGCTGATTTTATAAGTTCGCCGTTATCGTAAGTATCAAAAATGGCGTATTTGTCGCTCCCGCCCGAACCGCCGTAACGCACCGATTTTGGCAGAGGGTCGCTTTCCAAAATAACGCGGTAAATGTTGTCGTCACGGTCTGCCAAATCTTTTAATACCAGCTCGGCTTGCTTCATTTTTTTATCCAACAAACCGTATTGTAACTGCAACGCCTCAATTTCGCGGGCTTTTTTCTTTTCGGTGGGCGAAGGCAAATATTCTCCTGCCAGCACAATGCTTATGGTAGCAAACACCAAACCCATTGCCAAATAAGAGGTTATGCGCCACAACCGCTGCCCCAGAGTAATTTTTACGCGCTCGTAAGTGAGCGATTTGGTATCAAATTTATATTTGACTTTTGACATTTGCAGCCCAAAATTAACCTTTTATCTGTAAAAATCACAAATCCGAACGCATAAAAACCAACATATCATTTTTGAAAACCTTTAATCGGCAGCCACAAACAAGGAACATTTACTAAATTCGCGCTTCATTAAAAATCCTGTATGGAATCAAATTTAGTTCGTCAAACATTTCTTGATTTTTTTAAAAGCAAAGGACATCACATCGTTCCCAGCGCGCCCATGGTGGTAAAAGGCGACCCAACGCTTATGTTTAACAACAGCGGCATGGCTCCCTTTAAAGAAATTTTTTTGGGCAATGCGCCTGTTAAATTTCCGCGTGTGGCAGACACACAAAAATGTTTGCGCGTGAGCGGCAAGCACAACGATTTGGAAGAAGTGGGCGTGGACACCTATCACCACACCATGTTTGAAATGCTTGGCAACTGGAGTTTTGGCGACTATTTTAAAAAAGAAGCCATCTCGTGGGCTTGGGAATTATTAACCGAAGTTTATAAAATTGACAAAAGCCGTTTGTACGTTACCGTGTTTGAAGGCAGCAAAGACGAGGGTTTGGCATTTGACCAAGAGGCTTACGACACTTGGAAACAATTTGTGAGCGAAGACCGAATTTTGAACGGCAACAAAAAAGATAATTTTTGGGAAATGGGCGACATAGGACCTTGCGGACCTTGCTCGGAAATTCATTACGACGGAAGAAGCGACGATGAGCGTGTGAAAGTTTCGGGTGCATCGTTGGTAAACAAAGACAACCCGCAGGTGATTGAAATCTGGAACAATGTGTTTATGGAATTTGAACGCCGTGCAGACGGTTCGCTGATAAAATTACCGAAACAACATGTGGATACAGGCATGGGCTTTGAACGTTTGGTGCGCGTGCTGCAACACAAACAAAGCAATTACGATACCGATGTGTTTTCGCCCCTTATTCATAAAATTGAAGAACTCAGCGGTTTGCGCTACAAACCCGAAGACGAAAGCAAGCACAAAAAACAACAACTGATAAATATTGCCATGCGTGTCATTGCCGACCATATCCGCACTATTTCGTTCAGCATTGCAGATGGGCAACTGCCGGGCAACACAGGCGCAGGTTATGTTATCCGCCGCATTTTGCGCCGCGCCATTCGCTACGGTTATCAGTCGTTGAATTTAAAAGAGCCTTTTATGCACCGCATTGTGCCAACGTTGGCAAACCAAATGGGCAGCGCATTTCCCGAACTGAACACGCAAAAAACCTTGATTGAAAAAGTAATCCGCGAAGAAGAAATTTCGTTTTACAAAACCTTGGAAGTGGGCTTAAAACGCATTGACCAGGTGTGTATTGACACCACCACCGCAGGAAAAAAAGTAATTGACGGAAAAATTGTGTTTGAATTGTACGACACCTTTGGTTTTCCTGTGGATTTAACTTCGCTCATTGCTCGCGGTTATGATTTGAGCATTGACGAAGCAGGTTTTGAAAAAAATCTGGAAGCACAAAAAAATCGTTCTCGCGCTGCAACGGCTGTGGATACTGACGATTGGGTGTATGTGGAGGAAAATAAAAATCTTGCCGAAAGTCAGGAAAAAGAAACGGACTTTGTAGGTTACACCGATTTGGAATGTGAAGCCGTGATTGTGCGTTACCGAAAAGTAAAAGCCAAAAACAAAGAGCAGTATCATTTGGTGTTAAACAAAACACCGTTTTACGCTGAAAGTGGCGGACAAGTGGGCGACACAGGTTTTTTGGAAAATATAAACGAAAAAGTATTTATTACCGATACCAAAAAAGAAAACGGTGTTATTATTCACTACTGCGATAAATTACCCGAAAAATTAAACTCGGAGTTTACCGCAAAAGTGAACAAAGAAAAACGCGCTTACACGGCAAATAATCACTCTGCCACTCACCTGCTCCACGCAGCATTGCGAAACGTTCTCGGAACTCACGTTGAACAAAAAGGAAGTTTGGTAAATGATGAACATTTGCGTTTTGACTTTTCGCATTTTGCCAAATTGAGCGAAGAAGAAATCATCGCCATTGAAAAAATGGTGAACACAAAAATCCGCGAAAACATTGTTGGCACAACCCAACTCATGGGTATTGAAGATGCCAAAAAAACAGGTGCCATGGCTTTGTTCGGCGAAAAATACGGCGATGTTGTGCGCGTGGTAACCTTTGACAAAAATTATTCTGTGGAATTGTGCGGCGGCACACACGTTGCAAGCACAGGGCAAATCGGTTATTTTAAAATTGTGAGCGAAAGCGCGGTGGCGGCGGGTATTCGCCGTATTGAAGCAATTACTTCCATAAAAGCCGAAGAGTTTTTTGACAATCAAACAAAATTGATTGAAGAAGTAAAAAACTTGTTGAAAGCACCGAAAGATTTGGTAAAAAGTTTGTCGGGTTTGATTGAAGAAAATCACGAGTTGCAAAAGCAAGTTCAAATTTTGTATAAAGAAAAAGCAAGCGCAATCAAAAAACAACTCATTTCTCACATTGAGAAAAAAGGCGACATTAATTTTATTACGCAACAAATTCAATTTAACAACGCCGAAGAATTAAAAAATATGCTGTTTGAATTGCGCAACGAAGTTCAAAATTTATTTTGTGTTGTAGCTTCTGAAATCAACGGCAAACCAAGCATTTCGGTTATCATCAGCGACAATTTGGTGAAAGAAAAAAACCTCAACGCAGGTAATATTGTGCGCGAATTGGCTAAAGAAATTAACGGCGGCGGCGGCGGACAGCCTTTTTACGCACAAGCGGGCGGCAGCAAATCAGAAGGTTTGGCGGTGGCTTTGCAAAAAGCGAAGGGCTTGATTTAAATTTTTAAATTGTATATTTGTGTTACTCAAAAAACAATAATGAAAGGTATCAACTACATAACCAACGAAAAAAATCAAAAACAATCGGTTGTTATTGATTTAAAATTGTTTAAACAACACAGCGAGCAGTTGGAAGATATTATGGACATTATTATTGCCGAAGCACGAAAAGACGAAGAAAGCGTTCCGTTTGAAAAGGTTTTAAAATCATTAAAGAAAAAAGGTAAACTTTAATGGAATACCAAATCACGATTAAAAAATCGGCGGCAAAAGAATTAGATAATTTACCCAAGAAGTTCATAATCCTTGTTACACAAGCAATTTTAAATTTAGCGGATAATCCCCGCCCGCAAGGTTGTAAAAAATTAAAAGGACAATCAGAAAGCCTTTGGAGAATACGCATTAATGATTATCGTGTTATTTATCAGATTGACGATGTGATACGCATTGTAGATGTAAAAAGCGTAGGACATAGAAAAGACATTTACGATTAACATTCTCTTACCTTTTCAGAAAATACAAAAACATTTTTAATCAAAACAAAAAATTTGTTCCTTTAAAATAATATTTAGATATTTGTCTAAATATTTAAACGATGATATTTAATCTTGACCTTGCATTTAAGGCATTGAACGATAAAACAAGGCGCGAAATTTTGGAACTGCTTCGCAAAAAAGACATGACTGCGGGTGAAATTGCAGAGCAATTCAATATTTCATTTCCAAGCATTTCGCATCACTTGGAACTGTTGAAACGCGCGGGCTTGATTGAAAGTGAAAAACAAGGGCAGTATATTTCATACAACTTAAATACTACAGTGCTTGACGATATTATGAAATGGATAATGCAACTCAACAAAAAGAAATAACAATTAAAAAAATACAATTATGAAACAAAATGTTCACGAAGTCCAAAACACAGAAACAAAAAACGTTCGTAAAAAATCAACCGTCCTTTTGTATCAGGCTTTGATAGCCTTAATTCCTTTGCTGTATCTGTATTCCGTTTGGAATGAATTACCCGAACAAGTGCCTTTGCATTATAATGCCAACATGGAAGCCGACCGTATGGGAAGTAAAACTGCATTTTTATATCTCATCATATTTATGTTTTTAATTTCAGTCGCGTGTTCGGCTGTCATTCTTTTTCTGAATAAAATAGACCCGAAGAAACGCCGTTCAGAAAAAACAGAAACTAAAGTTTCGTGGATATTAAGTGTTTTTATGGTGTTTGTTTCTTCGCTTGTTATTTATACTACCGTAAATTATGTAAAGGGAAACGATACGGGCTTTTTTGTGAAAGGTATTGAAAGTTTGCTTGCTGTGTTTTTCATTCTAATCGGTAATTTCATGGGGAACATAAGACCAAATCATTTCTTAGGTGTGCGCACACCGTGGACATTAGAAGATGAAGATAATTGGAAGGAAACACATCGTCTTACTTCTAAAATTTGGTTTTTCGGAGGTTTAATTATGTTAGTATTCGTTTTAATTTTACCCAAAAATATGGCTACACATATTGTTTGGTTTGTAATTCCTTTAGCTGTAATTCCTGTGGGTTATTCTTATTATTTGTTCAGACAAAAACAAAAGAATGTTCAATAAAAATAAATTTTTAAAATACAGAGGTTAGAAAAAATCACACATTTTGTGTCACACATTTTGTGTGATTTTTTTTATACCTTTAGCTCATGGAAAAAGACTTTAATCCATTTTTGGTATCGGGCTATAAAGATGCCTCGCATTTTTGCGACAGAGAAAAGGAAACCGCGCTCATAAAAAAAAATCTGCAAAACAACATTAACACCACCTTGTTTGCCATTCGCCGTATTGGTAAAACAGGTTTGATACGGCACGTTTTTAATTCATACGGCAACAACAAAAAAATTGTTTGCATTTATGTGGATATTTTGAGTACGCAAAATTTGCAGGAATTTACCAATCTGCTGGCAACTGCCATTTACAACCGTTTCCCTGAAAATAAAAGTCTTGGCAAAAAAATTATTGAAGCCATAAAATTGCTTCGTCCGCTTATCAGTTTTGATGAATTTAACGGCAATCCCGAATTGAGTTTTGATTTAGCCGATGCCAAGAAATACGAAAAAACAATTCAGCAATTATTCAGTTTTTTAGATTCGCAAAATGTAAAAATTGTTTTTGCCATTGATGAGTTTCAGCAAATACTTGAATATCCCGAAAAAAACACCGAAGCCCTGTTGCGCACACACGTTCAAACGTTAAAAAATACCCAATTTATTTTTTGCGGCAGCAACCAAAAAATGATGAACGAAATTTTTAATAACGCCAAACGCCCGTTTTTTGCAAGTTGCAGCAATATGCACCTTGATTTTATTGACAAAAAGAAATACTATGCTTTTATTGCTAAAATGTTTGCAAACTATAAACGTAAAATTTCACCTGAAAGCATTGACTATATTTTAGAGTTTACCTGCTGTCATACATTTTATACGCAATTTTTCTGTAATTATTTATTTGCTTCGGGCAACAAAAACATTACGATAAGCAATACCCGCAGCGTAGCTGCCGACATTTTAAAACTAAACGAAAATACATTTTATCAATACCGCAACCTGCTTACCGTAGCCCAATGGCAGTTGCTGCAAGCCATTTCAAAAGAAGAAAAATTATATAATGCGCACTCTAAATCGTTTATCGGTAAATACGGACTTGGCACTTCTTCTATGGTTTCAAGAGGCATAGAAGCCTTAAAAGAAAAGGAAATGATATTCTATAATTCTTCGGTAGAAAAGCCTTATTACGAAACTTACGATAAATTTTTAATGCGCTGGCTGCAACATCACTAAAAAAAATCACACATTTTGTGTGACACAAAATGTGTGATTTTTTTTAGTGCAATTCGTGGTTTTCCTTAAACCCCAATCTTTTCATTCACAATTTTCAAAATTTCTGTTTCGGTTTCAATTGTTTTTTGTTCTATCTCTTTTCCTTTTGCAATAATGTCGTTTACAAAATTTTTATCATTGTAACCCGAAGCGTTAATGCGCACATTCATAAATGCACCCATTACCGCGCTGCGTGCGCACAATGCACCCACGCCCGCATCGCTCACCGAGTTGGGGTTTCCGTGTTCTGCCATGGCTTTAATAATTTCCAAACTTTCAAAACTTAATTGCATCACGCGAAACGGAATTTCAATGGCAAATTTTGTGGCTTCCTGTATGGCTTGTGTTCGTGCGGCTTTTTCGCTATCTGTACTTTTTGGTAATGCAAAGGCTGTCATAATTTTATTGAACGCTGCGGTATCGGCATCAACCAATTTTATCAATTCATCTTTTATGCGCTGACCTTTTTCTGCCCAATTGCTAAATTCTTCCCAACGCTCGTCCCAGCCTTTTTTGTGCGAAGATAAATTCGCCACCATTGTTGCCAACGAAATTCCCAACGAGCCAACGTAAGCTGAAATAGAACCTCCCCCGGGCGCGGGACTTTCGCTCGCCGTTTCATCGGCAAAAGCGCGTAAGTTCATGCTCACTAATTTTTCATCGGCAGCATTTTTTAATAAATATTCAATAATGCGTTCTTCGGGTTTAAAAGGTGCGAGTTCGTCTAAACCCATTGATTTTACTGCTATTTTAATCAACTCACTTTCGCTCACGCCGACTGAACGTTGTTGTTTTTTCAGAAAATATTTTCCTGCATCAAGCATGGCTTTTAACGGAATTAACCCCACCAACTCCGAACCTGTAACGCGCATACCGCGCTCCGCAGCTTTTTTATTTACTTCATCAAAGGCAATGTGAACAGGCGTAATGTTGATGTTCGTCAAGTTCATGGAAATTTGCGCAATGCCGTATTCTTCAATGTACCAACCAATCGCTTTTACCGATTTCAAACTTCCCGGAATTGATTTTGGTGTTCCGTCTGCATTCGTTACAATTTTTCCTGTAACGGGGTTTCCCTCGCGCATCACGCGCCCCGCTTCACGCACATCAAAGGCAATGGAGTTGGCACGGCGTGTGGAAGTGGTATTTAAGTTTACATTATACGCCACCAAAAAATCACGCGCGCCGATGACGGTTGCGCCGCGTTTGGCATCAAATTCTGCCGCGCCAAAATCAGGTTTCCATTCGGGTAATTTTATTTTTTTGAAAAAGCCTTCGTATTCGCCGTTGCGGATTACAGACAAATTACTGCGGTTTTTATTTTTCTGCGCTTCTTCATATAAGTAAACAGGAATGTTTAATTCTTCGCCCACCCGCTTGCCGAGTTGCTGCGCATAGTTGGCGGTTTCTTCCATGCTTATATTAGAAATCGGGATAAGCGGACACACATCGGTTGCGCCCATACGCGGATGTTCGCCTTTGTGCTTGCTCATGTCAATCAATTCACCTGCTTTTTTTATGGCAAGAAAGGCTGCTTCAATTACTGCTTGCGGATTGCCTACAAATGTTACAACCGTTCGGTTGGTGGCTTTTCCGGGGTCAACGTTCAGGAGTTTTACGCCTTCAACGCTTTCTATTTCGTTGGTAATTTGTTTAATGATGTTTAAATCTCTGCCCTCGCTAAAGTTGGGCACACATTCTATTAATTGTTCCATAAATTTTTTTTGAAATAAGGCTTAAATCTAAGCAGTTTTCCGCAATTATTCAGCCGCAGAAATTCGCTCAACGCATTTATCAATGTGGGCAAACATTTGGCTGAAAAACTGATAGCGTTGTTTTTCGGCTACACCGCTAATCAGCGTACTTTTCTTTTCAATGTTGCGCAGCCAGTTTTCGGTTTCATCGCAAAAATCGTTGTTGGTAGTGGTAAGCGAATTTATAGAGTTAAACGAAATGTATGAAGCCCTTGCCTCGCCTGCTGTAACGTAAATACAGTTTGTACCCACAACCACTTCGCTGCAATAAAACCAAAAGGTTTCGTTTTTGTCGCTCACATTTTTGCGGCTGTTACCCGCATTTTTTTGCACCATTTCAATCATGTTTCTGTATTCAGTCAGCAGTTCAAGTGCCTGTTCTTTTGTAAGAATACCGCTTTCAAAATAAAAAGAAATTTGCCGCAAACCTGTAAACACGGTTTCCACCGTCCATATTTCGGAGCTTGGAATGGTCATGTATTCGTTATATACGCTTTGCGCCAGTTCGGTAATGTTTTTCGGAAGAATGTCCCACTCAAATTTTGCTTCCTGATATTCGGGAATGTTCATCACGCTGCGCTGCCAGTAAAATAATTTAAACGCCGTGAGTTTTTTAGAGAAGAACGAATAAAACATCGGTATTTCACAGGCTACATACACCAATTTGCCGTTGCCCGACTGACTTAAAAATTTCAAATGTCCGAGAATACGGCTCAGGTAAATTTCAAAATTATTGGCGCTGTCCACTAATTTGGTGTAAGTAAACGACACATTATTGCCCGAAGTGCCGAGAATATTATCAACACTCAAAGCATATTTTTTTGTAATCTCAAAAATTTCGGAAATAGTTACTTCCGTTTCACCGCGAATGCGCCGATACGCGCTGTCGGTACTCACGTTTAAAAGTTCGGCTAATTCTTCTGCCATACTCACATTCGCAGGCATCACCTGTTTTAATTTTGCAAAAAACAGCTCCTGAACTTCTTTGTTGATTATCTTTTTTACCGGCATAATAATTAAACGTATTATAGGATTAGCCTTTAAAGGTATTTTTTTCTGCGATTATACAAAAGGCAGCGACATTTATTTGCAAAAAACACAAAACAAGGTTTTTTGATTACGGAATTTTGCAAAAACACCGCTTTGTTGCTTTACCGCGTATTTGCTTTTTATTGAAAAACGCAACAGCCGTTTTTATGCCTGCATAAAGCAATTATGAATACGGAGTTTGCCAAAATACTTTTGCTGCAAGAAAATACAGAAATCATGAAATCAACCATCACAACCATCGCCGCTTTGTTTATGATAGCAACAGGCGCAAACAACATGAACGCACAAGGTTCAGACAAAGCAAGCCTCACGGTAATAAACATTGATGTGAAAGGCTTAAACGAAGACCCTGCAATCGTGGGAAACCAGGTACGCATGGAAACCGAAAAACTGAATATGTATGAAGTAAAAGACAAATACGATGTTCAGCAATTTTTAGAAGACAATCAACTGAGCATGAATAAATGCTTTGGTAAAACCTGTTTGGTGGAGTTAGGAAAACAATTACACTCCGACAAAATGCTGACAGGAAGCGTGGAACTTTTCGGGAAATACATTGTTGTTACTTACCGTTTAATTGATGTGAATAACAACAGCATTGAAAAAACGTATGTGCATGAGTTTTTAAACTTGCCCGAAGAAATCCGCAGCATGATTAAGCTTTCGGTTGCCGATATGTTTGGCGGCGAAGTGGACAAAAACCTGATGACTAAGCTCAGCAAGCCTTTTGCTTTTGATAACTTAAACAACAACCCCGACCAAGACCGTTTGCGACTTGACGGACCGCGCTTGGGTTTTGTAAGTTTTACAGGAGATTTGTTTACCCGAATACAGGATTCAAAAGACATTGGCGGATTTGATGCCTTGCCTGTTATGTTTCAGTTTGGTTATCAGTTTGAAAAACAATATTTGAACGAGGGAAATGCACAGGCGTTGATTGAATTTATTCCCCTGATTACAGGGCTTGACCAAGGTTATTTTATTCCGAGTTTTACCTTGCTGCACGGATTAAGAAGCAATGTAAACGGTTGGGAGTTTGCCATTGGACCCACATTTAATTTTATGCCGTTTGCCAATGGTTATTTTGACAGCAGCAATGCCTGGTATTTGGAACGCCAATGGCACGAAAACCCCGCTAATCAGGGTGTGAATAATCCATACAAAATTCAAAGCCGCATTGACAGGCGCGGCAATTATAAATTAAACACAGGTTTTGTAATTGCTGTGGGGCGCACCTTTAAATCAGGAAAACTGAATATTCCCGTAAACGCCTTTGCCACACCCAGCAAACACGGCTTTAGATTTGGCGTATCGTTCGGCTTTAATGCAAGAAATAAATAAGAGAAACACACACATAAAAAAGCCTGTTTCTTTAAAATATTGAAACGGGCTTTTTTTGAGGTTTGATTTTAAAACTTTAAACTTGGCACCTAAAAGTTTTAAACATGAACACCTCGCTTATTCTTGAAAATATTTCAAAACACATTACGCTCACCGAAAAAGAAACAGAGCGTTTTCTTTCCATATTAGAATACCGTAAACTGAAAAAGAAACACGCTTTTTTACAAAAACACGAGCTGGTAAAACAAATTGCCTTTGTGGTAAAAGGCTGTTTGCGCTCTTATGCCACAGACGGCAAAGGCTATGAACACATTTTGCAGTTTGCGCCCGAAGACTATTGGATTACCGATATAGCAGGATTAATTTCGGAACGCCCCAGCTTGCTTACCATTGAAGCGGTAGAAGACAGCGAAATGCTTGTGTTCAGTCGCGAAGACCAGTTGCGCCTGTTTAACGAAATGCCAAAACTTGAACATTTCTTCCGCATTATTACCGAAAAATCTTTGGCTGCCACACACAACCGTTTAATAGATTACATGAGCCTTACGGCACAGGAACGTTACGACGGATTTTGCAAACGCTATCCAAATCTCATACAGCGTTTGCCGCAAAAACAAATTGCTTCCTACATTGGCGTAACCCCCGAATTTTTAAGCAAAACAAAATCGGAACTTTTGAAAAAACGATGACTTATAACACAGATGAGCGTGAGTTACAGAATTTTTTTCTGTGTGTCTTTGTGCCTTTGTGCCTCTGCGTCTGAAAAAGCTACAATTTGTAGCAACAACTTACTACGTTGCGTGTGTAATTTTGCATAAGACAAAAAACAACACGCAAAATGGAAACAAGCACCGAAACGTTAAGCGAACCCTATTTTAAAGGGCGAGGCGCACAAATTAATCCCAACACACGTTTTCAAAAATACGATTACGTTCAGGAACACGCTGAGGGTTTGGACGAAGCATTTTTGCAGCGAGAAAAAACCGAAATCATTTACACCTATCCCAAAACCATTATTAACAAGGTGGACAGTCCCGACATTGGTTTGGGCTATTCTTTAAACCCTTATCAGGGCTGCGAGCACGGCTGCATTTATTGCTATGCCCGCCCCACGCACGAATACTGGGGTTACAGTGCAGGCTTGGATTTTGAACGCAAAATTATTGTGAAACAAAACTGCATTGAGTTGCTGGAAAAACATTTCAGCAGCAAAAAATGGAAAGCCATGCCCATTATGCTTTCGGGCAATACCGATTGTTACCAACCTGTGGAGCGCGATTTGGAAATTACGCGCCGCATTTTAAAAACCTGCTTAAAGTACAAACACCCTGTTGCCGTAATTACCAAAAACGCACTCATAAAACGCGATTTGGATATTTTGGCAGAAATGGCGCAACACAAGTTGGTTCACGTTATGGTGTCTGTTACAGGCATGGACGAAAAAATGCGGCAGATACTTGAGCCGCGCACCGCTTCATACAAAAGCCGTTTGAGCGTAATTGAAACCTTGAGCAAATACAAAATTCCTGTTGGCGTAATGGTTGCACCAATCATTCCGGGCATTAACAATCACGAAATACCCGATGTGCTGGAAGCCGCAGGCAATGCAGGCGCAGGAAATGCAGGCATTACCATTGTGCGGTTAAACGGTGCAAACGAACAGATTTTTAAAGACTGGCTCTATAAAAATTTACCTGACCGTGCCGATAAAGTATGGCATCAAATTGCTGAATGTCATGGCGGGCAGGTAAGCGACAGCCGGCACGGTGTGCGTATGCACGGCGAAGGGAAAATTGCAGAAAGCATTATGCAATTATTTCGCCTGTCAAAAAAACGTTTTATTCAGCCGAATAATTTTGAGTTTAACTGCGCAGATTTTAATTACAGGGCAAACGACATTCAGTTGGCTTTATTTTGATTTGTCTAAAATTCAATAAAGAGTTGTCAGTTCGAGTAGGTTTGCTGCCTCTTTGCAAACCTTATCGAGAACTGAAGCCGTAAAATCATTTTTCGATACGCCTCCTGTCGTCGGCTACTCGAAATGACAAAGGATACGCCCTCATTCTTCGGGCTACTCGAAGTAACAAGGGACTTTAGACAACTTCTATCAGAGGCTGTTTTAAGCGGTTTCTAAAGTTTTTACACTTTTTTCTGCTTTTCGCTTGACAAAGGGGGGGTAAATGTATTAATTTCGCCCTCCTGTTTTAATCCCGTAAGATTTATGAAATAGTCATTGCCAATAATTCGCTACTTAATTAATGACTATTCCATAAGGCAATTAAAAAAGCAAATAAAAATAAGATTTATGAAATTATCCATGTTCAAATTCAATCTGCCAAAAGAGTTGTTGGCAGAACACCCTGCAAAAAACCGCGAAGATGCCCGTATGATGGTAGTTGAACGCGCCACAGGGAAAATTACCCACAAAAAGTTTAAAGACGTGCTCAATTATTTTGACGACGGCGATGTGATGATTTTAAACGACACCAAAGTTTTTCCGGCGCGTATGTTTGGCAATAAAGAAAAAACAGGCGCAAAAATTGAAGTGTTTTTGCTGCGCGAATTAAATGCCGAAAGCCGTTTGTGGGACGTGTTGGTTGACCCTGCACGCAAAATCCGTATCGGCAACAAATTATATTTTGGCAACGATGACAGCTTGGTTGCCGAGGTGATTGACAACACCACATCACGCGGACGTACCCTGCGTTTTTTATACGACGGCACTTACGAAGATTTTCGCAAAGCCCTGTATGAAATGGGCGAAACGCCTTTGCCCAAATACATGAAACGCGAAACCGAACCGGAAGACAAAGAACGTTTTCAAACCGTGTTTGCAAAAAACGAAGGTGCGGTTGCCGCGCCCGCAGCAGGTTTGCATTTTAGCCGCGAGTTATTAAAACGTTTGGAAATTAAAGGTGTGCAGTTTGCACCGCTAACCGTACACATTGGTTTGGGAACTTTCCGCACGGTGGAAGTGGAAGATTTAACCAAACACAAAACCGAAAGTGAAGAAGTATTAATTTCGGGCGACACCTGCAAAATTGTAAATGCCGCCAAAGACAGAAAGAAAAAAGTGTGCGCCGTTGGCACAACCACCATGCGCGCCATTGAGACTTCGGTTTCTACCACAAGCCACTTAAATCCTTATGTGGGCTGGACAAACAAATTTATTTTTCCGCCGTATGATTTTAGTATTGCAAACAGCATGATTACCAACTTTCACATGCCCGAAAGCACCCTGATAATGACGGTTTGCGCGTTTGGCGGCTACGATTTAATTATGAAAGCCTACAAAGAAGCCATAAAAGAAAAATACCATTTTCATTCTTACGGCGATGCTATGTTGATTTTGTAGTATAAACTTTGTAGTATAAACACAGAGGCACTAAGACACAAAGGCACAGAGAAAAAACAGCCTCAGAGCCTCTGTATCTCTGTGTCAAAATTCAATCTTCCAGCATAAAAACAGCTTCACCAAATTCGTTAATGGCTTTGTTGTCTTTTTTTACTTTGGCTTTTTCCAACCCAAGTTTGAAATAGATTAAGGCTTCGGAAATGTTTTGCTGCGCTTCAAATAATTTTCCTAACTGATAATAGGCAGCAATGTAGTTTTCATCTAAACTTAAAACGTTTTTAAACTGCTCCTCTGCTTTGCTTACTGTTTGTGGATTTGCAGCATATTCCAAACCCAAAGCGTAGTTCAGGAACACATCATTCGGTTCTTGTTTTAATAAATCAAGTAAATTACTTATGCGGGTGTTGTGTTGCATTATTTTTTGCTACGCTCAATTTTTTTTGACACAGAGGCTCTGAGGCACAAAGACACAGGGAAACTCCGTGCCTCCGCTCCTCTGTGTTTAACTAAACTGTTCCAAAAAACGTTTGTCGTTTTCAAAAAACAAACGCAAATCTTTTATTTCGTATTTAAGCATGGTAATGCGTTCAATGCCCATACCAAAAGCAAAGCCTCTGTATTTTTTTTTGTCAATGCCGCAGTTAATTAATACTTGCGGGTCCACCATGCCACAACCCAAAATTTCAACCCAACCTGTGTGCTTGCATACGTTGCAACCCGCGCCTTTGCATATTGTGCAACTGATGTCCATTTCCGCACTTGGTTCGGTAAACGGGAAATAACTTGGGCGCAAACGGATGTTTGTATCTGCGCCAAACATTTCTTTGGCAAAATATAAAAGCGTTTGTTTTAAATCGGCAAACGAAACTTTTTCGTCAATGTACAAACCCTCTACCTGATGAAACTGACAATGCGCGCGCGCACTAATCGCTTCGTTGCGGTAAACCCTGCCCGGTGAAATAACACGGATTGGCGGTTTTTGCCTTTCCATAATATGTACCTGCGCACTTGATGTTTGTGTGCGCAACACCATTTCGGGATTTAGGTTCACATAAAACGTATCCTGCATATCGCGCGCAGGGTGATTTTCAGGTGTGTTCAGCGCGGTAAAATTGTGCCAGTCGTCTTCAATTTCCTTACCCTCGCTCACCGTAAAACCAATGCGCGAAAAAATATCTATGATTTGATTTTTTACTAAAGTTAAAGGGTGGCGCGTGCCGTTTTGCAAAGTAGGAAAAGCGGGCAAAGTTAAATCAATGCTTTGTTTGTTGCCTTGCTCTTGTTGCGCTTCATATTTCTCTTTCAGCTCGTTTATTTTTTCCTGTGCTTTGTTCTTTAAAAGATTGAGTTTCTGCCCCACTTCTCTTTTCAAATCGGCAGACACCGTTTTAAATTCATCAAACAACTCGCTCACTTCGCCTTTTTTGCTCAACCATTTAATGCGGTATTCTTCTACTTCTTCTTTGCTTTGTGCAGCAAAAGCTTCTACTTCACTTAACAGTTTATTTATTCTTTCTAACATAAAATTTTTGTTTTTAGTTCCTTGTCATTTCTCGATACGCCTCCTGTCGTCGGCTACTCGAAATGACAAACAGGGATTGCAAAAATAGGAATTTAAAGCCTGCTGTATAAAACAAAAAAAGCTGCCCGTTTTGAGCAGCTTTTTTACAATGAATAGCTTTTTTTTAATCCACCGTGCAGGTTGGAGCAAGACCAACCTGTGCGGTAACTTCCTTTTCATAGGCTTCGCACCATGCTTCAGCATTTTTCTTTGTAGATTTAGCTTCAGCTTTAATGAACTCTTGTGTTCCAACAAAAGGCAAAGTAATTTTGCAAGTGCAGGTATGTTCTTTTCTGCAAGATGACAGGGTTGTTGCCGCGATTGCAACTGCTGCGATGATAATACTTCTTTTCATAATTAATATGGTTTTAAGATTAATAAATTTTTTTAGTCCAACGTACAGGTATAGCCTGTAGCCTTTAAGCTGGTGGTTGTTGCCTCGCACCAAGATTTGGCATCTTTTTTGCTGGATTTGGCTGTAAATGTGTAGGTATCTGTTGAGTCCTTGCAAGTGCAAGAGTGGTTTTTTCTGCACGATGCCATACCTAACGAGGCAACTGCTGCAATTAATAACACTTTTTTCATAATTAAACTGATTTTAAAATTTAGGTAAATGTACATATTCTATTCATCAAACAAAGCACTTCCCATAAAAAAAACATGAAAGGTTTAGCGCATTTGGTTTTAAACGGCTTGGTACATTATATCTTTTCCAACAGCGTTACATTTTCCACATGCGCGGTTTGCGGAAACATATCTACGGCTTGCGTTTTGGTGATTTTGTAAGCCTGTTGCATCAAAGCTAAATCACGCGCTTGAGTGGCAGGATTGCAACTTACATACACCACTTTTTTTGGCATGGCTTTTAAAATGGCTTCCACCACTTTTGTGTCCATGCCCGCACGGGGCGGGTCGGTAATAATGACATCGGGTTGCCCGTGCGTAGAAATAAAAGTTTCGTTTAACACATCTTTCATATCGCCCGCAAAAAAAAGCGTGTTTGAAATGTTGTTGTTCTTTGAATTTTCTTTTGCGTCTTTAATAGCATCTTCCACATATTCAATGCCCACTACTTTTTTTGCTTGCTTGGCTACAAAATTGGCAATCGTTCCTGTGCCTGTATATAAATCATAAACAGTTTCGTTGCCTGTTAATCCTGCATAATTTCTGGCGATTTTGTATAATTCATACGCCTGTTCCGAATTTGTTTGATAAAAAGATTTTGGACTAATTTTAAATTTCAAGCCTTCCATTTCTTCCACAATGTGGTCTGCGCCGTGATAAGTTTTTATTTCCAAACCCATAAACGTATCGTTACCTTTGGGATTATGGACGTATTGCAAACTCACAATTTGCGGAAATTTATTTTTTAAAAATTCCAAGAGCGCGAACAATTCTTTTTCCAACCATTCAAAAACGGAAACAATCAACATCACATCGCCTTTGCTTGTGTTGCGTATCATAATGTTGCGCAAAAAACCTGTTTGGTTGCGAATGTCAAAAAAACTCAGTTTGTGTTGAAGCGCGTATTCTCTGATACTGTTACGAATTTCGTTGCTTGGCGAGGGTTGCAGGTGGCAGTGGTCTATATTTAAAATTTTATCAAACATACCTTGCACATGAAAACCCAAAGCATTTTTTTCTTTTATTTCCTCGCCCGTTGCCATTTCTTCGGGCGTAAGCCATTTTTTGTTGGAGAAAGAAAATTCTAATTTATTACGATAAAAATACGGCTCTTTGTTTGCAAGAATGGGTGTCATGTCGGGAAACTCCAATTTGCCAATTCTTGTAAAGGCATCGTAAACATATTTTTGTTTGAACTGTAATTGCGATTGGTAACTCATGTTTTGCCATTTGCAACCACCACAATAACCAAAGTGCTCACATACAGGATTTACGCGCTGCGGCGAGGCTTTTATCATGCGGTGAATTTTGCCTTCGGAAAAATTATTTTTTCGGCGGTGCACCATGACATCAACAATATCACCCGGAACTGCGCTCTCAATAAACACCACCATTCCCTCATGCTTTGCCACCGCTTTTCCGTCGGAACTGATGTCCACCACTTCCAAATTTTCCAAAACAAAATTCTTCTTAATCTTTGACATAATAAACAGGGCGCGAAGATAGTGATAAAAGGCTTTTTTTTCGTACATTTGTTACAAGCTTCAGCAAAAAATCGGTATGTACAAAGCCATTGAAATAGACAGAAAAAAACTTACCATTATGGGCGTTTCGTTTCCTGATTTGCAAACGTTAAACAGCACCGCAAATGCCATTGGCAGCAATATGTTTGAGGGTTTTGAACCGACACCTAAAGGCATTGCGCTGATAAGAGATTATGTGATGAGTAAAATTACATTCGCTCAATTTATTCAGGCAGCAAAAGAAAAAGCCTATGTCTGATGCTTACCGATATTTAGACCCCGATTACACTTATACCGACCCGAAAACAGGCGTAATGCGTAATTTGGCGGGCATTACAGATGAAGAAGATTTGTTGTTTGCAGAAAGCGGTGCAGCAACTAAACGCGCACAAGAATTAACTGCAAAGCCGCTCAAAATCAAAGATTCATTAAGTTTATTTGACATTCATCACTATTTGTTTCAGGATATCTATGTGTGGGCGGGAAAAACAAGAACAGTAGAAATCAGTAAAAACGGCAGACAATTTTTTCCGTTAAGTCATTTTAACAATGCCTTTAAATACATTGACACGTTGATTGAAGAGTACAGAAAAATTAAGAACTCCGACAAACGCGCCGTATCTCGCAAATTATCCGAAATATTGGACAATGTAAATTTTCTGCATCCTTTCCGCGAAGGCAACGGACGCACGCAACGTGAATTTATACGGCTTTTGGCTTTGGAAAAAAATTTCACGCTCCACTTAAATCCGCCCGACGATGTTGATGTTTACAATCGCTATATGTCGGGAACAATTAACGGCGACATAGAAAAACTATCCGATTTAATCTTTGAACTCATACACTAAGTTTTCCTATCAAATTAGGTATTACCTTTGCGCCCATGTCTCGTTACTTTTTAACGCTTTCTTATAATGGCTCTCAGTTCAACGGCTGGCAAATTCAAGACAACACGCCAAGCACCGTAGAGCAAGTGTTGGAAGAAAAACTGTCCATGATTTTGAAAGAGCAAATTGATTTGATTGGTTGCGGAAGAACGGACACAGGCGTAAACGCGAAAAATTTTGTGGCGCATTTTGACAGCCGTTGCGCCGATTTAATTGAAAACAAACATCATTGGATTTATAAATTCAATACCGTGTTACCGCCGAGCATTGCTGTTCACAACATTCAAAAAGTAAAGGACGAAGCACACGCCAGATTTCACGCCACACAGCGCGTTTACTACTATTATTTAAGCCAGCAAAAAAATCCCTTTCGCGATAATTTCTCTTGGTATGTTTACGGCGATTTGGATTTTGATGTGATGAACAAAGCCGCCGAAATTTTGTTGGAGTACGAAGACTTTACGAGCTTCAGCAAACTGCACACGCAAACGCACACCAATAACTGCAAAATTACCCAAGCCCTGTGGCACAAAAGCGGAGAGCACGAATGGCGTTTCTCCATTAAAGCCGATAGATTTTTGCGCGGTATGGTGCGGGCGATTGTAGGAACGTTGGTGATGGTAGGAAAAAATAAAATTACCGTTTCCGATTTCAGAAAAATAATTGAAGCCAAAGACCGCAGCAAAGCAGGAAATAACGCACCCGCCAATGCTTTGTTTTTGGTTGGCATAAAATACCCGAAAGAAATTTATGAAACTGCTTAAATTTTATTTCAAAAATTTCTGTCATTTCGAGCGAAGTCGAGAAATGAACGCACGTCTCGACTTCGCTCGACGCGACACATTTTTTATTACACATGAGCACCGAACAAAAAAATAAAGGATTGAACTTAGGTTTAATCAGAAGAATATTAAGTTACGCTTCGCCTTACAAAAAATTATTTTGGAGTGCGGTGAGCATTACATTATTATTGTCAGCTCTCGCCATTGTGCGACCATTATTGATAAACAAAGCACTGAACGATTTTGTTGCAAACGAAAAAAACGTGTTGGGATTAAACACCGTGTGCTTAATCATTCTCGGACTTTTGATTTTGGAAGCCCTTTCTCAAGTCATCAACATTCGGATTACTAATTTACTCGGGCAAAACATTGTGAAAGATTTGCGTAACCAGGTTTACAAACACATTTTGCATTTGCGCAACACCTACTTTGACAACACGCCTGTGGGAACACTTGTTACACGCGCCATTTCAGACATTGAAAGCATGAATAATATGTTTTCAGAAGGCTTTATCGTCATCATGGGCGACATTGTGATGCTCATTATTTTCATCGCGGTGATGTTTGCAAAAAATTGGATTTTGGCTTTGCTTGCACTCAGCACCATTCCGCTTTTGTTTGTGGCAACGGCTTTGTTTAAACGCGGCGTAAAAACAACCTTTACTATGGTGCGCAATGCTGTGGCGGCTCTCAACACCTTTACGCAAGAACACATTACAGGTATGCGCTTGGTTCAACTTTTTAACCGCGAAGAAAAAGAGTACGAAAAATTTAAAGAGATTAACGCGCAACACCGCACGGCGAATATTAAAGCCATTTTTTATTATTCGGTGTTTTTTCCTGTGGTGGAAATTTTGTCCTCGTTTTCAATTGCACTTGTTATTTGGTTTGCGGGCGTGAAAGGAAGTTCGTACAACATCAGCTTGGGCGACATTACTTTTTTTGTCATGATGGTAAATATGTTGTTTCGCCCGATTAGAATGTTGGCGGATAGATTAAATACCTTGCAAATGGGCTTCGTATCTGCCGAACGTGTGTTTAAAGTGATAGATACGAAAGAACACATCGCCAATAACGGAACTGTAAAATTTGAAAACGTAAAAAATGCCATTGAATTTAAAAACGTTTGGTTTGCGTATAAAGACGAACACCACGTTTTAAAAAACGTATCGTTTAAAATCAGCGCAGGACAAACCATTGCTTTGGTGGGCGCAACAGGCGCAGGAAAATCAACCATCATTAATTTATTGAGCCGCTTTTACGAATACAACAAAGGGCAAATCTTCATTGACAATACCGAACTGCACGATTACGATTTGGAAACGCTGCGCAAAAATACAGGCGTGGTGTTGCAAGATGTTTACCTTTTCAACGACACCATTTTAAACAACATCACGCTCAACAATCCCGACATAAAATTTGAAGATGTTGTTCATGCCACCAAACAAATTGGTTTATACGAATACATTTTGTCTTTACCCGACGGCTTTCATTACAAAGTAACCGAGCGCGGACAAAGCCTCTCGGCAGGACAAAGACAGCTCATTGCTTTTATTCGCGCTTTTGTTTACAAGCCCGCCATTTTTATTTTAGACGAAGCAACGGCAACCATTGACACGCCAACGGAACAACTTATTCAACGCGCCGTAGAAAAAATTTCGGAAGGAAGAACGTCAATCATTATTGCACACCGTTTGTCCACCATTCGCCATGTAAATAAAATTTTGGTGTTTGATAAAGGCGAAATTATTGAAGAAGGCTCAATGCAAGAACTCTTGAGCCGCGACAGCCGATTTAAGAAATTGTATGAGTTGCAGAATGGAGAGATTTTGGCGGGTTAGTTTTTCTTGTCTACCTAATGGTTACCACTAATAAATTAACCACCCACTACAAATGCCTCTTAAACATTAATAATTCCATTAAAAGCTCTAATATTTAAAATCTTCGCCTCTTTTTTTACAGAAATTATTTGTCGATTTATAGTTGGCAAAATAACAAATCTATATTCCTCATCTTCATTCTTTTCAACAGATTTTGTAAAATATGATTCTACAGGATTATTAATAATTTTTAATACTTCTATTTTATTTTCTTCGTTATAAATGAATGGTTTTTCTTTATACTTCACAGGTTGATGAATACATTGAATATTTATTTGATTCATTTCTGAAACTAAATAATTGCCATACTCAAAATTGAAATCAAAATCCTTAAATGATAACTGATTAATAAATAAGCGTACGAGTTCTGATGCAAACGATTGGGGGTTATAAATGGTGTATCTTGAATCGTAATCTTTTAATGAATCGTTTGATTCTTTTGATGAAACTGAAAAAATATACACATTTGGAATTTTCATAATTAAATTACCTTTACCAGTAAGATTTACAGAGTCGTTTGGACCCAGAGACATGGCAGGTAAAGAAACTCCCGCTGAACTTAATTCTTTTCCTGTAAAAGTTACAGGCTTACCGTTTGTTCCAGCTTGACTAATTCCTTCCCATTGGTCAGCAATATAAAACGAAGAATCCATTTCACGATATTCTTGTAATGTTCCCAGCCGTAATGTATTGCAACCTATAGCAATGTTGTGTTCTTGTTTACAAAATTTATAAAGCATCATAACATCTTGGTTAACTCCGTTTATAGACTAAATCATATGAACATAATCCATATAGATTATGATAGTTTCATAAAAGTATTTATTCTTTATTCAATAAAAAAATGCGGGGAAATCCTGAAATCTGTGGTAGCATTTATAGTAAATCGCAGTTTTAATCCGATTTTTCAACACATTTCCAAAAAATATCAAAATTTCTTTGACACCCCCCTTTTTTTGGCATACATTTGCCGAAAAATTTAAGTATTTCACCTTACCCCCCCCTAAAAAATGAATGCAACCAGAAGAATGTTAGCTATGCAGGAAGTCATCAAACGTGTTCCTGTACCCACCGACAAACCCGAAAATGCGCAAGTGTCGCAATACTACGGTTCAGATGTGTTTGGCATTGATGCCATGCGCGAGTTTCTGTCGGAAGAAGCCTTTGAAAGCATTATGCAATCCATGAACCAAGGCACAACCGTTGATAGAAAGATTGCAGACCAAGTGGCAGCCTGCATGAAAGCTTGGGCGCAAAGCAAAAACGTAACGCATTACACGCATTGGTTTCAACCGCTTTCGGGCGCAACGGCTGAAAAGCATGACGGTTTTTTTGAACCCATTGCAGGAGGTCGCGCCATTGAACGTTTCAGCGGAAATGCGTTGGTGCAGCAAGAGCCCGATGCTTCTTCGTTTCCGAACGGCGGTATTCGCAATACTTTTGAAGCGCGCGGCTACACAGCTTGGGACCCGACTTCGCCCGCTTTCATTTGGGGACAAACCCTGTGCATTCCTACAATCTTCATCTCCTACACAGGCGAAAGTTTAGACTTTAAAACGCCTTTATTAAAATCTCTGCAAGCATTGGACAAAGCCGCCACCGATGTGTGTCAATACTTTGACAAAAACGTAACTAAAGTTGCTGTAACACTTGGCTGGGAACAGGAATATTTTTTGGTGGACGCGGCTTTATATAATGTGCGTTACGATTTGCAGCAAACAGGCAGAACGTTATTCGGTCATGCTTCCGCAAAAGGACAACAATTAGATGACCATTATTGGGGCTCAATTCCCGAGCGCGTTGCAGCTTTTATGAAAGATTTTGAATACGAATCGCATTTGTTGGGCATTCCTGTTCGCACGCGCCACAACGAAGTTGCGCCTGCGCAATTTGAGTGCGCACCTGTGTTTGAAGAAGTGAACTTAGCGGTTGACCACAATTTATTATTAATGGACGTAATGGAAAAAGTTGCCATTCGTCATAACTTCCGTGCCTTGCTGCACGAAAAACCTTATGCAGGCGTAAACGGAAGCGGCAAACACAATAACTGGAGCTTGGCAACCAACACGGGAAAAAATTTACTTTCACCGGGCAAAACACCAAAAACAAATTTGCAATTCCTCACTTTTTTTGTGAATACAATCGCAGCCGTTCACGAACACGCCGATTTACTGCGTGCTTCCATTGCTTCGGCAAACAACGACCACCGACTTGGCGCAAACGAAGCACCTCCTGCCATTATGAGTGTGTTTTTGGGCGAACAACTTTCATCTGTGTTAGACGAGTTGGAAAAATCTGTTCACGCAGGAAAAATGAGCCCTGAAGAAAAAACAAAACTGAAACTCAACATCGGAAAAATTCCTGATATTTTGTTGGATAACACAGACCGCAACCGTACTTCACCCTTTGCATTTACAGGAAACAAGTTTGAATTTCGCGCTGTGGGTTCTTCGGCTAATTGCGGCGGACCAATGACCGTGTTAAATGCCATTGTTACCGAACAGTTAATTGCATTTAAAAAAGATGTGGACGCGCTCATGGAAAAAAATGTGGAAAAAGACGAAGCTATTTTTCAAGTGTTGAAACAATACATTATCAAAAGCAAAAAAATCCGCTTTGAAGGAAACGGCTACGGCGACGAGTGGAAAGCAGAAGCAAAAAAACGCGGATTGAATAATTTTCCCACAACTCCGGTAGCGTTGGAAGCAATGATTTCAAAAAAAGCATTGGATATGTTTGAAAGTTTGGGCATTCTCACACACCGCGAGCAGGAAGCGCGTTATGAAATTAATTTGGAAACCTACACCAAAAAAATTCAGATTGAATCGCGCATTATGGCAGACATGGTGAACAACCAAATTATTCCCGCTTCATTGCTTTATCAAAAAACTTTAACGGATAATGTGAGCGGTTTAAAAAATATTTTGAGCGCAACCGACTTTAAAAAAGCAGCCGACACGCAAATTGAACTCATCAAAGAAATCAGCGAGCGCGTTACCATTATTAAAAAAGCGGCAGACGATATGACCGAAGAACGCAAAAAAGCCAACAACTTGGACAGTGCGAAAAAACAAGCCAATGCCTATTGCGAAAAAGTAAAACCATTTTTTGAAATCATTCGCTACAATGTAGATAAATTAGAAAACATTGTGGACGATTCTACTTGGACACTTCCAAAATACAGAGAGATGTTGTATTTGAGATAATCATTAACCACAAAGGCACAGAGTTCACGAAGTTTTTTCTCTCTGTGTCCTCAGTGCCTCTGTGGTGAAAAATTAAAAATGCAAATAATAATCTTTGGTAAGTGCTTTGTAATCTTCGGTATAATTGCGCGAACCGTTGCTTTCAATAATTAAAGTAGATTCTGAAAATTCACTTTCTTTAAATTCAAATTGCATTAAATGTCTTTTTTCCGAATCTTTTTCAGGTGTGGTTCTTACGCGCAAAAGTTTTGACAAATACAAACCTTTGCTTTCTGCCATTTCTCTGAAAAGCACGGCTTCTTTGGTGGGAAGGATTAAACAGAATTTTCCTTTTTCGTCCAACAATTTTTTTACGCCGATAATTAAATCTTCAAAAGGCAGTAAATCGTTATGGCGCGCTATGGTTCGGCTGTCGCCGCTGCTTTTCAGCGAATCAATAAAATAAGGCGGATTGGTAACAATGAGATTAAATTTTTCGGAACTGCTGTGGGCAAGCTCCTGCAAGGAAATATGTTTTACTTCCACCTGATTTTTAAATATGCTTTCTTCTACGTTTATTTTGGCTTGTTCGGTACTGGCTTTGTCAATGTCAATAGCTACAATAACAGCCGAAGATTTTTGCGCCAACATAAGTGAAATAACGCCTGTGCCCGTACCAATATCCAAAATGCGTTTGCTTCCGTTTGGTGTAACCCAAGCCCCAAGTAACACCGCATCAGTACCCACTTTCATGGCACATTTATCTTGTCTGATATTAAATTTTTTAAATGCAAAACTTTCACTCGGCATAAACGCATTTTTACAATAGCCAATGTAAAACAAAAAAATCAGAAATGCAGGGCAAAAAGAAAAGCGTTACCCGAGGGTAACGCTTTTTTAATCTTGATTACTTTTTAAAATTAGTACGATGCTTTTACATCTTTACGACCCAAGTGTGTACCGTAAGTCGGGTACAAATTATATCTGAGCATAATTTCTATGCCGCCTCTTCTTTTTGAGGCAGGGGTAAGCGCAGAAACGTTAATGTCGTAAGAAATGCCAATGGCGTATGTATCGTATTGATACAAAATAGAAGGAATAACGGCATCTCTGAACCTGTAATATCCGCCAATAGACAAAGCGTGAGGTTTTTTCAGTTGGGTATAAACCGAGGGGTCGCCCAAAATAAACTTAAACAAAGCACCGGCAATAAACTCGTTAGATGTTCCCTGTCGCATATACAAGAAACTTGGCGCAAGGGCGTTCATGGAGTTCGGAATATTAAAATCGCCGCTAAAATACGCGCAGTATCGTGTGTTTAGTTTTTCGGTAGTGGTAATAAACGAATTGCGCCCTAATCTGTAATGGTATGCCGCAATGCCCACATCAAACTTCATGGCATTTTTTGCGCTCATAAATTTATCGCTTTGCACATAGTTTAAATTAACACCGCCACCCATATCAAACGAAGTGATTGCGCTTCTTGGCGTGCTTTCGCCGCTTGGCAAATTCGGGTCGTAAGCATAGCCGTTGTATTGTTCGTCCCAACGCAAAGCACTTACATCAATGGTTCTGTAATTTAAACCGCTTTGCAAACCGCCCGACACTTTCATTTTCTTGTTTATTTTTTGAAAATAAGTAATACCAAGATTAGGATTTAAGTTCCTCAACTTGGCATCTCCGGCAGCATCTCTGAAAACATTAAAGGCAACGGCAAAATAATTACCTTTCAGTTTTTCGCGGGCAATGGTTTGCTCAAACGAAAAGCCCATAGTTTCGTATTTGGTTGCCACGCTTTGCCATTGACTTTTGTAGTTTACGGCTGCACGCGTGTTATATACCACGCCTGCCAAAGCAGGGTTAATAATGCTTGGTGTTTCTGCGTATTGCGAGAAATGAACATCTTGCCCCTTTACTAATTGCGGAACAAATGCAAGCGTTAATAAAAAAAGTATGATATGTTTTGTCTTCATAATCGTTTATCTTATCAGTGTTACGTTACCCTTTAAACTAAAGGCTTTATTGTCATAAGTTTTTCCTTCTAATCGGTACACAAAAACACCGCTGTTCATGTCTTCGCCTTTGTAGGTTCCGTCCCAGCCCACATCTTGTTGGGTGGTTTCAAATACTTTTTCGCCCCAACGGTCAAATACCATAAAGGTAAACGATTTAAGGCAAATACCTCTTACATACAATCGGTCGTTATGTCCGTCGCCATTCGGCGAAAAGGCATTTGGCACATACATTTCCCCACAATCTTCCACAACAATTACGTTAATGGTATCGCTCGAGAAACAGCTTTTATTGTTGTAGCCTCTCAATATGTATTGTGTGGTGCGGTAAGGCGTAACCACCACACTCGGACTTGTTTTTGAGGTAATGTTGTAGTCAGGCGACCAACTGTAACTTACAGCTCCTGTAGCATTTAAACGCACCGACTGACCAAAACGAATGGTGGTATCGCTTTTTAATTCGCCCGGAGGAATAATTGTTACATTCGGAACATCCATAGCATTAATAAAGCCCATTCTCCAGGTTGTGCCAAAACTTGTATCAGCTCCTGCCGCGCTTGCATAAGGGTTTGAAACGGATAAAATCACATTGCGTGCACCCGGCAGGTTATAACACACGGTAGGGTTTGACAAGGTAGAAGTGCCCGGCGCACCACCCGGAAATTGCCAGTAATATTTTTGAGGTCCTCCGGCAGCAGTATCAACCAAATTAATAAAGTTCACACACTGGCGGGTACAAATTTCGCGTTCATCGCTGATAAAGCCGATGTTGTTGTTATTTACAGGACGGCAATCAACTATTCTTACACTTATGGTGTCATACCGCACGCAACCCGGAACACCATTGTAGCCTGATTTTACGGTGTAGGTTACAACCGCAGGCTCGCGCTTAGGTGCTTTAATCGTTACCCTCGGATTAAATCTGCTTGTTAAAATCGGGTCATACACAGGTGTAGAAGTATAATACGGTGCAGGCGGCATCCATGTATAAGTAGGCACTACACCTTCCGGCAATTCCTTATTCATATTAAGGGCAGAGAGTTCTAATAAATTATTTGACGACCCTGCCAAATTACCCACATAACAGAGGGTATTGGTAGGTACCATATTAATAGTAGGAATAAGAACGGCTGTTTCGGGTCGCGGAAATACAGTAACGGTAACTAATCTCGGCACGGAAACACACTGTCGTATATCTCGCACCTCAACGCTGTAAGTGGCAGTTTTATTGGGCCAAACCGTTGGTGCTAAACTCATCAACTCGTCCATACTTGGAATATTAAGACCCGGAATGTAAGTTGGTTCTGTCCAGTTGTAAGTATAAGTGCTTGGCGCACCCACAGCCAAAGTACCAATGTTTACTATGGTGAGTTTTATGGAGTCTCCAATACAAATGGCTGGTAAAGGCGGCGTAACATTCATGGTAAACTGCGGTATTACCGTTACACAGGTTGCAGCAGAGCCTGAACAGGCAGTACCTACATTTGTAACCGTATAGCAGGTAGTGGCAGACGGCATCACATCAGTTACAGGTCCGATAGAATAGGTCATGTACATCGGGTGATACGCAAACCATGTATAAACACCGCCACCGCCTGAGGCAGTAAGGGTAACAGGTTTAGAGTACTTATAAGGATAGTTATTGGTAATACAGGTAGTAGGGCTGGTTTGTGATATGGTAAGCGAATAGTTTGGTTGCAGAACTATAATTTTACTTGTATCTCTTAAACAAGAACCGCCGTTTGAACCAAACAAGGTATAAGTACCCGGTGTTACGGCAATAGACTGCTGATATATCGGATTAGTAAAGGTTGTTCCTGCCCATGTGTAAGTATTTGCGCCAAACGCCGTTAAGGTGGCATGGAAACCGGCACACACCGCGTTTCCTGTTGATGCAATACTTAAATTAGGATAATTTGCCATAAGCACGCCTACTGTTTTAGTACCCATACAACCATAACCGTTATTACCTGTAACAGTATAAACGGTAGTAACACTTGGCGAACCTACCACAAAAGAGCCATTAACAGGCGTTACAACAGAAGCAGGCGACCATGTATAAGAAAATCCGCCGCTGACCGAGAGTGTGGTGGTTTGTCCCGGACAAATTGTGTAAGGGGAGGCGGTAGTGGTTAAACTCAGCAAAGGTGCGGGGTTTATGCCAATATCTACCGTGGCACTGCCTATACAGCCCAAATCATCTTTGACATTAACCGTGTAATTGGTAAACACACTTGGCGTTACCACCACTATACTGTCGGTAGAAAACACCATAGGCGTGTTGGAAGGTGGTGTTATAACAACCCACGATATTGTGTAGGTAGTAGGTTGGTTCAATATGCTTAATGTGCTCTCCTGCCCTGCACACACCGTTGGCGAAGTATAGGCTATAATTGGCGTTAAAGGCGGCATCATATCCACATCAATGGTGGCGGTAGCCACACAGCCTGCGCTGTCAATTACGGTGGTGTATGTGGTTAAAATAGTTTGCGAGGCAGTAACCGAGCAGGTTGTCGGTAGAGGCGGGTTTTGCTGAAGTAGTGTGGAAGGAACAGTTGCACCAAGCGGCAGCGCGTAAAATGAGTGAGAGGTTACGCCATTACAATAATTAGTGTTTAAAGTAAAATCGGTATTGGCACACACCGATGCTGAAGAAGCAAACAACGTAGGGGTTAAAACCATTTCGTAAATATCAATGGTAGTAGTTCCGCCCAAGCAGGTGCTGCTGTCCATAGTAAGCGTAAACGTGGAAGGTAAAATACCTACCGAATACGTTACAAAATTTCCGTTTTGAGAAGAAAGCGTACTGCTGCCGGGCGCGTCTATGGTGTAAGTTCCGCCACCTTTGGCTTCCAAAGTAAAGGTATTGCCGGGGCAAATAGAATTGTGCGGAACGGTAGTTACCAACGTTGGCGTAAAATTAAGACTGTATATAGTAATAGCCGATGTGCCTATACAACCCGAACTGTCAGCCAGCACCGAGTAAGTAACAGGAAATACGCCCGAAGACGAAGTTACCGATGTGGCATTTTCTACCGCTAAAGTGTTGGTGTTAGGAGGTACAGGCTCAAACGTATAGGTGTAATGGTCTGGGTTTGAAAAGAGCGTAAAAGTGCTGTTAGGGCAGTTAGATATGGAAGAAGCCGCCAAAGTAGGCTGCAAAGCATAGGCATATATATCAATTGAAGCTGTACCCGTGCAACCAAGGCTGTATGCGTGAACCACATATTGTTGAGGTAAAGTAAGTGGCGCGTCTGTTGCAGTATTTGCACTATTGGTAAGCGTGTTTGTAGGCGAAGCAACAAAACTGTAAGTAGCTCCTCCGTCGGCAGAGAATGTAATAGCCGAACCTGCACATATAGAGTTATGTGCAATAGCATTGGTAGGCGATACAATGCCAATTGTGGGCGTAAGCGTTTTAATATCTATAAAAACAGTTCCCGTACCCGGGCAATTGGGTGTTCCGATAAAATCGGCATCAACGGTAAACGTTGTGGGAACACTTATGGTAGGCGTTAATATATTTGGCACAGTTTCGGCAGAAGGTGTTGTGGAACTTAGCCAACTGTATGTGGAAGCCGCATTGCCGGGGTTTGCCGTTAATGTAAAGGTAGCTCCCGGACAGACAGAATAATCGGAGGAGGTAAGAAATACGGATAAGGCATTATCCACCGTAACGGAACTTGTATTACTTGCCGTACACGAACCTGCCGGACCGTTAAATGTAGCAACAACCGTATAATTGGTAGTAGTACCAACACCTCCGCCCGGGGAAACGGCAGCAGTTGGTGTATTAGCTCCTGTTGACCATGTATAGCTGACGACTCCCGGTCCGGGCTGCGCTATTAAAGTAGTAGTGCCACCCACACATATTGTTTGCGAGGAGGGCAAAATGCTTATGGTATCCGTCTGCACCACTACGGTTTGAACAACCGTATTATAAGTACATAATACGGTATTATCAGTAATATCAACACTGTAAGATGTGCTGGCAGTTGGTGTAACGACAATGGTATTTGTAGTGGCGAACGTACCATTCGCATCGCTCCACACGAAAGAAAGTGCAGCAGATGTAGGCGAGGTTTGCGCACTTAAAGTAGCCGTTTGCCCCAAACACAAAGCACCGCTGCCGGGTGTGGTGGTAACAACCGCGCCACCGGCTGTATTAACAACAGTAATGACAGAAGGGTTGCCAAAAACAGGAACAACCGTATTAGCACCATTAACTGTTGCTACAAGAAATCCATTTATATCATACGCCTCTAAAACAACGGTGTACTCTCCGGCACAAGGCACAGCGATAAGAGCTTGAGAGTGTGACGGAACCGCAGGCGGCGGCGGAAAAGTTGAGATGATGGTAGGCGTACAACCTCCGCTTGGAGACAATACCGTCCACGAGTAACTGGCAGCGTTTACAGGCTGTACCAGCAAGCCCACGGGAAAAGTAAAAGGTCCCGGTGAGACATAACATTGTGGATTTGCACCTATGGTATATTGCATGGTTTGTGCTTTATAAGTTCCGCTCAAAAGCAAGAAGATGATTGGGAGGCAAGAATATAATATTCTTTTCATAATAGTAGTAATATTGAAAATTATAACGTTACAGTTTTGGCTAAATTTACGACAATAAAAGTTAAATACAAAATATTTCACACATTAAAAAGGGCACTTCACACACTCAAAAGGTAGTTTCGCAAAGTTTGTAAATATAGAGAGGTAAAATTAAATACACAAATACTGTTTTTTATTTTCTGAAAATAAATTAACGGACAATCCTTTTCTTTCAAATTCAGTCCTTAACTCTCAACTTTTTCTCTTATTTTCGCGTTTTAGAAAATTACAGTCTAAAAAAAATTATGCAATTACGTTATGCCTCGCTTCCCAAAGCCGTTCTGCTGCTTGAAGACGGAAAAGTGTTTGAAGGAAAAGCCGCCGGAAAAATCGGAACAACATCGGGAGAAATTTGTTTTAACACGGGCATGACAGGCTATCAGGAAATTTTTACCGACCCTTCGTATTACGGACAAATTATTGTGATGGCAAATTCCCACATTGGCAATTACGGTGTGGAAACCAACGAAATAGAAAGCGACAGCGTGAAAATTGCAGGCATGGTGTGCAAAAAATTTAATCAGGGATTTTCGCGCCCCCGTGCTCAAAAAAGTTTGCAGCAGTATTTTGAGGATAATAATATTGTTTCCATTTGCGAAGTGGACACCCGCGCTTTGGTGCGCTACATTCGCGACAAAGGCGCGATGAACTGCATTATTTCTTCCGAAACTACCGACATTGAAACGCTGAAAAAACAATTAGCCAAAGTGCCGAGTATGAAAGGTTTGGAATTGTCTTCAAAAGTTTCGTGCAAAACCGCTTACAATTACGGTAACGAAAAAGCAAAGCACAAAGTCGCGGTGATTGATTACGGCGCAAAGAAAAATATTTTACGTTGCTTGGCAGAGAGAGATTGTTATTTAAAAGTATTTCCAATGAGTGCGACTTATGAGGAAATCATGAAATTTCAGCCTGACGGTATTATGCTTTCCAACGGTCCGGGCGACCCGGGCGTAATGAAAAAAGAAACTGATTTGGTGAAACAACTCGTTGAAAGCGGAAAACCTGTGTTCGGCATTTGCTTGGGACATCAGTTGCTCGCGCAATCACAAGGCATCAGCACATACAAAATGCACGCGGGACACAGAGGCATTAATCACCCTGTGTTGAATATAATTAGCGGAAAAAGTGAAATTACTTCGCAAAATCACGGCTTTACTGTGAGCGAAGACGACATCAGAAAAAATCCGAACATTGAAATCACACACGTTAATTTGAACGATAAAACCATTGAGGGCATTCGCCTGAAAAACAGAAAAGCATTTTCGGTACAATATCACCCCGAAGCTGCGCCCGGTCCTTATGATGCACGGTATTTGTTTGATGAGTTTGTAGATAAGTTAAAAGTCTGAAGTTTAAAGTTAAAAGTCGCAGAACTTTACAACTTTCTAAACTTTAAACTTATTTAATTTCTTCAAAATCCACATACTCGCCTTCTTCGTTAATTCCTTTGCGAACAGCGTTTTTTATTTCTTTCTCTGAATGAGAACTTGCAGCTTGTTCATTGCTTGTTTCATATTGCCGATTGCCTGTTGCCGACTGCTTATTAGTCTTAAACAAATTCACTAAACGAACTAACAACCAAATAACAATTATTGTCCAAATTACATCTCTCATACAAGGCAACGAAGTTACTGATTTTTCATCGGAAATTTCTTTCTTAAATTCTATTAACAAGCATCCTTTTCTTTTTTCGGTTTTGGTATCTTTACCCGAAAATTAAAATGTATGGAAACTTTTGAAAAAGTAAACAAAGATTACAAATCCCAGTTAAGCGACTGGATTAACCACGAAAAAGCAGCAGTAGATTTAATTAACACCGTAAGCAAACTGTGGTTTGAAAAATCAATAGAACTCGTTTTGTTTCGCAACCAATTGTTTGACCGCAGCAGCAGCGAAATTATGAACCTGCACTTATATGCAAAAAACATCGTAAAAAAACCAATTACCGTGTTTGATACCTTGTCTTTGGCAAACGAAATTTTAAAATCAAATATCGGTGCAAGCCGTATAGATATTGGCAAATTAGCCTTTGAATGGTTGCAGGAAAAAAACAACTACAAATCGCAAGCCGATTTTATTACTGACAAATTAAAAAACATTGTTGCAAACGGCAATCACGTTTCGTCTAAAGATGTGGTGTTGTTCGGCTTTGGACGCATTGGGCGTTTGGCAGCACGCGAATTGGTAGCGCAGTCAGGCAGAGGCGAACAGTTGCGTTTGCGCGCCATTGTAACACGAGGCAACAGCGATGATGAAATTGTAAAACGTGCCGATTTGTTGCGCACCGATTCTGTTCACGGTCCGTTTCCGGGTACGGTTATTGAAGATTTGGCAAACAAAGCCCTCATCATTAACGGGCATACCGTTCACATGATTGATGCAAAAAATCCCGAAGACGTTGATTACACAAAGTATGATATTAGCAACGCGCTTTTAATTGACAACACAGGCGTTTTCCGCGACGATAAAGAACTGAGCCGCCACCTGCAAGCCAAAGGCATTGACAAAGTGTTATTAACCGCGCCTGCCAAAGGTGATGTGCCAAATGTGGTGCACGGTGTAAATCACGAAGCGGTTGATTTGAAAAAAACAAAAATTTATTCCGCTGCAAGTTGCACCACCAACGCCATTATGCCAATTCTTTATTTAATGGACAAAGAATTTGGTATTCAAAAAGGACATATTGAAACCGTGCACTCTTATACCAACGACCAAAATTTGTTGGACAACTATCACAAAAAATACCGCCGCGGTCGTTCTGCCGCATTAAATATGGTAATTACCGAAACAGGCGCGGAAAGTGCTTTGAAAAAAGTATTACCTCACTTGTCGGGAAAATTTACGGCAAACTCGGTGCGTGTGCCAACGCCAAACGTTTCGCTGGCAATTTTAAATTTGAATTTAAACAAAGAAATTGACCGCGACATGGTGAACGAAGCGGTGAGAAAATATGCCTTGGAGGGGAATTTGGTAGAGCAAATTCAATATGCTTTCAGCAATGAATTAGTGAGTACCGATGTGATTGGCAACCCTTGCCCAAGCGTGTTTGACAGCCAAGCTACCTTGGTTTCGCCCGACAAAAAAACGGCGATACTCTATGTTTGGTATGATAATGAATATGGCTATACACGTCAGGTAATTCGCTTCAGCAAACACATCAGCGAAGTGCGCCGCCCTGTGTATTATTAATAAACGCCTTTCGTCATTGCAGGCAAAATGAAAATGGACATAGACTAACTAAGCACCGTTTCATCTGCAATGGCGAAACCAAATTAAAAAAGGGAAGAAAAATTTTTCTTCCCTTTTTTAATTAAAACAGTTGTTTCAGTTCAGTTAAATTTTTTATTGTTTTGCCCTGAAACGGTGCATTGTTCTCGCTTGAAACATGAATGGCTTCCCAGCCCGCGTTTACAGCCCCCTCAATATCGCTTTCAAAATTATCGCCAATCATTACGCAGTTGTGTTTATTGGCATTGGCAAAAGTTTCAGCCAGACGAAAAATTTTTTCATCGGGTTTTGTCAGATTATATTCTTCGCTGATGATAATATGAGAAAAGTAAGGGCGCAGCTTGCTTCCGTCTATTTTTACACGTTGTGCTTCTTTAAACCCATTGGTAATAATGTGCAGTTGATAGTTTTGTTTCTTTAAATATTCCAACGTTTCAATGCAGCCGTTTTTTAAATGCGTGCCGTGTGGCGAGCGCGTTAAATACTGTTCTGTTACCAATAAATTTTCGTTGTAATTATCGTAGTTAAACTGTTTAAAAGCCTCATTAAAGCGGTGATTGCGAAGAAAAGACTTGTCAATTTCTTTGCGGTAATATTTTTGCCAAAGCTGTTGGTTAGTGGTTTTGTATTTGGCAAGAAACGTGTCAAAATCGGTTTGTAGTTTTTGGCTCAGGTCAAACTCAAAAAACAGTTCGTGCAACACAGCGCATGAGTTTTTTTCAAAATCCCAAAGTGTGTCGTCTAAATCAAAAAACAAATGTGTTAATCTATCACCCCCCATTTTTTAAATGCTCCGTAGAAAAAGTAGAGCAAAAAATAAAAAATAATTGCCCAAACAATTGCCGCCACGCTTAAATACATAATTACTCGTTTTTTGTCTTTATAAAACCGTTCGGCAATATATGCGCCAATGGGTATGCCCACAAATGGCGTAATAACGGCAATGCCAATTAATCCGAAACGTTTTTTTATGCGCACCACATTGCGGTTGAATTTTGTAACAGTTTTTTTCTGTTTCCCACGATTGCGTTTCAGCATAAAATTGTGTCGCCATTTAATAAGCGTTGAACTCATGTAAGTAAACAGCGTGCTGCCAATAACAGCAGAACTCACTGCCATTAACATCACTTTCCAAAAACTGAATTTAAACAATACAACCGCCGCCGGAATACCTGCTTTGCCGTAAAAAATAATACAGGTGATAAATACAGAAAGGATTTTCAGAAACTCGTTCACGCTAAGAACTCAAATGTAATAAAGAAAAACAAAACGGCATTCATTCGGGCTATTCATTTTCACGTTACATTTGTCTCTGATTTTCTTTAAGGCAGTATTAAACGCCGAAAAAACCATGAGTTCGCATCATCACAGCATTAACAAAGTAAGCCTTGGGGGCTTGCTCATCAGTCTTGGAATTATTTTTGGCGACATCGGCACAAGTCCGCTGTATGTAATGAGTGCCATTATAGGCGATGATGTGATTGATGCCAATATTATAAAAGGTGCGGTATCGGCAGTATTTTGGACACTCACACTTCAAACTACGGTTAAATACATTATCCTCACGCTGCGAGCCGATAATAACGGTGAGGGTGGCATTTTTTCGCTTTATACCTTGGTAAGAAAAAGTAAATACAAATGGTTGATTGTTCCTGCGGTGATTGGCGGAAGTGCGCTTTTGGCTGACGGTATTATTACACCGCCCATTTCAGTTTCGGCGGCTATGGAGGGTATGCGTTTTTTTAATCCTGAATTTAAAACCGTGCCTTTTGTTATTATGATATTGTTCGGCTTGTTTTTTATTCAGCAATTCGGCACAAATTTTCTCGGAAAGTTTTTTGGACCATTTATGATGTTGTGGTTTTTAATGCTGGGGATTTTGGGTACTGTTCAACTTTCAAAAAACTGGGAAATGTTATCGGCGTTAAATCCGTATTACGCATACGAATTGCTAAGAACACACCCTTCGGGCATTTTAATTTTGAGTGCGGTTTTTTTATGTACCACAGGTGCAGAAGCCATTTATTCAGACATGGGGCATTGCGGAAAAAACAACATTCGCGTGAGCTGGATTTTTGTAAAAACCATGCTGTTGCTTAATTATATTGGTCAGGGCGCGTGGTTGGTTTCGCAACACGGACACAAACTTTCTGAATTTAAAGCTGCTAATCCTTTTTACGCCATTGTTCCCGAAGCCTTTATGCCGTACAGCGTAGCTATTGCTACTATGGCGGCTGTAATTGCATCTCAGGCTTTAATCAGTGGCGCATTTACATTGGTGAATGAAGCCATGCGTTTGGATTTAGGTCCGAAACTATCTATAAAATACCCCACCGAAGAACGGGGGCAGCTTTATATTCCCGCTGTAAATTGGTTGTTGTTGGCAGGCTGTATTGTTGTGGAACTGTATTTTCAAAAATCGGTGAATATGCAGGGGGCTTACGGCTTGGCTCTTATATTGTGTATGCTGATGACAACGGTACTGCTAAATTTTTATATGCACATGAAACGTTATAACAAATACTTTATTTATTTCATCATCACGTTTTATCTTGTATTTGAACTTTCGTTTCTTTACGCCAATCTCGGAAAATTTATGCACGGTGGCTGGCTCACGTTGTTGGTGGCAGGTGTTATGATTTTTATGATGAGTGTTTGGTTTATTGCCAAAAAAATCGGCAAACGGTATGTGGACTTTGTGAAATTTGAAGGACACAAACAAACCATTATTGATTTGAGCAACGATAACTCCATGCAAAAGTATGCCACGCATTTGGTATATATGACAAGTGCCAATAATACTGATGAAATTGAAGCAAAAATTATTTATTCCATCCTCAATAAACGCCCTAAGCGCGCTGACATTTACTGGTTTGTGCATGTAAATGTGGTGAACGAACCGCACCGCATGGATTACCGTGTAACCGAAATTGCAAGCAACGATATTATCCGTATTGATTTTATGCTTGGTTTCCGTGTGCTGCCGCGCATAAATTTTATGTTTCGCAAAGTGGTGGAAGATATGGTGGAAAGAAAAGAAGTGGACATTACAAGCCGCTATACCTCATTAAATAAAAATAATGTGATTGGCGATTTTAAATTTGTGGTTCTGGAAAAATTTTTATCGTTAGACAATGAATTGCCTCTGTTTGAAAAAATTGTGCTGCAAATTTATTTTTTCTTAAAGCATTTTAGCATCAGCGAAGCGCGTGCCTTTGGTTTAGATAACAGTTCGGTTAAAATTGAAAAATTTCCTATGGTGATTAAAGAACCGAAAGGAATTAAGTTGCACCGAATTGAATAACTTTCAGGGTTAAATTCTATGATTTTGGGCAAATTTGAGTAAAAAGGCAGTTTCACACCATTTTTACCCGTTTCGCACATTTATTGCTATTAGTTTAAAAATAAATATCTTACCTTTCGTGAAAATTTTAACTTAACAGATTTTTAGATTTGTGGCACGATTTTTGCAATACTATATAACAGATAAAAAACAACTATTTATGAACAGAAAAATTTACACCCTTACGCTTGTGCTTTTTAGTGCTTTAGTTTCTTTCTCGCAAAATCAACTTTCTAAATGGTATTTTGGACATCATGCTGCTTTAGATTTTATGACCACTCCACCCACTATTTTAGACAGCAGTGCTATGAGTACGGGTGAGGGTTGTTCAAGCATGGCAGACCCTGCAGGCAATTTATTGTTTTATACCGACGGAATAAAAGTATGGAACAGAAAACATCTTGTAATGGAAAATGGTTCGGGATTATTGGGTAACTCATCATCATCACAATCTTCCATTATTGTTAAACAATCGGGCAATACCAATATTTATTACATTTTTACAATGGCAGCCGGAGCAAGCACCGTAGGGCTAAATTACTCAGTAGTGAATATGGATTTAGCTGCAGGCTTGGGTTCTGTTACCGTGCTTAATGCGCCTTTATATAACAACCAGTGTACAGAGCAAATTACCGCTACCCAACATGCCAATGGTGTAGATTTTTGGATAGTTATTCATGAATTTAATTCGCTTAATTTCAGGGCTTATCAACTTACTTCAACCGGAGTAAATACAACGGCTGTTATTTCGGGCTTTTTTGGTACTGTGTATAATGGTATGTATGGGAATTTAAAATTTTCTCCCAATGGACAGAAATTAGCTTCTGCCATAGAAGTTTCTGTTCCGTTGGTAGAATTGTATGATTTTAATACTAATACAGGAGTAGTAAGCAATCCATTTCCTTTATCAACCGCAAGTACCACAGCCGGTGCAAGCAGTTTTTATGCTGCTTACGGCTGCGAGTTTTCGCCTGACGGAACAAAATTTTACAGCAGCGGTTGGGGTTATTATGCTATAAGGCAATGGGATTTAAGTGCAGGTTCTCCGGGGGCTGTTATTTCCTCCTCTGTGGCAATATCTTCACCTACCATTGCCATGTGCGGTGCTATGCAATTAGCCCCCAACGGAAAAATATATGTTGCTACAAATACAGGTTCGCTTCATGTGATTAATGACCCGAACGTAGCGGGAGCAAGTTGTAATTATGCAGCCTTTGGGCAACCTGTTTCAACAACAGTTTCTGTAGTTACTAATACTAATACCGGCAGCACTTCTACTTTTATCTCCAAATCAAATATTGGCTTGCCTAATATATTTGCAGCAAAATGTGCTTTTGGTTACGCCATACAAGGCAACAACGTGGTGTGTAACAACGGAAGCACAGCTACTGCAAGCGTTGTAAATCTTGTGGGTAATCATGGCAGCGTAAATTATTCTTGGACAAACGGCTCACTTACATACTATACAGCACAAGTAAATGCATTAACAATTGGCAATTGGACGATTACCGTAATAGACAGTGTTGGTTGTGAAGTAAAAAAATTGTACACGGTTTCACAAACCACAACTGCGCTGGCTATTATGACAAGCAATGCTAATTCCTGTGCCGGCAGCCCTGTTACATTAAGCGCAGGTGGTGCAAGCACTTATACATGGAGTACGGGTTCACAAGCAGCAAGCATTGTAGTAAATCCAACCATTTCCACTCAATATTCCGTTTCCGCCACCGACCAATATAATTGTGTGTTTAACAATGTTGTAAGCATTAATGTTACGGCAATTCCAGAAGTTTCGCTTAATACAGGCAGCGACAATTATACTATTTGTGCAGGTGATGCACTTGTTTTATCTGCAAATGGTGCAAATTCTTATGCGTGGAGTGCAAACGGTAATGTTATAGCAAACACACAAACGCTTGCTGTTGCACCACTACATAATGCAATCTATTACGTTACAGGTATTACTCCGGACGGCTGTGAAAGTTTGAGTATTCCTGTCAGCGTAACAGTTTTTCCTAAACCAACACTTAGCGTAAGTAATTCTACCACATATTGCAGCCCACAAATACTTACGCTCACCGCTTCGGGTACAAAAAGTTATTACTGGGAATGGAATAATGTAAATATTATCTCAACAGCCATTATTGTTAAAGTTAATACAACTACTCAATACACGGTTACGGGTACGGACGAACGCGGCTGCAAAAGCGTAGAAGTAGTTACGGTTACTATTGGCTGCGTGGGGGTTGATGAATTGAATGTAAAGACGGGTAGTTATCCGTCTTTACGAGTTTACCCGAACCCTGTGAATGAAGTTTTAAATGTGGAATACAACAGTTCCCTAATCTCCAAAGGGGGAACAATTAAAGTTTTTAATACGTTGGGCAGTATTGTTTTGGAACAGACAATCACTCCTCCTTTGGAAGGGAAGAGGGAGGTTGCTATTAACGTAAGCGAATTACCAAAGGGAATTTATTTTGTGAAAGTGGGAAATGAAGTGCTAAGGTTTATGAAGGAGTGATGCAGCGCAGAAATGTGTCATTACAAGTCTGTAAAAAACGCCACGAATGTAAACCTCGTGGCGTTTTTTTGTTTTTAAAATAGTACCTTAGCCGCGCAAAAAATTTTAATCAAAAAAGAATATGAAAGAAGTATATATCGTTTCCGCAGTAAGAACCGCTATCGGTTCGTTCGGGGGAACTTTAGCAGGAATTTCTGCTACACAATTGGGTGCTGTGGCTATTAAAGGCGCGCTAAACAAAATAAAATTAGACGGAAATTTAGTGCAGGAGGTTTACATGGGTTCGGTATTGCAAGCCAATTTGGGGCAAGCACCTGCCCGCCAAGCCGCTAAATTTGCAGGTTTGCCGGATAGTGTAAATTGCACCACAATAAACAAAGTGTGCGCAAGCGGCATGAAATCTATTGCTTTGGCGGCTCAAAGCATTATGTTAGGCGAAAACGACATTGTGGTTGCAGGCGGTATGGAAAGCATGAGCAATGCTCCGTTTTATTCCGGCAACACACGCTGGGGCGCAAAATACGGCGACACAAAATTAATTGACGGTTTGGCAAAAGACGGCTTAACCGATGTATATGGCAATGTGCCTATGGGTAACTGCGCCGAATTGTGCGCTAAAGACATGACATTTTCGCGAGAAGACCAAGATAATTTTGCGATTGAATCTTACAAACGCTCGGCAGCTGCATGGAGTGCAGGAAAATTTAAAGAAGAAATTGTTCCCGTTACCGTAAAAACAAAAAAGGGGGATATTGAATTTATTGAAGACGAAGAATACAAAAACGTAAACTTTGAAAAAATTCCTGCTTTAAAACCTGTGTTTCAAAAAGACGGAACAGTTACCGCCGCCAACGCCAGCACCATGAACGACGGAGCGGCAGCACTTGTTTTAATGAGTAAAGAAAAAGCCGAAGAGTTGGGTTTAAAACCTTTGGCAAAAATTAAGAGTTTTGCCGACGGCGAACAAGCCCCTGAATGGTTTACTACCGCCCCAAGTTTGGCAGTACCAAAAGCCGCAAAAAAAGCAGGACTTGAGTTGAAAGACATTAGCTATTTTGAACTTAACGAAGCATTCAGCGTGGTGGGTTTGGCAAATATTAAACTGATGAACTTAGACGCTGCCAAAGTAAACGTAAACGGCGGCGCGGTTTCTTTGGGGCACCCTTTGGGTTGCAGCGGTGCGCGTATTATTGTTACTTTAATTAATGTATTGAAACAAAACAAAGCCAAATACGGCGCAGCAGGTATATGCAACGGCGGCGGCGGCGCAAGTGCCATGGTTATTGAAAATGTGGATTAGTTACATTTTTAAAACGAATATAAAAAAACTCCTTTCAGCAAAAATGAAAGGAGTTTTTTTATTGCTTTAACTGCCTGAAAAATTCTGATGCAATAACAGAACCTGCCATGGCAGCGTTTAAAGATTCTGTGCTGTTTTGCGCATGAGCAGGAATGGTAATTGGCTGCGTGATGAATTTAAAATTTTCTTCTCGAATACCGTTGGCTTCGTTGCCGATAATGATTAAGCCGTTTTGCAATGTTTCACGGTACAAATTTTTTCCGTTTAAGAGTGCCCCGTAAACGGTTTTAATGTTTTGCTCTTTAATTAAATTCTCTAATTCGGTATAAACTACTTTTACGCGCAAAAACGCTCCCATAGCAGCCTGAATGACTTTAGGATTATAAATATCGCAACTGCTTGGCGAGCAAAACACCGTGTTGATGCCAAACCAAGAAGACAAGCGAACCAACGTGCCGAAATTTCCCGGGTCGCGCACATCATCAAGATAAAATGCAAAGTTGTTGTTAAAATCAAAGGCTGTTTCCGTTTCTTCAAAATAACCACAGGTTGCCAAAACGCCGTTGGGCGAAGATTGCAGGCTTATTTTTTCCAATTCTTCTTTACTCACTTCCACATAATTAATATTTAATTTTTGAAAAAGTATTTTGTGTGTTTCAATAAAATCTTTCATGCCAAAAACGGTGTTTACCAAATGCGGCACAGTGTTTATAAGCTCCTGCACGGTTTTCACACCTTCGGCAATAAACAGTTTTTTCAAGGCTCTGTTTTTTTTCAGGTGCAGGGCTTGTATTTCTTTTATTTGATTTTTACTAAGCATATTTTTTTTAATCCTAATTTAGCGTAATTTTCAGCATTTCTGTTGAACACAGCCACAAAAATACCGACTAAGAATTTAAAAAACTATTTAGCTGCACTTTTGCTCGCTGTTAGCCTTGTTTCCTGCAATCCCACAAAAAAATTGCTGCCAAATCAGTTTATGGTGGATAAGGTTGAAGTAAAAAACAACCGCGAAACCAACATTCCCAAAGAAAATTTTGAAAACTTTTTTCGCCAAAAACCAAACCGAAAAATTTTCAGCGGTGTTGAAAAACTGAACCGAAAGCTTTTGAACGGCATTGATTTTTATGTGTGGTGGTACAATTTGTTTGACAATGAAAAAATTGCCCGCAAACGCGAAACCCGCAATTTGAAGTACGACCAAAAAAATACAAAAAAATCGCTGCACGTTGAAAAGAAAAATGAACGCCGTGCCAAAAAAGGCAAGAAGCCGAAAACGCCACGCTTAAAAGATAAAGAAAGCCCCCTGTTTTTAGAAAGTCTGCGAGATATGGGCGAACCTGCGGTAATTTTTGACTCGCTGCTTATGGAACAAACACGTTTGCAACTGAGTCGTTATTTATTCAGCAAAGGTTTTTTTAATAACTCGGTAAAAAATACCGTGCAGTTACACAAGAAACGTGCAAAAATTAACTACATTTTGTATCCTAAAAAACCTTACATCATTCATAAAATTTTTTACCGCTTAGAAGACGAAGAGTTAGGAAAATTAATTCTTCAGGATACCGTAAACTCTTTACTGAAACGCGGTATGCAATATGACGAAGAAAAATTACAAGCCGAGCGGCAACGCATAACCGACAAGGCTTTAAACAACGGATATTATTATTTTGAAAATGCTTACATCAGCTTTAGTGTGGACTCGGCGTTTAACAACAGTTCCGTTTCGGTGGAAGTGCGCCTCGCAAAATTTTCAAAGCAATACAGCTCAGGCAACGATTCGTTAGTGAAAGTTAATCACCCGAAATTTAAAATTGAAAACGTTTACATCATTACCGAACAAACGCTCGGCAACATCCGCGATGCACATTTCAGCGACACATCAAGCACCCGAAGAGAGGGCACGGTTTTTTTATTGAACGATGACATGGCTTTTAAGAAAAGGTTGTTGTTGCGCAACATAGACATTTATCGCGGACAGTTGTTTCGGCGCGATACGGCACAGCAAACGTATAAACAGCTTTCGGGACTTGGCGTGTTTCGCAACGTTACCATTCAGTTTTTTGAAAACGATACTTACAAGGATAACCGTTTGGATTGTTACATTGTGTGTAATCCTTTAAAGAAACAACAATTCGGCATGGAGGTTCAAGGCACAAATACATCGGGCAACTTGGGTATTGACGGCAACGTGTTGTATCAGAACAAAAATTCGTTTAAAGGCGGCGAACTTTTGGAATTTAGAATTCGCGGGGCTTTGATTGCGCAACGGCAGTTATCTCAAGACAGTAATTACATTAAACGACTGAACGACATCGCCGATTTTAGAAAACTACAGGAAACATTCAGCACCATTCAGTTTGGTCCTGAATTGCGCTTTTCCGTTCCCCGTGCCATTTTTCCGTTTTCGCTGTTTCCTTTCAGAAAAGACCAGCAGCCGCGCACTTATGTAAAAACTTCGCTCAACTATCAGACAAGTCCTGTGTTTAGCCGCGTAATTGCCGATATTGAATACGGCTTCACCTTTAAAGCCCTGAACGGAAGATTAAAACACGAACTCATTCCTTTTGAAGCGTACCTTGTAAGAGCGCGGTTAGTGCCGAGTTACGAGGAATTCATCACAGACCAAAACGATGCTTTTTTATTAAATTCATTTCAAGACCACATTACCATTTTATCTAAGTATGGTGTGTCGTTTACTTCAAAAGAAAACTCGGTGCACGGTTCCCACCCCGCATATTTTGTAAAACTAAACATGCAATCCGCAGGTTCGGGTTTAAGAGAAGCCTATAAACTTGCAGGAATACAGCCTGACACACTGGGGCATTATTTACTGTTTAATATTCCCTTTGCGCAATTCATAAAAGTTGATACGGATTTGCGCGTGTATATTCCTTTCGGTAAAAAAAGCCGTTGGGTGTATCGCGTGGCAGGCGGCATTGGCAGACCGTTGAAAAATTTGGGTGTGCTGCCCTACGAACAAAGTTTTTTTAGCGGCGGACCAAACAGCGTGCGTGCGTGGCGTGCGCGGACACTTGGTCCGGGCGGATATACTCCTCTGGGTACAATTCAAACACGTTACGATAAAATCGGCGATATTTTGCTGGAGGGGAATGCAGAATTTCGTTTCCATATTTTTAAAGCCTTTAACGGCGCGCTGTTTGTGGATGCAGGAAATATCTGGCGTTTGTATCCTGATGAAAATAAACCAAACGGGGAATTTTTAGTCAGCAATTTTATTAATGAAATTGCCATTGGCGGAGGTTTTGGTTTGCGTTGGGATTTGGATTTTTTTGTATTACGCCTTGACCTTGCCGTGCCTCTCAAAGACCCGAAATTACCTGTTGGTCAGCGGTGGACATTTGACAGAAAACCTTGGAATTACACGGTGTTTAATTTCGGCATTGGTTATCCGTTTTAGTGTTGTTACCACGGCAGCCCTCTCAACCCACATTTTTTTATTTTGATAATTACATTATTCCAAATACTTTTAGCCTATGAGCATAAAAGAAATTGTTTGCGTGTTTTGTTTGTTGGGGTTGGCGGCATGTACTTCTTCAAACGAACCGAAAGGAAAAAATACCACTAAATTAATAGCCAAAGCGGGCAATGAAGAACTGCACGAAGATGAGTTTAACGAACGCTTTATTTCAACAGGCATAATTAAGGATAAAAAGTTTTATGCCAAAAAAGCCATTGAAAACTGGGCTATTGAGGCTTTGTTTTATCAGGAGGCATTAAGCAAGCTGCATAAAGACGAAATGGACATTGAACAGCAAGTGGAAGATTACCGCAAAAGTTTGGTGAATTACATTTATCAGACAAAAATTATTGAAGCTAATTTAGACACGGTTATTTCCCGCAATGAAATAGAGGAATATTACAACACACACCGCGATAATTTTATTTTGAAAGAAAATATTTTGAAAGTGAATTACATTAAAGTGCCTGTGCTTGCACCTGCGGTAGAAAAAATTAAACGTTTGGTACATTCTTATGTTCCAAAAGACATGGAACTCTTGCAACAACTCTGCGAGCAAAACGCCGAAAATTATTTTATGAACGACAGCACCTGGTTGTATTTGGAAGACATAAGAAAGGAAATTCCCTCATTGCGCGAACAACCCGATGCGAGCCTTTATACAGGCAGAGTTATTGAACTTACCGATAATACCTATTACTACTACCTGAAAGTAAAAGACATCAGAGTAAAAAACGGACTTTCGCCCTTGGCGTTTGAACAGCAAAACATCAAAAAATTTATCATCAACAACCGAAAAACACAACTCATTAACCGGTACAGACAAATTATGCTTGACAAAGCCAAAGCGAATAAAAGTTTTAAGGTTTACTAAGTCTGTAACACCCCCACATTATATTGTTTCGTAATCGGCGCGTGGTTTGCTGCTTCAATGCCCATGCTGATGACTTTGCGTGTTTCAAGCGGGTCAATAATCGCATCAATCCATAAACGCGAAGCGGCATAATACGGTGTAGTTTGCTGGTCGTAACGCTCTTTTATTTTATTGAACATTGCCTGTTCTTTTTCGGGCGTAATTTCTTCGCCTTTTGCTTTTAAACTTGCTACTTCAATTTGCAATAACACTTTTGCCGCTTGTGCGCCGCCCATTACCGCAATTTGCGCAGTAACCCAACCTAATATTAAACGCGGGTCATACGCTTTTCCGCACATGGCATAATTTGCCGCGCCGTAGCTGTTTCCAATCACGATTGTAAACTTTGGCACAACGCTGTTGCTCATGGCGTTTACCATTTTTGCGCCGTCTTTAATAATGCCGCCCTGCTCGCTGCGTGAGCCAACCATAAAGCCTGTGGCATCTTGCAAAAACACAAGCGGAATTTTTTTCTGATTGCAGTTCATAATAAAACGCGCGGCTTTGTCTGCACTGTCGCTGTAAATGACACCGCCAAACTGCATTTCATTACTGTTGGCGGGTTTCTTGGCTTTTACCACTTTGCGCTGATTGGCTACAATGCCTACTGCCCAACCGTCAATGCGAGCGTAGGTGCAAATAATGCTTTGCCCGTATTTTTCTTTGTATTCTTCGTGTTCGCCCTTATCAACCAAACGCTCAATAATTTCGTGCATATCATATTGCTTGTCGCGGGTGTCGGGCAAAATGCCGTAAATTTCTTTTTGGTCTTTTTTTGGCAATGCAGGCGCAATGCGGTTAAAACCCGCTTTTTCGTAATCACCTACTTTGCTCATAATGTTGCGAATGCGCGTGAGGCAATCCGCATCATCTTTGCATTTGTAATCGGTAACACCGCTTATTTCGCAATGCGTAGTTGCGCCGCCCAATGTTTCGTTGTCAATGTTTTCGCCGATTGCAGCTTTTACCAAATAACTTCCCGCCAAAAAAATTGAGCCTGTTTTGTCCACAATCATGGCTTCATCACTCATAATTGGTAAGTAAGCACCGCCCGCCACGCAACTGCCCATAACGGCGGCAATTTGCAAAATGCCCATGCTGCTCATCACAGCATTATTGCGGAAAATTCTGCCAAAATGTTCTTTGTCGGGAAAAATTTCGTCTTGCATCGGCAAGTAAACGCCTGCGCTGTCCACCAGATAAATAATCGGCAACTTATTTTCCATAGCAATTTCCTGTGCGCGTAAATTTTTCTTGCCTGTAATGGGAAACCACGCGCCTGCTTTCACCGTTGCATCGTTTGCCACAACAATACATTGCTTGCCGCTAACATAACCAATCACCACCACTACGCCACCTGCGGGACAACCGCCATGTTCGGGGTACATCTCGTAACCTGCAAACGCGCCCATTTCCACACGCGGCGTGTCTTTATCCAACAAAAAATCTATGCGCTCGCGCGCAGTCATTTTTCCTTGCTCGTGTTGCTTGTCAATGCGCGATTTGCCACCGCCCAAATAAATTTTTTGCAGGCGTTGTTCCATTTGCGAAATCAGCAAACGCATTTTGTCTTCGTTTTTATTAAATTCTATGTCCATAATATTTTTTACTCTTTTATTTTATTTCCGTTTTTATCAATGTAAAACATTTTTTTGCCAAGCGTTACTTGGACTTTGCCATTATTAAAATAGCTCTCGGTATAGTTATATTTTAAAGGAATAATTATTTTGCCTGTTCTGTCAATAAACCCCCATTTATCTTTAAGACAAACTGCTGCAAGACTTTCTGAAAAAGAATGTGCAGAACTGTATTTTAATGGAATAATTTCTTTGTCTGTTTTGTCAATAAACCCACATTTACCGTTGAAGCAAACCCGCGCAAGACCTTCAGAAAAAGAATTTGCATAGTTGTATTTTAATGGAATAATTTCGTTGCCGATTGTATCAATAAAACCACAGTTACGATTAAGGCAAACCACAGCAAAATTTTCCTGAAAATTAATCACATAGTCATATTTTAATGGAATAATTTCTTTTCCTGTTATATCAATAAAACCCCATTTATCATTGAATTTAACTGCCAGACGGCGATTGGGAAAACAATACGCTTCATCGTATTTCAAAGGTGTTATCTCTATACCGTTTTCATTGATATAACCATGTTTATACTTGACGATAGATTTTAGAGTAAAAGTAGGACTATGGTATTCTTTCTCTTTATAATAAATTACTGTATCAATAACACTAACTTTTGTAATACCTATTTTGTATCTAAAACTTTCTGCAATGTCATACTTTGGCTGTATAACAATATTCCCTACGGAATCTTTGTAGCCGTATTTTCCGTTTTCAAAAAATGGTTTTAAATTCACTCGTTGAGCAAAGGCATGAAATGAAAATGCAATGAAGATAAGTGTTGTGTATTTTCTTGTTTTCATTGTTTTCAAACTTTAATCATTTTCAAATAACGCAAAACATCATTCAAATATGAAATTAAATTGTACGGTTCTGTGCGGTGAATGATAATGTTTACATCGTTAAACTTGCCTGAATGTCCTGTTTTAAAGGCGGCAGGTATGGCAGCGCAAATTGATGTGGCAAAAATTTCTTCTTCGTGGCAAGTGTTAATTACCAAATCAAATTGTTTTTTGTGTAACTCATCTAACACAATTTTTTTCGGAAGATTGAACGTGTTTTTGTCTTTCTTTGAAAAGCATTGCCAATCGCCAAATGTAGCTTGTTTGGATTTTAATTCCACATAAAAAACTTCAATGTTTTTTTTGCTGTCTGAAATAAATTTATCTAAGGCACTTTTGTTAAAGTCATTGTGTCCGCTTACAATCAGGGCAATTTTTTGCACACTATCCCAAGCCATAAATTGTTTTTTTACGCCTGAGTTATCTTTTTTTATCTGCGAACGCAATAGTATTTCTGCAATGCCGTGAAACATAATTTTAAAACAATGTTTTTATGAGTTCAACAAATTTAGCTTCGGTTTGCGCGAGTGTGTCGGTGCTTTTTCCGCCTGCCGCGTTAATGTGTCCGCCACCGTTAAAGTAAGTGCGGGCAAAGGTATTCACATCAATAGTGCCTTTGCTGCGAAACGAAATTTTTATAATGCCTTCCGATTCATTAAACAGCGCGCAAACTTTTATGCCTTTAATGGAAAAAGGATAATTGACGATGCCTTCGGTATCGCCTTTTTGATAATCAAAACGCTGCAATTCTTCTTCGCTTAAAGTAAAATACGCAACGGGATACCCGTTTATTATTTTTAATTTTTTGCTCAATGTGTAGCCCAATAATTTCAGGCGTTTGAGGCTGTAATTGTCGTACACCGCGCTGTGAATGTCGCTTGGTTTTATGTTTGTTTTCAGCAATTCGGAAACAATAAAATGCGTGCGGTAATTTACATTCGGGTAACGAAACGAGCCTGTATCGGTCATTAAACCTGTGTAAAGGCAAGCGGCAATTTTTTTATCAATCAATTCTTTATCGCCCAAGCCTTCAATAAAATCAAACACCAACTCGCAAGTGCTGCAAGCCTCCACATCGTGAAAATAATAGGTCGGGTAATCATCGGGCTGCTGGTGGTGGTCAATCAACACTTTTGGCACTTTGGCATTTTCTAAAATATCACCCAGTTTTTCCAAACGTTTGTAAGAATTAAAATCCAACGTAAAAATTACATCGGCTTTAGTCAGAATTTCGCTTGCTTTTTCTTCGTGATTTTGAAAATTGACGATTTCATGTGTGTTTGGCAGCCATTGTAAAAATTCGGGATAAGAATTTGGAACAATCACACTCGCATTTTTATCCAACTTTTTTAAATAATGAAACAGCCCCAAACTGCTGCCAATGGCATCGCCGTCGGGATTCCAATGGGTGATAATGGCAATATTCTGTACGTTTTGAAGTAGCTCTTTAAATGTTTCGGGACTGTCTTTTCTCATAAGCAAACGGCAAATTTAGAAACTGTTTGAAAACTTGTCGTGTTATGTGGTTTAAATGTTGAAAACTCCACCTCCACATTGCGCCTAATAGAATTACATTTCGCTTAAACAAAAACACAAGTATCATGGAAAAAGAAGAAATACAAAAACTCTACTATTCCATTAGTGAAGTTTCGGAGATGTTTGACCTGAACGCGAGCACCCTGCGCTTTTGGGAAAAAGAATTTACAGGCTTGCGCCCCACCAAAAACAAAAAAGGAAACCGCTTGTTTACGCAAAAAGACATTGACCACATTGCCAAAATTGTGGACTTGGTAAAACACCGTGGCTTTACTATTCAGGGGGCAAAAGAGCAGTTGAAACACAAAAGCAAAGCAGCCGACAGCCACCAAGAAGTGATTAAACGACTGCAAGAAATTAAAGCCAAACTGCTTGATATGGACAATAATCTTTAGCAGTTGAAGTTGTGTAAAGTCCCCCTGTCACTTCGAGTAGCCCGAAGAATGAGGGCATATCGAGAAGTGATTTTACGGTTTCAGTTCTCGATAAGGTTTGCAAAGAGGCAGCAAACCTACTCGAACTGACAATTCTTTATTGGACTTTAGACAATTTCGTTGTTAAATTTGCGCCCTGAAAAAATAATTTATGTTTACAATAGATACGCACACGCACATCATTCCAAAAACCTTACCTGATTTTTCAAAAAAATTCGGTTACGGAGATTTTATTACCTTGGAACATCACACGCAGGGCAAAGCCCGCATAATGCAGGGCGGAAAATTTTTCAGAGAAATTCTTGAAAACTGCTGGAACGCAGAAATTCGCCTGAAAGAAATGGAAGAGCATAAAGCGGATATGCAGGTTATTTGCACCATTCCCGTGATGTTCAGCTATTGGGCAAAAGCAAATGATTGTTTGGAGTTGAGCAAATTTTTGAACGATGATATTGTAACAACCGTAAACAAGTATCCGAAAAAATTTGTGGGTTTGGCAACTGTTCCCATGCAAGATACAAAACTTGCCATTCAGGAATTGGAACGTTGCATGAAAAACGGATTTAAAGGCGTGCAAATTGGCAGCAACATCAACAACTTAAATTTAAACGAAAAACAATTTGACGAATTTTTTGCTGCTTGCGAAAGTTTAAATGCCGCAATCTTGGTACACCCATGGCAAATGATGGGACAAGAAAACATGACAAAATATTGGCTGCCTTGGTTGGTGGGAATGCCCGCAGAAATAAGCCGCGCAATATGCAGCATGATTTTTGGCGGCGTGTTTGAAAAATACAAAAACTTAAAAGTTTGTTTTGCGCACGGCGGCGGCTCGTTTTTACCGACAATAGGGCGCATTGAACATGGCTGGGATTGCCGTCCCGATTTGGTTGCCATTGACAACGCAAAAAATCCCAAAGAATATCTCGGAAAATTTTGGGTGGACAGCCACACCTGCGACCACAAAATGCTGCAATACGTTATTGATTTGGTTGGCGCAGACAAAATTATGCAGGGCAGCGATTATCCTTTTCCTTTGGGTGAAGCTGTACCGGGCGACTTAGTACGCAGCGCACCCATTACGGAAAATGAAAAAGAAAAAATTTTGGGATTGAGTGCCAAAAGTTGGTTGGGGATTTAATTATGAAGTTGTCTAAAGTCCCCCTGTCACTTCGAGTAGCCCGAAGAATGAGGGCGTATCGAGAAGTGACTTTACGGCTTCAGTTCTCGATAAGGTTTGCAAAGAGGCAGCAAACCTACTCGAACTGACAATTCTTTATTGGACTTTAGACAACTTCAACTTGAAAATTATACTGCTGTATTTAAAATGCCTGTCCAATTCCGAAGAAAAACAACCTGTCTTCTTTGGAAAGTCCATAATCAAATGAAAGAACGGTTGATTGATTCCACGCAATTCTTAAACCACCACCATACGAGTATTTGATGTTTTTAAAGCTCAAATCCTGCCAACGGTCGTGTACAGTTCCCGCATCAAAGAAAGGAGCTATACCAAATGCAAAGCGTTGTTTTCCTAATTTTGTTTCTGCTAATCGTACTCTTAATTCCACATTTGCAAAAGCTACCGACCTTGCCAAAAAACGGTTGGCTCTGTATCCGCGCAAAGATTGTCTGCCACCCAAAGAATTAATGCTTCCGTCGGGCGACCATTGGTCTTGAAACTCAAAGAATGGCGCGTTATTTCCAAAAATATTGCCTACTCCAAAACGACCTGCTAAAACAGTTCGTGAGCCGACAGGTATTTTTTGATAATAACGACCTTGTATAAATAATTTATCAAAGTCAAATTGCGAACCGATGTATTTGCCTGAATATTCATTCCCAATTTCAAAGTATGCCCCGCGTGTAGGGTCGGGTTCAAAATCCCGTGTGTCGTAAATCAATGCTGTTTGAATAATGGAAACCCAACCGCCTTTTAATCCTGAAATTAATCCGTTGTCAAAATCGCGCTGCAAGAGTGAAAAACCGTTTGGCGCTTTGATGTTGTTGTCTGTTGCGGGGTCAATGGCTTCTGCTTCCAAGCCTTCAAAAGTGGCATAGCTTAAATGCTGAATTTCATAGCCGCTCATTACTCGCCACTTGCCTTTTCCAAGCGCATAATCGGCTTTCAGGTTCAGCATAAATTCTGTTTCGCGGAAACGGTTGGAAAGAGCATCTGTAACAAAAGCGGCTTCGCCAACTTCGCCGGCACGCAAGGTTTTTCTTGCTCTGTTAAATTCTTTGTAGGTTGAAAAAGTTGTGTTTTCGTCTGACGGAAGATGTAAATCGCCCAATGTTTTTTCGGTAAGTCCAAAATATAAGTTGGCGGGATTTTGCTGTGCTTTAAAATCTATTTTGAACCGCCAGCGTGTGCCTTTGTAATAAGGCACGTCCAACGACAAAACCAATTCTCTTGCGTTGGAAGTGTAATACGCGGCATTTGCTTTTAGCTTGGCAAGGTATGGCGTGTATGGAAAAAGTGGATTTGTCCGCTCACCGTTCCAGTAAACATTGCTGCGAATACCAAAGCCAAAACCTGTTACAGGGTCGGAAGAAATATCGGGAATGCCTGTAATAAAAGTTCCTTCCCGTTTTTTTGCAAGGTCGGCATCTGACATTCGTTTTGATTTGATAAAGGAAAGCGTATCGGTGTGTTGTGCATGAATAATTGAGATTGAAAATAAACACAACAAGAATGCAATTAATCGCTTCATACGGATAAATTTTTATTTTATCCTGCAAAACTCCGAAGCGATTTAGAAGAAATTTAGAATTTCAGAACTGTACAGAAAAAGAGTGAAAATTATTTTCAAAAGAGTAGTTAATATGCCAACCGTAGCGGTTGCATATTTCTTTCACTATCGCCAATCCTAAACCGCTATTGGCAGTTTTAGAAGATGAAACGGAAAAACGGTCAAAAATTTTCTTGTTGTCTAATGCTGTTTTGCCTGTATTGGAAACCGTTAATGTTTTGGCTGAAAAATCAATGTTGATTTTTCCGTTTTCAACATTGTGAACAATGGCATTGATAAACAAATTACTGATAAGAATTTCAAGCAATGTTTTGTTACAAGTAAGAGTTAATGTTTCAGCAAGGTTTTTATTAACGGTAATTTGTTTTGCTGAAATGTAATCAGTCAGTAATTCAAGCGTTTCGTTTATCAGTTCCGTTACTTCAATGTTTTCCTTGTCTGCAAACTGATTGTTTTCAATCTTTGCCAAGAGCAATAAATTTTTGTTTATCCGCGTCATTCTTGCAAGTGGCAATTCAATTGCTGACAGTATTTCGGATTGTTCGTTTGTAATGTTCTTGTTTTGCAAAAGTAAATCCATTTTTGATTTTAAAACCGCCAAAGGTGTTTGCAATTCGTGTGAAGCATTTTCAATAAATGTTTTTTGTTGATTGTAAACTGAAATATTTTTGTCAATCAGCTTTTGCAATGACTGATTTAATTCTTCAAATTCTTCTATGTCTGTCTTATCAAACGAAACGGTTTGTTGCGTAGTCAAATCAAACGACTTTAGTTTTTCAAGCGTGTTGCGGAATGGTTGCCATAATTTTTGTGAAAGCCTTTTGTTCAAAACCCAAAACCCGACAACCAAAATAAGGAAAAACAAAAGTGTAACAATCGCAATGTAAGCAACGGTTTCTTCGTTTTCTTCCATATTGGTTTCAATGGTCAGCGTAAAATTTCCATTGTTAATTTTAACATTGGTAATCAAAATTCTGAATTGGTCTATATCTTCCTGTTTGGAATAGCGGTTTTGTTTGCGAATAGTATAAACACTGTCTTTCCGGAATGTTTTAAGAACAGGTTCAATTTTTCCGACGGATTGTATGTCGTTCCAAAACGCAATACTCCCGGCTAATTTTTCTTCGCTGATGTGCTGTTCGTTAAATTCATTTTCTATACGTTGTGCAATCAGCTTATTGTTTTCGTCCAATTCTTTCAGCCAAATCCAATTCACTAAAAGAAAATAGGTCGGAATGCTCAATGCAAACACAATAAATGCAAATACGGTCAGCGGTTTGAGTTGTTTTTGCAGTAAATTTTTCATACTTCCCATTTATATCCCGTTCCGTAAATTGTTTTGATGTAGTTGCCGTAACCTGCATCGGTCAGTTTCTTTTTTAAGTTTTTGATGTGGGCATAAATAAAATCGTGATTGTCAAACATATCGGCAATGTCGCCCGAAAGATGTTCTGCTAATGCTCCTTTTGAGAGAACTCGGTTTTTGTTTCCGATGAAAAAGAGCAATAAATCAAGTTCTTTTTTTGTCAGGTTTATTTCAAGGTTATTCACTTTTACTGTTTTGCCTAACAAGTCAATCGTTATTTCATTTTGCTGTATGATGTTTGAACCGGTAAACTGTTTCCTGCGAATAAGAGAGTGTATTCGTGCCGACAATTCCGAAAGATGAAAAGGTTTTGCCAAATAATCGTCTGCACCAATTTGTAAACCTTTTACTTTGTCCTCAATAGAATTTTTGGCTGAAATAATAATGACACCGTCTTGCTTTTTTTGTTGCTTTAAAAGTTCCAATAAATCAAGCCCGCTTCCGTTCGGAAGCATTAAGTCCAACAAAATGCAATCGTAATCATATATTGAAATTTTTTCGCTTGCCTGTTTAAAATCCGCAGCCACTTCACACACATAGTTTTCGCCCGACAGGTATTTTTCCATATCCTGTGCAAGCTCTTTTTCATCTTCAACAATCAAAATTTTCATCAGGTGTTATTTATTTTCTTAAAGGTCTGATGGAACATAAATGTTTCACTCGGCTAATTTACCGATTGAATTTTGAAGAAATTTAGAACCGAAAGCCCCGAATTGTTGTTCGGGGCTGATAAAAAACTTTCTACTTTGAACTCAAAAATTTCTTAATCAACGCCTCACTGTGCTCCACACTTGTTTTAAGCCATTCCAAATAAACATCGGTTCGTTCTTCTTGGCTCAATAAATAATTCGGTACAGATTTTCTTATGCGTGTAGTGAGTTCGTACATACACAAAGCCGCGCTCACGCTCACATTAAAGCTTTCGGTAAAACCAAACATGGGTATTCTTACAAACTCGTCTGCCATATCATACACATCTTGCGAAATGCCGTCTATTTCCGTACCAAAAACCAAAGCTAATTTTTTGTCCACAGGCAATTCGCTGATGAGGCAATCTTTTTCGTGCGGTGTGGTGGCTACAAGGCGGTAACCTTCATTTTTTAACTGTTGCAAAGTTTCCCGCGTATTATTTTCTGTTCCCCTGTGGCGATGAATGGTAAGCCAGTTGCTGCTGCCCATGGCAACATCGTCGCTTATGCGTAAATGATTTCTGTTTTCAATAAAATGAACGTGCTGAATGCCGAAACAATCGCAACTGCGCAACACCGCGCTGGCATTATGCGCCTGATACATATTTTCCAGCACAATTTGTAAATGCCCCGTGCGCTGCTCAATCACTTCATCAAAACGCGCTTTACGCTTTTCAGAAATAAAACTGCTGAGGTAATTTATTAATTCAATCTTTAAAGAATTTTCCATGAACAAGGCTGCAAAGAAAAGATAAATTCTTTTTTAAAAGCCTGTTTTTGAAGTCTTAATTTAACTACTTTTGCGCGGTTTGTTTTTAGTGAAAATTTTTAAGAAAATACTTTTTTTCGGTCTTACGTTTCTTATGCTTACGCAATGCAAAAAAGACCAATCTGTTTTAAATACAAGTGTGCAACCGGCAGGAGATTTGCTGAATACGGATTTCAACGGCTCTTTGCCTGTGTATGCTCACACCGTAAAATACGATTCCATTGCTATGGCTGACGACCGCTATAAATACCTCGGCAGCAATCACGACCCCATTTTTGGCAGAACCGACATTGGTTTATACCTAAACGCCAACATGAACCTTACTTTTGTAAATTTTGGTTCAAATGCGAGTTACCTGTCTTCCGAAATTATTTTGGCTTTGTCAATAGACAGCACTTATATTATGGGAAGCCTTGGCGCAAGCCTTAATTATTCTGTCTTTACGTTAGATTCTGTGTTAAACCCCTATCGCATTTATTATTCAACCAAAGCCAACTTACATAACCCAACTGCTTTGGTGGGTTCTTTTACAGGCAGCCTCACCACATTAAACGGAAAAGGAGCGTTGCGCATTCCGATTAACGATGATTATGCAAAAAGTATTTTCAATAATCCCGACAATCTTGTCAATAACGAAACGTTTCAAAAGGCATACAAAGGTTTTTACATTACGGCAGCAGGTACTTCGCTAAATTCAGGCAACGAAGGTGTTATCTTCAAATGCAATTTAGATGATGCCTTGAGCGGATTTTATTTGCGTTATCAAAAACAAGATTCAACAGGCGTAAAAACAGACACCATGAGGTTTACGTTTACAGGTGTTACGGCTTCGCGGTTTAACAATGCCAAATTTGATTTTAACAACGGCGGAAACTTGAATTTGATACAGCAAGTAATTAATAAAGACACAAGTGCTGGCAGCCAAAGTTTGTTTTTAAAAGGTATGGGTGCAAGCAAGCTGAAAGTTTATATTCCCGCGCTTACAAGTTATGTTGATTCTGCTTTCACGCTTGCCATAAACAGAGCAGAGGTTGAGTTTAAATTAGACCCGACTTTTGAAAATGACATTAAAACACCAACGCGCCGTTACATAGTACCGCCGCGTTTATTGTTGTTGCCAATGGATTCGTTAGGGCGTGAAATTTATGCACCCGACCAGTCAAACAGCGCGCGCTACGACGGCGTTTATGATTCAGGCAACAAACGCTATGTGTTTAACATTGCCCGTTATGCGCAGCAGGTAATTAAAGGTCAGCGAAAAAATTACGGCTTTTATTTGGTGGTGGCTAATACCGATTTGTTGTACAGCCCTGTGTACGACGGCAACGCCAAAGAATTGCTTACTGTGCGCCGAGATAATTTTATAGAGCGCGTGGTGCTGTCAGGAAACAACGGCACTAAAAAACCTGTGCTTAATTTGAGCTGCATTAAGCTGAAAAAAAATTAGCTTTGCGTTGTCAGTTCGAGTAGCCGACGACAGGAGGCGTATCGAGAAATGACATTACGAAGAAATCAGTTCTCGATATGGTTTGCAAAGAGGCAGCAAACCTACTCGAACTGACAGAGAAAACCTTAGATTTACCAAATGCTTGACAAACAAAGTTTAAATATTGATGTTAAACCAAACGCGCCAAACTTTATTGTCTATGCCGAAAGCAAAACACCGCGCCTGCAATACGTTTGCGAATTTATTTTTAATCACGCGCTGAATGTAAATGTTGTTGTAACCGATAATTGGCGGGAGTTTCAGGCTTCACCGTATTTTAAAATAAATTATTCTCAAAAACCTTGCGAAGGTGTTTTTCAAATAAATCCCAAAGGCATTTTGTTTCAAAAAACAGTGTTTGAAAAAAAGCCCGAAGCCGTTTTTAAAAACGACATGATTTATTTTTTTGAACACGATGTGTTTGCCGCCGTGTTTTATTTCATCTCGCGTTACGAGGAATGGCAATCTGTTAAACTTGATGTACACCGCCGTTTTGAAGTAAGGCAAAGTTTGTTGTTTCAACACAAATTTCATTTAAAACCTGTGGTGGATAGTTGGATTTTAGAATTAAAAAATACGCTGCAAAATTTTTATCCCGAAATTAATTTTCCCGAAAAAAACTTTAAAGCAATCAGCACCATAGATGTGGATAATTTGTTTGCATTTAAACACAAAGGATTTTTAAGAACATTGGGAGCAAGTGCAAAAGATATTTTCAAAGCGGATTTTAAAAATTTGTCTGAACGCATTTCTGTGTTAATCGGCAAGAAAAAAGACCCTTTTGATATTTACGAAGATGTATCAAAGTTTTGTTTGGACAATAACATTCCTTTGTTCTTTTTCTTTTTGTTTAAAACAGGCACAAATTACGATAGAACCGTAAATCCACAATCTTCCGCTTTTCAAAACGTATTTCAAATTTTGAAAAAAAACAAAGCAAACATCGGTATTCACCCCTCTTATAATTCGGCTTACGAAAAAAAATTAATGAAAGAAGAAATTAATTTACTTGCCGAAAAATCTGAACAAAAAATAAATTTTTCACGCCAGCATTATTTGCGTTTTAATATTCGTACCACACCAAATTTATTAATCAAAAAGGGAATTATTGCCGATTTTACAATGGGTTTCGCTTCTTCGGTTGGTTTCAGAGCGGGAACATCTTTACCGTTTTATTATTATGATTTTAATGCCGAGAGAAAAAATGAATTGCTCTTTGTCCCTTTCTGCGCTATGGACGGCGCATATTTTGTTTACAATAAACTAAATGCCGAAACTGCTTTTAATTCCTTACTCAATCTTGCCAACGAAATAAAAAAAGTAAACGGAAATTTCATCACCGTGTTTCACGAGCGCACATTTTCAGCGCGTTTGTACCCTGATTTCGGGTCTTTGTACAAAAAAATTTATTTGAAATTAAAAGAGGGAGCTTGATTAAATTCGCTCTGAAATTTTTCAGGTTATGATTGAAACTGTTCCTTACCAAACCAAAAATAAAGTTCGTATTGTTACCGCAGCAGCCTTGTTTGACGGGCACGATGCAGCGTAAATTCTATTCACTCAACACACTTTCTAATGTTAATTTAAACTCATTTTCTCTGTCGTAGTTATAAAACGGAACGGCTGTAATGCGATACGTGTCGGTATGAATTTTTACTGTTTTCTTATCCTTGCGAAGTGCTTGCAAAAAATCTTCTTTCCATTTATCGTGAGAAATCAAATGCGTTCCTTTCGGCTCTATGAAAACCTGATATGTCAATAAATTATTTTGCTTTTGTTTACAAAACAATACAAAGTCAGGCTCAAAGGCTCTGCCTTTTTCATCAATAACTTTTATTTCACGCTCATTGCGTATCAAATAAATATTATCAAATTTCTCTTTTAAATTTTCAAAACGCCTTGAAAACAATTCCACAAATTTTTTCTCTTCACTTGTGCCATAATTTGCATTATACACATACCACGCTTCGTTGGCAACCAAGTTTTCTTGCCCATTGGCGCGCTCACTATCTTTGTTAATGCGAAGTTCTTTGTCTTTAAAAATTTTGTGTACATAATCTTTGATATATTCAGAGCCTTCGTATTCTGTTGTATTTGTTTTTATATCAGTTTCAATGTTTCGCAGTAATCCGTTTAGTGCTTGCAGGTAATCATAATGCGAAATTTCCTGTAAGCGGCTATACGTCCCGTTAAATGTAAGCTCCAAATCACCCAAAAAATCATTACTTGCAATAAATTCAAATTGTGAATTCAAATTCGGAAAATAGCGTTGTAAATTATCAAAATAATAAAACGGATTTCGCTCTAATGCACACCAAATAACGTGTTTCTGAATATCAACAAGTTTCACGTCTTTGCTTTTAATTACTTCGTCATTTGAAATCGTATTCTCCATTTCAAAAAACACACTCGACATTCTGCCCACGCCCGATGAAAGCGTATGGCGATAATTCACTTTCTTTACACCTAAATCGGAAAATGATTTTATTTTTTGATAATCTCTTTCTTGAAGTTTATTAAATATGACTTGACCTGTTCTGTAAAATTCAGTCTTTTTGAATTCATCTTTTAGTGTAAGTTGTTTTGTAACCAAATTTGTGTCGTCTTCATAAATTCCTGATTCTACAAGAGCTTTTTTGATTTCGGAAATGTAGCGACTGTCTTCTTTTGTATGGTAATACAATTCTTCCAGCACTTTTAAATCGTTGGAAATATCATCGTCAAATTTTCTGGTGTATTTATCTTGTTTTGCTTCTAACACAAAAGGAAAATATCTTGCACCACGCCCAATTAACTGCGCTTCCGACAAAGTTGTTTTACCCGGTTTTCCGTCTTTTCCGTCACGGTCTTCGTACAAACGAACAATGTCAAACAAATTCAAAACGTCCCAACCTTCATTTAATTTCTGTACGGCAAAAATGGCACGGATTGGATTGTTTTCATCTTCTAACGTGTTCAGTAAAATTTGATTTTTATCGGCTTCGGTATCGTTGTTTGCGCTCAAACAATTTTCAAAACGGAAATTGGCTTGTACGCGTTTTACAATTTCATTTTCCGAAATTCCTTTACTTGCAAAGAATTTAAAGGCTTTTTGAACGATTGAAACAGTTGCCGTTTTTTGAATTTTCTCAATCATTGAAACCGAAAAATCATCAATCAACTTGTGAAACTTTTCTTTGTTTTGTTCAGATTCCGAAATTGTCTTTTTCGCTTTGAAAAGAATTACAGGCTTTAGATTGATGTTGTTTGATGTGGCTAATTCTTGCCGATACAAATTCAAAATTAGGGCTTGTATGATGCGTTCTTGCTCGTCATACTGCGAACGAATAAGATTAATTTCTTTTGAATACTTGTCAATGCGAAATTGAGCAAGGTCGTATTTGTAAATTACTTTGTCTTGGTATTTGTTTACAATTTCTCGGCTTTCGTAATCCAATGTAGCGGTAAATTCTAAAAGAATGTTGTCAAAACTTTGATTGAGAATTTGCATTACCGTTTGTTCCCAACTGCCAAACAAATCGCCACTTTTTGTGCCACTGTTCAAATGGTGGGCTTCATCGGCAATCAACACTATTTTTTTGTTTTCAAAGTCTTCGTAAGTAACGCTGTTTTCTTTGGTGTTGTTTAGGTCAATGTGCAGTTGCTGAATGGTGGTAAATTTGATGTTGATGTTTTGCGTGTCGGCTTCTTCAAAGTTTTCAATTTCCTTTATCTGCACATCTTTTCCGCCAATTACGATTTTGTTCTTGAACAGATATTTTGAAGCGTTTGCGTTCAAAAAATTGTCTTTTGTTTTTTGAATGATGTTGTTTGAGTTTACAAAAAACAAAAAGTTGCGATAACCCTTTTCGTACAAGTTCAAAATTAAACCTGCCATTACTAAGGTTTTTCCGCTTCCTGTTGCCATATTGAACAACAAATGATACGGTTTTTTCGGTTTTTCTTCAAAGTTTTCTTGCTCTAAATACAAGTAGCGTTTAAATGCTTCTTCTTGGTACGGACGTATGCCGTATTTCAAATTATCGGTAATGCAGTTTGCTATTTCAACTTGCGACAAAGCTTTTTTAGCAAACGGATTGTTGAATATCTCGTGTAAAAATGCCATTGCTTATTTGGTTAGTTGGTAAAAATCTTTGGTTATTCTCTTTTCCTCTTCGGTACATTTAAACTGTTTGTCGTTAAGCGAAGCAAGGTTTACATAAAGCTGGTTTTTGTTGAGCAATTCGCACAAATGTTGCTTTTGTTCTGCCAACTCCAACGCTTTAAATTCTTCAATATGTTCGTCTTGTTTTTTGATGTCCACATTGTAATTGAGGAACGATTTTTCTTTCATCAATTCCCAAATTTTCAATAATGCTTTTGTGTCTTTGGCTTCTTCAATTTGCTCAATAAATGTTTGGTTGTATTTTTTGAGTTCAAGGTAAACGTAATTTATTTCCTTAGACCTGTCTTTGATTATTGAATGAGTGTTTTCAAGTTGCTCAACTAAAATGAATTGTCTGTTTAAGTAATCCGAAACAAAACCTGTCGTTCCGCTTCCTGCGAAAAAATCAAGAACAATGTCATTTTCGTTTGAATGAGCCTTAATTAAACGTTCAATAAGTTTGTATGGTTTTTCGGTTAGATAACCCGAACGTTTTTTTCCGTCAACTCTAATTCGTGCGGCAACTGCTATTTTCCACCAATCTTTATTTTGAACTTTTTCGTACTCGTCATATAAAGCTGACATTTCTTCAACAAACTCATTTTTATCTCGCCCTGCTTCCCACCAATCTTCTGGAATTTTTCCTTTGTTTGTATATTCATCGCTAACATCAGCACTCATTTCATTATTAAAACCACCAACGTGCACTTCCGAAGTCATACGCACATCATCACCATTGAAAACCCAATTATTATTGGATTTTGAGTACCACAAAATATTGTCGTGCTTTCTGTTGTACTGCTTCATTTTAGGCGAACCTGGTCCGTGATACGCCCAAATAATTTCATTTCTAAAATTTTCTCTGTCAAAAACAGAATCAAGCAAAATCTTCACATAGTGAATTTCATTCCAGTCGGCTTGTACTAATATACTGCCGTCATTTGAAAGAAGTTCTTTTGCTGCTTCCAAACGGTTTTTCATAAATGTTAGCCAAGATGAATGATTAAATCTGTCATTATATCCAAATGAATCTCCACCTGTGTTGTAAGGCGGGTCTATGTAAATGAGTTTTACTTTTCCTGCAAATTCTTCTTTGAGCGTATGCAATGCCAAAAGGTTATTACCTTTTACAATAAGATTATCGGTAATTGTACTGTCTGCGTTGCGGTTAAATTGGTCAAGCGGTTTTTCTCCGCTTGTGTCAATGCGTTTTACGTTGGTTAAAACTTTAGGGTCTAAAAGTTGGGTAATTTCGTCTTGTGCTAAAATTTCGTTGAAGAAAATTTCTTCTCGTTTATCTTCTTCACGGCTTTGTCCGCCCTCCAAAACGCAATCTTTAAATGGCCACACTAAAGAAACTTCGTTGCGTTGTTTTAGAAATTTGTTACCTATAGTTAAGCCAACTTTGTTTTTGTATTGTGTATAACTATCGTTCAGATAATTTTTCTGTTCCAAAAACTGAATGAAAAGATTTTGATTGAAAACAGTCGCTCCTGAAACTGTTTTGAAAAATTTGCTTTTCAATTCTGCGTTGTCAAGCAACAACGCCAAAAGTTCTTCGTCAAAATTTTGTGCTTTGTTAATTACAACCCATTTTTTTAGTTCGCCATTGTCGGCAACGTAATTGTTTTCTTTTTTGAGTTGTGTTTCGAGAATTTTAAATAGTTTCATAATGCTACGGTAAAAAATCGCGCAGGCTAATTGCTTTCTCGTAGCTGAGGTTCTCGAATACCTGTACAACAAAGAAAAGCAACGCCTACGCTTACCGTAGGCGCTGTGCTTTTACTTCCCTGTTGTACCTAAATTTTCGAGATTTCAGCTACAGGTTGTTTAGCAAAACGCTAATGTGTTATGTAATTAATTTTATTTTTTAATTCAATTCTTCTTTAGTTTACAATAATGCTTTGTATTTCCGTTTTACTGTTTTTGAATTTTTAAAACAGTTTATTATTTCGTTAAAAACAGTTTGTGTCATTTTGCCCCATACTTCATAGTTTAACCCTTCCACAGGATAAATTTCATTCATCAATTTTGTTTCGTAAGTATCGAGTTAATGTCCATATAAATGCGTTTTAAACTGAAAACCTTTTCCGTTAGTAGTTATTTGCGCATTAGGCGCAATTACAAAACAATTAAAGTTGCTTTCGGGCAGTTCCACACAACCCATTTGTGTTTCGTGGGTTTGTGGCACAAAATCTTTGCTGCTTGGCAGGGAAGCCAATATGCTTTTTCCCTCAAAAACTTTAAGCACTATAAAATACTTGGATTTGGCAAGGTTTCCGTTTTTAAAATAAAAAGGGTCAAAATAAATAATGTTGCCTTGCTCAAACATATCTTAATTATTTTCTAAGTAATCGCGATATATTTCTTTTTTTACGGCATCGTGCTCTACTAAAAGGCTCAAATCAATTAAAAATTCGGTGTTGTTTATTTCTGCTTTTTCCAACATCTGTAATACCGAATTTTCTATGGCAGCATTGTGCCAAGGCGAGTTTGGGCGATGTGTGTATGCAATTAATTCTTTTGCCGATTTGTTGCCGAAAGTTTTTATCACTTCATTCATCAAGTCAATATCGTTATCGGAAAATTCGCTGTCGTCAAACTGTTTTTTTGCTTTGATGATAACGGTGGTTTCATTTTCATAAACCTTGTCAATGTATTTTGCCAACAAAGTGGTTTCAGAAGATAAATCAATAAACAATTCTTCCGAAACGGGACCGAATTTCCACACCTTGTATTTTAAATTCAAAAACGGAATACCGCTTTTTTTAATGGACAATTCATCTAAAATATACAATAATTTAAGCAATTTGGTTTTAGAAAGTTGCGGAATATGTTCACTTAAATACACCGTTGTATTCCCGATTTTTTCTAATTGTTCTTTGCTGAATTTTATATACGGAACTGTACTCATGGTCAGGCAAAAGTAAAATTTCTTTTGGAGGCACAAAAATACTGCTTTTTGTATAAGGTTCAGCTTTTGCACCATTCGCACAATCAGCAACATCATTTCTCTTTTTAAAAGAAGCTGTCTAAAGTCCAATCAAGAATTGTCAGTTCGAGTAGGTTTGCTGCCTCTTTGCAAACTGCGGCAATAATGCAGGTCATTATTGAGCGAGCTTGTGGGAAAGAGAACTGAAGCCGTAAAATCACTTCTCGATACGCCCTCATTCTTCGGGCTACCCGAAGTGACAGGTGACTTTAGACAACTTCACCAAGAAATCCCTAAAAAATCGTAGATTTATCCCTCTAAAATTTTTCAGGTTATGATTGAAACTGTTCCTTACCAAACCAAAAATAAAGTTCGTATTGTTACCGCAGCAGCCTTGTTTGACGGGCACGATGCAGCCATTAATATTATGCGCCGTGTGATGCAAAGTTCGGGTGCGGAAATTATTCACTTGGGACACGACCGCAGCGTAAAAGAAATTGTGGACTGCGCCATTCAGGAAGATGCCAACGCCATTGCCATTACAAGCTATCAGGGCGGACACAACGAATATTTCAAATACATGTACGACTTGCTGAAAGAACGCGGTTGTTCACACATCAAAATTTTCGGCGGCGGCGGCGGAACAATTTTGCCTTCCGAAATTGAAGATTTACATAATTACGGCATTGCCCGCATTTATCACCCTGACGATGGTCGCGCTATGGGCTTGCAAGGCATGATTAACGATGTGCTGAAACAAAGCGATTTTGCCACAGGCGCAAATTTGAACGGCGAAGTAAAACATCTCAAAGAAAAAGATTACAAATCCATTGCGCGATTAATTTCTGCGGCAGAAAATTTTAACGAAGAAAGCAAAGCCATTTTAGAGCCCATTCGCAAAGAAGCAAAAACTTCTAAAACGCCTATACTTGGCATTACAGGCACAGGCGGCGCAGGAAAATCATCTTTGGTTGATGAATTGGTGCGTCGTTTCTTGTTGGATTTTCCCGACAAAAAAATCGGTATCATTTCCGTTGACCCAAGCAAACGCAAAACAGGTGGCGCGTTGCTCGGCGACAGAATTCGCATGAACTCTATCCGAAACGAACGTGTGTATATGCGCTCACTCGCTACTCGTCAAAGCAATTTAGCGTTGAGTAAATATGTACACGATGCTTTGGATATTTTAAAAGTGTCAAACTTTGATTTAATCATTATTGAAACGGCGGGTATCGGACAAAGCGATACCGAGATTATTGAGCACAGCAACATGAGCCTCTATATTATGACGCCCGAATTTGGTGCAGCATCGCAGTTAGAGAAAATTGACATGCTGGAGTTCGCCGACATTGTTGCCATAAATAAATTTGACAAACGCGGTGCGCAAGATGCTTTGCGCGATGTGAAAAAACAATACAAACGCAATCACAATTTGTTTGATGCCAAAGATGAAGATTTGCCTGTGTATGGTACAATTGCTTCGCAGTTTAACGACCCGGGAACAAACTCTTTGTACAAAGCCGTAATGGATAAAATGGTGGAAAAAACAGGTGCAAATCTTAAATCCAACTTTAAGATTACGGACGAAATGAGCGAAAAAATTTACATCATTCCGCCAAGCAGAACACGTTATTTGAGCGAGATTTCAGAAACTTCGCGCAACTATGACAAATGGGCGAACGAGCAAAGCAACATTGCCTTGAAACTGCAAAGCATTCGTGAAACCATTGTTACCATTAAAAATTCCAAAATGACGGACAAAGACCGTTTGATAAAAAGTTTGGAAGAACAAGCCGAAATTATTCGCTTGGAAATTGACCCGAAAAATTTGAAAACATTGGAAACTTTTGGCGATAAGAAAAAAAATTATCAAAACGAGTTTTACATTTTCAAAGTGCGCGACAAGGAAATTAAAATTAAAACGCATTACGAAAGTTTGTCGCACACGCAAGTACCAAAAGTTGCCGTGCCGAGCTACACAGGTTGGGCCGATATTTTAAAATGGAGTTTGCGCGAAAATTTTCCCGGTGAATTTCCTTACACGTCGGGCATTTATCCGTTTAAGCGTGAAGGCGAAGACCCGACAAGAATGTTTGCAGGCGAAGGTGGACCTGAACGCACCAACAAACGTTTTCACTATGTAAGTTTGGGAATGCCCGCGCACCGCTTGAGTACAGCCTTTGACAGCGTTACGCTTTACGGAAACGACCCCGACCACCGTCCTGATATTTACGGAAAAATCGGCAACTCAGGAGTGAGCGTGTGTTGCTTGGACGATGCAAAAAAATTGTACAGCGGCTTCAATCTCTCTGACCCGAAAACTTCTGTGTCCATGACGATTAACGGTCCTGCGGCGACAATCGCAGCGTTTTTTATGAATGCTGCCATTGACCAACAATGCGAATTGTATATCAAGCAAAACGGTTTGGAAAAAGAAGTCAATAAAAAAATTGAAGACATTTATAAAGCAAAAGGTACGAAACGCCCTCAATACAATGCTTCCGAACTGCCCGAAGGAAACAACGGATTAGGTTTAATGTTGCTTGGCGTTACAGGCGACCAAGTGTTGCCGAAAGATGTGTACGAAAAAATAAAAGCGCAAACTTTGTCGCACGTGCGCGGCACGGTGCAAGCCGATATTTTGAAAGAAGACCAGGCGCAAAACACTTGCATTTTTTCAACGGAATTTTCGTTGCGCGTTATGGGTGATGTGCAGCAATATTTTATTGATAAGAATGTGCGCAATTTTTATTCTGTTTCAATTAGTGGTTATCACATTGCCGAAGCGGGTGCAAATCCTATTTCGCAGTTGGCATTTACTTTGTCAAACGGATTTACCTTTGTGGAATATTATTTAAGTCGCGGCATGAACATTAATGATTTCGCACCGAACTTATCGTTCTTTTTCAGCAACGGCATTGACCCTGAATATTCGGTGATTGGTCGCGTAGCCCGCCGTATATGGGCAAAAGCAATGAAGAACAAATACGGTGCAAATGAACGCAGTCAAATGTTGAAATATCATATTCAAACTTCTGGTCGTAGTTTGCACGCGCAGGAAATTGATTTCAATGACATTCGTACAACACTTCAAGCTCTTTACGCAATTTACGACAACTGCAATTCGCTTCACACCAATGCTTACGACGAAGCGATTACCACGCCAACGGAAGAAAGCGTGCGCCGCGCTATGGCAATTCAGTTAATCATTAACCGCGAATTAGGTTTGGCGAAAAACGAAAATCCTTTGCAAGGCTCTTTCATTATTGAAGAATTAACGGACTTGGTGGAAGAAGCTGTGTTGAGCGAGTTTGACCGCATTACAGAACGCGGCGGTGTTCTCGGCGCAATGGAAACCATGTATCAACGCGGAAAAATTCAGGAAGAAAGTTTGTATTACGAAACTTTGAAACATAATGGCGAATATCCGATTATCGGTGTGAATACATTTTTGAGTTCAAAAGGCAGCCCTACTATTTTACCGAAAGAAGTTATCCGTTCCACTACCGAAGAAAAAGAAGCGCAAATTGCCACGCGCAACAACCTTTGGGAAACGCACAAAGACACAGGCGCACAAGCTTTGAAAGATTTGCAGCACGCAGCCATTCAAAACAAAAATATGTTTGAAGGCTTAATGGAAGCCGTAAAATATTGTTCGCTCGGACAAATTACAAATGCTTTGTTTGAAGTGGGCGGGCAGTATAGGAGGAATATGTAGTTTAATTATGAATTAGGAATTAAGAATGATACAATCTCAATTTGTAAAAGATATTTTAGATTTATTGTTTGACGGAGATGAGTTTGGTTTGTCAACTCGTAAACAAATGGATTTTTTAACAGAAAGCAAATATGATTATACTGGAATAGGCGTATTCATTCATTTTATCCATACAGAAGGAATAAATCAATATAGATTAAACGAAGATGATGTAATATTGGGAGTAAAAGTTAAAGATGATAAGAATAGCATTGATGGATATGCACAAGTTTTTACTAAAAATGGAATTGTTGATTATTTAGAAATAGTTAACGATATTGGAGATTACCCCAAAAAAGAATTAGACAATTATATTTTGATACAGGAGTGGAAAGGAGCACCCGGCAGAACTATAGTAAGAAATAAAGGTTAATGAAAAAAAAATCTTCGCCACATATTTAAACAATGCCTAATTTATACATCATAGCGGGTTGTAATGGCGCGGGAAAAACTACGGCAAGTCTTACAATTTTGCCTGATGTTTTGCAATGCAATGAATTTGTAAATGCCGATAGCATCGCAAAAGGATTGTCGCCATTTAATGAGGAAGCAGTTGCTTTTGAAGCGGGACGAATTATGCTTAATCGCATTCAAGAGTTGCTTCACAAAAAAACAGATTTCGCCATTGAAACCACTTTGGCAAGCAAAAGTTATGCTTCATTAATTCGTCAGGCTAAAAAATCAGGTTACGAAGTTCACTTGATTTTCTTTTGGTTAAATTCCGTTGAATTAGCGAAAGAGCGTGTACAACAACGGGTTTTAAACGGCGGACATAATATTGATAAAGCTGTGATAGAAAGAAGATACAAAGCGGGCTTACAAAATTTCAATAAAATATTTTGTAATTTGGTTGACAATTGGTTTATCTATGACAATTCAAATAATGAGACAGAGCCGATTGCCGAAAAAATTAAAGGATTTGATTTGAAAATTTTTAACATTGAAAAATATAAAAGGATAGAAAATGAAAACTAAAATTGAAAATTTATCTGAAAAAATCCGCAGGGGGTTGCGTTTATCATACATCAAATTGATAAAAGAAAAAGCAAAAGAAGACAGTGATTTGATATTTAGCGACAACGGAAAAATTGTGCGCGTAAAAGCCAAACAATTGTTGAGTGAATTGAATATTCATTAAAAAACAATGAAAAAAAATCTTCGCCACATATTTAAAAACAAAGATTATTTGTTGGACGAGCCTGAAGTGCAAGAGTTATTGGATTATTGCGAAGAATTGCAAGAAGAATTAATTGAAGCGAATTTTAAAGAAGACAAAAATAAAGAAGCCGTTTTAAAAGAAATGTTGGAAGATATTTTGGCTTCTTGCCGAAAAGTGCAAAAAGAACAGGAAGAACATGTGCGTTTCGGCTATCCGCCTGCCAATTTTGAAGCAGCGATTGAGAATTTGAAAAAGTACATTATTGTTCGTTGCAGGGACGAAAAAATTTACATTAATTAGCCTTTCGGTTTATTCTTCTTTTGCTTTAATTTTTAATGTTTGACCGATTTGTAAATTGCTGCTTGTGGCGTTGTTCAAATCTTTCAAGTCGTTTACTGTTACATGATATTTTTGTGCAATGCTTGAATAAGTTTCGCCACCCTTTACCTTGTGATAAATGTATTCTGTTTTGTTTTGGGCTAACTGTTTATTTTCAGGTTTGGCAGCAGTTGCCACGTTGTTATTATTGTTGTTTGGGGAAACTGTTTTTTGCTCACGCACATACACGGTTAATTTTCTGCCCGGATATGCACCATTTTTCTTATTAATAATATTCCACGTTTTTAAATCGGCAACGGTGCAGCCGTATTTACGCGCAATGGTACTCAAATTTTCGCCTTGACGAATGGTGTGAACTTTTTTTACTTCGGTAATTAAGCCAACACCGTTTTCTTTACGTTTATCTTCAATGGCAGCGTAAATTTCTTGTTCCTTGCTCAAAAACAAAGCAATTTTTTCTTTTGGCAAGCACAAAGAATGTCCGCCCGAAGGAACTAAATTTTTTCTGTATTGCGGATTGAAGTACAACAATTCGTCACTGCCCACATTTAAGGCTTGCGAAATTTCCTCAAAGGTCATTTGCTCTTTTACAATCACGGTATCCACTTCAAAATACGTTTTCAATGGATTGGCAGGATATAAATTATGTTCCGCGCAATAATTCATCACATAATTTGCGGCAATAAACGCAGGCACATAGCCTTGTGTTTCGCGTGGCAGATACGGACGGATTTCCCAGTATGTTTTTTTACCGCCGCTTCTTCTTATGGCTTTACTGATTGTACCCGGACCCGCATTGTACGCAGCCAGCACCATTTGCCAGTCGCCAAACATGGTGTACAAACTTTTTAAATATTCGGCTGCTGCAACGGTGGCTTTGTACGGGTCGCAGCGTTGGTCAATGTATGAGGTTACGTTTAAGTTATACATTTTCCCCGTAGGGTACATAAATTGCCATAAGCCCATTGCACCTGCACGCGAGCGGGCGTAAGGAATTAAAGCACTTTCAATCACCGCCAAATGTTTTAATTCCAAAGGAATGTTGTATCTGTCCATCACTTCTTCAAACATGGGGTAATACAGTTGCGACATTCCCAACATACGGCTCACACTCTCGCGTTTGCGCACGGTGTATAAATCAATAAACGATTTTACATGCGCGTTGTAAACCAAATCAAACGGCGAAAGTGCGTCTAACTTTGCCAAACGCGCTTGGTAAGTATAATCGTCGTATCGCGGAACGCTGTCTTCGGCAAATTTGTATTTGTTGTTTTTATTAAAAGTTGGTCTGCTGAAAGCGGTTGCAAACATTTTTTGCGTAGAAAGGCTGTCCAACATATCGGCAATGGCAAATTCTGCATCAACGGTGGTGGAAACTGTGTCTTGCTGCGCCTTTGAAGAAAGTCCAAAGGTCAAAACCGTTACTGCAATACAAATTTTTTTCGTCAGATTCATAGTTTTGTTTTTAGTAGTCATCTTAAAATTTTGTTGTGCAAGATACAATTATTATTTATCACACAAACTCATGTTTTACATTATTTAAAACTCCAATATTACATAAACGGAGTATTAACAAATTTTGAAATTAAAGCCGTGCCAAGCCCTTGCAAGCGGGTTTAATTTTTAACTTCGCCCTGTGAAAAACGAAAAAATAGAAACACCGCTTGTTAATATTGAACGCAGTATAATTCTGCTTTCCTTTTGTATTCTGATGTGCGCGGGCATTAGTTATTATACTTACACCCTGTTTCAAAAATTTAGTCCGTTGGGATTTATGATGATGATACCTGCTGCCATTTTATTTTTTCAATGCCTGTGGTGGATAGTCAATCCCTTTGCCATGATATTTGAAAACCGTTTGGAAATAAAATATTCTATGTTTAGCGGCAGGGAAATTTATTTTACCGACATTAAAAAAATTACCGAAAACAAACGCGGAAAATTATTTGTTGTTTATACCGACGATGAAGCCGAACCTTTGAATTTATTCGGTATTCGCACTTCGCATTTAAGTTTGCTGAAAAGCGAAATGGAAAAACAGATTGCGGCTAATTTGCAAAAACAATAAGGGGTTAGTTTGAGTGTGAACATTACAAAAAACCGGTACTTTGTAATTTCTATTTTTCACATCAGCCGCAAGATTACCTCTGCTCTTGCCAATGCTCAAAATCCTGTGGAGCGGTGGCGGAGGTATTAGCACCAGTTTTTCTTTCTTTATTCGTAGTATTCATATTCATAAGTCCATACAAACTGTGGTTGCCCTTGTCGGTCATACTCAATTTTTTTAGTTCTTTCTCCCTTTGTGTTAAAGTAAATCGTCTCTGTCAAGGTTTTGTCTTTTGCCGTAAATCCATAATAAGTAGTCATCTGGTTTCCCTTTTTGTCAGTTCTTATTTCTACGTCTGATTTATGGCTAGGAACAAAAAAAGTTTCTCGTTTTATTACTTTATTGTCTTGGTCTTTTTCGTATTCATAAACATAAACTCGTTTTATGTGTTTCTCCCCACCAAAAAAGCCATATTCAATTTGTTGCATTAATAGTCCGATTGTGTCATAAAAAAACTCATACTCAGCAAAGTCCTCATTTTTGTTATCAGAATGTTTTTTATTGAGCAACTTTCCGTTTGCGTCATAAATGAAATAACATTTGTAATTGTTTTTATCCTTATACATATATGGTAGTTGCTCGTTTTTTCTGTAAACATATTCATCTCCTTTCATCCATTTTTTAAGAAATCTGTTATACCAAATATCTTTGTCAACCGTTCCATTTTTGTTTAAGCTGTATTGTCTTAGTGAGGTCGTATCCCCATTATACTCAATATATAAAACTTGTTTGATTTGTCCTGTTGGATAATATACTCTATGTGATTTTAACCACTTGTCTTTTTCGTGAGTTTTTGTTGTGTCTGCCCACTGTTTATATTCTTTCACTGACTTCAAATTTGTCAAATGAGGGAAATCAAAGTCGTCCACAAAACTTGATAGTAGTATTATTGAAAAAAGCCCAAGCGTTATTATTACTTTCTTTGTCATTGTTGGTAATCCTATAATTGGTGCTAACTTGCTTATATATGTAACAAACGTACACAAATATACCCAATGCAAATGTGTTTGTGTAATTTTTCACAAATCACAATCCAATGAAAAATAAAATAAGTAAATTTGGATATTCACTTAATAAATTCTTAAACAAATATGAAAGCCATTGCCATAAAAAAAGAAATGTATCATGCCATTGACGTGATTGAGGATAAAGATTTTTTAAAAGCTATTTATACTTTGTTGAATGACAAATCAAAGGAATACGATTATGAATTAACTGATGATGATAAAGCCGAATTGGATAGTTTGAAAAAGCAAAACAAAGCGGGCAAACTCAAATCCACAACTTTAGAACAAATCAGGAAAAATGCTCACAGCAAAAACCGATAATGAAATATGTTTTAGACATAAAAATATCGGCTGAAAAAGGCGTGCTGAAAGCATTTGATTATTACGAGTCAAAACAACAAGGCTTAGGTGAGCGTTTTTTAGAACGTTGGGAAGTAAAAATTGAACTTATTAAGCAAAACCCTTTACTGTTTCAAAAAAAGTACAAAAATTTTCGGCAAGTTTTATTAGAACCTTATCCTTATCATATCGTTTATGAGGTAGAGGAAAATATAATAAGCGTGTATAAAGTTATTTACGCAGGCAGAAGTTCCCGTAAACGTTACAGCAAGAAGTAAATAAAGGATTTGTTAAATCTCAATCTTATTTCAATTCCGTAAATTCGCCCCCATGATTTTAAATCACAATCCCGAAACTATTTTAGCGAGTTCTCAATATTCATCGGAACTGAAATCTATTGCCAAAAAAGTATTGAACGGCGAGCGTATTTCCTTTGACGAGGGCGTAACGCTTTACAAAAAAGCAGACTTAGGTTTTGTGGGCGCGCTTGCCAATTTTGTGCGCGAAAAAAAGAACGGAAACCACGTTTATTTTAATCATAATTTTCATGTGGAGCCTACCAATGTGTGCGTGTATTCATGCGCTTTTTGCTCTTATTCGCGTTTAATAAAAAATCGTGAGCAAGGTTGGGAATTGAGCGTGGAGCAAATCATGGACATCATAAAAAAATACGATGAACAAGCTGTAACCGAAGTTCACATTACAGGCGGCGTTGTGCCCAAACAAGATTTGGAGTTTTATACCACACTTTTCAAAAAAATAAAAGCGCACCGTCCCGATTTGCACATTAAAGCATTAACGCCAGTTGAGTTTCATTACATTTTTAAAAAAGCAAAAGTCAGTTACGAAGAAGGTTTGAAACTGATGCAGGAAGCGGGTTTGGGAAGTTTGCCCGGTGGCGGCGCGGAAATTTTTGACAAAACAATCCGCGACCAAATTGCAGGCGGAAAATGTACTTCGGAAGAATGGTTGTCCATTCATGAAATTTGGCACAACATGGGAAATCAATCAAACGCCACCATGTTGTACGGACACATTGAAACCTTTGAACATCGCATAGACCATATAGAACGTCTGCGCCAACTGCAAGATAAAACCAAGGGTTTCAACGCATTTATTCCCTTGAAATTTCGCAACAAAGAAAATCAAATGGCGCATGTGCCCGAAGTGAGCGTGATTGAAGATTTGCGCAATTACGCCATTGCACGCATTTATTTGGATAATTTTCCGCACATCAAAGCCTATTGGGCAATGATTGGGCGAAACACCGCTCAACTTTCATTGAACTTTGGCGCAGACGATTTAGACGGAACAATTGACGACACCACAAAAATTTACAGCATGGCAGGTTCGGAAGAACAATCGCCAAAACTGACAACACAAGAATTAGTTGATTTAATTAAAGCCGTTGGCAGAACGCCCGTGCAGCGTGATACCTTGTATAATGTGGTGAAAGAATATTCCGACAATGAAAATGTGGGAATAATTTGATTTTGCGATACAGGATTTTGAATTAATTTTGAAACCAATTTTAAAGTTACTTACAAGTATGAAGAAAATTACTCTCTCTCTCTTAGCAATTCTTTCATTGGAAACTTTTGCAAACAACAACTTAACCCTCACAAAAGACAGCTTAGCAACAGACAGCGCAAAAAAAGAAAAGAACTGGAAAACTTCAGGCTTCTTTGGCGTTAATGCCAGCCAAACGTCGCTCAGCAACTGGCAAGGCGGCGGTCAAGACAACGTGGCGTTCAATTTCATTTTCAATTTACAAGCCGATTACACCAAAGGGAAGCATTCGTGGACAAATAAATTAGATGCGCAATACGGCATTATGAAACCCGGCGTTGGCATTTTCAGAAAAAACATTGACCAGTTATTTGCCATGTCAAAATATTCTATCAATGCATTCAGCAAATACTGGTTTTATTCAGCGCAAGCCGATTACCGCACACAGTTTGCACCGGGCTACAATTATGTCGGCGACAGCATTGCAGGCAACGCAACTTCTGATATGAACTCACCGGGATACATTCAGTTAGCTTTAGGTTTGGATTACAAACCCGCCGATTATTTTTCGGTAACGTTTGCACCTGTTGCAGGAAAAATTACCCGCGTTAATCGTCAATATTTAGCTGATGAAGGTGCGTATGGTGTTACAGCAGCAACGTATGATGCAAACGGAATTATGCTTGCTCACGGAAAACGTACCCGTGCCGAGTTTGGGGGAAGAATTGTAGTGAAATTCAAAAAAGATATTGCGAAAAACGTGAACTGGGATTCTTATTTGGATTTATTCTCTAACTATATGAACAATCCTCAAAATATTGATGTAGTGTTTAACAACTTAGTTACCATTAAAGTGAGCAAATTTTTTTCCGTGAATTTAATTTCTCAAATGATTTACGACGATGACATCATTATTAGACGCGATTGGAATCAAGACGGTTTGTACGATAATCCAAATGATATTAACGGACCTCGCTTGCAATTGCTTACTACGCTTGCAGTCGGTTTCGGGTATAAATTTTAAGCCACAAATTACACGAATTGACAAAAAAAAGCCGTGAGAAATTCTTGCGGCTTTTTTGTTTCTGTCATTTCGAGCGAAGTCCTTTCTGTCATTTCGAGCGAAGTCGAGAAATGATTACGCCTTCTGTTTAAACTTATTTATCGCATTCACCGTAAACTCGCTCAATACCAATTTGCCACTCATGCCTGCGCGTTCAATTAAAAGTGTGTCCCAATTTTCTGTGCCTTCCCACATTACTTTTTTCAGCATTGCCATAGCTTCGGGATTGCTTGAAGCTAATTTTATTGCGAGTGTTTCAATGCCTTTGTCCATGTCGGCGGCAGAAGAAAATAATTCGGCGTACATACCTTTTTCTTTTGCCCATTGCGCGCTTTGCCATTCGGTAGCGTTTATCGTTAATTGACAAAAAGCCGAAGTGCCAACTTTGCGCTCCACTGCGGGACCAACCACAAAGGGACCAATACCAACGGCTAATTCGCTTAATTTTACTGCGGCGGCTTCGGTTGCAAAGGTATAATCTGCGCTGCAAGCAATGCCCACGCCACCGCCAACGGCTTTGCCTTGCACGCGGGCAATCACAAATTTGGGAGCTTTGCGCATGGCGTTAATTACCGCCGCAAATCCCGAAAAGAATTTTAATCCTGTGTCAATGTCTTTAATGGAAATCAATTCGTCAAAACTTGCGCCTGCACAAAAGGCTTTGTCGCCTTCGCTTTTTAAAATGATGACTTTGGCATTATCGTCTTTTCCTAATTTTTCAATTTCGGCGGCTAAGTTGCGCAACTGCAAGCCGGGCATGGAATTACTTTGAGGGTGAAAAAAAGTAATTGTGCCAATGCCGTTTTTTATTTCTGATTTTACAAATGCTTCCATGTGTGAAATGTTAAATGATGAATGTTTAGTGATTAGTTTTTAATGTTTGTTTTTTCCCTGTTTCATAAATTAAGAAATCAAAAAAACATTCAGTAGAATTACAAATTTTGTGGAGTGAGTATGAGAAATTAATAATGCCAATTTTTATCGTACTTTAGTTTCACGTTGCCCGTTTTCACAAAATCTCCACTCTTCTCGCTATACTCTATTTTTTCCATTGAAATTTCATCATTATTTATCCATTCAGCTTCTGAAATACCCCAATTTTCATCTGCATAGTATTCTTTTATAATCTTGTCGTTTTCTATTCTATAAATAGCAATTCCATTTGTGGTATATCCAGATATATCAAAGTTACATATCAAAAATCGTTTTCTATCAGGAGATAAAACAGGAACTTCAAATATTAGTGCCGTGTCTCCTTTAGCTTTGTTTATTAATAAATAATCACCACCCTCATAATATTGAACGTTTAGAATATATGAATTTAAATCTTCGTCGTATTCCCTATAATTGTAATAAACACAGCCGTCTCCATTTGTTTCTTCAGTTTTATCTATAATTTTTTTTGTTTTGCCATTGTTCAGTTTTAGAAACAATGTATCTTTTTCCCTTCTTACATTTTCAGAATTTAAAGGCAATTGATATTTTTCAATAGCAATAAAGCAGTTGTGTGAATTATCAATGCCTTTACAAATTTCTTCCAAATCAAGTTTTTCCTTTTTTGTAGTGCAGCAAGTTACTAATGCTATTAAAATTATGAGAATTACTGCGTTTTTCATTTTTTATTTCAATTTAATTTTTTCTGATTGCTTTTATTTTTCCATGCCGCCAAAATATCTTTTCTAAAATCTTCAAAACTGCTCAAAGGTTTAAACGTACCTTTTTCGGCTTCTTTTATTAAAACAACAAATTCTTCTTGCGACATCGGCTCTCCCGGAATTGCAAGGTTTATTTTATTCCTAACTTTTGATGAACGCATGACTTATTTCAGTTCCATTAAACCAACATCGTTACAGGATTTTCAATAAAGGTTTTTAATGTTTGCAGGAAAGCCGCGCCTGTTGCACCGTCCACAGTGCGGTGGTCGCAAGCGAGAGATAACATCATGGTATTTCCCGGAACTACCGCGCCGTTTTTCACCACAGGCACTTGACGGATTGCGCCAACCGACAAAATACACGATTCAGGTTGATTGATGATAGAAGTAAAGGATTCTATGCCGAACATACCGAGATTGGAAACAGTAAATGTGTTTCCCTCCCAATCGGCGGGTTGCAATTTTTTGTCGCGGGCACGTTTGCCCAAATCTTTTGCATCAGCCGAAATTTGCGATAAGGATTTTTGGTCAGCAAAACGAATAACGGGAACTAACAAACCATCTTCCACCGCTACCGCCATACCAATATGAATGTGCGAGTAATAACGCACTTTGTCACCGAGCCAAGAACTGTTTACTTTCGGGTGTTTACGCAATGCCATAGCACAGGCTTTTATCACCAAATCGTTAAACGAAACTTTTGTGTCGGGAATGGCATTCATGGCTTCACGCGCTTTCATGGCGTTTTCCATATCCACTTCAATATTCAATATAAAACTTGGAACGCTGCTTGTGCTTTCGTGCAAACGGCGGGCAATGGTTTTGCGCATTTGCGATGCAGGTTCATCGTAATAACTTTCAACACCAAGCGCAACCGAAGAACTTACCGAACTTGATTTTGCCGAAGCATCGGGTTTGTAATTTTCAATATCGGCTTTGGTAACGCGACCGTTTTCTGCCGTTCCTTTTACTTTAGAAATATCAATGCCTTTTTCTTTTGCTAATGCTTTTGCTAACGGAGAGGCTTTAAGCCTTCCCCCAGCCACTTCCACAGGAAGGGGAGTTGGAGCAGAACTTGTAACAGAACTTTTGTTTGAAGCATTACTTGAATTTTCAGTTGGGGCTGAAATCCCCCCTTGGGGGGTTGGGGGGGCTTGGGCATTTTTCAATATCGCATTTACATCTTCACCGCCTTTTCCAAGAATAGCGAGAATACTGTCAACAGGCGCAGTGCCTTTTTCCTGAACACCGATATAAATTAACACACCGTCTTGAAAGGATTCAAATTCCATCGTGGCTTTGTCGGTTTCAATGTCAGCAAGCAGTTCGCCGCTTTTCACTTTGTCGCCAACTTTTTTGTGCCACTTTGCAACAACGCCGTCCGTCATGGTATCGCTGAGTTTTGGCATACGCACAATTTCAACGCCTTCGGGAAGTTTGTTTGTTTCTTGTTTCGTGTTGTTTGAAACTGTTTCTTGTTTTGGTGCAGTAGTTTGTGCGCTTCCGTTTGTTTTAGTTCCTGCACCTGCAATTAAAGCAGAAACATCTTCACCTGTATTCCCTAAAATTGCAATCACCGAGTTCACAGGCACGGCTTGTTTTTCCTGAACACCGATATATAAAAGAACACCGTCTTGAAAGGATTCAAATTCCATAGTGGCTTTGTCGGTTTCAATGTCTGCAAGCAAATCGCCGCTTTTAATTTTGTCGCCAACTTTTTTGTGCCATTTCGCGATAACGCCATCTGTCATGGTATCGCTTAGTTTGGGCATTTTTACTACTTCAGCCATATTTTTAATTAGTTAATTTGATAATTAGTTAATTCGGCAATGAGGGATAATTGTCTAATTGTCACATTATCTCATTGTCTCATTCTATGATATAAGGATAATTCGGTTCTGAATACACATCGTTGTACAATTCTTCGGGTTCGGGGTAAGGACTTTCTTCCGCAAATTTTACCGACTCGTCAACCAATGCTTTTACTCGCGCTTCGGCAGCTTCAATGCCTGCATCATCAATCCATTTATTGTTTTTTAATGTTTGAAGAACTTTCTCAATCGGGTCTTGTTGTTGATATTCTTTTACTTCTTCTTTGGTGCGGTAGGTTTGCGCATCGCTCATACTGTGTCCTTTGTAGCGATAGGTTTTCATTTCCAAAAATGTTGGTCCATCGCCGCGACGAGCGCGGGCAACAGCTTCTTCAATGGCTTCGTGAACGGCTTCTACCGTCAATCCGTCCACAGGCTTACTTGGCATATCGTAAGCCAAACCGAGTTTCCATAAATCGTGTACGTTGCTGGTGCGCTCCACCGAAGTTCCCATAGCATACATATTATTTTCAACAATAAATATTACAGGCAATTTCCAGGTCATTGCCATATTAAATGCTTCGTGCAGCGCACCTTGACGCACCGCGCCGTCGCCCATAGAGCAAACACAAATATTGTCCGTTCCCAAATATTTTTCGGCAAAAGCAATGCCCGCGCCCAAAGGAACTTGCCCGCCTACGATGCCGTGCCCGCCCACAAAACCATGTTCTTTGCTGAAAATGTGCATACTTCCGCCTTTGCCTTTGCTGCAACCTGTAATTTTTGCATACATTTCTGCCATAACATATTTCGGGTGCAATCCCAAACCGATTGGGTGCGCGTGGTCGCGATAAGCGGTAATGTGTTTGTCGCCTTTTTTAGTTGCGCTCACCGTGCCCGCCACAATGGCTTCCTGCCCGATATACAAATGACAAAAGCCTTTTATTTTTTGTTGCACATACACCTGCCCTGTTTTTTCCTCAAACTTGCGCATGAGCAACATGGATTCGTACCATTGCAAATATTGTTCTTTGGTGAACTTCAATTTTTTTTCTGTCGCTGTTTTAGCCATTATTTCAATATCTAAAAGAAGACACAAAAATAAGAGAAAAATAATATGGAAACGTTTTAATATTGGTGATTGAACGATTAAGAGGCAGAGAATGTTAATTATTCTTTACTCAACATTAAGCACCAAACGTTAAACACAACATCAGATGTGAAAAAAATTTGCCTCTGTCGTTTTAATGGAATAAATTTACTCTGCACAAAAAAATTAAAGTCATGAACAAAATTTATTCTCTTTTAAAAGTTGCACTATTATTAGTGGTGTTTTTAAATTCAAAAGCGCAAACACCTATCACTTACAGTTACACGGGCGCGGTGCAAACCCTAAACGTTTCGGCAGGTATGTATCAAATAGAGTGCTGGGGAGCAAATGGAGGGGATGGTGGAGATGTTTCTATAAGTGTATTTGGCGGTAAAGGCGGTTATAGCAAGGGTGTTTACACAGTACCCACAGCTACAACCCTATACATTTATGTGGGAGGAAAAGGTCAAACAACAAATACTTCAGGTAACGTAATGGTTACAGCACCGGGTGGTTGGAATGGTGGTGGTGGTGGTTTTAATGGATCTTCCAATAATAGTTACAGAGGTGGCGGTGGTGGCGGCACAGATGTTAGAACTACTTTAAATGCTGTTTATGCAAACAGGATAATTGTTGCCGGTGGTGGTGGGGGCGCTAGTGGCTCTTATAATACAGGTTATATTGGAAATGGTGGCAATGGTGGAGGTACATTAGGTCAAGACGGTATATTAGGAATTTCTCAAGTTAATCACAATGGTAAAGGAGGAACGCAAACTACAGGTGGTACTGGTGGTGTATATAGTAGCAGTATAGGGCAAGCCGGTAGTTTTGGTATTGGTGGAAATGGAGGAAGTATAACCGGCAACGTTTTCCCTGCCGGCGGTGGCGGCGGCGGTTGGTACGGTGGGGGTGGCGGGGCAACTCAGGGTGGTTCTGGCGGCGGCGGTTCCGGCTACATAGGCGGTGTAACTAGTGGTACAACTATCATGTTCGGTCAATCTGGTTTTATAACCAATCCCATTAATACAGGGGACGGTTATGTCATTATCACACCCTTAATATTTATAAATATTGCAGCTTCATCAACGGCAATTTGTTCAGGCAATACAGCTACTTTAACAGCAAGTGGCGTTTCAACCTACACATGGCTGCCTGTTGGTGGTTTTGGCGGTTCTAATTCACCAACCATTACCGTTAGCCCTACGGTAACGACTGTTTATACCGTGCAGGGTACAAACTCTTCGGGTATGTCCACTACCAACACCATTCAGGTTAATGTGTTTGGTTCGCTACCAAGCATAACAGCTAACTCCTCATCAACTCTTTTATGCAGCGGCAACACGGCAACGGTAAACTACACAGGCACGGGCGTTTTAACCCACACATGGAGCAACAGCCTGCAAACAGGGACATCTTTTATCCCTGCCACAGGCACTAATAATTACACTTTAACCGCTCAAAACAGTTGCGGTACAACAACGGCGGTAACAAGCATTACGGTAAACCCAACACCAACTTTGGTAGTAAGCACAACAACTAACCAAGTGTGTGCAGGCGGTACAACCACACTATCGGTAACGGGTGCAAACGCTTACACTTGGACAACGGTTAGTCAAACAGGCTCGCAAGTGGTGGTTAGTCCGGGTGGCACAAGCAATTATGTGGTAAACGGCTTGAGCGCATTGGGTTGCCCTTCAAGCACCACACAGCTTATCAGCGTGGTAGCCCCACCCAATGTGCAAATATCAGGACCAAGCACAAGCCTCTGCGTTAATTCGCCGATAACGCTTAACGCATCGGGTGCAAGTTCTTACACTTGGTTTTCAGGCTCAAACGCCACCAGCGAAACAACGGTGGTAACAGGCTTTACTACTTACACGGTTGTGGGTATGAACGGTAATCCCTCAAACAATTGCATTACCACAGCGGTTTACAATGCTTCGGTGGATTTTGCCGTGCCAAGCCCAACGGTAAACGCCAGTGCCACGGTAATATGCAGCGGTAATCAGGTAACCCTGTTTGCCATAGGTGCTACCACTTACACCTGGACAAATGGAGTTACAAATTATGTAAACAACGTACCTTTTGTACCAAATACAACAACTACTTACACGCTGACAGGCGGCAACAGCTGCGGTTCAAGTCTTCAGGAAACGGTAACAGTGATTGTAAACCCAACCCCGACATTGCAGATAGAATCTTCTCACAACTCGGTATGTCAGGGCAGTTCTGTATCGTTTACGGCAAGCGGTGCAGATAACTATGTATGGTTGCCTGGCGGTTTCACGGGCTCACACATTTCCCTCTCGCCGACAGGCAGCATTACCTACACGCTCAGCGGTTCAAGCAATCTTGGCTGCCCTGCGGCAAGCAACGTTACCAAATCCATTACGGTAAACCAGCTGCCTAATGTGGGCGCAGCCATAAACAATTCGGTGGCTTGCGGCAGCGGCACGGCATTTATTACCCGCACCTTTAACGGCTCGGGAGCATCATCATACACCTGGACGAACGGCGGCACAGTTTACGGCAACGCGCAGGCACTTACGGTAAACACAAGTTCTATGCCGGGCGGTTTGTATTATGTAACAGGGGCAAATGCCTTTGGCTGCACAGCCACGGCGCATGTGTTTCTGGTGGTGCTTAACCCGACGGTTCAAATCAGCGCACCTGCGCAAATTTGCAAAGGCAAACCCGTAACATTAGATGCCACAGGTTCACCGGGCAATTACAGGTGGCTGAACGACAATTCTGTGTTCACTTCCATGACGGCAACCCCGCAAATAAACACCACTTACACGGTAACGGTTTCACAAACACAAAACGGTGTAACCTGTATCAGCCCACCGGCTACCCGTCTTGTAACGGTATTGGACAATCCTGTACTGAGCGTATCGGCAAATCCTGCCGAAGTGTGCCGTGGCGAGGACACGGAACTGAGCGTGAGCGGTGCAGGCACTTACACATGGAGCAATCTTTCCAACGCCACTACTCAGCAGGTATCTCCTACTAAAACACAGCATTACATAGTAACAGGTACAGACAACAACAGCTGCCAAAGTACACACAGCGTGCAGGTGGTGGTGGCTTTGTGTATGGGGGTTGATGAGTTGAAGACGGAAAACCTAAACATAAATGTATATCCAAATCCTACCAACGGCGAGTTTACAGTAGAAGCTCCTGACAACACACACCTCATCATCATGAACGCGACAGGACAAATTGTTTTGGAGCAAACAAGCACTTCCAACAAAACCGAAATTTCACTCGGCAATTTTGCCAACGGCATTTACTTTGTAAAAGCAGGTAGTGTGGTGAAGAAGGTGGTGAAGGAATAAAGTTTGTGGGGGTGGACGATTGTTTGCCTGTGCGAGATGAAAAATAAACACCGAATTAATTCGGTGTTTATTTTTTTGTGATATTACAACAGCGTATAATTAAAAACTTTAAAATTTTAAATTTCTTGAAAGCCGATTATATTTTAAGCAAAACATCGTTTTTAAAATTTGAGCAATGCGATAAAGCATTTTTTCTGTATAAAAATTATCCGTACTTGCGCGATAAATTAAGCATTGATAAACAACTCACCTTTAAACGCGGACATGATGTCGGTTTTTTTGCACAACAGTTGTTTTCGGGCGGCATTGATGTATCAAAAGAAGCACGCGGAGCAACCGCACAATTTGAACTCACAAAAAAATTAATTGAAAACAAAACCCCTGTAATTTACGAAGCCACTTTTATGCACAACGGCGTTTTAATTATGGTGGATATTTTGACCTTTGACGGTGAAAACTATACGGCTTATGAAGTAAAAAGTTCGTTGAAGGTGTCGGAGGTTTATATAAAAGATGCGTGTTTGCAATACTATGTGCTGAAAGCGAGTTTGTCGGGGTTTGATGATTTGTTTTTGGTTACGCTCAACGATAATTATGTTTTGAACGGTGAAATAGAAGTGAAAAAACTATTTAAAAAACGCAGCGTAAAAGAGCAAGCCGAAAAAAACATTCCGTACTTCATTCACAAAATCAGCGAGGCTTATTTTACGTTAGAGAAAAATATTATTCCGAATGTGAGTATTGGTGAGCGGTGTTTCCGCCCTTATCAGTGCGATTTTTTTGGTTCGTGTTGGAAAAATACAATCAGTGAAACAAGCATTTTTAATTTGCCGCAAGTAAACAAAGCGAAAGTGTTTGAATGGTTTAACGCAGGCATAAAAGAAATCAGTCAGGTAGGAGATGAAATGTTGGAAAAAGAAAATGCAATCATCGCAAAAAAATCTTTTTTAAATAACACGCCGTTTGTTAATCAAAAAAACATTCAACAATTTTTATCGCGCATAAAACTTCCCGTAACGGCAATGGACATGGAAATTTGGAATCCTGCCATTCCTGAACTGCAAGGCACAAAGCCTTTTGAACAAAATCCGTTTTTGGTGTGTTTTTATGACGGAGAAAATTATTTTCATTTTTTCAGCGATTATAAACATGACGACAGAAAATTGTTTGCCGAAAAATTAATTGAGCTGTCAGAAAATTATGCAAGCATTTTAGTTTACGACAAATCATTGGAAGTAAACATTATTAACGCGCTCATTAAAAATTTTCCCGAACATGAAAATGCGCTTCAAGCCCTGAAAAGCAAGATTGTTGATGTGTTTGACGTGTTTGTGAATATGGATTATTATCACCCTGCGTTTAAAAATAATTTTTCGTTAAAAGGTGTTTCTTTGGCGTTGATGAAAGAAATACAGTATTCAAAAATTACTTCGGGCATGGAAGCCATGAGTTATTATCAGCAATACCGCTTGCTTGAAAACGAGATTGAAAAACAAAGCATTGAGGCGGAACTGATTGAGTATTGCAACACCGACAGTTTTGCCACGTTTAAGCTGTTTGAGTTTTTAACCCAGCTTTAATTACTTTCTTTTTTCGTAATACACAGGGTCGCCGTGAATATCGGCAATTTCTGTTTTAAATTTTTGAATGATGGCGTTCTCCTCTGCTGTTACAGGCGGATAGGCTTTCGCAATTTTCTCAATCACTTTCACAAAGGTTTCTTTCAGCTCGGGGCTTAGGTAATGGCTGTTCAGGCGAATTTGGTTCATTGACCACATATAGGCATCTTGTGTGGATGTTTTTTCCTTATCCATTATTTTAAAAATAATGTCAGACACATTAAATTCAAAACCCCGGCAACGCAATTCTGCTTCCACAATCTTGTGAAATTTTTCGCGCTCTTCGTTTTGCACTTTTCCGTCGGAGTTGGCAATGGCATAAGCAAGCTGACCTATGGCATAATGTAAATTTTCATTCGGGCTCATGGTATTTTATTTTTTGGTTTGACAACAATTTATTTGTGGCGAATGACATTCCACCGATTTTTCTTCCGACAATTTAGGACTTATATAATTGATACCCAAATTTGCACCGCGCAAAATGAGCAGCACCGCCATAATGCCCACCATTATGGGAACTGATTTTCGTAACACATTGCGCACTTTTACGCTGATTAAATTTTGTGAGTAAGTAATTGCAAACATCATGGGCAGTGTTCCTGCACCAAACACAGCCATAAACAGCGCACTTTTATATACATCGCCCGTGGCTACTGCGCCTGCAATGGCAATATACACCATACCGCAAGGCAACAAACCGTTTAATAAACCAATGCTGAAAAACGAACGGATACCGTGTTTTGAAAATTGCGCCGCGAGTTTTGATTTTAGTTTATTAAGCAAGCCAAACGTTTTGGAAGAAAATTTTGATGAAGAAAAAACTTTCGGGAAAATGAGCGCAATTAAAATAATAACACCAACTGAAACGGAAAGCCATTGTTGATAACCAAACAGGGCAACACTTTGACCAAGTATGCCAAACAAAACACCGAACAAAGTGTAAGTAATTATTCGCCCGAAATTATATGTGAGAATAGCGAGAATTTTTTCGCTTTGTGTTTTTTGATGAACAGGCAAAGCCAAAGCAATTGGTCCGCACATACCCACGCAATGGAAACTTCCGAGAAATCCGAGTGATATGGCTGCGAGTAGAAATTCCATTTGTTAAAAAATTAAATACATAGGTACATAGTTTTCATAGTTTTACTATCCAGACTATGCCTCTATGTGGTCTATGTGGTTCCAAAATTAAATGGTTATAACCTGTTCTTTGTAATACGTTTTGTTATTGTTATTCCAAGAAATACATATTTTGTAAATGCCCTTACTCAATAGTGCTTTGCTGATTTTTTGCTCGCCGTTTTTATCAAAACTTAAATTGATTTTTAAATCTTTTGAAGCATCGGAAGGACGAAAAAAAAGCAGTTCACCCGAAAAATCAGAGCTTATGTTTTCCAACGGAAAAGATAAAATTAAACTGTCGTTTTCAATCTTGTAATCAATGCTTGTCTGCAAGTTTTTTTCGTTGTCAATGGCATCAATTTTTTCCTGATATTTTAATTCCTGCGCGTAATAATCTTTTGCAACCAAATCACTTTTGTGCTTGCTGCTGATAAACACCATGCTCACAATCAGCACCACAAAGCCGATATAGACGATTGTTATTTTTGTTCCCCAATTCATTACATAATAGTTTTTAATTTTTAGTGATTAGTTTTTAATAAACATAGCTATTAAAAACTAAAAACTCAACACTCATAATTACAATGCGTAACCCAAAAAATTTGTTTTCACGGTTTTAATTAATTTTCCGTGACTGTATATTTCAATGTTTAATTCTGTTTTTCGTTGTTTAATGTCGTTTTTATCCAAGAACAAAAAGAAACCTCCCTGCGTTACATCTTCTTTTTTTACTTCCAAATCTTTGCCAACCACTTCAATTTTTGCGTTGGGATAATCGCGCACTTTCAATTCTACAGGAAATTCTTTGCGCGTTTTGTTTACTAATTTAATGGTGTACAAATTACTTAATTGATTGTTTGGTTGCTCCTGATACAACATTCCTTTGGCGCGAATAATGGTGGCATCGTAATCGGAACGTGTGATTAACAAAGTGGTTTCAATGCCGATTAATGCCAACAACACCAAGCTGTAAGCTTTCATTCTTCCCGTAAACGCCAATTTCACTTTGTTTTTAATGCCGTTTTCAGAATCAAAGCGAATTAATCCTTTTGGCAAACCAACACTTTCCATGATATGGTCGCAGGCATCAATACAAGCCGTGCAGTTCACACATTCCAACTGCGTTCCGTTTCTTATGTCAATACCTGTGGGGCAAACTTTCACGCACAAATTGCAATCAATACAATCGCCGCCTGTGCGCACTTCGTTCTTTTTAAATTTATGTCGGTTTTCACCGCGTACATAATCGTAAGCAACCACCACCGAATTTCGGTCTAACAACACCCCTTGCATTCTTCCGTAAGGACAAACAATAATGCACACCTGCTCACGAAACCACGAATACACAAAAAAGAACACACCGGTAAAAATTAAAATGGCTGTGAAGCCGCCTTTGTGTTGGCTCACAGGCTCACGGATAATGGCAAACAATTCGTCAATGCCGATAATGTAAGCCAAAAAAGTATTGGCAATTAAAAATGACAAGAGAAAAAACAAAATGTATTTTGTTGTGCGCTTAAAGATTTTTTTCGCGTCCCATGGAGCTTTTTTCAGAGCTTTTTGGTGAGGGGCATCGCCCTCAATCCAATATTCAATGCGGCGAAACAACATTTCCATAAAAATAGTTTGAGGACAAGCCCAACCGCAAAACACACGCCCGAAAATAACGGTGAACAACGCAATGAACACAATAAAAATTAACAATCCCAAACCGAAAATGAAAAAATCCTGCGACCAAAAAATCATGCCGAACAAAATAAATTTCCGTTCCAACACGTTTATCATAAACAAGGGTTCGCCCTGCACTTTAATAAAAGGCAGAGTAAAAAACACAATTAGATACAGGTAACTTAAATATTTTCTGAGGTTGTAAAGTTTACCGAAAGGCTTGGTAGGATAAATCCATTTTCGTTTTCCCTGTTCGTCCATCGTGCCAATATGGTCGCGGAAATCATCGTGGTTTATCGTATCGGAGTTAGACATGAGAGAGATATTGTAAGTGCAATCAAAATTTATTTAACCACATAGAACACATAGTTTTTTATGTTTTCGTCATTGCGAGTGATAACGATAACGAAGCAATCTCTTTTTTTGGACAGATTGCTTCATCGTTCCTCCTCGCAATGACGAGTTGTGCCCTCATGTGGTTTTTCTATTGCTGTAATTTTACTTCGTCATTAGCAACCGCTTCTTTTTCGCTGTCAATAACAACGTTTGCATTGTCAGTTTTCACGGCTGTTGTATCGCTCGGCAGTTCTTTTTCTTCATACAAATCGCCCTGTGCTTCTTTAGCACCTGCCGGATTTGTGCCTTGCAAACTTTTTACAAAACTTGTAATCTGTGCCATTTGCATGGGCGAATAATCGTCTTTCCATGCTTTCATGCCTTTGTCCACCCAACCGTATTTTATGGATTTAAAAATATCGGCAACGCTTCCGCCGTGCAGCCAATAGGCATCAGCCAAATTTGGACCGACAGTGCCTTGCCCGTCTTTACCATGGCAAGCAGCGCATTGCCCGATATACAATTCTTTTCCTGCTGCAATGTCTTCTGCGCCCAACATTTTTACGTTGGTTTCGTCCACATTGCCGGCAGAGTTTTTCATGTATTCTTCAATTTCCAATTTTGCTTTGGCAACCGATTTGTCGTATTCGGCAATCTGCAAATCGCCTGTGTGCGTAACGTGATAATTAATCATGTAAATAACGCCAATCACTATGGTTAAATAAAAACCGTATTTCCACCATGGCGGCAAATCGTTGTCCAATTCTCTGATGCCGTCATAATCGTGGTCAAGCATAATGTCGTGCTCTTTTTCAACATCAACGGAAGCATTGAGGGTATCAAAAATGCTTTTTGTTTTTACTTGTTCCTTTACCGCAACTTTTGGCACTTCATCGTTCTTGATGAGGTACATAAACGTTCTGTATAAACTGTAAATCACAATCAGTTCAATAATGATGATTGTCATCATAAAGAAAAACACGGGCTGCTCAATGCCACCAATGTACCAAGTGTCGGCAGGTTGTGCATTTGCCGAAAGTGCGAACATCATAAATGCAAGCAACGACAACGTTTTTGTTCCGTTGTTGTTTTTGTTTTTAAACAAATCGCTTTGCCCTATGTTTTTTAATGCCTGACCTAAGGCTACAATCACAATAAGCAAAGCAATAATCACCACCAATAAGGTATTGAACAAGGCGTTTGAAAAATACGTTGTTCCCGAACTGCCGTCTTGCGCAAATGTGAAAGCAGGTAATAATAAACTCAATGCTAAAAATTTATTTTTCATACTCATTTAAATTTTGGGTTAATGTTTCGCTGTTGTTTAATGGAAGCTGAGAAAGCGTATCAAAATATTCTTTTCTGCCTTTGATGAGATACACACCTACGGCAATGAAAAAAAGAAAAAATATCATCAGCGAAATAAGCGGATAAACGCCCACTCCTGTTATGCTTTCCAAATAGTTAATGAATTTCATAATCTTATACCTTTTATTTTTGTTATAATATCAAAGCGTGTAATTTCGAGCGAAGTCGAGAAATGAACTTACAGCAGCACGTCTCGACTTCGCTCGACGTGACATAACATTTATTCAAATCTTTCAACGACTTAATCATCTTCGGTTTCACTTATTAGCAGTTTATTTCTTTTCCTTTTTAATATCTGTACCCATGCGTTGCAAATAAGCAATCAGCGCAACAATTTCTCTGTCAGGCAAGGTTTCAATGCCGTCTTTTTTCAGCCGTGCCGCAATTTTATTGGCTTGTTTTTCCATGTCTTGTGCGGCAATGTTTTCGTAACCTTCAGGATACGGAACACCCAAACGTTTCATGGCTTTAATTTTTGCAACGGTTGATGAAACATCTACTTGGTCGTCAAGCAACCAAGGGTAAGCGGGCATGATAGAACCCGGCGACATAGAGGTTGGGTCATCCATGTGATTGTAATGCCAAGAGTCAGGATATTTTCCGCCCACGCGCGCCAAATCAGGTCCTGTGCGTTTTGAACCCCACTGAAAAGGATAGTCGTAAACAAATTCACCTGCTTTTGAGTAGTCGCCGTAGCGGGCTGTTTCATCTCTGAACGGACGTATCATTTGTGAGTGGCAGGTGTAACAGCCCTCGCGCAAATAAATATCTCTGCCCTGTAATTCAAGCGGTGTGTATGGTTTTACGCTTGTAATGGTTGGGATATTTGATTTCACCAAAAAGGTCGGCACAAATTCTATAATGCCGCCAATGGCTACAACCACCAAACTCACAATCATCATTTGAATGGGTCTGCGTTCAATCCAGCGATGCCAGTGCTGTTTTCCGTGCGATACAAATTCTTTTTCCAAGGCAGGGGCTTCGGCATCTTCATTTGCCAAAAAGCTGCCTGCTTTTACGGTTTTAATTAAGTTGTAAACCATAATGATTGCACCCACTAAATACAGAGTTCCGCCAATGGCACGGGTTGCGTAGAATGGTATCATTTTGGTAACAGTGTCCATAAACTGCCACTTCAACTGTCCTTCGGGAGTAAATTCTTTCCACATTAAACTTTGCATAATGCCGCCAACATACATTGGCACGGCGTATAATACAATTCCCAACGTGCCAATCCAAAAATGCGTGTTGGCTAATTTTTTAGAATACAATTCGGTGCGGAATAATCTCGGGATTAACCAGTACAACACTCCGAAAGTGAGAAAACCGTTCCAGCCCAATGCACCAACGTGAACGTGAGCCACAATCCAATCGGTGTAATGAGAAATAGAACTCACACTTTTTAAGGACAGCATAGGTCCTTCAAAAGTTGCCATACCGTAAGCAGTAATGGCTACCACCATAAATTTTAATACGGCATCTTCGCGCACTTTGTCCCACGCGCCACGCAGGGTTAAAAGTCCGTTCATCATACCGCCCCAGCTTGGCGCAATGAGCATCACCGAAAACACAACGCCCAAAGACTGCGCCCAGTCAGGAACGGCGGTGTAAAGCAAATGGTGAGGACCTGCCCAGATGTAAATAAAAATCAACGCCCAAAAGTGAATGATTGACAAACGGTAAGAATACACAGGGCGGTTAGCGGCTTTCGGCAAAAAGTAATACATCAAACCCAAGTATGGCGTGGTGAGGAAAAACGCCACGGCATTGTGTCCGTACCACCATTGCACCAAGGCATCTTGCACACCTGCGTACCACGAATACGATTTCCAAAACGAAACAGGAATTTCAATGGAGTTTACAATGTGAAGCATGGCAACAGTTACCCATGTGCCAATGTAAAACCAAATAGCCACATACAAATGGCGTTCGCGGCGGCGAATGATGGTGCCAAACATATTCCAACCAAACACAACCCAAATGAGGGTAATTAAAATGTCAATAGGCCACTCCAACTCTGCGTATTCTTTGCCTGTGGTTTTGCCTAAAAGCAAGGTTACTGCGGCAAGTACAATAATTAACTGCCAGCCCCAAAAATGTATTTTGCTTAAAAAATCGCTGAACATTCTTGCCTTTACCAAGCGTTGCAGGGAATAATAAACGCCCATAAAAATGCCGTTTCCTACAAAAGCAAAAATTACGGCGTTGGTATGCACGGGGCGCACACGCCCGAAAGTGGTGTAAGGCAATTCTAAATTGGTGGCAGGAATAAAGAGTTGCAGCGCAGCAACCAAGCCCGCAAGCATTCCCACAATTCCCCAAAACATGGTGGCGTAAGCGAATTGTTTTACAATTTTGTTATCGTACTGAAATTTTTGTACTTCCATAAGAGATTTGATTTAAGAGTTGAGATTTTGAGATTTAAGATTGTTCTCTGTCATTCTGAGCGAGAGCGAAGAATCTGTATTCGTAGAGATGCTTCGTTCCTCAGCATGACAAACGGTGCTTTGTTGTTTAGTTTCGTTGTCAAATAAAATGCGAACGGAAGGCGTGTAATCGTCTTCGTACTGATTGTTTTTTACCGACCATATAAAGGCAATTAAAAAACCTACGGCTATTAAAAGACTTGCGGAAATAAGTATAAAAATTACACCCATGCGTTTTGTTGTTTAATTAAACGTTGCGAAACTATATGTTTGTTTTTTTAAAAGAAACAGTCTTAAACAATTTAGAATGTGTTTAAATAAATGTGCGTTATAACTTGTTTGCCGTTTTATTGTTGTATCCATTTACTGTTGCCGTTTTATTTGTTGGCAAAGGTGGCGTAAGTGTAAATAATAATAAATGAGATTTGTCAGTTATGAAATATGATTTTTGTCAGTTTTTTTAAATTTGAAATGATTATAAATAAAAAAGTATGTTTGTGATGATGTGAATTAAACTTGTGTAAAGCCGACTGATTTTGGGTGGATTTGCGTAGTTTTATTGCGGATATTTGAGAGTTATGCGGCAGCTTAAAAGACGACAAAGCAAACAATGAGCGAAGACAATTTATATCTAACCCAAGTTGCTAGTTAATGGCTGTTGTTTTTATAAGGAGTAAGCCAAAAATAAAGAGCGTTAGTTTTACAATTAAGTACGTTTTACCTCAAAGTGTAAACGCTGCGTATTTGACAGTTTACGACCTAAGTGGAAAACAATTAGCTACGTTTCCTATGGAAAAAGGTAATACTTCTTTAACCATAAGCGGCAATGACTTGGCAGCAGGCATCTACTTGTATTCCATTATTGCCGACGGCAATGTAATGGGAACAAAACGTATGGTGATTGCAGGAAAATAATCTTGAAATTTATTAAACAATCCTTCGGATTTAAAATCCGAAGGATTGTTTATTTTTTGTAACTTTCCCACTGCATTGGCTTACATTCACAAATATTCTTTTCTGTTTGTGCTTTTTATTTGTACAGGAAAAAATTTTTCCCAAACCGTTCTGTATTACGAACCCTTTAACAGTAGCCTAAACACTTGCACGGCTGTTAATTCATCAAACGCTTCTTGGATATGGACAAACTCATGCGCATACAGCAATTTTGGAGGACACAGCGCAAGTGGTTCGGCTTTTTTTTCGGGTAGCGGCTGTCAGTTTGGAAACAGTAACCTAACAGTCAGCGGAAATTTAATTACTCCAACTATTGCCATTGGTGCTTTGGGAGGTATATTAACTTTTAATTACATAAGGTATGGTGAAAGTGCTTGTAACACAATATGCGATGTACTTACGGTACAGATTTCGAATAACAACGGTATAAGTTATACTAATGTGCTTAGTACAAATCCGTCGCCAGGTGGGCTCTTAGGCTATATAGCCACAACGCCAACTGCCAATGTTGTATGGCAGCAGGCTTGCTACAATCTTGCAAGTTATACCAACCAAACCATTACCGTCAGATTTAATTTTAATTCAGTGGACGGGATATTCAATAATTATGACGGTATATATGTAGATGATATTATGATAACAGAGCCATTTTCTCTTTCTGTGGGGCAGTCGGCAAATAATATTTGTGTGGGTGGGGCTGTTACGCTTACCACCAATGCCGTTGGCAATTATTCTTGGAGTACAGGTGCTACAACACCAAGTGTTGTTGTTTCGCCTACCGTTACCACAACCTATTCCGTTATTCCCGATGTTTGTTTAAGCGGCGGGGGAGGCACAAATACCTTAGTCGTCAATGTTAACCCTCAACCGAGTTTAAGTATTATATCTTCTAATCCAAGCCCTACACTTTGTGTAAACGGTATTGTAAATTATACAGCAAACGCTTCGGGCGGCACACCAAATTATACCTACACTTGGCAAGGCGTAAGCACAAGCAGCACATACACCACCACCCAAAGCACACAAGGCACATACATATACACGGCAAGCGTTACAGATGTTAATAATTGTACGGCAAGCAATGCCATTGCTTTAATTTATTATGATAATCCCACATTAAACATTAGCCCCAACCAAACCCTTTGCACCGCACAATCCACCACACTTAACGTGAGTGGCGCAAACACTTATACATGGCAACCAAACAATGTGGTTTCAAACTCACTTGTGGTTACGCCTACACTTGTTGCCACTACCATTTACACCGTTGTCGGTACAAGCACCAACCAATGCAGCAGCACTAATACATTGGCGGTAAGTTTTTACACCAATCCAATATTAATTGTTACGCCCACCCAAACTATTTGCACCAATCAGTCAGCCACACTCAACGCGAGCGGAGCGAGCGTTTACACATGGCAGCCAAACAGCATTGTTTCAAATTCAATCGTTGTCAGTCCAACTGTACCAATAACCATTTACACAGTTACGGCAACAAACAACATATGCGCCACCAGCGAAACTGTGCAGGTAAATTTTTATTCAAATCCAAATTTAACCTTTACGCCAACTCAAAGCATTTGCCCAAACTTTACGGCAAACTTAAATGCGAGTGGTGCTAATACTTATACATGGTTGCCAAATAATACCGTTTCCAATGCAATCACCGTTTCACCGCCAAGTACAAGTATTTACACGGTTACAGGCACAGGCATTGGCGGTTGTGAGAGCACAGAAACAACAGAGGTTTTTGTTTTTCCACTACCAACTTTTACTTTTAACACTTACACCATTACTTGCGCCAATCTCGGTTCAGCAACTGTTACACCAAGCGGCGGCTACGGTGCATATAACTACACATGGCAACCCACCAACCAAAACGGTGCGGTAGCCACAGGTTTAAACCCCAACACCTATACCGTTACCGCTTACGATATTGGCACAGGCTGCTACAAAGACAGCATTGTTACATTTTCATCTTTAATTCCCCTTACAGGAAATTTATACAATCAAAGTGCTTTGCTTTGTAACAGTGTAAACACAGGCACAGCTTATTTCACCAACCTTTCAGGCGGTTCGGGAAATGAAAATTATGTTTGGAATAATGGCACAAGCACACACACAAATTCTTCACCTACAAATTTAAGCGCAGGCAATTGGAGTGTTACCGTAGCCGATGCCCTCACAGGTTGCCAAATTTATTCTGTATTTACCATTACCCAACCGCCCGCTTTAACATTAAACGTTGCAAGCACAGACCAAAACATTTGTACAGGCTATAATTTTACGCTTGCTGCCAATGCTTCGGGTGGCGTTGGTGGCTATTCCTACTCATGGTTAAGCGCACCCGCTTCGGGTTCACAATTTACGGTAACGCCAAGCAATGCAGGTGTTCATACTTTTACTGCAAACGCTTACGATTATAATAATTGTTTTGTGAGCAATACCATAAACATAAATGTTGTTTCTCCGCCAAGCTTAACCATTTCGTTAAGCAGTCCGAGTATGTGCGCACAAGCCTTTAGCGGCTCTGCAAACACCATTACCTTAACATCAAGCGGCGCAAATTCTTATACTTTGCAAACGCCCAATCAAATTGCAAGCACACATTCTTTAAACCCTGTTTCAGAGCTTAACTCGCAACCGCCTTATGTGCCCGCAGGCTTAACAACCGCCACACTTTTGGGAAGCAACGGTGTTTGTACCGTAAGCACGACAGCCAATTTCTCTGTTGTTCCAAATCCAACGGTTACCGTCAATAATTACACGCCAGTCATTTGCGCGGGACAGAGTTATACATACACAAGTCAGGGTGCAAGTTCTTATACATGGACAAGTGCAACGCCAAATTCAACATTATATACTTATGGAAACATCGCTGTTACCAATCCAAGCATTAATTCGGTGTTTGCCGTTGTGGGTGGAAGTTTGGGTTGTTACTCGCCCATTGTAACTACAAGCATTACGGTAAATCCCATTCCTGAAGTTTTTGTTACGCCCACACAAACGTATGTGTGTACAGGAAACTCAATTCCACTCACCGCAAGCGGAACAAACGGAAATACTTATTCATGGCTGCCGAATAAAGATTTAGACCAAAACACAGGTAATGTTGTTTTTGCAAGTCCGCAAGTGCAACAAACTTATACCGTGATTGCAAGTTTAAATAACTGCACCAATGCTGCGGTAGCAACGGTTTCAATAAAACCTTTGCCAACACCGCAAATACAACTTATTAAAAACGGAGCTTGCGTAAACGACAGCATTATTTTGAAAGGCAGCGGTGGCATGGCTTACCAATGGATTGCACCTAACGGACAAACCTTGTGGGGTTTTGAAGAGTTGAGAATAAAAGCAAACCACGAAAGTTTTTCGGGAAATTATACGCTGACGGTTTATGATTTTTATTCATGCGCTAATTCAAAAACGCAAAGTGTTACGATTAATCCGTTGCCCACAGGTTTTGTAAAAGCAGAAAAATTTGAGGGTTGTGTGCCACTTTGCAACGAATATGTTTTTGTGTCAAGCAAGCAAAACACAACATTAATGAATGTAAGTTGGAACATAAACAACAAAAAATTTTCGGGCAACAAATTAGATTATTGTTTTAACCAAGCAGGAACGTACACAATACAAGTAAATGTGAGAGATGAAAATTCTTGCGCTAATTCAATCGTAACACACGTTCTTGTTTATCCTCAACCAACAGCAGATTTTTCATACACCCCAACACAACCCATTGAAAGTTTAGACGAAGTACAATTCATAAACACAAGCAAAAACGCAGAAAAATTTGAATGGAATATTTCCGTTATCAATCAAACATCACAAGAAAAAAATACAAGTGTTTTATTTGAAAACACAGGCACTTATGTGGTTGCCCTCACCGCGCAAAACGACAAACAATGTTTGGACACCGCAATAAAATCAATTTATGTGCTTCCTGATTTCACCATTTTTGTTCCCAATATTTTTACACCAAACGGCGACAACCTCAACGAAACCTTTAAACCTGTTATAAGAGGTCAAAAAGAATACCGTTTTCAAATTTTCAACCGTTGGGGGCAAAAAATCTTTGAAAGTACCAATGTCAATCAGGGTTGGGACGGTACGTTTAAAGGCGAACCCGCTAAAGCGGACAGCTACGTTTGGAAAATTACGGTGGTAAACGCTAAAGAAGAAAAAGTGCTGAATGGGACGGTAAGTTTGGAACGATAACCTCTTCAAATTTTGTCAAAGCAGCATAAATCGTTATCTTGCACACACAAACTACAAAAAAACAATAATTATGTTAGGAAAAACTTCATCAAAAAGTCAGTCGGCAGACCTTACTTCTGTTAATTTAATAGGGAGCGGTACAAAAATTACAGGCGACATTAACTCATCGGGCGATGTGAGAATTGACGGACACCTGAAAGGCAACATTGTTACTACCGGAAAATTTGTATTGGGCGTAAACGGTGTGGTGGACGGCAATGTAAGCAGCGAGCACGCCGATTTGAGCGGCGAAGTAAAAGGTACGGTAAACATTTCGGAACTGCTTGCACTAAAAAGCACAGCAAAAATTAACGGCGATATTGTTACAGGGAAATTATCTATTGAACCGGGTGCTTTGTTTACAGGCACTTGCAACATGGGCGCAAAAGTAAAAGCCATTCACAACGAAGAACAAAGCAATGCAAAATCAAAAACAGCCTAATCTGTTTTTTAAATACAGCAACTTAGCTTTGCAAATGGGTATAATTATTGGGCTTTCCGCTTGGGGAGGACAAAAATTAGACACACATTACAAAAACAAAACACCTGTTTTTACCATTGTATTGAGCTTATCGGGGATTGCCCTTGCTTTGTATTTAGTGCTTAAAGATGTTATAAAACCAAAAAATGAAGATGATTAAAACAAGTTTGTTTCTAAAAAATATCATCTTCGTTTCTGTTTCAGGAAGTGTGGCGTTACTTGCTTCTTTTCTTTTAAATTTCTGCACGGTTTATCAGTTTAATCACACCAGTTATTTGCTTTTGTATTTTTGCGGCTTGTCTTTTGCTTCTAATTTGCTTTACACGTTCACGGCTTATTCTACGGCGTTTACCGAAATTATTCTCACGGGTTTAATTGCCAAATTATTGCTGGCTCTTGTAGTGGTGGTTATATACTCACTAAACAATTACGACACATTTTTTAATTTCTCTTTGCATTTTGTAACGCATTATATTTTGTTTACAATTTTTAGCGTTGCATATTTACTGCAATTAATAAAACACAAACACATAAAAATATGAACACAAAACACTTATTCATCACGGCTGTTCTCTGCTCGGCTTTATCAGTATCAGCGCAGGAAATAACCAACAAAAAAGACAGCGAATATAAATTTACGGTTGTAAAAACGCTGGACGCAACACCTGTTCAAAATCAAAATTCTACAAGCACCTGTTGGTCGTTTTCGTCTTTATCTTTTTTTGAAAGCGAAATTATTCGCTTAGGTAAGGGTAAAGATTTTAATTTGAGTGAAATGTTTGTGGTGCGCAAAGTATATCCGCAAAAAGCCGACAATTATGTGCGTATGCACGGCAAAACAAATTTTGGCGAAGGAGGCGGGTTTCCTGATGTGCTGCACGTTTTAAAAAATTTTGGTGCTATGCCCGAAGAACTTTACACAGGAAAAAAAGATGTTTCAAAACCGCACAATCACAAATTGCTGGAAAAAACTTTAACCAATATTTTAAAATCTGCGGCTGATGACGACACACGCAGCCTTGATTTTGATTTTATTCATAACTCGGTAAACGCCGTGTGTGACGAGTTTTTGGGTAAAGTTCCCGAAAAGTTTGAGTATAAAGGAAAAACTTACACACCAAAATCTTACGCAGAAGCCACAGGTTTAAATGCCGATGATTATGTTTTCATTACTTCGTTTACACATCACCCCTTCTATTCAAAATTTATATTGGAAGTACCCGATAACTGGAATTGGGAACAAGTATATAATGTGTCTTTAAACGAATTTAAAGAGGTAATGACAAACGCCATAAACACAGGTTATACGTTTGCTTGGGCGGCTGACGTGAGCGAAAAAACCTTTATGTTTAAAGACGGTTTGGCTATTGTTCCCGAAACGCCTTTTGAAACTATGAACGATGACGACAAAAAAAATCTTTCCGTAAAACCGCAAAAACAATTAACCATTACACAAGAGCTTCGCCAAAAAGCATTTGATAATTACGACACGCAAGACGACCACGGTATGCACATTACAGGTTTGGTAAAAGACCAAAACAACACGCCGTATTATGTGGTAAAAAACTCTTGGGGCAAAGACCGCAACCAATGCGACGGTTATTTTTATGCCAGCGAAAGTTATGTGCTGTATAAAACCACCTGCATAATGCTTCACAAAAAAGCCCTGCCTGCGGAGATTGCAAAGAAATTGGGGATTACACAGTAAGAAAATTGTTTCTTAAATATTACAATTTCACAACCTTTCTGAAAATTTTTTGGGCGGTATTTCCAAAATCAAGTTCAAGCAAATAAAAACCTGATTTTAATTCATCAAGCGGAAGTGTAATATCTGAAATACCCGAACCATAGTTATAAGTTCCGCTTTTAGCAACGCGACTTGTTTCGTTTATAAAACGGTAATTTACCTTGCCCGAAACAGGTGTTTTTATTTGAAAAAAGATTTCATTTTCGGCGGGGTTTGGTTTTATGGGCGATGCCAAAAACCCTGTTGGCGAGTTTAACACATAAATAATCGGCGAGTATTCGTAGCTTAAATCAAAATCAACCTGTTTAAGTCTGTAATAGCTTATTTCCGTTTCAATTTGTTTGTCTGTAAAAGCGTATGAACGAGGAAAAATGCTGTTTCCCGAACCTTTTATTTTGGCAAGGGAAGTCCAATTTTCTCCGTCGTAGTTTTTTAGATAAAACCGCTGTATTAAGGTTTTTAATTTTACCGTTTTTTCACAAAAAGGTTGTGTTTGAAAGGATAATAAAAAAACAGAACCCAACCTTTGCCATGTATTTATGCGTATTATTACAAACAAGCGCACAGCACATGAACACAAGACACTTAACTATACCTATGTTTCCCCTGAACATAGTGTTGTTTCCGGGCGAAACAACCAAACTTTACATTTTTGAAGAACGTTACAAGCAATTAATTGAAGATTGCATTGACAATAACGCCTCGTTTGGTATTCCTTTTGTAGAGAACGGCAAAATGAAAACGTTTGGCTGCGAGGTAAAAGTAAACCGCATTTTAAAAACGTATGATAACGGCAATATGGATATTTTGGTGGAAGCTACCGATGTTTTCCGCTTGCTTAATTTTTCAAATGTGCTAAGTCCAAAATTGTACGGCGCAGGTTTGGTGGAATATTTAAACAAAACACAAAAAATTACCTTAAATAATTTGCAAGATGCCACAGTAAATTATTTTGCCGGTGTTCAAAATAAATTAATTGATTATGACACCGTTTCAAAGCTGACGGTTTACAATGTAGCGGCTGCCTTGCAGCTCACCTATCCCGAAAAATATAAATTAATTTCTTCCGCCAACCAACAGGTGCATTTGCTCAACCTGCTCAATTTTATTATTCACATTATTTCGGCAGAGCAAAAACTGAAAGACCGTTTTATTGAAAATTAGTTTTTACTTCAAATTAAAACGATAGCCCAAACCGTATTCAAAACAATAGGCTACGGCAAAGTGTGTGCGCAGACCCCAGTGCAATATCAAGCCGCTTGATGTGTAATAGCGCGCACCTATACGGGTTACAATAGCAGCATCGGGGTTTGTTTTTTTTAACACATAATACCCCACTTCAAACGGAAAACTTATGCGCCCCATGTTGTAAGAATAGCCCACTCTTGCGGCTATGCGCATTTTATCCAAACCCTGTGGGTCTGTGCCAAGCGTGTTTTTGTAATCCACAAAATAATTTTGGTCGCAAAAGAAATCAAAGCCTGCGCTGAATTTATGTCGGTTGCTTACATTGCGCTGATACACCGCCGATACCATATACGTTTTTAATTTGGGCGAAGCAATGCTGTGCTGATTGAAGCCAATGGCAGCATAAGTTAAAATTTCGTGTTTTGATTTGGCTTTTGTAGAACTGTCTATTTCGGTAATTAAAGGCGTTGGTTTTTTTGTGGGCAGCACATAATTTAATCCTGCGTTCAAACTCATAATATTCAATCCCAAATTAGGATTTCTGAATTTTCCGTTGCTGGCGTGGGTAAACGCAAAACCCGGTTCAAAGCGCAAATGCTTGGTAAGCTGCAAATGCCAAAACCATTTGAATTGTACAAAAGCATTTACATGGCTGCCAATGGCAATGTTTTTAGGGTTTTGGTGAATGTCAAAATGTTTGGTAATATAAGTTGCCCCAAAACACAAGCGCAAAATTAAACGCGACATTTTATGTTCTTGCTGACACAGCGGTATTTCGACAAATGGTGCAAGGGTGTATGCGTAACCAAGTTGCGCGGGATTTTTAAAATCAATACATTGAAATGAAATACCCATATCGGGTTTGTTGTTTTCCAAATGCCACAATTTATTTCCGAGTGTACGTTTTGAAACATTCATTTCATAAATGGCAGGATAACCTTTTACCAAATGCCCGATGGTGATGCGATGCACCAAAATAAATCCTGTGTTAATAACAGGTTTTATTTGCCATGAACTTAATTTACGCGCTGTATCTTTTTGCGCTTTAACACCAAAAGCTGCAAACAATAAGAGAAAAATGTATGAGAGATATTTTTTCAAAAACCTTGCGAAAATAAATAAAAACGCGCCAAATGTTAAAACCCGAAGTTTTATTGTTTTATCCGTTTGATTGTTTTATTTTTGGTTTATAATTTATTTAATAATTATTAACTAAAAACAAATTATTATGAAAAAGAACATCAAAATTCAATTAGTGCTTGGCTTTATTGCCATGCTTGCCTTTACTCAAAGTACAAAAGCGCAAACAACTTTAATTACTCCTTTTGCAATAATAAACAGTCTGCCTTGCGATATTGTGGTTTCTTACGAAATATCAGACTGCGTTGTTAATTTCTTTTGCGGCAGCGGTACTTTCATAATTCCAGCCGGTGGAACTTATAATATTACGGGTGGTTCTCCCTGCCCTCTTACCGCCGCCGTTGCAGCGAGTGGAGATGTTTTTGTTTATGTTTGGGAAGTGGGTGCAAGTGGCGGCATAGGCACAGGGTTTGACGTAACTCCATATTGGCCCACAGTAAGTTGTAATTGCGGTTGTTTGTCAAGTCAGGGTACAAGTTACTCCTTACCTGCCGGAACAATACCCACCGCGTATGGCTGCGGCGGAATCGGTTCATTTACTATGCAGTGGTCAAACTCAAATGTGAAAATTTTTTAAGTTGTACCTATTCCTTAGAAAAACAGATGAAGCCCATCTTGTCTTGCATATTATTTTTTACTGTTTTGGGTTTAAACGCCCAAAACGAAAATACCAAATGGTATTTTGGTAATCATGCTGCTTTGGATTTTATGACTAATCCGCCTACTATTTTGAATAATAGTGCTATGAACCAATTGGAAGGCTGTGCAAGCATAGCCGACGGCGCAGGTAATTTATTGTTTTATACGGACGGAGTAACGGTATATAACCAATTAAATGCTGTAATGGCAAACGGCACGGGATTATTTGGCAGTGTCACAAGTTCTCAATCTGCCTTAATTGTTAAGCAACCTAACAGTTCTAATCTCTACTATATTTTTACAACAATGACTCAATGGCAAAGCGTAGCAAATGTTTGGGCAGAGGCGTATTATTCTGTAGTAGATATGAGTTTAGCAGCAGGTATGGGTTCTGTTACCATAAAAAATATGCCATTATATGCCGGTCAATGTACTGAACATCTCCATGCTGCCAAACACGCAAATGGTATAGATTATTGGATAATGATACACGAGCGTAACACAAATAATTTCAGAGCCTATCTTCTTAGCCCAACAGGAGTAAATACTGCGGCAGTTGTTTCTTCGGTAGGAAATGCCTATGCCGGTACCGGTGAGCAAGGTTGTATGAAATTTTCTCCTACGGGACAAAAATTGGGGGTAGCTTCAGGTGGAAGCTTTAATGGAACCGGTTTTGCGGCGTTGTACGACTTTAATAAAAATACGGGCACAGTCAGCAATGCTCTTACATTGGGACAAATTGATTTAGCTTATGGTTGCGAGTTTTCTCCCGATGGAAAAAAATTTTATTGTGCGTCTCAATATAATAATATAGTTCAATGGGATTTGAGTGCAAGTTCTGATGCAGCCGTTATTTCTTCTTCTGTCATTATTGCCTCCACCTCCGGAAATGGTTTTGGCAGTATGCAATTAGCTCCTAATGGAAAAATATATGTTGCAAATGTTGGTACTCAATCTATCAGCATTATTCATAAGCCCAATGTTGCCGGTGCAGGGTGTAATTTTTCATATATAGGACAGCCTGTTAATGCTTTAAATATCAACACTAATCAATTGGCGTATTCTACCTATGGTTTACCAAATATGTTATCATCACCATGTTTTGTTTCGTTTTCTTTATTAAACGGCAGTGTTACATGCAATAGTGCAGCAACAGGCAGCGCAGCAGTTATTAGTACAACAGGAAACTTAACGTATCTGTGGAGTAATGGAACAACTACATATAACACACAGCAGGTAAACAATCTGAGTGCAGGTATATGGAGTATTACCGTTACAGATACTACAAGTTGTTCTACACACAGCGTGTTTGCAATTTCTGAACTACCGCCTCCCACATTCACACCAAGCATTTCAAGTAGTAATTCTGTTATTTGTCCAAATGATACAGTTGTTTTAACTGCAAACGGTGCAAACAGCTATATATGGAGCAATGGTGCTCACACTTCAAGTATTTCTGTTAGTCCTTTAGGTACTACACAGTATTATGTTTCAACCACAGACTTAAACGGTTGCATAAGTAACAGTTCTGTTGTTACTATTAATGTGTTGCCTGCGCCTATCCTTAGCATAAGCGGCTCTACTATATATTGCAGCGCACAAATAGTTACACTCACCGCTTCGGGTGCATACAATTATTATTGGCAATGGGGTGGTACTCATGCCCATGCTTCCTCATCAAGCATTGTTTTAAAACAAAATATAACTACACAATATACCATTACAGGCACAAACAAAATTGGCTGCAAAAGCACGGAGGTGGTTACGGTTACTATTGGCTGTGTAGGAAGTGATGAGTTAGGAGTGATGAATGATGAGTTGAGGGTGTATCCGAACCCGACAAGCGAAATGTTAAATGTTGAAAACCCACTAACCTCCAAAGGGGGAACAGTTGAAATTTATGTGTATGACATTTTAGGAAATACAGTCATTAGCTCCGCTGAACTTACGTTTCATAATTCTACATTTAACATTCATCATTCCATTGATGTGCGTGAGCTAAAAAGCGGAATGTATTTTATAAAAATCGGTAACCGAACGCAGAAATTTGTGAAAGAATAAAGGTTAAACAGTTTCTTAAAATTTTAGAATTTAGAAATTAGCATTTAGAATTTAATAATTCTTACTTTTGGGCTTCATATTTCAATTTTATGAGAGTTATTGAATTTAGAGAAGCCTTGCGCGAAGCCATGAGCGAAGAAATGCGCAAAGACGAAACCATATTTTTAATGGGTGAGGAAGTTGCCGAATACAACGGTGCTTACAAAGTAAGCAAAGGTATGTTGGCAGAATTTGGCGCAAAGCGCGTAATAGATACTCCTATTGCCGAACTGGGTTTTGCAGGCATTGGCGTTGGCGCAGCAGCAAACGGCTTGCGCCCCATTATAGAATTTATGACCTTTAACTTCAGCTTGGTGGCTATTGACCAAGTGATAAACTCTGCCGCAAAAATGTACAGCATGAGTGGCGGACAATACAATGTGCCTATCGTGTTTCGCGGACCAACCGCAAGCGCAGGTATGTTAAGTTCGCAGCACTCGCAGGCGTTTGAAAGCTGGTATGCCAATTGCCCCGGTTTAAAAGTGGTTGTGCCAAGTAATCCTTACGATGCCAAAGGACTTTTAAAATCTGCCATTCGCGATAACGACCCCGTAATTTTTATGGAAAGCGAACAAATGTACGGCGACAAAGGCGAAGTGCCCGAAGAAGAATATACCATTCCGCTTGGCTTGGCAGATGTGAAACGCAGCGGTACAGATGTTACCATTGTATCCTTCGGCAAAATTATGAAAGTGGCTTTAGCTGCCGCAAGCGAATTGCAAGCAGAAGGCATTAACGCCGAAGTAATTGATTTGCGCACCGTGCGCCCCATTGATTACAATACCGTAATTGAAAGCGTGAAAAAAACAAACCGTTTGGTAATTGTGGAAGAGGCTTGGCCCCTCGCAAGCATTTCATCTGAAATTACTTTCAAAATTCAAAAAGAAGCTTTTGATTATTTGGACGCACCTATTTTGCGTGTTACAAGCGCAGACACTCCTCTGCCCTACGCACCAACGTTAATTGAAGCAAGTTTACCAAACGTGAAACGTGTGGTAAAAGCCGTAAAAGAAGTGATGTACGTCAAAAATTAATGCGTGTAGCCCTTATCACTGACGGAATTTTTCCTTATGTGCTTGGCGGAATGCAAAAGCACTCGTATTATCTCTGCAAATATTTAGCTCAACAACAAGTGTATGTTGAGCTTTTTCATTTCAATCAGAGCCATTACGATATTTCCAAATTGGAATTTTTCAGTGAGGACGAAAAAAAATTCATCACTTCTACAATTGTTGATTTTCCCAAGAGTTTTCCTTTTCCGGGGCATTATCTTTACAACTCTTACCGCCACTCAAAATTAATTTTTAACGCCCTTGAAAAAAAGTTACACACTTACGATTTTATTTATACCAAAGGCTTTACAGGCTGGTATTTGATTGAACAAAAATTTAAAGGCAAAATAAATTGCTCGCCAATCGGGGTGAAATTTCACGGTTACGAAATGTTTCAAAAACCGCCGAGTTTTAAAATAAAATTGCAGCACATTTTTTTGTTGCGGCAGCCTGTAAAAAACATTTCGCTGAAAGCCGATGTTGTTTTTTCTTACGGCGGAAAAATAACGGACATTATTCGCGCACTTGGCGTAAAAGAAGAAAAGATATTTGAACTGCCCTCAGGCGTTGAAAATTCAACTTTGGTAAAAAATATCATTCCTGTTTCCGACAAGCTGAAATTTCTTTTTTTGGGGCGTTACGAACGCAGAAAAGGTATTGAAGAATTGAATGTTGCTCTGAAAAATATAGAAACTCAACATTCCAACTTTGAATGTCATTTTATTGGTCCAATTCCCGAAGACAAACGTTTACACAAAGCAAACATTTTTTATCACGGCGAAATCCGTGACAAACAAAAACTGCAAACTTTAATTCGGGAATGTGATATTCTTGTTTGCCCAAGCTGGAGCGAAGGAATGCCCAACGTTATTTTAGAAGCTATGGCAAACGGACTTGCCGTAATTGCAACTGACACAGGTGCAACCAATGTTTTGATAAACGCACACACAGGCTGGCTTTTAAGCCAAAGCAATCCCGAAGAAATTGCAAATGCCATTCAAACTGTTCTCAACACCAACCAAACAATTATTAACGATAAAAAACAAAACGCTTTGCAGCACATTACACAAAATTTTGTGTGGGAAAAATTGATTGTAAGGTTTAAGGAACGATTTTTGTTGTGAGTTATATTTACTTCTGCGCCGCTTTATAAAAATACAAAGCCACCAGCGAAAATAAAATATTCGGTGTCCAAACGGCGAGCATGGGCGGCGCAAAACCTGTGGTGGCAATGGTGGTAAAAACGTACATCAACATCACATAAACACAGCTCAGGGTTAAACCCAAAGCAATTTGAAAACCCACACCGCCGCGCACTTTGCGCGATGACACACAAAAAGCAATAATGGTAAGAATAAATGTTGCAAATGGAAACGATGTGCGTTTATACTGCTCCACTTCAAAAAATTCAACGCGGTTAGAGCCTTTCATGCGTTCACGAATAATATATTCTTTCAGCTCAAAATAAGGCATGGTTTCTATTTTACTTTCGTAGCGCCACATATCGGAAGGGTAAAATTCCAATTTCATTTTTTTACTCGGGAAAAAATTTATTGTCTGCTTATAAATCGGCTTTTGATTTTTCAAAGTGTCCAATGCGTCTTGCGAAATAATTTTTCGCTCATACACATTGTTTAAAATCCACTCGTGCGAAATGGTGTCCCATTGCATATTATCCGCACTCAGATAATAAATTTGTTTATGGTTCAGCACATCTTCCACACTCACTTTGTATGCCGTGTTGGTATGATTGTTATAGCTTTCCATATACAACAAACGGTTAGAGCCGATTTTGCGATGAATATTTTTTTGGCTGGTGCTGTAAGTGTTGTTAATCCATTTATCTTCAAAGCCAATTTTTTGTGTGAACACATGCGGCAATACAAAATGATTTAAAGCCAGAGAACCGAGAGCCAAAAAGCCTGCGCCAATCACATAAGGGCGCATAATGCGGTTAAAACTTGTGCCGCTGCTGAAAATGGCAATAAACTCGGTTTGCTGCGCCATTTTGGAAGTAAAAAAAATAACCGCAATAAAAATAAACAGCGGACTGAAATAATTTCCGTAATACGGAATGAACATCAGGTAATACTTTATAATTTCAGACAGAGGAATGTGATTGGTGGTAAATGTAGAAACCTTGTCTTTGATGTCAAACACAATAAAAATCATCAGAATTAAACTGATAGAAAAGAAAAATGTAGAAAGAAATTTCTTTAAAATATATCGGTCTAAAATTTTTAGCATACTTTACAAACGCTGCGCCATTTGCACAACCATTTTATTTTTCCATTCAACAAACGTTCCGTCCATTATTTTTTTGCGTGCTTCTTTTACCAACCACAGATAAAAACCGAGATTATGAACGCTCGCAATTTGCGCGGCTAATAATTCGTTGCAAACCAACAAATGTCGTAAATAGGCTTTTGTGTATTCTTTATCCACATAGGTTGTTCCGTTTTCATCTAATACCGAAAAATCATTTTTCCATTTTTCGTTGCGAATGTTGATGATGCCGTTTTGCGTAAACAACAAGCCGTGTCGCGCATTGCGTGTCGGCATCACACAATCAAACATATCAATGCCCAAAGCTATGCTCTCTAAAATATTTGCGGGAGTACCCACGCCCATTAAATAACGCGGTTTGTCTTTGGGTAAAATGTTGGTAACAACTTCGGTCATGGCATACATTTCTTCGGCAGGTTCGCCCACGCTTAATCCGCCAATGGCATTGCCAAAACAATTTTTTTCTGCAACAAATTCTGCCGACTGAATGCGCAAATCTTTATATACACTCCCCTGAACAATCGGGAACAAAGCCTGCCCGTAACCATACTTTGGCTGCGTTTCATCAAAACGTTTTATGCAGCGTTCCAACCAGCGGTGCGTGAGTGCCAATGAGTTTTTTGCGTAATTATATTCGCATGGATAGGGCGTACATTCATCAAATGCCATAATAATATCCGCGCCGATTGTGCGCTCAATATCCATAACGCTTTCAGGCGAAAAAAAATGTGTGCTGCCGTCAATATGACTTTTAAAGGTTGCGCCCTCTTCACTCAATTTACGTTGCGCCGCCAGCGAAAAAATCTGATACCCGCCGCTGTCGGTTAAAACAGGTTTGTCCCAACCGTTGAATTTGTGCAAGCCGCCCGCGCTTTCAATAATTTCAATTCCGGGACGTAAATACAAATGATACGTATTTCCTAAAATAATTTGTGCCTGAATATCATGTTTCAGTTCGCGCTGATGAACACCTTTTACCGTACCTGCCGTGCCCACAGGCATAAAAATCGGAGTTTCAATGTGTCCGTGTTCCGTTTCCAACAAACCTGCGCGGGCTTTGGTAGCGGTGTCTGTATGTAATAAAGAAAATTTCAAGCGATTGCAAAGTTATAGTAAAAAAGCAATGTTGAACATTACAAGTTACACAAATCAGGATTTAGAATTTTGTGCTTACAACTTTTACTCCAACAGTTGAATATCCCCTACCGCGTTTCCTGCAATGCCTTTAATAGAGCCGTAAAACTGTGTGGTGTTCAACAGCACCTTGTCTAATTGCTTTTCGCGCTCTTTCCAAATTTTTTCCATTGAAATTTTTTCGCGGGTAATGCCGTCTTTCAATGCCATAAAGCCTTCTACAATGGCTTCCACATTTTGACGAAACTCGTTTCCTGTCAAATAATTGTACAACATTTGCATTTTGTCGCCTTTGTTTTCTTGGCTCACCAATGCGTTGTTCACACGAATTAAACTGTCGCGCAACAAAAACGACAACGCCTTCACTTCACCGAAACGGCAAATCCAAACACCGTCTTTAAAACCAAATGCGTCCATATCTTTTGGCAGGGCTTCGGTTACAATCACGGCAATATCGGCTTGCTGCGCACGCATATCGTTTTTTAATTTTTCAATCCATTCGCCGGTAAAACTTTTGGTACGTTTACTTTCGTAAATAATTTTTCCGCACACCTGCGCCAAATTGTTTTTTACGGTTTGTATGCAATCTGCACCACGCACGCCTTTTGCTACTTCATCAATGCTGTCAAAGGGAAAAGCTGTGCGCAACAATTCTTCCAAAGCCAATTCCTGAACTTCACCTTGCAGTTGCATACTGCCTTGTTCGGCTTTGCGCTGCATTTCTTCAATCAATTTTTTTTGGTCAGAGAGTTGTTTTTCGTATTCTTTAAATTGTAAAGCATTGCGCTCTTGTTCCTGTTTTTTTATGGCTTCGGCAATGGTGTTACGTTCTTCATTCAACTTTTTTTGCAGGGCAATTTCCAGTTCGGCTTCTTTATCTTTTAATGCCTGTTCTTTTTTCAAAAATTCCACTTCTCTTTGAATGGCAGTTTTCAGCTTTTCTTCGTTGTTCGCATTAATTTCACGCAACGATTTTAATTGAGCTTCAAAATCGGTGCTGATGTTTTTGCGCAGGGTTTCTTCAATGTTAAGTTTTTGCTTTTCCAACTGCTCTTTCAACTGCAAACTGAAAGTTTCTTCTTTCTTTTTAAATTCTTCTTCGCGTTTACTTTGCCATTCTTTAGCCTTTTGGTTCAGTTCTTTTTGAACTTCATCTCTAAAGGCATCAGTCGCTTCAAACTCTTGGCTGCAACTCGGGCATTTTATGGTTGATTTATTACTCATAACAAAACACTATTCTGTGTAAATTTATCATTTAAAGAGATTTAATTTAAGGCGATTTTTAAACATGAAATGAGTGATTTTTGTAAACCAAAGCGTTAGCTCTGCTCTTATCAACGCTCAAAACACTGCCACTACCTCATCTCTCAAATTATATCGGCTGCTCATTACTTCGCCGTAAGCCCCTGCGCTGCGAATGGCAATTAAATTTCCGCGCTGCATTTCGGGCAACATAAGGGCTTTGCCGAAACAATCGCTGCTTTCGCATATTGGACCAACCACATCGTATTTTTCTGTTTTTCCATTCGGGTTACTCAAATTTTCAATTTTGTGAAAAGCCTGATACAATGCGGGGCGCAAGAGTTCGGTCATGCCCGCATCTAAAATGGCGAAGTTAGTGTTAATGCCTTTTTTAATGTACAACACGCGGCTGATTAAACTTCCGCATTGGGCTACGATGCAACGCCCCAATTCAAAATGAATGTGTTGTTCGGTTTGCGTTTCCAAAAAATCTCTGAACACATTAAAGTAGCTTTCAAAATCAACAATGGCGTGTGTGTCAGGTTCGGTGTAATTTACACCCAAACCTCCGCCCAAATTCAAATGCTGCGGAAAAAATCCCTGCTGAATAAAATGTTTGTTGATTTCGTTCACACGCAAACACAAATTTTTAAACGCGCTTAAATCCTGAATTTGCGAACCAATGTGAAAATGTAAACCGATAAAATTCAAATGCGCAGATTTTTTTATTTCCTCAAACACTTGTTCAAATTCATAAGGGTTTATTCCGAATTTATTTTCTTCCAAACCTGTGGTAATGTATTTGTGCGTGTGTGCGTCCACATTGGGATTGATACGCAAAGCAATATTGGCTTTTACGTTTTTGTTTTTCGCTAATTCATTCAACACTTGCAATTCGTGGATACTTTCTACATTGAAACAAAAAATAGAATTATCTAAGGCAAAATTTATTTCTTTATCACTTTTACCAACGCCTGCAAATACAATGTCGCTGCTCTTGAAACCGATTTCAACAGCGCGTTTCACTTCGTTGCCGCTCACACAATCAGCACCAAAACCCGCTTCTTTTATTAAGTTCAAAATTTTGGGATTTGCGTTTGCTTTCAGCGCATAATGAATGTGATAATTTTTTTTGTTTGCCTGTTTAATTGCTTCAATGGTTTTTTGCAGCAAGTCTAAATTGTAGTAATAGAAAGGCGTTTCAAGCGATTGAAATTTTTGTATGGTATTTTCGTTAAACATAATTTTCGTTTTTTGTACATCTGTCATTTCGAGTAGCCGACGATAGGAGGCGTATCGAGAAATGATTTCCATTAAACAGTTCTCGATACGATTTGCAAAGAGGCAGCAAACCTACTCGAACTGACAGCACATTTTCAATTTTAAATTATCAATGTTCAATGTTACTTTTTTATAAAATCAATAATTAAACAGCCCTTTATTCAACGCTTGCAAGGCTTCTTTCTTTAAACTTCCGTCCACCAATACCGAAATATTGTTTGCACTTCCGCCATACGATACCATGCGCAAAGGCACGTCTTTCAGGGCTTCCAGCACTTTGTAACCATAGCCCGATTTTCCTTTCGGCAACTGACCAACGATACAAATAATACTTTGGTTTTCGTCAATTTCCACTTGCGCAATTTCTTTCAGTTCTTTAATAATTGCTTCCAAGTTTTTGTTGTTGTCAATGGTGAGTGAAACCGCCACTTCGCTTGTCGTAATCATGTCAATCGGGGTTTTGTAGCGTTCAAAAATTTCAAACACGGCACGCAAAAAACCGTAAGCCAACAACATTCGGTCGCTACGCACGGTAATTGCCGTAATACCGTCTTTTGCCGCCACCGCTTTCACGCCCTCTTGCGTAGAAACGTTGTCAATCAATGTTCCTGCGGCTTCGGGTTGCATGGTGTTTTTTAATCGCACGGGAATGTTGCGTTTTTTTGCAGGCAAAATGCAAGTAGGGTGCAAAATTTTCGCGCCGAAATAGGCTAACTCCGCCGCTTCGTCAAAACTTAATTTACTAATCGGGTGAGTTTTATTTACCACACGCGGGTCGTTGTTGTGCATACCGTCAATGTCCGTCCAAATCTGAATTTCAGGGCTGCGGATTGCCGCGCCAACAATGCTTGCCGTGTAATCGCTGCCGCCGCGTTTTAAGTTATCAATCTCGCCAAAAGAATTGCGGCAAATGTAACCTTGTGTGATAAACAAATTTTCGTTCGGGAATTTTTTCAGTTCTTCGGAAAGATATGTTTCAATGTAAGCCATGTCGGGTTCGTCATTCGTGTCCAAACGCATAAAATTGAGCGCAGGCAGCAAAACCGAACTTACGCCAAATTCCTCCAAATAGTAGTGAAACAGGGCGGTGCTCAACAATTCGCCTTGCGCCAAGATTGCTTTTTCTTCGTTAGCGGTAAACATATCCAGCGTAAAAGCCTGCAAATAATTAAAATGATTTTCAATTAACTCTTTTGCTTTGCTCAAGGAATTTTCTTTGGAATACAATTCAGAAATTTCTTTCTTGTATTTTTCTTTCAGTTCGTTAATTAATTGCTTTGACTTTTCGGTTTCCTTGCTGTACAAGGCTTCGCAAATTTCTACCAATTTGTTGGTAGTGCCACTCATGGCACTTAATACCACAATTTTTGGCGTGGGGTTTACGGTGAGTTTCACCAAATCTTTTATACGTTGTGCAGAACCTACGCTTGTTCCGCCGAATTTCATAACAAGAAACATAATTTTATAAATAAATTCTTAAATTCTAATCTCTAAATTCTAAAATCTAATTAGGCTGTGAGTAAATAAATCTGTCCCCTATACCATCCCCCGAAAATTCAAATCCCCTGTAATTACCAGTATTACAGGGGATTGTTTTTTTGTGTAGCCCGTACGGGAATCGAACCCGTGTTTCGTCCGTGAAAGGGACGCGTCCTAACCCCTAGACGAACGGGCCAAATCTTAAAATTTGGAGCGGCAAAACTACTGATTTATTTACATCTCACAAAAATTATTTTGCTTTTTTTATGTTCACTTGTGTTTGCGCGGGGTTTAAAACACAGCGTACAACAAACGCCCGATTAAAAAATAAATGGTAATGCCGATAATGTCGTTGAGTGTGGTTACAAACGGACCTGTGGCGAGGGCGGGGTTTATTTTGAATTTGTTCATAGTTAAAGGAACAAATGTGCCTAAAAAAGAGGCGCACAAAATTACGGTAAGCAAGGCTATGCTTACGGTTGCGGCAAGCTGCCAGTCTTCTATTAAAAAAGCATAACTCCAAATTAAAGCAGAACAAATCAGTCCGTTAATTAAACCAACGCCAAGCTCTTTAAATAATTTTGGTGTAATGTTATCGCCAAGCAAGGTATTATTTGCCAAACCTTGCACAATAATGGCGCTGCTTTGCACGCCAACGTTTCCGCCCATAGCGCCAATTAAAGGAATAAAAAATGCCATTTCGGGGTGAATTTGAATTTGTGCTTCGTAACTTCCAATAATTCTTGAACCTATAATGCCGCCACACATACCCACCAACAACCACGGAATACGCGCTCTTGACAAACGCCAAATATGGTCGTTAGTGTCCACATCGTCAGAAATACCGCTCATGCGCTGAATGTTTTCATCGGCGGTTTCTTTAATCACATCCACCACATCGTCAATGGTAATGCGCCCTACAAGTCTTCCTAACTGGTCAACCACAGGCAACATTACTAAATCGTATTTATGCATTATGTCGGCAACTTCTTCGGTGGTGGCACTTGTTTTTACCGAGCGAATATCAGGCTCATATATTTCTTCTATTCTTGCAAGCGGGTGAGAGATGATGAGTTTTTTCAGGGAAAGTATGCCTATTAACCGTTCGTTGTTATCCAACACATACACGGCATACATGGTATCTACATTATCGGTTTGTTTGCGAATTTCTTCAATACATTGCGATACGGTTTCAAAAGCATACACACTCACCAACTCCTTTGCCATAAGCGAGCCTGCCGTGCCTTCCTGGTAATTAATCAGTTCGGCAATGTCGCTGGCTTGCTCAATGTCTTCAATGTGCGAAAGCACCTCTTCCTGAATTTCTTGGGGGAGTTCAGAAATCACGTCAGCCGCATCATCGCTCTCCATGTTGTCCAACTGCTCGGCAATTTCTTTGCTGCTGAACGTTGCTAAAAGTTCTTCGCGCTTTTCTTCGTCTAATTCCAACAACACATTTGGGGCGGTTTCCTCATCAAGTAATTCGTAGATGTAAGCTGCCTGCTCTAAATTGAGTTGATTGATAATTTGAGCAATATCGGGCGGGTACAGTTCATGCAACTGCGTGTTGAGAAAATCGTTGTTTTTCTCATCAATAGCCTGTTTCAGGCTGTCAAGAATATCCGTTGTCAGCTCAAACTGCATAATTTCTTGCAAAAAAGACATGGCAAAAGTAAAGAAATTAAAACCCTGCTGAAACTTTTTTGACTTTTTGTTAGAAGTCTTTGCTTAAAAAATGAGGTGAGATTGAAATACAAAAAATTAGCATCTTTGCCACGTTTTGTCAAAAGCAGCCAAAGGACATATTGCGCTCTTTGTAGTTCAAATTATTTACGCGCTCAATTATTCTTTTGCCAAAGATTTAATGCCTGCCTTTATGAACCCCATGAGCATTGTGGTGTGTCGTGTAACCGTTTCGGCAATTTTATTTTGGTTGCTTTCTTTATTCGTAAAAACACAAAAAATTGAAAGGAAAGATTTTTTGAAATTATTTTGGCTGGCTCTTTTCGGGGTGTGTCTTAACCAAGTGTTTTTTATGTATGGACTTTATTACACTACACCCATTAACTCCGCAATCATCATGATTTCAAACCCCGTTTTTGTTTTGATTATTACTTTAATTGTTTTTAAAACGCGCATTCGTTTCATGCAAATAATTGGCTTGGCTTTTGCAATTACAGGCGCAGTCATGATTTTACGTTATCGCGGAAATTTTGAAGTAGGCAGCGAAACTATTCTTGGCGATGTACTCACTTTAATCAATTCTATTTTTTGGGGACTTTTTATTGTTACGGCAAAACCAATTATGCAGAAATACAATACCATTTCTGTTATGCGTTGGGTGTTTTTATTCGGAAGCATTTATGTTTTACCTTTTGGTGTTGATGATATGATTGATACCAATTGGTCAAATTTCACCGCCCATGCTTGGTTTTCAATAGGCTTTGTGGTTATTGCCACAACGTTTGTTGCCTACCTTTTAAATGTGTACGGATTGGAAACATTAAGTGCCGAAACCGTGAGCGCGTATATTTATATGCAGCCTTTACTTGCAGCTTTGTTTGCCATTATTGGCGGAAAAGACGTGATGACTACCACAAAATTAATTTCGGGGATATTTATAATTTTCGGCTTATACTTGCTGAATATAAAAACAAAAAAATCAGAACATGATTAAATCAATGACGGGCTTCGGAAAAGCCTCACTTGAACTGAACGACAAAACCATTAACGTTGAAATTCGTTCACTAAACAGCAAGAACGCAGATATTAGTTTGCGCTTATCATCTTCACTTCGCAATTACGAACTGGAATTACGCAACGAACTCTCAAAACAATTGGAGCGCGGTAAAATTGATTTGAGCATTTACATTGAAAGCAAAGCCGCCGAAACGCCCGTTGAAATAAATATTGATTTGGCAAAAGCATATTACGCGCAATTAAAAAATTTAGCGCAAGTCTTAAACGAGCCTTTGCAGGAAGCTGTTTCGCAGGTGCTGCGTTTTCCTGACGTGATGAAAAATGAACGCAAAGAAGCCGATGAAAACGAATGGAAACAAATAAAAAAATGTATTGATTTAGCCATTTCTCAACTCAATAATTTCCGCGAAGCCGAAGGGAAATCAATACAAAAAGATTTTGAAGAACGTTTGGGCAAAACTGAACATTGTTTGGAAGAAATTAAAAAGTTAGACACGCTGCGCACCACCGCCATTAAAGAACGCATTAAAAATAATTTGGCAGAAACAATCGGCTTGGATAAAATTGATAAAAACCGTTTGGAGCAGGAATTGATTTACTACATTGAAAAATTAGACATCAACGAAGAAAAAGTACGCCTCAAAACCCATTTGGATTATTTTAAAGAAACCTGCAAAGAAAATTCCGCAGGAAGAAAATTAAATTTCATCAGTCAGGAAATTGGGCGCGAAATAAACACAATCGGCTCTAAAGCCAACGATGCCGCCATTCAAAAACTCGTAGTATTAATGAAAGACGAGTTGGAAAAAATTAAAGAACAATCAAATAATGTGTTGTAACTATGAAAACATCAATCTTCCTCATACAAAACAGTTTTTCGTTATCTTTAAAACCAAAACGAACAAATGTCGTCAGTAGAAAAAAATAAAATCATGCAAACCATCGTTGATTACCTTAAAAATTACAAGGTGATTGAGGTTGGTTTTTTCGGCTCGTTTATGCGCGATGAGATGAACGCTGACAGCGACATTGATATTTTGGTTAAATATAACAGAGGCACAACCTTGTTTGACATTGTGAAAATGAAAATGGACTTAACCGAAAAAACAGGAAGAAACATTGATTTGGTTGATAAAGAAGCTGTGTTCCCGAAAGTAATGGAATACATACAAAAAGACCTGAAAACGGTTTATCATGCTTAAAGATAATTCTATTTATATTGCTCATATTTTAGAAAGAGCAGAAAAAATTTTGTCATATACTCAAGGAATGACAGAAACTTCGTTTCTGAAAGATGATAAAACGCAAAGTGCTGTTATCAGAGAATTGGAAGTAATCGGCGAAGTAACAAAAAAATTAAGCGACGATTTCAAAAATCAATACCCCGACATTCCATGGAAAATAATGGCAGGTATGCGCGATGTTCTCATTCACGATTATGAAGGTGTAAATCCGTTTCGTGTTTGGGACACTATAATCAACAACATTCCACAATTAATTACCGATTTAAAGAAATTATCAAAATGAAAAACACAATCTTCCTCTTCATCACAATTTTCTCTTTCGCTTGCAAAGCGCAATTACCACCCGGTCAATACACCTCTTCAAACAAAAAAGCCATTAAATATTTAAACGAAGGGCGCAAAGCTTTTGAGGTTCATAAAGACGATGAAGCCGAAAAAAATTATTTACGCGCTTTGGCAGAAGACAAAAATTTTATAGAAGCCGCTTTGGGTTTGGGCGATTTGTATCAGGTAACACGCCGCCACGAGCAAGCTATTGAGTATTACAAAAGAGCCATTGCCATCAATCCGAAATTTTATAACAATGCCTATTATTTTTTGGCACTCTCGCAGTTTGACAGAGAACAATACGAAGACGCAAAAAACAATTTGGAATTTTTCGTGAAGTTGGAACGCATAAATCCCAACACCAAAGAAGCGGCGGAACATTTGTTGGGAAATGCAACCTTTGCCGCCGAAGCCGTAAAAAATCCGAAACCATTTACGCCCGTAAACGTTGGTGCTGGCATTAATACAGATATGAACGAATATTTTCCTGCCGTTACCGCTGACGGAAAACAATTTTTGTTTACGCGCGGATTACGCATTGAAGAAATGCCGGGTTACGAAAACGAAGATTTTTTTGTGAGCCTGAAACAAAACGATGTGTGGCAAATGGCGCAACCCATTCGTGAAATTAACTCACAGGGAAACGAAGGCGCACCAACACTTTCGGCTGACGGAAACACTATGTTTTTTACTTCCTGCCAAAGCAGCGAGGGCGGTGATTACGGCACACCTGACAGAAAAGGATATGGCAGTTGCGATATTTTTTATTCGCAAAAAGTAAACGGAAAATGGTCAAGACCGCGAAATGCAGGCGCGGCAATCAATACAGCAAATTGGGAAACGCAACCAAGTTTCAGCAGCGACGGAAAAACTTTGTATTTCATTCGCGGCATGGTGGGGCGTGGCGGCATTCGTGAGCAAGATATTTATTACAGCAGCATTGACGACAACGGAAAATTTACCACCGCCGTAAAAATGTCAAGCGTAATTAATACGCCCTACAAAGAAGAAAGCGTGTTCATTCACCCCGACAATCAAACTTTATATTTCAGCAGCACCGGACACAAAGGCATGGGCGGTTTGGATATTTTTATGAGCCGCCGCCAAGCCAACGGCGAGTGGGGCGAGCCTGTGAATTTGGGTTATCCCATAAATTCTTCCAAAGACGACAACAGCTTGTTGGTCTATCCTTCGGGTAAGCTGGCGTTTTTTGCTACGGAGGGAAGAAAAGACGGTTTTGGCGGTTTGGACATTTATCAGTTTGAATTGCCCGAAGATATGCAGCCGCAAAAAATTACTTATGTGAAAGGAAAAACATTTAACGCAAAAACAAAAGAACCTTTGAGCGCAAGTTTTGAATTGATTGATTTGGAAACACAGCAATCGCTTACACGTTCGTATTCTCAAAACAACGGCGAGTTTTTTGTAACGCTCACCGCCAACAAAAATTATTTGGTAAACGTGAGCAAAGAAGGCTTTTTGTTTTACAGCGACAATTTTTCTTTAAAGGACAAAGAAACAGATTTCAACAAACCGTTTTTGTTGGAAATACCTTTGCAGCCCATTGATACAGGCAGCGTGGTGGAACTGAAAAATATTTTCTTTGACGTAAATAAATGGGATTTAAAACCCGAAAGTAAAGCGGAGTTGGAAAAATTAATTTCATTCCTCAACAAAAACGCCACAGTAAAAATTGAAATTGGCGGACACACCGACAACAGCGGCGACAAAAAATTTAATGTTACTTTATCGTCTAACCGCGCCAAAGCGGTTTACGATTATTTAATTACCAACGGAAAAATAAACGCCGCGCGCCTCAGCTATAAAGGCTACGCCGACACCAAACCCAAAGTGCCAAACGACACACCCGAAAACAAAGCGAAGAACAGAAGGACAGAGTTTAAGGTGGTGGGGAAGTGATTTTTAAACAAAAATAGTAATGGGATTTTTTGACTTCTTAAAAAAGAAAACAGAGAATGTTTTAACATTAGAACAACTTTTACAAAAAGCTGCAACAGAGCCTGCATACATAATTGAATTTTACAAGCGACTTCTTACAGATGAGCTTGTAGTAATTACACAGGGTTCAAATCATCAACAAGGAAATGTGATTTTAGAAAAAGATACTAATGTCAATATTGTTATGCTTGACGGTAAAATACCTGTATTTACTTCAACTGAAAGAATTTTTGATAATGGAATTATTAAAGAGCAAGTTGATTATCTAAAATTGAAAGGAGAAGACTTATTTGGTTTTACCAAAGGAGCAACTTTTCTTCTTAATCCGTATTCTAATCTTGGTAAAGAATTATTGCCTGACGAAATTGAGAATTTATTAAATAGGACTTTCTATGATAACAGAATTAGAAGCACAATCGTAGAAAAAGATACGCAAGTGAAAATTAAGCAGCCCACAAAATATCCAACTGAAATGGTAAACTCCTTGAAAATTTTATTTGCTGAAAAACGAAATATAAAAGCAGCTTATTTGGCTTGGATTTATAATCCCGAAAGTGGTCAACCTCCTCATTATATTATTGGTCTTGATGGAAACGGAAATATACAGGACACGGCTAAAGAAGCTATTTATATAACTTCTCAATTTGTAGAAAAAAATGAATTTGTTGATTTTGTGAAAATAGAAGAGAACGATGATGTTAGTGATTATTTTACAAAAGAAACTAAACCATTTTACAAGCGATTAGAATAAATGTCCACCGAACAAACAGCCCTAAAAGCAAAGTTGATTTAACACAAAACTTCGTATCTTTGGCATAGTGAAAACCACAAAACATAAAGTTACTGTTCCAAATTCCAAAGGGGCTTCTATTTTCAAAAAAATGATTGAAGATAAACAGGCTATTCACGCTTACCTGAAAGCGGGCGGTAATATTTCTGATTTAGCTGAAAAATACAACCTTGTTAAAATCGTATCCATTACAGCAAAACAGTGAATATTCGTTTTTAATTCACAAAAACAATCATCAGCTCACCGAAATAATTCTTGCGTTTAAAGAACTGAACGAAAGAGCAAGCGGTAAATAATAATGTCCACCGAACAAACAGCCATAAAAACAAGCACCAATTTTTTTTCGTAAGTTTGTATTAAGGCAAACAATTTTGAGAAAGACAAAACACACAGGCTTAGATTTTGAAGTGGATAAACTCACTAATTCTATTGAAAATGTAGTTAGCGGCGATAGTTTCCGTACAGAAATTTCGGTGCTTACTTTGCAAGACTTAAAAAATGTAACAAAGAAAAATGCTTGGGTATTTGATTGGAAACTTGAATACAAACAGCCAAAACGCGAAGTTTACAAATTAACCATTGAAGGTAATTCCGATATAATTCAAGGGTTGATTTGTTTGGAAGTAAAAGAAGACCATGTTTATATGCACTTGATAGAAAGCGCACCTTTCAACAAAGGAAAAACAAAAGTGTATGCAGGTGTTGCCGGAAATTTAGTTGCTTTTGCTTGCAAGTTTTCTTTTCAGCGCGGACACGAAGGAAATGTTTCTTTCATTTCTAAAACGCAACTTATTGAACATTACGAGAAAGAATTGGGAGCTGTTCATTTTGGCGGACGAGTAATGATAATACACAAAGAAACTGCACTAAAATTAATTGGTAAATATTTTAAAGATTGGGAATTATGAAAAAAAACACAATTATTGATTTGCCTGATACGATAGGTGAACAAGGCAGAGAGCCAAGCAAAGAAGATTTTGCTGCTATAAGCAAATACATTGCTGAGCACAAAGCTAAACGCAAAAAACTTGCTTTAGCTAAAACTAAAGTTGTTCGCAAAAAGAAACAAGCTGCATAGAGAGATTGCATAAATGTCCACCGAACAAACTGCCATAAAAACAACGTATTTCAGTCTTGCAACAAATGTGCTGTTGGCGGCGGTAAAAGGATTGGCGGGCTTTTTCGGAAATTCTTATGCTTTGATTGCCGATGCCATTGAAAGCACTACCGATATTTTTTCTTCGCTTTTGGTTTTGTTCGGCTTGAAATACGCCAACAAACCTGCCGACAAAAATCACCCTTACGGACACGGTCGCATTGAGCCTTTAATCACATTTATTGTGGTTGGTTTTTTAATTACTTCGGCAACAATCATTGCTTACGAAAGCATTCAAAATATCGGCACGCCGCACGAATTGCCCAAAGCATGGACACTTGCCGTGCTTGGCGCAATCATTGTTTGGAAAGAAATTTCATTTCAAATTGTAAACAGAAAAAGCAAAGAAACAAACTCATCTTCCTTAAAAGCCGAAGCCTGGCATCATCGCAGCGATGCCATTACTTCAATCACGGCGTTTGTCGGAATTTCCATTGCTTTAATTTTTGGCAAAGGTTATGAAAGCGCAGACGATTGGGCTGCACTCTTTGCATCGGCGTTTATTTTGTACAACTCGTATTTAATTTTTCGTCCCGCCCTCGGCGAAATAATGGACGAAAATGTGTACGACGATTTAATTAAAGAAATCAGAGAAATTTCTTTAACCGTAAACGGTGTGCTTGGCACGGAAAAATGTTTTATCCGCAAAGCAGGATTAAACTATCATGTGGATTTGCACGCCATTGTAAACGCCGACATCAGCGTAAAAGCAGGACACGACATCGCGCACCAACTCAAAGATACTTTGCGCGAAAAATTACCGCAATTGGGTCATGTGCTAATTCATGTTGAACCCGCTTAATAAGTTTAAAGTTTGAAGTTCAAAGTTTAGAAACTTTTCAACTTTCAAACTTTCTAAACTTTCAACTCTAAACCCTCAACTTTCAACTCTAAACCCTCAACTTTCAACTCTAAACCCTTTCAACTTCAAACTTTTCTTATTACGTTTGCTCCTTAAAAATTTCTCTTTTTATGGAAACTTTATCCGACAGAGTAAACCGAATTTCTGAAAGCCAAACCATTGCTATGGCGCGTAAAAGTCGCGACCTGAAAGCGCAAGGCGTAAATGTGATTAGTCTTAGCTTGGGTGAACCCGATTTTGCAACGCCCGACATCATTAAAGAAGCGGCAAAAAAAGCCATTGACGAAAATTTCAGCTATTACACACACGTTTCGGGTTATTTGGAACTGCGTGAGGCAATCTGCAAAAAATTTAAACGCGACAATAATTTAGATTATACACCCGACCAAATTGTGGTGTCCACAGGTGCTAAACAAAGCATTGCCAATGCCGTGCTGTGTTTGGTAAATCCGAATGATGAAGTAATTATTCCCGCGCCGTTTTGGGTAAGCTATTTGGAAATTTTAAAATTGGCGGAAGGAAAGCCCGTGATTTTAAATACGACTATTGAAACGGATTTTAAAATTACAGCGCAACAATTAGAAAAAGCCATTACGCCAAAAACAAAATTGATTATGTTGAGTACGCCTTGCAATCCTACAGGCAGTGTGTATCACAAAGAAGAGTTGAAAGCATTGGCGGAAGTGGTTGCCAAACATAAAGACCTTTACATTATCAGCGATGAAATTTACGAGCATATTAATTTCGGCAGCGGACACCAAAGTTTTGCGCAATTTGATTTTATCAAAGACCGCGTGATTACCATTAACGGCGTTTCCAAAGGTTTTGCCATGACGGGCTGGCGCGGCGGCATTATGGCTGCACCAAAGTGGATTGCCCAAGCCTGCGACAAAATGCAGGGGCAATTTACATCTGCCACAAGCAGCATTACACAAAAAGCCATGCACAAGGCTATGGAATTAGATTACCCGACTTACATCAAACCCATGCGCGATGCCTTTTTAAACCGCCGCGATTTGGTGTTGAAACTGATGAAAGAAATTCCGGGTTTAAAAATTAATGTTCCCGAAGGTGCGTTTTATGTATATCCTGATGTGTCGTATTACATCGGAAAAAAATATAAAAATTACACTATTAATAATGCAACGGATTTAACCCTGTTTTTGTTGGACGAAGCCCATGTAGCCCTCGTACCCGGTGCGGCTTTCGGCGAAGATACTTACATTCGTTTTTCTTACGCCACCAACGAAGAAATTTTAACCGAAGCCATTAAACGCATGAAAGAAGCATTGGCAAAACTTCAATAATCTCCACACAACAATGAAAAAATTTTCAGTTAAAAAAGAAAACATTCGCGAAATTTTTAAATCGTTCAACAACCTGAATGTGCTTATCATCGGCGATGTGATGATTGACAGTTATTTGTGGGGAAAAGTAAACCGCATTTCGCCCGAAGCCCCTGTGCCCATTATTGCCGTTACAAAAAAAGAACGGCGTTTGGGCGGCGCAGCCAACGTGGCGTTGAACATTCAGGCTTTGGGTGCGAACCCGATTTTGTGTTCGGTAATTGGTGTGGATTATGACGGACAAACTTTTTTGGATTTATTGAAAACCCAAAAATTAAGTCAGAAAGGAATTTTAAAAAGCCGCGACAGAGTTACTACCGTAAAAACGCGCGTGATTGGCAACAACTCGCAATTGCTGCGTGTGGACGAAGAAACGGAAGACGATATTTCGGCTTACGAAATTCAACAACTATTGATTTTGATTTCTCACATCATCACACACGATAAAATTGATGCCATTATTTTTGAAGATTATAACAAAGGTTTAATTAGCCCGAAACTCATTTCAAAAGTGGTGGAACTTGCCAAAACCAAAGGTATCCCGACTTGCGTTGACCCTAAAAAGAAAAATTTTACCGCCTACAAAGGCGTAAGTTTATTTAAACCGAATTTAAAAGAACTCCGCGAGGGTATTAAATTAGACATCAGTGGCGATAACATTAACGAACTGCAACGCGCAGTGAGCAGTTTCCGTGTAAAACAAAAAATGGAAACCATTTTGGTTACGCTTGCCGAAAAGGGCGTGATTACTAATTCGCGCAAAGTAAAAGAACATTTGCCTGCACACATTCGCAGCATTGCCGATGTGAGCGGGGCAGGCGATACCGTTATCAGCGTGGCTGCCCTGTGCCGTGCCTTGGAATGTAACGATATTCTCACGGCAGCCATTGCCAACCTTTCGGGCGGCTTGGTATGCGAGCAAATTGGCGTAGTGCCTGTAAACAAAGAACAACTTTTGGAAGAAGCCCTGAAATTGGATTTTGTACGCTAATGTGGCAACACCGAAACAAGAACACAAAACCCATTGAAAATCAAATTTATAAATCATTAAGCATTACCCTATTTAACATTTTTCGCTCATTTTTTTGCATTTTGTATTAATAATTTTTTTCCTTTGCGGTTTTTAAAATTTAAAACCTGCACATATATATAAGGTATGAGTAAAAATTTAGTGATTGTGGAGTCCCCTGCCAAAGCCAAAACCATTGAGGGATTTTTAGGGAAAGATTTTACCGTAAAATCAAGTTTCGGGCATGTGCGCGACCTTGTGAAAAAAGGCTACGGTGTGGATATTGAAAAGGATTTTACACCTACTTACGAGGTGCAACCCGATAAGGAAAAAGTAATTGCCGAACTGAAAAAGTTAAGCAAAGCTGCCGAAATGGTTTGGCTGGCTTCCGATGAAGACCGCGAGGGGGAAGCCATTAGTTGGCATTTGTTTGAAACTTTGGGCTTGGACAAAAAGAAAACCAAACGCATTGTGTTTCACGAAATAACCAAACCCGCCATTCAAAAAGCCATTGCCAATCCGCGCGAAATTGATATTAATTTGGTAAATGCACAGCAAGCCCGCCGTATTTTAGACCGCTTGGTTGGTTTTGAACTTTCGCCCATTTTATGGAAAAAAGTGCGTCCGAGTTTGTCTGCGGGGCGTGTGCAATCTGTTGCCGTGCGCCTGATTGTGGAGCGTGAGCGCGAAGTGAAAAATTTTCAAAGCACCTCGGCGTTTAAAGTTTCTGCGATTTTTATTGTGGGTGGAAAATCAGTGTTGAAAGCGGAATTAGACAACCGTTTTAAAACAGAACCCGAAGCCAACGACTTTTTAGAAAAATGCAAAGGCGCAATTTATACCATTAACAGCATTGAAACCAAACCCGCCAAACGCAGCCCAAGCGCACCATTCACCACTTCCACTTTGCAACAGGAAGCAGCACGGAAATTAGGTTTCAGCGTTTCGCAAACTATGGTGGTGGCGCAGCGTTTATACGAAGCAGGTAAAATTACTTATATGCGTACCGACAGCGTAAACCTTTCGGAAACCGCTATGGGGCAGGCACGCGAAGCCATTACAAAAAATTACGGCGACAAATATCATCAGCCGCGCCAATACAAAACCAAGAGCAAAGGCGCGCAGGAAGCGCACGAAGCCATTCGCCCCACTTACATACAAAATCAGGAAATTGCCGGCGACCGCAACGAACAGCGTTTGTACGAATTGATTTGGAAACGCACCATTGCCAGCCAAATGGCTGATGCGGAATTGGAAAAAACAACGGCTAAAGTGGGTATCAGCACACGCCAAGAACAATTTGTGGCACAAGGCGAAGTGTTGAAATTTGACGGTTTTTTGAAAGTGTATATTGAAGGCACGGACGATGAAAACGACGAAGAAAATTCTTCAATCCTGCCGCCAATGAACCAAGGCGACAAACTGCAACTGAAAGAAATTACCGCCACGCAGCGTTTTACGCATCACCCTGCACGCTACACCGAAGCAAGTTTGGTGAAAAAATTGGAAGAATTGGGCATTGGTCGCCCGAGTACTTATGCGCCGACAATCAGCACCATTCAAAAACGTAATTATGTGGAAAAGACCGACAGAGAGGGTACGCCGCGCAATTACACACATTTAATTTTTGAGGGAACAAAAATTACCCGCGAAACAAAAACCGAAAACACAGGCGCGGAAAAAGCAAAATTATTCCCGACCGATATTGGTATGGTGGTGAATGATTTTTTAATTCAGTACTTCCCCGATATTTTGGATTTTAATTTCACGGCAAAAGTGGAAGAAGATTTTGACGAGATTGCCGAAGGAAAAATGAAGTGGACGGATATGCTGAAAGAGTTTTACAAACCCTTTCACAAAACCGTAGAACATACCAACGAAAACAGCGAACGTGCCAGCGGTGAGCGGGTTTTGGGCATTGACCCGAATACAAAAAAACAAGTGATTGTTCGCATCGGGCGTTTTGGACCTTTGGCGCAAATTGGCGAAAACAACGAAGATACAGGCGAGAAAGCCACCTTTGCAAGTTTGAGAAAAGAGCAAAGTATTGAAAGCATAACTTTAGAGGAAGCATTGGATTTATTTAAACTTCCGCACTCTTTGGGTGATTATAAAGACAAAGAAGTGATTATCGGCGTTGGGCGTTTTGGACCTTATGTAAAATGGGGCGAGCAATACATTTCCATTCCGCGCACGGAAGACCCTCTGAAAGTGGATATGGAACGCGCCATGCAACTCATCAGCGAAAAAGAACAAGCCGATGCGCCGATAGCCATGTATAATGGAAAAGGCGTTACCAAAGGCAAAGGGCGTTTTGGACCATTCATAAAATACAACGATTTGTTTATTAATGTGCCTCGCGCTTACAATTTTGATAATCTTTCGCAAAAAGACATTAACGAGTTGATTGAAAAAAAATTGGAGAAAGAAGCCAACCGCTACATTCAACAATGGGAAGAAGAAAAAATTGCCATTGAAAACGGGCGCTGGGGCGCATTCATTCGCTTCGGCAAAAATATGTTGAAACTGACGGACGAAGACGGTAAAAAAATTCCTGCCGAAGAAGCCGCCGCCTTAACTTTAGACGAAGTAAAAAAAATGATTGAAGCGCAACTGCCGGGAGCGTTTGAGAAGAAAGGGAAAAATGCTGCACCTAAGAAAGCTTCCACTAAAAAAGTTGCTGCTAAAAAAACTGCGAAGAAAGCGGCTAAGAAGAAATAAATTATTCTTCCAGAATACTGATATTCTGTATGGCATCAATTTGAATGGTGCGTTGCCCTGTGCCGTTTTTGGGAATAACCATGTTTGACTTAAACATCTTTTTTGATTTTGAAATCAGTTTTACGCTGTAACTTCCTTTGGATATTTTTTTAAAATCGGTGGTTTGCTGCAAATCCACATTCAGGAACACAATTTTATTTTCACCAATCACCACGCTGTCCATTGGTTCAAGGTAATAGTTTGCAAAACGCACATCATAGCCCCTGTCGCATGAACAGAGCGCAAGCAGCGCAAAAAACAGTATCACATTGTTAAATCGTTTCATTGTCAAATTTAAAATTTACGGTTCATTTCCCGTTCCGTGTCGCGTTTTTTAATCGTTTCGCGTTTATCAAATTCTTTTTTTCCTTTGGCTAAAGCAATGTTCATTTTTGCAAAGCCTTTTTCGTTAATAAATAATTTTACAGGCACAATCGTCAAGCCCTGCTCTTTTACCTTACGCAACCATTTGTTTAATTCCTGGCGGCTCAATAATAATTTTCGTTCGCGCATGGGCTCGTGGTTGTAAAACGAAGCATTTTCATATTCCGTTATGTGAAAATTTCGCACAAATAATTCATCGTTTTTAAAATAACAATAGCTGTCTGCCAAGCCTGCTTTGCCCTCGCGTATGGATTTTATTTCTGTTCCTTTCAGCACCAATCCCGCTGTGAGCGTGTCCAAAAACTGATAATCAAATTTGGCTTTGCGGTTTTCTATGTTTACTGTATTGCTTAATTTGGTTTTAGCCACAGTGTAAAGTTAGAATTTAGATTTTAGAAATTAGAATTTTACCTTTTCTTTTTCAAACCTTTAAGTATTTTGTAGATTTGGGGGATTGCGCATATTTATTAATTAGCGGTCAGAATATGACAACAGAATACAACGAACTATTTAAGCAACTTTTGACGGAATACAATCTGCCAAACGACCTTTCGTTTTCAATGGACTTGCCGACAGAAGTACAAACTATACTTAACGACAAAATAATAGTTACAGACTTAGGAATTACGTTAAAGTCATTTAACAGACTTTATAAAGCCACGCAAAAATGGGAAAATCAATCAATAATTGAAGACAGCGAAAACCATTTTCACGTTGATAGTTATATTGACACGGCTGACAACAAAAAAGCGTTTATGCTTGGTGTGAAAACTTTGACTTTACTTGCTGACAAATTTCAAAAAGAAAAATTTAATGGCATTAGACTTTGGTATTCGTTTCAAACGCCTGAACTTGGACGACTTTGGGCTAAACACAACAACCTTGACGAAGAAAATGATGAACATTTTATTAGTGACAGATTAAGTTTTTATAAATTGCGTAATGGGGAAAATGTTATATCAACAAATGAAAATAAATTTTGGGCAATATTGAAAATAGACATTTGAAAAAATGCCGAACAGAACAATGAAATATTACACCTTTACAGTGCTTCAAGAATATGGAAATAAAAACTTTAGAAAATCTTGCAATTAATTGGGAAAATATACCAACCGAAAAAGCGAACGGCATTACAGGGTTTGTATTAGCTAAAACCATTGAATTGCCTGCTTTCAAAATCAGGGAACTTAGTTTTTCAGAAAACTATGAAGCTGACCATTGGTGCGAAAAAGGGCATATTATTTATGTAATTTCAGGGGAACTAATCATTGCCTACAATGACGGAACGCATATAACAATTCCAACAGGAAATTCTTTGATTTTGGGTGACAACATTTCATCGCACAAAGCAAAAACCAAAACAGAAACACAAATTTTAATCATCGATTAAAAAATGAAACAATTTATTAATATCACAATACTGACGTTTGTTTTGGCATTTATCAATTCCATTGCTTACGGACAGGATACAACTAAATGTAAATCAAATTACTTCAATGATACATTGCTCGACAAATTAACCGGTAATTGGACGGCAACAGGCAATGTTGGCGGCGACAAAGTATTTTAGAATTTTATCTTCTCATTTCACTCTTATACCTCCTGTAACACTCCATCACCTTTGAGTACAAATCAAAACCCTCGTGGGTAATGATGTAATAATTGTTCACATAGTAGCAATATTTTCTGAACGCTTCGTAATCAATGTTTTCATCATGTGTAAGTTTCACCAAAATTTCGCGGCTGAGTTTTTGTTGCACCTGTTCTTCAATCATCAGGTCTTCAAAAATTTTTGCGAGTTTGTTTATTTGTTTTCCCTCTTTGCTGTATTTCATGTACAGCGCGGTTATCGGGCTGCCAAACGCCTCTATTTTGCGAATTTTACTTCGGTCAATAATATCGTTCATGTATTCGCGTTCGTAAGGTTTTATTTTAAAGGTAGAAACCGTTACCGTTTTTAAATTAATCGGCATGGCGCGCATAACTAATTTCACTTCGCCTTTGTTGTTTGCTTGCAAATCTTTTACAGGCATATAGAGTTTTGCAAAACCGATGTACGAACAAATCAGCGTGTCATTATCACTCGTAACTAACGAAAATTTTCCGTCCGCGCCGCTCATTGTGCCGTTGCCGTTACTTTTATTAATAATGTAAACAAAAGGCATTGCAGTTGTGCTGTCATTTTCTACAATTATTCCTTTCACAACGCGCTGTGCCAAGCCGTTAAAAGGAAACAGGAAAATAAACAGAATATAAAAGGGGCGAAAATTCATTCGGATAAAAGTAAAATTTATAAACATACCGTTGATAAATTAAGCGTTTTTATTTGCAATTATTGTGTGGAAACTTGGCTTCACATTGTATATTTAAGAACTCAAAATGGACAATTTTATTGTATCGGCGCGCAAGTACAGACCACAACATTTTAACACTGTTGTCGGGCAAAACCATATTACCAATACGCTGAAAAACGCCATTATCAACAAGCAACTGGCGCAAGCCTATTTGTTTTGCGGACCGCGCGGTGTGGGCAAAACAACCTGTGCGCGTATTTTTGCCAAAACAATTAATTGTACCAATATTTCAAAAGAGGGCGAAGCCTGCGACCAATGCGAATCGTGTTTGTCTTTTAATTCGGGAGCTTCATTAAACGTTTACGAATTAGATGCGGCGAGCAACAATTCCGTTGAAGACATTCGCAATTTGGTTGACCAGGTACGTTTTGCACCTCAACTCGGCGAATACAAAGTGTATATTATTGACGAGGTGCATATGCTGAGCACCGCCGCTTTCAACGCATTTTTAAAAACGCTGGAAGAGCCGCCGAAACACGCCAAATTTATTTTGGCAACCACCGAAAAACACAAAATTATTCCTACCATTTTATCGCGTTCGCAGGTATTTAATTTCAACCGCATAAAAGCCGAAGACATCAGCAAATACTTGGAATTTATTGCGAAAAACGAAAACGTGAGTTTTGAACCCGAAGCCCTGCAAATTATTGCGCAAAAGGCTGACGGCGGCTTGCGCGATGCCTGTTCTATTTTTGACCAAATGGTGGCGTTCACAGGAAATCACTTAACCTACAAACAAGTGGTTGAAAATTTGAACGTGCTGGATTACGATTATTATTTCAAAATTGTTGATGCGTTCCTTGCACAACGCTTGCCCGAAGTAATGATAACCTTTGACGACATTTTGAAAAAAGGTTTTGATGCGCATAATTTTTTAATCGGCTTGGGCGAACATTTACGCAATTTGTTGGTAAGCAAAGATGCGCAAACCGTTTCCCTGCTTGAAATTGGCGAGAACTTAAAACAACGTTACGCCACGCAAGCGCAGCAATGTCCGCTTAATTTTTTATTACGCGCTTTGGCACTCATCAGCAAAACCGATGTCAATTACAAGAGCGCGAAAAATCAACGCCTGCTCGTTGAAATGGCTTTAATGCAGCTTTGTTACATGACCGCGCCGACCAACGACGCGGAAAAAAAAAACAATGAACTAAGCGTTTTTGAAGAACTCGCCCCTGTTCAAAAATCTGCACCTCAACAAAAAGTAAGCGCGGTGCAAGAACCGCAGGAAAAAATTGCGACCAAACCAACTTTTTCACCTGAACAATTACGCACCTTAGTAACCAATGTTGGCGGCGTAAGCGTAAAAAAAGAAAATCTTTCGCAAACTGCCGAAAAATCAAGTAACACAACCCTTGCTGAAAAAGCCGTAGCCTATGATTTTGTAAACAAAAAAGTTTCGGAAGAAGAAGTAAAAACCTGTATTTTAAATTACAGCAAACAAAAAATGCAGGAAGGCTCGCGGCAACTGGCTGTTACTTTGGAGCAAGCCGAAATTAAGTTTTCGGAAAACTTAATCACCCTCACCATTCACAACGAAACACAACGCGAGCAATTAGCAAACGTGAAACAAATCTTCTTAGACGATGTTCGCAAACAGCTTCAAAACAATAACGTTGGTTTAGATATTCAAATTTCACAAATAGAAACGCAGGCAAAACCATTTAAACCTTCGGATATTTTTAAAGCCATGAGCGAAAAAAATCCTGCGCTGTTGGAAATGAAAAAAAGGTTTGATTTGGATATTGAGTATTGATTATGAATTGTGTGCTATTTTATGAGTAACCTACAACAAAGAAGTTTGTTATAAACTTTTGACCCCCTTACCCGTAAAAGCAAAAGATGTTTCCATATCTTTGTTACTATTCAATAAATTATCGGAATAGTGGCAGCGACAACACAAGAACTTATCATGAAATCTTTCCAAATTCACAATGGAAACACGGCTATTGTACTTAAACAGAAAGTTGAAATGATTGCTTCGCATTACGGAAGTACATCAGCCTTTTTGAAAGCAACACGCAAAGATTTTGATAAAATTGTTTTCAAAATAGATGATAAAAAATTCAAGTTATCAGACAACGAATTCCAAAAAATTCAAGCCTTACAAAAAAGTGGATTGATTGATGCTAAACTTTCTGTTGAAGATAATTTTATAAAGATTTTAACCACTCAATTTGTTCAAAGACAATTGGAAATGATTGACAAGTTAGAACTTGAAACATTAAATGTAAATCCAATTTTAGCAGGGGCTTTAAATCTTAATAACGAAACAGACCTTATACGTTATTACGCTTATCAAGCTATTTCACGGAGTATGGTTACTTCCGTAGGTTTTCTTGTCCAAAATTTATTGTTATACGCAAGCAACTCTGTTTTTGATGGAAAATATAATGAATTGGGAATAGCAACTAAATGGGATTTGGTTGTTGAAAAAGGAAAACAACCGAAAGCATTTTTAGAAATAAAAAGTGGAACAAATGATTTAAATAAATCTCAAATACATCATTTTGAAAAAGAAATAAAACAAATAGAAAAACAAGGTTTCAAAGCATTTATTGGTGAAACATACGGAAAACGAGAAGATAAAACCGTTACCCACGGTTTATATAAAATGTACCTGCCAAATTGGGAAAAACGTACACTTATTGGAAAAGAACTTTGGGAATTTATAAGTGGCAAGAAAAATTATCACGAAAAATTAATTGAAACACTTTTCAAAACTTCAAAAGAGCTTTTAGCTGATGAAACATTCATCAAAAAAATTGAAGCGAAAATAAAACCGCTTACAGCGGATTTTAAAAAGCAATATAAGTCGTACAAAAACTTTTTGAAATCGCTATGGTAAACAGCAACTCAAAATACAATGTAGTATCTCTGTTTTCGGGGGCTATGGGCTTAGACCTTGGACTTGAAAAAGCGGGATTGAACACATCTGTTTGTGTTGAAATGAATAAACTTGCTTGCCAAACAATTCGTGAAAACACAAACATTCCCGTAATTGAGGGCGACATATCACAAATTTCAACAGAAGAAATTTTACAAACTGCCAACCTAAAAAAAGAAGATGTTTTTATGGTAGTTGGCGGACCGCCTTGTCAGGCATTTAGCACCGCAGGGAAAAGACTTTCGTTGCAAGATTTGAGAGGAAATGTGATAATGAATTATGTTAGAGTTGTTGAAGAAATTGCACCACCCTATTTTATTCTTGAAAATGTTCGCGGTATTCTTTCTACCCCAATGAACGCTGTTCCAAAGGAGTATGAAGAAGAATACGGAAACATAACAACTATTCCCGGTAGTGTAGTTTATTTTTTGTGGAATGAATTTAAAAAATTAGGTTACGATGTTAGTTTCACTTTGTTTAATAGTGCAAACTATGGCGTTCCACAAATGAGAGAGCGCGTTATTATGTTTGGAAGTAAAAATGGAAGAATACCGTTGCCTTCGCCAACTCATACAGAAACAGGAATAGAAACAGGAAAAAAATGGGTAACCATTGCCGAAGTATTTGAAGGACTTGGAAAACAAGAACAATATTGTGAACTCTCGGAAAAAATGAAACGTTTTGTCGGAATGTTAAAAGAAGGCGAAAATTGGACACATTTACCAAAAGAATTTCACAAAGAAGCAATGGGGAAATCACTTGAGTTGAACGGTGGTAAAACAGGTTTTTATAGACGACTTTCATTTAATAAACCTTCGCCAACTTTACTAACAAGTCCTGTTATGAATGCAACATTACTTGCACACCCAACGGAACTTCGTTCATTGTCAATCCAAGAATACGCCCGCATACAACAATTCCCTGATGATTGGAAACTGCAAGGAAAACTGACAGACATTTTTAAACAAATTGGTAATGCTGTTCCAACAGGTTTAGGTTATGTTGCAGGAAAAACAATTTTAGACTTTCACAACGGAAACTTTGACCCACAACGAGAAAAAATAAACACCATTCCTTATTCACGCTACAACGGTTGTTCAGACTTTGAGTTTATTCCAATGTTTAAAAATCAATTACAAAAAAATAAACAACAGGAGTTTAACTTCATATAAAGACAAAAGCAACCCTAAATACTATGGATAATGAATTGCCGTGCAAGGCTTCATAAAATGTATAATTCCACTAAAAAATCTTCTCAGGATTTAAAATACAATTCGCGTCAAATACCTTTTTAATGTTGCGCATTAAATCCAATTGATGTGGCGGAAACACAATCGGCAAATATGGTTTTTGAACCAAACCAACGCCGTGTTCTCCGCTGATTGTGCCTCCTAAGGCTTTACACAATTCAAAAATTTCTGTAATGCCTTTCGGTAAATCGTTTTGCCAAACGCTGTCGGGCAAATTGCCTTTAATAATATTAACGTGCAAATTTCCGTCACCCGCATGACCGTAGCAAACAGATTTGAAGCCGTATTTTTTTCCAATCTCTTTTACACCGCGCAACAATTTCGGTAATTCTGCACGAGGTACAACCGTATCTTCTTCTTTGTACACGCTGTTACTTTTCACTGACTCCCCTACTTTACGACGAATTTTCCACAAAGCATTTTTTTGCTCCGCACTGTCGGCAAACAAAATTTCGTCGCAACCGTGATTTTGCATAACGGTACTAATGATTTCGCAATCGCTCATCAGCACATCTAAATTATTTCCGTCCACTTCCACCAACAACAAGGCTTGCCATTCGGGTTTAATTTCAAAATTCACTTCGCCCGCGTATTTCATGCTCCAGTCAATGGCATCGCGTTCCATAAATTCCATAGCACTCGGAATGATGCCCTCTCTGAAAACCGCGCCAACAGCTTCACACGCCTGCTCCGCACTTTTAAATGGAATTAACATCAGCAAATCATGCTTAGGCAATGGAATTAATTTGAATACAATTTTTGTAACAATGCCCAACGTTCCCTCGCTGCCAATCATTAAATGCGTGAGGTTATAGCCTGTTGAATATTTCAGGGTGTTTGCACCTGTCCAAATAATTTCGCCGTTGGCAAGCACCACTTCTAAGTTTAAAACATAATCGCGCGTTGTGCCGTATTTCACGGCTTTTGGTCCGCCGCTGCTATGCGCAATATTTCCACCCAAACTGCAACTGCCCCAACTTGCGGGGTCGGGCGGATAAAACAAACCGAGTTTTTTTACTTCTTCCTGAAAAATATAATTAATCACACCCGGCTCAACGGTGGCTTGTAAATTACGTTCGTCAATGTTTAAAATTTTGTTGAATTTTTCCATGCTTAACAATACGCCGCCTTTTACAGGCAATGCGCCGCCGCTTAAACCTGTTCCTGCCCCGCGCGTAGTTAAAGGAATTTTATTGTCGTTACATAATTTTGCAATGGCAGAAATTTGCTCCACCGTTTGCGGTTTCACAATCACATCAGCCAAAAAAATAAAATCTTCGGTATGGTCTTGTCCGTATTTTTCAAGCTGTTCTTTGTCCGAACTGATGTTTGCGTTCCCGACAACCACTTCCAGTTCTTTAAAAATTATTGACGTTACCTTGTTATAATTATCCGTATTCATAGAAATTTGTGAGGTTTAAAGTTACTAAGTTTGTGTTCAAATTTAACCACATAGAACACATAGTTTTCTACAATGGGAATGACAAATAATTTGACTAAAAAATATCTTGATGATTTGACTTACAATGTTGTTGGTGCAGCTATTGAAGTACATAAAACAATGGGCAAGGGTTTATTGGAAAGTGTGTATCATCAATGTATGTTGGTGGAGCTTGAACATAGAAACATAAATTTTTCCACAGAGTTAAAAATCCCTGCATATTACAAAAACAAAGAATTAAACATTGATTTCAGGTGTGATTTGTTTATTGAAAATTGTTTGGTGCTTGAGTTAAAAGCTGCAACAGAAATGAACCCTCTGTTTGAAGCGCAACTTCTTACTTACATGAAACTCTTAAAAGCACCCAAAGGCATTTTAATTAATTTTAGTTGCGAAAATATTTTTGCCGAAGGACAAAAAACTTATGTAAACGAATATTACAGAAATCTCAACAACTTTTGATTTTATTTTTTCAAACACATAGATACATAGTTTGCATAGAAAAGATTTCATACAAAAAAGGAACACAGAGAAATGTCGCTTTGCGACACTATGTGAACCTAAAAACAGTACAATAACTATGAAACCTATGTACCTATGTGGTTAAATTAATATGTTCATCAACGTTCACACACATTCTCAACTTTACGATGCCAAGATTGAATTGGTAAACCTTGCCATTGATGCCACCGACAAGCCGAATTATTATTCTTACGGTTTGCACCCTTGCCACATTAACAAAGAAAGCTGTTACGATGTGTTGGAACGTTTGGAAATTATAGCGACAGAAAAACGTTGCCTTGCCATTGGTAAATGTGGTTTGGATAAATTGGCGGAAACGGATTTTGATTTGCAGCAGGAAATTTTTGTGGAACAAATTAAAATTGCCAACCGCATAAAAAAACCTTTAATCGTTTATTGCGTAAAGGCGTTTAACGAACTGATGAATTGTTTGCGACTGAACGATAACGAAATGCCTGTGATTATCCAAGGCTATAACCACAGCGAAAATATTGCGCAAGTGCTGATGAGCGAAAATTGTTTGTTTTCATTCGGCAAAGCCCTGTTGGGTTATGAGAGTAACGCTGCGAGAACATTGATAAACGTTGGTCGTAAAAACCTTTTTTTAGAAACAGATGAGGCGGATATTTCCATAAAATACATTTACAAAAAAGCAGCAGAATTATTGGGCATTGACGAAAACATTTTGCAAGCGCAATTACAAAGTAATTTTGAAAGCGTTTTTAAATTAAAATTATAGAAACCTTCATATCAAGTGCTTTAGCTATCTTCGCCACCTAATGACTACTAAACGTAATTTTCTGCTGTTAAGTTTATGCTCTGCGCTGCTGCTTTCCCTGGCGTGGTATTGGCATTTAAGCGTACTTATTTTTTTCGGGTTTGTGCCGCTTTTAATTCTTGAAGACGAACTTTCCGGTGCGCCAAAATCGCGATTAAAATTATTTGCTTACGCTTATCTCACGTTTTTGCTTTGGAATTTAGGCGTATCGTGGTGGGTAGTGTATGCCTCATTTGGCGGGGCTTGCATGGCTTGGTTGGCTAATGCCTTATTAATGGCTTTTGTGTTTCTCATTTTTTCAAACATCAAACGCAGACTAAATAAATGGTGGGCGGTGTGGTTATTCATTCCTTTGTGGATTGCCTGGGAACACGCGCACACGCTTTGGGATTTAACATGGACATGGCTCACACTTGGAAATGTGTTTGCCTTTAATCATACTTGGGTGCAGTGGTACGAATTTACAGGCACTTCGGGCGGAACGCTGTGGGCGTTGGCTGCCAACATTTTTATTTTTCAAACGATGAAAAATAATACTGCGCTGAAATTGTTTTCAAAACCTGTTTTAAAAATGGCGGCAATTATTTTCATTCCGATTTTGATTTCGTTTTGCATTTATGCTTACCGTGTAAAAATTTATCACAAAGTAGGAGGACTTCAAACCGTTATCGTTCAACCGAACATTGACCCATACAACGAAAAATTTTATTTTGATTATCAATCGCAATTTTTCAAAGCCTTAAACCTTGTGCGCGGAAAAATTTCGGAGCAAACAGAATTTTTGGTTTTACCTGAAACTTTTATTACTGAAAATTTAAACGAAGCGCACATTAACGAAAGCGAGGAAATACAATGGTTTCGTGACAGCTTGATTTCAAAATTCCCAAAACTGAAAATTATTGCGGGTGCAAACACTTATAAATTTTACGAAAACGAAAAAGACGTTACCTCAACTGCAAGACTTGATGAACAAAGCGGAAAATATTACGATGTGTTTAATACTGCTTTGTACATTGACAAAACACGCTGCGAAGTGTATCACAAATCAAAGCTCGTTCCGGGTGTGGAAAGAATGCCTTTTCCTGCCTTGTTAAAACCTTTGGAAAATTTGGCTCTTGACATGGGCGGCACTATGGGAAGTTTGGGCGTGCAAGATGAACGAAGCATTTTTGAAGACACAGCAAGCAACACAAAAATTGCGCCCCCCGTGTGCTACGAAAGTGTTTACGCCGATTACATGAGCGAATACATTCGCAAGGGTGCAAATTTAATTTTTATTATTACCAACGACGGTTGGTGGGACGATTCGCCCGGTTACGTTCAGCATTTGAATTACGCGCGTTTGCGAGCCATTGAAAACCGCCGCCCGATTGCGCGTTGCGCCAACACAGGCATCAGTTGCTTTATTGACGAAACAGGAAACATTTCCAACACAACCGAATGGTGGAAAGAAACTGTGATTGATGATTATTTAATTCCAAACAACAAGCTCACTTTTTTTTCACGCTTCGGCGATTTGATTTCGTACTTTTCTGTGATTTGCTCTTTGGCGTTGATTGTTTTTTACTTTGTAAAGAAGTATATCCGCGTTAAGCAAAATGGAATGTCTTAAATTTTATTGCTCCGCGCCAACAATAAAAAATCTGCCATTACCAAAGCCGTCATGCTTTCTACAATGGGCACGGCGCGCGGCAACACACAGGGGTCGTGTCTGCCTTTGGCTTCCAACAAAATTTCTTCGCCCTGTGTGTTTACCGATTTTTGCGTTTGCATAATGGTTGCCACAGGTTTAAAGGCTACATTAAAATAAATCGGCATTCCGTTGCTGATGCCGCCCTGCACACCGCCACTGTAATTGGTTTTTGTTTTTATTATGCCCGATTGATTTGAAACAAACTCATCGTTATGTTGCGAGCCTTTAAAATGTACGGTATTAAATCCGCTGCCAATTTCAAAACCTTTTACGGCATTAATGCTTAACATGGCGTGTCCCAAAACCGCGTGTAACTTGTCAAACACAGGCTCGCCCAAACCCGCAGGCGCGTTTTGAATAACGCATTGAATTATTCCGCCAACGGTGTCACCTTGCTTTTTTATCTCTTCAATGTAGTTAATCATTTGCGCTGCCGTTTTTTCGTCGGGACAACGCACCACATTACTTTCTGTTTTTGACAAATCTAATTCATCAAAATTTTGTTCCAATTTTATTTCGCCAACCTGTTTTACAAAAGCATTCACCGAAATATTTTTTTCTTTCAGCAATAATTTTGCAATTGCTCCTGCCACAATGCGGCACGCGGTTTCTCTGGCACTGCTGCGTCCGCCACCGCGATAATCGCGCACACCGTATTTTTGTTGGTAAGTAAAATCGGCGTGTGAGGGACGGAAACTTTCTTTTAAATGTGAATAATCCTGCGGTTTCTGGTCTTCGTTTTTTATGATAAACCCGATTGGTGTTCCCGTGCTTACGCCTTCAAAAATTCCCGATAAAAACTCAACCCTATCACTTTCTTTGCGTTGAGTTGTAATGTGCGATTGCGCAGGTTTACGGCGGTTTAATTCCTGTTGCACAAAATCAACATCTATGTTTAATCCCGCAGGGCAGCCCTCAATAATACCGCCAATAGCCGCGCCATGACTTTCGCCAAAGCCGGTAAGTTTAAATAAAGTGCCGAATGAATTTGCTGACATTAGAAATTAAAATTTAGGATAACTGATACCGGCGCGCTTGTTTCGTTTGGCTTTATCTGCAATTTCATACACAAGCGAAACTTCGTGTCCGCCTTTTGTGGTGCTGAGTTTCATGCTTGATAAGGTATAATCGTAGCTGTAACACACGCGCACACCGTCATCGGGAATTTCAAAACCTACAAGCAGCGCAATACTTTCGTTGTTTGAAAAACCGGGCAGTCGTTTAAACGGCAAGCCTCTGTACCAAAGCCCGATGTTTATCATGGATTTATAATAATACGCGCCAATGTCAAACTGGTCGTTTGCGCCCTGATGACGGTAATTAAAACAGCCGATAATGTATTCTTCCATTTTGCTTGTGCCGGGCGAGCTGTTGGTAAATATGTAGCGGTATCCTCCGTGTACGTTCATATACATAGAAAGGCGCGAAGCTGCCCCTGTTAAACTCACATCGGGGCGAGTGAGGTGTTTTATGCTCATGCCCAGCCAAAGACTTTTTGCTGTGTATAACACGCCTGCACCCGCATCGGGATAAATAATCCGCTGCGCGCTGCCGCCGTCTGTTGAAGCCGCCGAACCTGTTATCAGCTGGTCGTTAAATATCAGGGAGGTATTGTCTATTTTTTGTTGTCCCATGGACAGGTTAATACCCCCACGCAAATTAGATTTTTCGTCAAGCTCAATGGAATACGCATAATTTATGCCTATCAGCGTTTTGGTTAATCTGAAACTCGGGGCAACATCTTGCATGGCATACACACCCAAGCCGCTGTTGATGTCCGAAAAATTATAATCATACGAAGCGATGTACGATTTATAACCGCGGCTTATGTTGGGCCACTGATTGCGGTACGTTGCCGTAACGCGGTGTTCAATCGTTAAGCCTGTAAAGGCAGGGTTCAGGTAAAGAGGCGAAGAATAAAACTGCGTAAACTGTGCATCTTGTGCAGGAAGGTAAATACTCAATAAAATTGCAATACAGGTGTGGGTAAATTTATTGCTCATGGTTTTTTATCAACTTAATTTCTAATTTTTGTTCTTCTCTTTCTACTGCCGCCGCTTTCAGCATTATTTTCTGAGGTTCGTAGCCTTCCACTTCTATCACAACTTTATAGGGTTTAAAAGGATTCAAAAGTATAATAAATTTTCCGGTGTTGCGGTTTGAAAAATACTGTCCTGTTTCTCCGTTGCTTTCCATGTCGGTTAAAGTAATTTTTGAAAACAAAGGTTCGTTATACTCGCTGAGGATAATGCCGCTTTTTACCGCCAAATCATTTTCGCTGAAGCGCGTGTCTATCTGATAAATGTCTTCGCCGCCAAACGACTCCTGTTTTATGGAGGAGTAATAACCGCGCTGTCCGTCCACACTCAGCACAAAGAAAATATCATCGTTCACATCGTTAATCGGGTAGCCCATGTTTTCGGCTCTTACAAACTCGTTTGTTTCCACGTTTAATTTACTTTTAAATATGTCGTAATCGCCAATGGTATTATGTCCTTTGCTGCTGAAATAAAGCGTTACGCCGTCGGGGTGCATAAAGGGAGCATCGTCGTCGTAAGGCGAGTTGATGTAAGGTCCTAAATTAAACGGCACAGACCATTTGCCGTTGGGTAATTTTTTAATGCGGTAAATGTCCTTGCCGCCGTAGCCGCCCGGGCGGTTGCTGCTGAAATAAATCTCGTTAGTATCGTTGCTGAAACAGGCACTTGTTTCAAAATATTCGGAATTAATAACGCTGTTTATCCGTTGCGGTTCTTGCCATTTATAGTCTTTGCCTATCGTGGAAATGTATAAATCGCCCGACATTTGATTGGGAATATTGCGGTAAATAATCATGCGTTGCCCGTCAGGGCTGATTGCCACACAGGCATCGTTGTTATCTGTATTAATGGGCGCACCAATATTTTTTGCTTTTTTCCATTCACCCTTTTCTTGGTACGATACATACACATCTTCATACAGCGTACCGTCACGGTTACGTTTTCCGCCTGTGCTGCCATTGCGTTTTGAAGTAAAATACAAAGCCGATTCATCGGGCATAATAACAGGCACATAATCATCAGCCACCGAATTTATTTCAGCACCCATGTTTTTTATAACTGCCTTGTGAGGTTTAGACACAAAGGTTTTTGCGCTGTTGCACACTCTGATTAAATAATCGGCTTCTTCATTGCTGTGCAAACGCCTTTTTTCACCTGTTTTTTTGTATGCCTCCAATAAGGTAATGGCTTCGTCAAACAAATGCTGCTTGTGTTTTATTTTGGCGAGGTAATATTTTGCGTCAATTAATTTTGAGGCGGAAAGCGTTGTACCCAAAACAAAGGCACTGTCCACCGAATAATTTAATTTAAACAGAGATATGGCGGCGTTTACCGCTGCCACTTCATTTTTGGGGTCGTGCAGCAGCAGGGCTTTGTAGGCACTCCAAGCCATCGTATAATCTTCCCCGTCAAGATAAGCCTGTGCTTCTTCAGTTAATTTATGAATGTCTTTTCTGCCTGTTTTGCTTTGCGAAAACGCAGAACTACCACAAACCACAAGCAACAGCATTAAAATTTTATTTTTTACACACTTCATATTGCAGTTATTTTAACAGTAACACATCGCCTGTTTTATTAAAGGTTTTTCCGTCTAACAATACAGCATCTAATTTCCAAATGTAAACGTCCTGTTCACACAGTTTTCCGCGATAGTAGCCGTCCCAGCCTTCATCGGGGTTTTGGGTATCAAACAATAATTCGCCCCAGCGCGAATAAATACTGAAATGAAATTTAGTTCTGTTTATGCCTTTTAAATACGGATGAAAAATATCGTTGCTTAAATCTGACGGGTCATACAGCGTTCCGCGCGAACCGCTTGGGTTGGGCGTAAAGGCGTTTGGCATTTCAATAAGGGTTTCGTGCAACACTTTAATGTCAAGCACCGCTGTATCGCGGCAGCCTTTGTTGGTTATGGCAATTAACGAGATGGAATAAAAGCCCACCGTTCGGTAGGTGTGTTCGGGTTCAACCCCTGAAGACATATCCGTATCGCCAAAATGCCATTCATACAATCTGGCATCGGCAGATAAATTTTTTGTAGTGAGGGGTTTGTTTACATACACACTGTCCGCAGGGTTTGTTTCAAACAAAGCCGTTGGCAGCGGAAAGGCTTTTATGTATTTAACAGAGGTATCGGCGCATTTGCTCGCATCTTGCGCAATTAAAGTAATGGTGTATGTTTTTGCTTTGGCGTTATCCGAAAAAAATGTTCTTACTATGTTGCCCTCGCCGCCAAACAAATCTTTGCCGTTAAACCATTGGTATTCCGTAACCTTATCAATCTTTGCAAAGGTTACGTTTAACGGTGCGCAGCCGCTGTCAGCCGAAGCAATAATGTTGTAGTGGGGTTTTGGCGATACTTTTATGCGCACTCGGGCGGTATCTCGGCAATTATGTTTTGCTATCACCGCCAAGCTTGCGGTAAACGACTGAACAACGGTGGAGGTGTTTGTGTAAGCGTGCATTATGCTCGGGTCGGCAGAAAAAGCAGGTTTTCCGTCCCCGAAAGTCCATTGGTAAATAAGTGTGTCGCCCGATATGGAAGTGCTGTTAAGCGTAAGGGTTCTGTTTGAACACGCCAGCGTATCGGTGGTAAAATCGGCTTTTGGTTTGTAATAAACCAACACGGTGCGCGAAACAGAATCTTTGCAGCCGTTGCTGTGTCCTGCTATTAAGGTGCAGGTAAACGTGTGGTCTGCAATATTGGAAGGGTTTACAAAAGTATGCGCAGGGTCGGTTACATTGCCTGTTGTGCCGTCGCCAAAACGCCAAACAAGCGAGTGATTGTTAGTGCTTGAATTGGTAAAAGTAGTTGAAAACGGAGAGCAGCCCACCGTTGAGGTTACGGCAAAATTGGCAACAGGCTGTGCAAATACCGTAATCGGACTTGTTGCCATATTGGTACAGCCCGAAACCGATGTGGCAAGCAGTTTTACCGTGTAAGTGGCGTTGCCCGGAATGGTGGTGTTGTATATGTACGAAGGGTTTGAAGCCGTTGTTGCCGCGCTTGCATCGCCAAAACTCCACGAGTAGGTGCTTGCGCCAAGCGATGTGTTGGTAAAGCTGACAAAAGCAGAAGCACAGTCGGGTGCATTTACCGAAAAACTTGCACTCGGCTGATGATACACCAAAAATATTTTTGAAAGCGAATCCTGACAACCGTCGTTGGTTGTGGCAATTAACGTTGTGGTAAAATGTTCTCCCGCAGTATTGCTTGTGTTAGAAAATGTATGACTTGTATTGGTGGCGGTATGTGTACTTCCGTCGCCAAAATTCCACAAATAAGAAACTGCGTTTGCGCTTGTGTTGGTAAATGTTACGTTTAGCGGTGAGCAACTCGCATCGGCACTTACCGAAAAATTGAGGATTGGTTTTGAAAGTACCGTAAGCGTAGTTACCGCCGAATTAACACAGCCATAACTGTTATCTGCCGTTAAATGAATGGTAAAAATTTGATTGGCAGTTGTGCTGTTTATGTAGGTGTGAGAAACCGCTGCCAATGTAGAAAATGTTGGTGTTCCGTCGCCGTAATCCCATGTGTAAGATGAAACACCTGCCAATGTGGGCAAATCAACGGCAAGCGGCGTGCAACTATAATCGGGGCTTACAGACAAAGACACAAGCGACTGCGGAAAAACATGAATAATGTGCTGAATGGTATCGGTACACGAAAAACTGTTTTCGGCAATTAACACTACGGTGTGCTCTACCGGTGCAAGTGTAGTGTTGCTGTAACTGTGAACAGGATTGACCGTTGATGAACCGTTTCCGTCCCCAAAATTCCACGAATATGTGGTTGCACCAACCGTGTTATTAGTAAACGTGGTTGCCATAGGCGGGCAAATTCCCTCAGCCTCGTTCACGGTAAAACTTGCCACAGGGCGGGGGTTTATGGTAATGGTTTGTTCAAGGGTATCGTTACAACCCAAAGTGCCGTAAGCAATTAAACTCACCGAATGTGTCATCGGGTTTAAGGTTGTGTTATCGTAAAAATATGTTGGGTCTGTTGCCGATGAAGTTGCGCTTGGCGAGGCTTCAAAACTCCACAGATAGCTTGTGGCGTTTGCGCTGTTATTGCTGAATGTTACGATAATCGGCGGACAAGTGAGTGTTGGGGTAAACGTAAAATCCATACTTGGCACAACACCCACCGAAACAACTTTTTCAACTACATCAGAACAAAATGCTGTTGTTGCCGTTAATTTAACCGAGTACGTTGTCGCGCTTGTAAACGTATGCGAAGGATTTACAAAACTTGTTGTTGCAGAGCCATCGCCGAAATCCCAAGTGTAGGAAGTAACGGGGTCTATGCTTGTGGTAGTGTTTGTAAAATCAGCAACGGCATTTTCGCAATAGGAAACAAGCGAAAAATCAGGCATGGGATTTGGGTAAACTGTAATGGAAAGTGTTTGTGTGTTGGAGCAACTTGTAGTTCCCATTGCAACAAGCGTTGGCACATACACAGCAGCACTTGTATAATTCTGCATTGGCGGAATTTGCAAGGTGCTTGTATTTCCGTTTCCAAAATCCCAATTCCAAAACACAGCATTTGTACTCATATCGGTAAACACCACATCAGTAGCTGTGCCGCAGGCAGTGTTAAGGTTCACCGAAAAATCAACTGTGGGAAATATGCCAATCGTTATGGGAACTTTTACCGTATCTCTGCAAAAGGCGTTTGCACCCGGAATGTAAGTTACTAACCTTAGCGTGTATGTTCCTGCGGTGGCGTATGTCTTGTTGGGCTTTGCACCCGAACCGATTGGTGTAAACCCTCCGCCGTCGCCAAAATGTATGGTGTATAAAAGTCCCGGGTCGCTGGTGTTGGTAAAGGTAAGCGGCATACCCACACAATAACCGCTTGCAGGCACAGCCACATTTGCCGTTGGCGGATGAATAACATTGACAGGAATGGTGAGTGCATCAGAACCGCACTGGCTGCTGTCGCGTAACTGCACGGTGTATGTGCCGGGCGCAGGATAGGTTATTGTTACAGGCGCGGCAGGTGCGTTTCTCCAACCGATAATAGAATCGTGTCCGTAACCCCAGTAATCGCCAAAATTCCATTGCTCGCGGCGTTGCGCCGTATTGCCCTGCGAAGCACAGTTTCTTACGGTGGAATTGGTAAAGGTAAATTGATTGTCAGGCGAACAACTGATGTATTTGTTCGGCGAAATGTCCACAATATCCAGTTCAAATACGCGCATGGGATTAATGCTGAACGTGCTTGGCGTGGTATTGCAATAATTCTGTGCCGTTAATTTTAAAACGGTTTCGCAGTTTACCGTATAGGGCAAATAGGTATGATTAACATTCGTTCCCGCATTCGTGTAATCATAATTTAAAATGGTGGCATCGCCAAAATCCCAGGTGTAGCGCGTGGCTTTGCTGTTGTTAAGACTTTGGTTGGTAAGCGTGATTGTTTTTCCTGCACAAACCGAATGTGCCACGGGCGCAAGACTTGCCACGGCAGCAGTTTCCATAACGGTTACGCCCGTAAGCGTGCAGTTTAACGAGGGAATAATAAGCGTAACAGGAAAAGTATCGGTAGCAGAAGCATAAAAGTGATTGATAATGCTGTTGGCGGTATAGCTTGCGTTGTTGGTTATGGGAGAGCCGTCGCCCCAGTTAATGGTATATGTGCCCCAGCTTACGTTTGACTGAAAACTTGCGGTGTAAGCCGCGCCTGTGCAACTGATGAAATAAGGATTAGAAGATAAAGTGCCTGTGCCGTCGTAAACCTGCGGACACTGGGGTTTAGCGTGGGAGCAAATTAGTGTCAGTAAAAAAAATAATAAATGTTGTTTTCTCATATTTACTTTTTCCTTTGTTCTCGTGCAAGTTTGTAAGCCGGGTTCTGTTTCACCGTTTATTGCTAAACAGTATATCTATCATTTATCTTCGCGACCTACCCTATTGCGACTTCCGCCTTTCGGCGGAATAAGACGGGCAGCCTTAAACCGCAACCTATTTGGTCTTTCAACATCCGAGGTTTTCCCAACGCGGCTGTTACCACCCGCGCCTGTGAGCTCTTACCTCACATTTTCACTATCACCGCGCGTGTTACCCCGCGGCTACCTTGCTTTCTGTGGCACTTTCTGTTACCAAAACATTTCTGTTTCGGCACCCACCCTTTCAGGTGGCGGATTACCCTGTGTTGCCCGGACTTTCCTCTCCAATTTTCATTGGAGCGATAGAAAAACTTGCGCCATAAAGGTAATGAAAAAAACTACTTACGAAATTTTTGTGGATTGAATGAATGAACTATTCCTCTTTCACCACCTTACCCGCAAACTCGCCTTTTGGCAGTATCACTTTGTAGTAATACAAGCCTTTGCTCAGTGTGCTTATGCTTATTGCGCTACGGTTGGTGTAATTCTTTTTGCTTAATACCAAGCTGCCGAGTGTGTTATATAACTCAACGTTTATTTGTTTTTCGTTGCTTGGTATGTCAAAATAAATTTCGCTCTTGGCAGGGTTCGGGTACACTTTTAACTTTAAACTTTGAACTTCAAACTCCTCCACACCTGTACCATTGGCAGGCGTAGTAGCGCAAGCCGTATTACTAAACGCGCTGCTGCCTGCGCTGTTGGTAGCCGCTACTTTATAGCAATACGTTGTAGTATAGCTTAACCCTGTGTGCGTGTAGCTTGTAGTATTGGCGGGTAGTGTAGCCAACAAGCTGTATGTTGGGTTACTGCCGAATGTGTAATGCAATTCAAAATTATCTTCGTTATTGCTGTTATCTGTCCACGCTACGTTATTGGTGAGGCTGCCGTTGTTTGTTGCCGTTAAGTTAAGCGGCGCGTTGGGTGCTGTGCCTGTACCGCCGCCATTGGTAGGGGTAGTGGCGCAACCTACATTAGTAAAGAAACTTGCGCCTATGTTGTTTACTGCTCTTGCTTTATAGCAGTAAGTTGTATTGTATGCTAAACTTGTATGTGTGTAACTTATAGTGTTTGCAGGTAAAGTGGCAAGCAAAGAAAATGTAGGGTTGCTGTTGGTATTATACCACAGCTCATAGCTGTTTTCATATTGTGCGTTATCTATCCATGTTACATAATTGGTAAGTGTGGCTTGGTACACCGCTGCCAAACTTGTAGGCGGCAGTGGGCTTAGGCTTGTGCTGCTGCTGTTACAGGCAAAACCATATTTGGCTACAAAACCGTCTTCTGAGCCGCCAATTATGTTTACGGCTGTACCCGCGCTATCCAATGTGCCGCCAAACATACCACCTATGTATATATTGCCTTGTTCGTTTACATCTAAGCCGTTAATAGTTTCATATTGACTGCCCGATTGGGGTAGCATATTTATACTAACAAAGCTACTGCTTGTCGCACTTATTTTTCCTATACAACTTTGTCCTCCACTTGCCGCTGTGGAAGTATATGTTGTAGTGTTGAATGTAACACTACCAATAACTTTACCTTTAAAATGAACGCTATCATCTCGGTTAGTGTAATGGGGGTGTAAGCTCGCAACGCTTGCAACATTATATGTACCTGTTATTCCAGATATTAAATTTCCTGTTGCGGCATCTAACCAATAAAAAGTAGATGCTCTATGATTGGGAGGAACATTAACAACATAGCCAAAAACATTTGCCCCGTTCTCCGCATTACCCCCAACTACTATTCTTGTGCCACTTGTATCAATAGCACAGTTAAGTAGCGTACTTAAAACCGAAGTATTGTTATCGGTCTTATGCCATAGCATAATTCCGTTAGGAGAAAATTTTATAATTAAGGATTTTAATCCGCTATTGGGGATTAGAGTAGTGCCACCACCTATGTTAATAGTGTTGCTATATGCTCCACTCAAATAGACATTATCATTTTTGTCAAGGGTTATACCAACAATTTGAGGACAGAAAGGTGTAGGCGCAACATAATTGTATGTTGCTGTTATTGCCCCTAATGAGGAAGGAATTACATAACTTGATAATCCGTTTGAGAGAAAATAATTTCCTTGACTGTTAATGAATATTTGCAGCATATCTGTATAAGGAGCAGTAGAAAAAGTCGGATAGTTACTTGCATTAATAAAATGCCCCGCTGTGTCATATTTAGCTATAAACAACGTAATGTTACCGTTATTTAATATGGTGTCATGTACCCCGTCGCCGATTGTATATGTGGAACTTACACATTCTCCTGCTATAATCACTTGTCCATTACCATTTAATGCTAACGAAGTAGCTTTGTCATCACTCGTACCCCCCATTCTGCGCCACCAAAGCACATTGCCGCAAGAGTTGTATTTTATCAAATACGCGTCTGAACCACCATAACCACCTGTTGTGGGTAGCCCGCTGGTTGCATTTACAAAAGTAGGATTAGGATAAAAATAGCCTACGGCATACACGTTCCCGTATTTGTCTGCTTTCACATCAGTAATTGCTTCATTATATGTAGGATTAAAAGGATTACCGTTGTTGTCGTTTACAGTACCTACGCGCTTTGCCCATTGCCAATTTTGAGGTTGTGCGTAGCTGTATGATACGGTAAGCAATAAAAAAAGTAAAAAGGTAATGCTCGTTTTCATGTTGTATTTTTTTAATGGTTAAGTGCAGGTAAAGTACAAAGTTATTTTTACAATGTGCTGTTCGTTCACACAGTTAAAAGGGTATTTCACACAAAAAAAAGGGTATTTCGCACAAAGGGCTGTTTTTTGGCGGAATTTTTTGGGTATATGCGGCTGCGAAGCCATCTCACAAAACTATCAGGTATAAAAAAAAGCGGACTTCTCTTTTTGCAGTGAGAAATCCGCCTTACTTGTACCCGGAATGGGACTTGAACCCATACGCCTTACGGCACACGCCCCTCAAACGTGCTTGTCTACCAGTTCCAACACCCGGGCAAATTTTTTGGGAGCGTAAAGTTGGCAATAAAAATCAAAACTTTAAAATAATTTGCGCGGTTTTCATGTAAATTCTATATATTTGCCACCCCGTTTCAAGCCGCTGTTTACACAGGGTAAAGTATGCTGAACCGGTTAATTAAAAAAACAAAATAAAATGAGCCTTTTATTAGATTACGCTAAAAAGCAATTATCCGCAGAAACTCAACATCCGTCTTTTAAAGCAGGCGACACCGTTACGGTTTCCTACAAAATTAAAGAGGGAGACAAACACCGTATTCAGCAATTTTCGGGTGTTGTTATTCAACGCAAAAACGAAGCCGCAACCGCTTCTTTTACCGTTCGCAAAATAAGCAACGGCATTGGCGTGGAGCGTATTTTTCCGCTTGCTTCACCGTTTATTGATAAAATTGTGGTGAACAAAGTTGGTATTGTTCGCCGTGCCAAATTATTCTACTTGCGCGAACGCACAGGTAAAGCCGCACGCATCCGCGAAAAAATTCAAAACAACAAAGAAGCCTAATTCTTTTCAAAATAAATTTAAAAAGAAGCTCCGAATGTTTTCGGGGCTTTTTTACTTACAGAAATTTGACAACTTTTGAATTTGTCAAATCTCAAATCTCTAACAATTCCCGCAAATGCTTATATTTGATTTGAATTTACTATGTTATCAGACCTTACCATTACCTTTATTCTTATTGTATTAAACGGTTTTTTTGTTGCCGCCGAATTTGCCCTTGTTAAAGTGCGCGCCTCTCAATTAGATTTAAAAGTCCAAAAAGGCAGCCGCGGTGCTAAACTTGCCAAATCTTTGTTAGAAAAATTAGATGCCTATCTTTCTGCTTCGCAACTCGGCATCACGTTGGCTTCACTGGCGTTGGGTGCGGTGGGCGAGCGGGTAATTGCACAAATGCTTGAAACTTACGTTATACCCGATAAATGGGCAGTTCACAGCATTTCATTACCCATTGCTTTGGTGTTCCTTACTTTTTTTCACGTTACACTCGGCGAGCAAATTCCGAAAATGATTGGTATAAAATACAGTTTGCCTGTGATTATGTCAATTGCTTTGCCAATGAGAATATTTTACGTTTTGTTTTCGCCCTTTATTTGGTTTCTCAACAAAACATCAAACATTGCTTTGCGTGCAATCGGCATAAAAAATGTGGGCGAAGAAGTTCACACCGAAGAAGAGTTGCGCTTAATTTTAACCGAAAGCGAAGAGGGCGGTTCAATTAAGCCAAGTGAAAACGAACTCATTCAAAACGTGTTTGATTTTGACGACCGCATTGTAAAACAAATTATGTTGCCGCAAAACCGCATTGTGGCTTTAGCTGCGGAACTTAGCCGAAATGAAGTTGCCGAACGGGTAATTGAAGAAGGATTTTCGCGCTTGCCTGTTTATACAGGCAATATTGATAATGTTATTGGCATTGTTCACAGCAAAGATTTGCTGAAAGCCCTGATAGAAAACAAATTCAGTTCGCTGAAAGACATTATGCGCCCCGTGCATTTTGTGCCCGAAATAATGAAAGTGAACGAGCTTTTGCGCGATTTTCAAAAACATCACATTCAAATGGCAATTGTAACCAACGAGTTTGGCGCAACAGCCGGTTTAATTACTATGGAAGACATTATTGAAGAATTAGTCGGCGAAATTCAGGACGAGCACGATGAGGAAAAACCAAACGTGGACAAAAAAAGCGATACCGAGTTTGTTGTAAACGCGCAGGCAAACATTCAGGATGTGAACCAGATTTTACCCATTGCCTTACCTGAAAATCCGCAGTACGAAACGGTTTCGGGGTATATTAATTTTATTTTCGGGCGCATTCCTGCCGTAAACGACAAACGCAAAAAAGACGGTTACGACATCACTATTTTAAAACGCAGCCGCCAAAGTGTGGAAACGGTAAACTTAAAAATGTCGGAAGAAAATTCTACTGAATAACAAATGGAACAGACACAGAGGCACAGAGAAAATAAAAAAAACTCTGTGCCTCAGAGCCTCTGTACCTCTGTGTTTAAAATAAAAAACCATGAACCAACGCGAATTATTTTTACGGCATGTGGCGCAAACATCTGATTTGCCTTTGTTGGGTGTTGATGTAAACATTGCCAAAGCGCAAGGCTCAAAACTGATTGACGTAAACGGAAAAGAATACATTGATTTAATCAGCGGAATTTCGGTGAGCAGCGTGGGGCATTGCCACCCAAACGTGGTGGAAGCAATTAAACAACAATCCGAAAAATTTATGCACCTGATGGTGTACGGCGAGTTTAATCAAAGTCCGCAGGTGAAATATGCCACAACGCTTTCAAACTATTTACCAAAAAATTTAAACTCCGTTTATTTTACCACAGGCGGCAGCGAAGCCGTTGAGGGCGCAATGAAACTCGCCAAACGCGCCACAGGCAGAACAGAAATTATTTCATTCAAAAACGCCTATCACGGCAGCACGCAAGGCGCAATGAGCTTAATGAGCGATGAAAGTTTTAAAAATTCGTTTCGTCCGCTTTTGCCCGATGTGCAACATTTGGAGTTTAATAACAGTGATGAATTAAAAAATATTTCTTCAAAAACTGCGGCGGTTATTATTGAACCCATTCAAGGCGAAGCCGGTGTAAGAAAAGCCACGCCGGAGTTTTTGCAAGCATTAAAAAACAAATGCGCTGAACACGGTGTGCTTTTAATTTTTGACGAAATACAAAGCGGTTTTGGAAGAACAGGAAAATTATTTGCCTTTGAGCATTACAATAGTGTTCCTGATATTTTATTGATTGCAAAAGGCATGGGCGGCGGTTTGCCCATTGGCGCGTTTGTGGCTTCAAGGGAATTAATGAACAATTTAACGCATAATCCCGTACTCGGACATACGAACACCTTTGGCGGAAACGCGCTGTGTGTAGCCGCCGCGCAGGCAACCTTAGAAATTTTATTGAATGAAAATTTATCTGCCCGCGCTTTGGAAATTGAAAAAATTATTCGCCAAAAACTAAAACACAAATTGATTAAAGAAGTTCGCATTCATGGCGCATTGGGCGCAATAGATTTTCACGATGAACAATTAAATATGCGTGTCATCAAATCATGCATTGAAAACGGCATTATCAGCGATTGGTTTTTATTTTGCTCAACCGCCATGCGCATTGCACCGCCGTTGGTAATTTCTGACGAAGAATTAATTTTTTCTATTGAGAAAATAATCTCTGTATTAAACAAACTATAAAAACAAAAAAGCCCAATCTCTCTCTCATAAGATTGGGCTATCAGGCAAAAACTGAAAATGGAACATTTAAAATTTTCAGTATGCCTTTATTATCTTTTTTTCTGCAAAGGTTTTACTTAATTCTTCGCCCTTAGTGTTTTGTTTTTCCAAAGTCCAGTTGTCGGTAACACTTGTTTCTAACCAAACCCTGCCCGATTTTCGGAACACCTGCACCCACAAACCAAACATATCTTTAAAATTTTGTTCCAGTTCACCTACCGTCATTTGCGGAACAATGCTGATTGTTCCTGATTTATGAACGGTGCGACACTCTCCCAGCGTTTTAGAGCTTTCCATCATCAGTTTTTTTGGCGATGAACCGCCGATTTTATGCGGTTTTGAAAAAAACTCAATTTTCAGATACGGAAATTCATCGTTGAATTTTTTTTGAATGGAAGAAATTTTTCTGCTATCGTTTATGGTCAATTTCATATTTTATATTCGCTATTGAGTAACATTTTCCAAAGTTAGTTCACTTAAAGCATTGCATAAATGAGTTATGTCATAAATAAACATGAGATTTGTCAGGATTTGGAAACAAATTTTAGTGTTACTTTGCCCGACTGTTTTTTATGATTGGCGAAACTAAAACCATGGAGGCGTGCTACCATTGCGGCGAAGACTGTGAAAACCAAAACATTTGCATTGAGGAAAAACAGTTTTGTTGTCAGGGCTGCAAAACGGTTTACGAAATATTAAACAAAGTTGAACTTTGCGATTATTACAGCATTTCGGAAAAACCGGCAGGTATTAACCAAAAAAATAATTCCCGACCTGAAAAGTTTGCGTTTTTAGACGATGAAAATTTGCAGGCAAAACTCATTCATTTTAAAGATACGGAACAAAGCCACGCCACGTTTTATTTACCGCAAATGCACTGTTCTTCGTGTATTTGGTTGCTGGAACATTTGAATAAGTTGGATAAAAACATTGTTCGCTCACAGGTCAATTTTCTGAAAAAAGAATTGAGTTTGGTGTTTAATCACAAACACATTTCTTTGCGCAAAGTTGTGGAGTTGCTTGCGAGTATTGGCTACGAGCCGCATTTCAGTTTGCAAAACGCGGCAGGCAAAAAAGCAAAAATGTATGATAAAACCCGTGTGATTAAAATAGGCATTGCAGGTTTTTGTTTCGGAAATATTATGTTGTTGAGTTTTCCTGAATATTTTTCAATTGACGAGGCAGGCGACTACAATTTGAAACAACTTTTTTCTTACCTGAATTTAGGCTTGTCATTGCCCGTGTTTTTTTATTGCGCTTCCGAATTTTTTGTTTCGGCGTGGAAAAGTTTCAAGCAGAAATTTTTAAATATTGATACGCCCATCGCGCTCGCCATTTTAATTACGTTTGCCCGCAGCCTTTACGAAATTATGACACAAACAGGCGCAGGCTATTTAGACAGCATGAGCGGCATTGTGTTTTTTATGTTAGTGGGGCGTTTTTTTCAAAACAAAACCTATAATACCTTGGCGTTTAACCGCGATTATACCTCGTACTTTCCGCTTGGCGTAACGGTTTTAAACGAACGGAATGAAGAAACACAAATTCCTGTTTCCAATTTAAAAACAGGAATGCACATAAAGGTTTACAGCGGTGAAATTATTCCTGCCGACTGTATTTTGTTTATGGGCAAAGCCGTGATTGATTACAGCTTTGTGTCGGGCGAAGCCATTCCCGTTGAAAAAAACATAGGCGAAATTATATACGCAGGCGGTAAACAAACAGGCGGCGCATTGGAAATGCAAGTGGTAAAAGATGTGTCGCAAAGCTATTTAACACAGCTTTGGAACAACGAGGCATTTCAAAAAAAGGAAGAAAGCAAATCGTACATTCATGTCATGAGCAAATATTTTACGCTCGTACTTTTCAGCATTGCTGCGGCTTCGGCGATGTATTGGTATTTTCACGACACAACAAAAATCTGGCACGCGGTAACTTCTATTTTAATTGTGGCTTGTCCTTGTGCGCTGTTATTGTCGGCAACGTTTACCAACGGAAATATGCTGCGCGTGTTGCAAAAATTTGGTTTTTATGCACGCCACGCCGAAGTGATTGAACAAATCTCTAACGCCAACGAAATTGTATTTGACAAAACAGGCACAATTACCGAACAGCAAAAATCAAACACTTCGTATTCGGGAAAAACATTGAGCGAAGACGACATTGTTTTAATAAAATCGTTGGCTGCTCAATCTTCGCACCCTTTGAGCAGAGCCGTTTCTCAGCAGTTTTCGAATGTAAAAACTTTAAACGTAAAATTGTTTGAAGAACTGAAAGGTAAAGGCATAAAAGGAATGGTGAGCAACAAAACCGTGATAATTGGCTCGGCAGATTTTGTTAATGCAAATTTAAACGAAGCGCAAAGCAGCAAGGTGTATTTAAACATTGACGGTGAAATTTTGGGCGCATTCTCTATTCAAACACAATACAGAAAAGGAATAAAAACCTTGTTGGAAAAGTTAAAACCAAATTACAAACTCTCGTTGCTTTCGGGCGATAACGCCGCAGAGTTGCAACACCTGAAACCGTTGTTTAATTCGGAATTATTATTCAATCAGCAACCGCAGGATAAATTGGATTACATTAAAACCCTGCAAACACAAAACAAAAACGTGATGATGATTGGCGACGGCTTAAACGATGCAGGCGCACTCAAACAAAGCAACGTGGGCATTGTGGTGAGCGACAACATCAATAATTTTTCTCCCGCTTGTGATGCCATTATGGACGGAAAAACACTTTCTTATTTTGACGGCATTTTACATTACTGCAAACAAAACAAACGCATCATCAACATTAGTTTTGTGGTTTCCATTTTGTACAATGTTGTGGGTTTGTATTATGCCACCCGCGCCGAATTGCAACCTATCATCGCTGCCATTCTCATGCCCGCAAGCTCTATCAGCATTGTGTTATTGACTACGGGATTGAGTTCTTTGTTTGCGGTTTCGTTGAAAAAGCGCAGGAAGTATTTTTTATTAAAACATTGAAAAATCAATGTATTGTTTGATATCTACTGATAAACCTTTGTTATGGCTCGTTTTTTCTGTCATTTCAGATGTTTAAATATCCGTTCGTCACTGGTTAAATACAAACCAAAAATATCTGTTTTGCAGACAAAGAACCGAAGAGCATATTACATCTTGCCACAATGATTGTCAAATGATTGTCATAAGAGTAAACAACGATTTTTGAAAATATTATTTGAGAAAAGTAGAAGAAGGCAAAAACAAAATGAGTATATTAAATGCTGTGAGAAATAAAATCATTCATCGTATTTTTGCCTTAATCGAGAAACAAACTGTTTACCAAAATAATTTGTTAGTGTCATAGAAGTCGCAATGACGAAAATACCCCCCTAAACGGTTAGTAAAAACTTGTAATATTTAATATGAAAGCAGTTTTATAAATCTGTACATTTACTCTGCGATTTTTTAGCCATGCGTTTAAAGCGTAAAATTCCTGTTTTTATTTTTGGGGTCTCTATCGGACTTGTTGTGGGCATTGGATTTTTTGTATTCAAATTCAATGATATGTTTAATAAAATAAAAGATTCTGCCAAAGAACACATCACCATTATTCAGCAGCCTGTGAAAACCATAAACATTGGCGAAGAAGACAAAGTAAAGAAACAAGACAAAGAGCGATTTAAAGTCAATCTTGAAAAAAACCAAAAAGTAGATTATCGCGAAGTGGACAGCCTCACCGCTTTGAAAGAGGACATGAACATTAAAGTGGCAACCGATGAATTATTGTCAGTTAAAAATATTAAAGTCATAAAAATCGGCGACAATTTTTCAGGTTCAGATAAAGATTCGTTGATTGCAGATTTAGCTAATGTTAATGAAAGTGCTTCTGATTTATATGTGCTTGAATTTTGGAAAACGCCGCTTAACACAAAAGGTTATCGCTTTTCAAAAAACAGAATTATGCTTTACGGCTTTGTTGATTTTAACGATGTGGTCTTGTATCAACTAAACAACGTTTATTATATAAAAGCAAGCAATCAGGTTTACAAACTTAGTTATGGCGGCGAGTTTAAGCCACTGGAGCGCGTTTCGGACAGCGAACTTATTGCCAAACTCAGCTAAATTTTATGCAAATTACTTTTTACAAGTACCAAGGTACGGGCAACGATTTTATTTTAATTGATAACCGAAACAATTCTGTTTCGCTTACACAGGAACAGGTATTACAACTTTGCAACCGTCGTTTTGGCATTGGTGCAGACGGTTTAATTTTATTGGAAAACGCCACAGGTTTTGATTTTAACATGGTGTATTATAACAGCGACGGCAACAAAAGTACCATGTGCGGAAACGGCGGGCGTTGCATTACAGCCTTTGCAAAACACCTTGGCATAATTACGGACAAAGCAAATTTTTTGGCTGCCGACGGTGCGCACGAAGCTTTGATTGACGACAACGAAACGGTGTCGTTAAAAATGAACGATGTAAAAACTATTGAAATGGGCGAAGATTATTTTTTTTTAAACACAGGCTCACCGCACTATGTAAAGCAGGTACAAAACTTGCAGCAATACAATGTGTTTGCCGAAGGAAAAAAAATAAGAAACAGCGAACGGTTTAAAGAAGAAGGCACAAACGTAAACTTTATTGAAAAAAATGATGATGATACTTTGTTTGTGCGTACTTATGAGCGCGGTGTGGAAGACGAAACGTTTTCCTGCGGAACAGGCGTAACCGCTTCGGCTTTGGTAGCGGCAGTTTTGGGTTTCAGCACCGAAAAAAATAAATGCAGCATAAAAACGCTCGGCGGAAACTTGGAAGTGAGTTTTGACAAAGTGCTGGAACATAATTTTTACAACGTTTGGCTGAAAGGTTCAGCCACGTTGGTTTACAGGGGTACGGTTGAACTGTGATACAAGAATATTTGCATATTGAATTAAACCCTGTTTCGTTTCAGGAAACGGATTTAAAAAAAGGAACTTGGCTGGCTTTACTTTACGCAAGGCGCATTCCACCGCACATTGGCTTAATTATAAACGGCAGTTACAATTCGCTCAACATAAAAGGACAAGAGTTAAATGTTTCAACAGAGGCTTTATTAAAATTAATTTCGCAGCGCAACATTGAAACAACATTTATAAAAATTGCTGCACACCCCGTATTTAGTGGCGATTATCAGTTAAACGTTTTTCAGGAATGTGTAAAACAATTTCAGTCGGTAGAAAAAAACGCAACGTGTTTGTTTCCTGTAAAATTATTTTTTCGGGAATTTTATGCGTTACAGTTAAACCAAGAAGAACTGTTGTTTGATTTTTTAGTGCGTTTACACAACAATCATTTTCTTGAATGGTTTACCACACAAAATTTTTCTTCTCAACGTTTGGAAATTCCGTTTTACACCAAAGAGGAATTGCAACGCAGAATAGAGCAGGAGCGAGGCAATTAATGACTTTGCAAATTGTTCAGCTCAAAGTAATTTTTCTTTAAGGCAAGCAAGTCCTCGTGTGTACCCACTTCGGCAATTTCACCGTCTTTCAGGTATAAAATTAAATCTGCCTTTTTAATGCTTGAAATGCGATGACTGATAATCAGGCTTGTTTTGCTTTGCATTTCGGTTTTTAAGTTGGACAGAATAAGTTCTTCGGTTTCGCTGTCCACGGCACTTAAACAGTCGTCAAACATTAAAATTTTCGGCTTGTTTATAATTGCGCGGGCAATGGAAATACGTTGTTTTTGTCCGCCACTCAGCGTTACACCACGCTCGCCCACCATGGTTTCAAATTTTTCTTGAAAACGCATAATGTTATCGTAAACGCCTGCCTGTTTGGCTGCGTTTTCAATGTCTGAAAAATTTGCTTTTCCTTCGGGGCTGCCAAACGAAATGTTATTGGCAACCGTGTCGCTGAACAAAAAAACTTCCTGAGGAACAACCCCACAATTTTTCCTCAATAAATGCAAATTGTGTGTGCTGATGTTTTTTCCGTCAATTAAAATTTCGCCGTCCGTAACATCGTATTGCCGTGTGAGCAGGGTAATAATGCTTGATTTTCCGCTGCCTACTTGCCCCGTAATGCCAAGCGTTTGCCCTTGTTTCAGTTTAAATGAGATGTTTTTTAATGCTGTAATATTGTTTTCGGGATAAGTAAAACTCACGTTTTTAAATTCAATTTCACCTTTAATGTCATAAACATGGTGATTGTTATTTTTAATCAAAGGTTCGTGTTTCAAAAATTCGTTAATGCGTTCCTGCGAAGCCGAAGCGCGCTGTATTAACGAAATTACCCAACCCAAACTTGCAAAGGGCCACATTAAACGAAACACATACAAAATAAATTCGGTAATGTTACCCGGTTCAATTTTGTTTTCAATGGCAAGTTTTCCGCCGAGCCAAACAACAATCAGCACACTCAAACCAACCATTAAGCCCATAACGGGCGCAAAAAATGCTTCAATGTTCGCGAGCTTTAACGATGTTTTTTTGTAAACCTCGCCTTTGTTTTGCATTTCGCCGTTAAAATAATTTTCGCGCGCGTATGCTTTAATTACACGAATGGCACTGAATGTTTCCTGCGCTTGCGTTGTTAAGTTGCTCAATTCTTCCTGAACTTTTGTGCTTTGTTTGGAGATTAAATCCGACACTTTGTACATAATGAAAGACAAAATCGGTAAAGGAAAAAATACCCAAAGCGTGAGTGTAACATTTACTTTCAGCATAAAAATTAAAATGGTGATTGTAGTTACAATCGTATTTGTAATGTACATGAGTGCCGGACCTGTGTACATACGCACTCTGCCAACATCTTCGCTGATGCGGTTCATTAAATCGCCGGTGGTGTTTTGTTTAAAAAAACGGCTGTCTAATTGTTGGTATTGGGCATAAATTTCATTTTTTTGGTCGTACTCAATGTGGCGGCTCATCACAATAATGGTTTGCCGCATTAAAAACATAAACAAACCGCTGATTAACGCCAAACCGATAATGATAAGTCCGTAGTGTATAAACTCGTTGGTTTCCGCATTTTGGTTTTTTCCAATGATGTCTAAAATTTTGTTTGTGCCCTCGCGCACAACCACGCCCTGATATGTGCCGAAAATGGTAGAAAGAGAAACAAACAGCAATCCGCTGAGGAAATGCCATTTGTATTTTATAAAATAATGATTTAAAACTTTGAGGTGTTTCACGGGCGCGAAATTAGAAATTTAAACACATAGAATTGGATATTACAGACAGACAAAAAACAAAAATCCCGCAAGTGTTTTAACATCGCGGGATTTTTTTAATTTATTCACCTTCTTTGTCTTCTTTTTCTTTATCCTCTTTCTTGCTTTTTTTGGCTTTTGCCTTGCGCGAATGGACTACAATTTCGTCTTTTTCTTTGTTGTAATCCACTTCCAGTTCATCGCCTTCGCTTAATCCGCTTTTTATGATTTCCTCTGCCATTGGGTCTTCTAAGTATTTCTGAATGGCACGTTTCAAAGGTCGTGCGCCGTAATTAACATCATACCCTTTTTCCACAATGTAATCTTTGGCAACATCGGTAATTTTAATCACAAAGCCCAAGCCGTTTACACGCCCAAACAAACCTGCCAGTTCAATGTCAATAATTTTGTGAATGTCTTCTTTGCTTAAAGAGTTAAACATTATCACATCATCAATACGGTTTAAAAATTCAGGCGCAAAGGCTTTTTTCAATGCGCTTTCAATCACACCTTTTGCGGCTTCGTCTTCGTGCTCTTTGCGCGTTTGCGTGCCGAAACCAACACCTGTACCAAAATCTTTCAACTGGCGTGCGCCAATGTTAGAGGTCATAATAATAATGGTGTTTTTGAAATCAATTTTCCTACCCAAACTGTCGGTGAGCAAACCGTCGTCTAACACCTGCAACAGCATATTAAACACATCGGGGTGTGCTTTTTCAATTTCGTCCAACAACACAACCGAATACGGACGGCGACGAACTTTTTCCGTTAATTGTCCGCCTTCCTCATAGCCCACATAACCCGGAGGTGCGCCAATCAAGCGGGTGGTCGCAAATTTTTCCATGTATTCGCTCATGTCAATGCGGATAAGCGCATCGTCGCTGTCAAATAAATGACGCGCCAAAACCTTTGCTAATTGTGTTTTTCCAACACCTGTCGGACCTAATAAAATAAACGAACCAATTGGTTTGTTCGGGTCTTTTAATCCCGCACGGTTACGCTGAATGGCTTTTACCACCTTTAACAAAGCAGGGTCTTGACCAATCACTTTGCCTTTCAGCAGGTCGTACATTTTCACCAATTTCTCGCTTTCGTTTTGGTTTACACGTTGCACGGGCACGCCACTCATCATGCTCACCACTTCGGCTACGTTATCTTCGGTAACGGTAACGCGGTTTTGCTTGGTTTCTTCTTCCCACGCTTTTTTAGCTGCTTCCAACTGCGCGTGTAATTGTTTTTCGGTGTCGCGCAAGCGGGCAGCTTCTTCATATTTTTGGCTGCGCACCACTTGATTTTTTTGCTCTTTTATCTCTTCAATTTTTGCTTCAATGTCCACAATGTTTTTTGGAACATTAATGTTGGTAATGTGAACGCGCGAACCTGCCTCATCTAAAGCATCAATGGCTTTGTCTGGCAAATGGCGGTCGGTAATGTAACGCGCCGTGAGCATAACACAGGCTTTAATGGCTTCATCGGTGTAAGTTACGTTGTGATGTTCTTCGTATTTACTTTTAATGTTATTTAAAATCTGCAAGGTTTCGTCGGGTGTTGCAGGCTCAATAATTACTTTTTGAAAACGGCGTTCCAACGCTCCGTCTTTTTCAATGTACTGACGGTATTCATCTAAAGTAGTTGCACCAATACATTGAATTTCGCCGCGCGCCAAAGCAGGTTTAAACATATTGCTGGCATCTAAACTTCCGCTTGCACCGCCTGCGCCAATAATGGTGTGAATTTCGTCAATGAACAAAATTACATCGGGCGATTTTTCCAATTCGTTCATCACGGCTTTCATGCGTTCTTCAAACTGTCCGCGATATTTTGTGCCCGCCACCAAACTTGCCAAATCTAACGTAACCACACGTTTGCCGAACAACACGCGCGACACCTTGCGTTGCACAATGCGCAACGCCAAACCTTCTGCCACGCTTGATTTACCAACGCCCGGCTCGCCAATTAAAATCGGGTTGTTCTTTTTGCGGCGCGATAAAATTTGCGACACGCGCTCAATTTCTTTCTCGCGACCAACAACAGGGTCAAGTTTTCCGTCTTCTGCCATTTTAGTCAGGTCGCGACCAAAATTATCTAACACAGGCGTTTTTGATTTGTTTTCGCCTTGCTTTTTAGGTGCGCCGCCCATGCCGCCAAAGTTGGCTTCGTCCGTATCATCGTCATCGCTGCCCGCCGTTGAGTTTTCAATGCGCACAGGATTTTCTAAAAACGCTTCTAATTCGGCGCGGGCTGCCGTATAGTCCACACCATATTTTAAAAGCATTTTGGTAATGACATTATCGTTGTCTTTCAAAATACAAAGCAACAAATGCTCTGTGCCAATTTGAATGGACTTAAACGTTTTTGCTTCTAAATAAGTAAGTTTTAAAGTTTTTTCGGCTTGCTTTACCAAGGGTATGTTTGCCAAATTGTTTGTTTTGCGAAGCCCCGGTGTGAGGCTGTGCTCAACCGTTCTGCGAAGTTCGGCGGTGTTTACGCCAAGTTTTTTTAATAAGCGCATACCCACGCCGTCGCCGTCTCTAATCATACCCAACATTAAATGTTCTATGCCTATAAAGTCGTGCCCGAGTCTTAATGCTTCTTCACGACTGTAAGTAATGACATCTTTTACTCTAGGCGAAAATTTTGCTTCCATCATAAAATAGTTCCTTTTTTTGATTTGGTTAAATTACATAATTAGTGCCAAACCCAAAAGTAGTTTCAAACCTGCCGAAAGCGACAGAGGAAAAATTGATTTTTTAACAAAAAAACTGTTCATAAATTTAATTGTACCGCCCTCAATTTTATGGGCTTGCGCGGGGTTTTGAGTGATTTGTTTTTTGAAAAAAGTGAGATTGGCTTGAAACTGACAAATGGGCAGGAAGTTGTATAAATGAGTTTGGTTTTGTAGGTTTGGGATTGTGTATGTACAAATTTAAGTTAGCAGCAACGTTGAACGACCCACTATACATAATACTCCATTTTATAAATAAAGCATAATGAAAAAAGCAAAAAAGAACACATACAAAGCAGGTGATATTTTCGCCATTCAAATTGAAAACGGACAATACGTTTTTGGACGTATTTTATTAGACATACCCCGACAATGTATTGAACCAAACCTTGTCGCTGACGACAATCCGTTAAGAATGATGAAATGTCTTGTGCTGGAAGGATATAACCTTTTAAAAGATGAACCCGTTTTTGAAGATGCTCCCGTTATAATAAACGGCTACTTAGCTTACGATTCCGCTTTTGTTGATGGTGTATTCAAAATTGTGGGGCATAAAGCAGTTAATCCAAAAGAAGTTGAATTTCCGGGATATTTTGATATTAATCTATTTGGTGAAGTGACATTTGAACGAGGTGAGATTAGCATACCGCTCAACATATCAGAAGATGAGGCAGACTCTTTTGAGTTATTTGGCGGAATTCATTTTTCAGAAGCTTTTGATACCGTAATACTGACCTTGATGGGAAGAACTGATTTGGTTCAGGAGAAAGCCGAACTGAAATATTCCGATATTCGCTTTAACTCTGCTGAAAAACAAGAGCAAATTTATAACATCGTTGGAAAAGAAATGTCTTTGCCGTACTATGAATTGGCACTGAGGAAAGGAATTTATACTGCCCGTTTTTTTGGTGAAAATAGTACGAACACAACACCTCTTGAAGTTAAATCCGGCAAAAGTCGTTTGCTGGAAAACACTATGTGGACATTTAACGGTGAGGAATACAAGTCTATAGAGCTGTTTGAAAAATCACTAAAAGATTATAACGAACAATTCGGAAATGAATTTTCAAATAAAAAAACAGACCTTTCTGAAATTATTATTCTGCTTGAGTATATTGATGAAAAGGGTAGAGATAAAGAATTGAAATTTAATGTAAAGCCTGACAACGGAGAATACTTTACAGAAGTTGAATTGCTGTATAAAATCAATAATAAGGTAACAAAAAAATTAGCTGATTTAGACAAACACTTTTTTGAAGGTTTAAGTTTATTGCAAAAAGCGGAAAAAGAGAAACCTACACTATACGCATTAAATCTTGGTAGTTAAAAGGGCACAACGCAGATTTGACAAATTTTAAAATTTGTCAAATCTTTTGCAAAACAAAACTGCCTTCCTGCAATATTTTCTTAAAATAAAATTTAAACAGGCTCTTTAGAATATTAAGAGTAAAAATTAAGTTATACCTTTGCAGGCAGAGAAAACGTAAAAAATGTTCTTGAATTATATTGCATACAATTACCTTTATAAGTTGTCGGGTATGGCAACTGTGTTTTGTATGCACATAATCATTGCCAGCACATCTTTGTGGTTTATTCACCAAAAAATCTTTGTAGCCTAAGCCCCTGTTTTAATTCTAAAAAAAACAGGGGATATTTTTCCCTCGCTCTTAATTATAAATAATGTGCATAAGCCAAAATCAATCGGCTGATGTAATTTTTTTTACGCAAATAAAGGCAGGGGATTTTAATTTTTTTAATCACCTATCTCATTCAAAAATAAAAATAACATGAAATCAATAATAACCGAAACAGACTATAACGCACTAAAATCAGGAATGCTCAATTTGCCGCCTGCTCATAAAACAAAAGAAATGTTGCAGCAAGTAGAAAGTTTACTGACAAGGCTAACGGTTGTAAAAGACAGTAAAATAACGCCGGATGTTATTGGTATTAACTCCTGTTTTGAAGCAAAGGAAGAAAACGCAAAACAAAATTTAAAATTTACGCTTACGCTTCCGTCAGAGGCAAACCTTCAGGAACGTAAAATTTCTGTTTTATCGCCTTTAGGCATGGCAGTAATGGGTTTTAAAGAAAACATGACCATAAATTTTTCAGGTCCTGCCGGAAATAAACGGCTCAAAATTTTGAAAGTGGTAAACCCAAGCAAATAACTTAACAAGAATTGCAACTTGGTAATAACAAAAAGTAAATACTTTTATGCGGAAGCTAAAAACAATAAAGAAGTTGTCTAATGTCACTTCGAGTAGTCCGAAGAATGAGGGCGTATCGAGAAGTGATTTTACGGCTTCAGTTCTCGATACGGTTTGCAAAGAGGCAGCAAACCTACTTGAACCGACAATTTTCTTTATTGGACTTTAGACAAGTCAAAATAAATTAAGCATAAATATAATATATGGATATACTTTTTGAATCGTTCCAGCATTTTTTAAACCCCGACTGGATTATGAAAAACGGCGGTTTGTATTTGGTGCTTTTAATTTTGTTTATAGAAACAGGTATAATCATTGGCTTTGTTCTTCCGGGCGACCCTCTTTTATTTATTTCGGGCATGGTAATAGCTTCTACGGTTGAAGGGCACTATCCTTTTGAAAATGAAATGTTAAACCTGTTGTTTTGGTCGGTGCTGTTTATGGCTTCCACCATTTTGGGCAACTTTTTCGGATACTGGTTCGGCTATAAATTCGGGCATATCATTAATCAAAAAAAAGACAGATGGTTTTTGAAAAGAAAACACATAAACGCCGCCCACGAATTTTATGAAAAAAAAGGCGGCTTTGCCATTGCCATTGCTCGGTTTTTACCTGTTGTAAGAACGTTTGCCCCCATTACTGCGGGTACTGTTGAGATGAATTTTAAAACATTTTCGTTTTATAATGTATTAGGCGCAGTTGTTTGGGTGGGAAGCATTATGCCCTTAGGGTTTATATTGGGCGATAACGCTTGGGTAAAAAGTAATCTGGAAATTATTATAATAGGCTTGGTATGTTTAGTTACAGCCCCCGTAATAGTTAAATTGGTTTTTAAGAAAAAATAAAACGGACTTTGTTCTCAACAAAAAGCAGCAAAATTTTATAAGTTTAATTAAAAAAGGTGTAATTTTGCATTTATAAGTCAAAATTACACCTTTAAATTTTAATTAAATGATTAACAGGGCGATAGAAACTATATTGCACCCGCTTTTACAAAAATTTCCTGCAATAAACATTACAGGACCAAGACAATCGGGCAAAACCACACTTGCAAAAAACATGGGTGGCGGTTATAATTATTTTTCGTTGGAAAACCCCGATACACGCCTTTTTGCCCAAACTGACCCGCGCGGTTTTTTGCGCTCGGCGGGCGAAAAATTTATTTTAGACGAGGTGCAATATGTACCTGCTTTGTTTTCGTATTTGCAGGAAATTTTAGACAGCGGCACAAACGGAAAAGTAATTTTACTTGGTTCGCAGAGTTTTTTAATGAACCAACATATTTCGCAAAGTTTGGCAGGGAGAGTGGCTTCTCTGAAGTTATTGCCTTTATCTTATCTTGAACTTAAAACGGTGGGGCTTAACAGTCAAAACATTAATAATGTATTATTTTATGGCGGCTACCCGCGATTGTTTAACGAAAAAATTGAACCCGCCTATTTTTTTCCGAATTACATTGAAACCTATTTGCAACGCGATGTGAGGCTTTTGCGCAATATTGAAAACCAAACAACATTTATCAGATTTATTAAATTATGCGCAGGCAGAGTTGGCAATATCTTAGATTTATCTTCGCTTGCAAGAGATGCCGGTGTTTCTGTAAACACGGTTAAATCGTGGCTTTCGCTGTTAGAAGCAAGTTACATTCTCTATTTTGTGCAGCCTTATTCGGGCAATGTAAACAGGCGCATGATAAAATCCCCGAAACTTTATTTTTACGATACAGGCTTGGTTTGCTCGCTGCTAAACATTGAACACGAAAAACAATTAGACACTTTTTATTTGCGCGGAAACTTATTTGAAAATTTTGTTTTTTCAGAATTAATAAAATCCCGTTTTAATTTGGGATTACCTGCCAATTTCCATTTTTTACGCGATTCAAAAGGAACAGAAGTTGATTGTGTGCAAGAGTTTGCAGAAACCATGCGTTTTATTGAAATAAAATCTTCTGAAACATTATCTGCCGAGCATATAAAAAACATTAATTCATTAAAAAGCCTGTTTAAAAAAACAGAAGATTTTGTTATATATTCAGGACAAGAGGTAGCTGATTTTCACAAAGCGAAATTCATAAACTGGCAAAATATCGCAGATGCTTTTTAAGGAGTTTCAACACAAAATTTTGTTGATAAAATTTACTTCCATGTGCCGAATTTTTGGTACTTTCAAGAGTTCTTAAAAAAAACGCCGAAAATGGCGTGTAAGACTTGAAAATCAACTAAAAACAGACAGATAAAACTTATGGCAGACGGAGAAAAAATTATCCCCATTAACATTGAAGACGAAATGAAAACAGCCTACATTGATTATTCAATGTCGGTTATTGTGTCGCGTGCGCTACCTGATGTGCGCGATGGTTTAAAACCTGTGCATCGCCGCGTGCTTTACGGTATGTTGGATTTGGGTGTGTTGCACAATCGTCCTTACAAAAAATCGGCGCGTATCGTTGGTGAGGTGTTGGGTAAATATCACCCGCACGGCGATGCTTCGGTTTATGATACTATGGTGCGTATGGCGCAAGACTGGAGTTTGCGTTATATGTTGGTGGACGGGCAGGGAAACTACGGCAGTATGGACGGCGACCCGCCTGCGGCTATGCGTTACACCGAAGCACGTTTGCGCAAAATTGCCGAAGAAATGTTGGCGGATATTGAAAAAGATACCGTTGATTTTCGCCCGAATTTTGACGACTCTTTAACCGAACCGACTGTTTTCCCTTCACGCATTCCGCAACTGTTGATGAACGGCTCTTCGGGAATTGCAGTGGGCATGGCAACTAACATGGCACCGCATAATTTAACCGAAAGCATCAACGCCATATTAGCATACATTGAAAACAGAGAAATTACCATTGATGAGTTGATGAAACACATCAAAGCACCTGATTTCCCTACGGGCGGAACAATTTACGGCTACGAAGGCGTGAAAGAAGCGTTTCATACAGGGCGCGGGCGTGTGGTGTTGCGCGCAAAAGCAACTGTTGAACCTGTTGGAAACCGTGAGCGTATTGTGGTAACCGAAGTGCCGTATCAAATCAACAAATCAAAAATGATTGAACGCCAATGGGAGCTTTGCAACGAAAAGAAAATTGAAGGTATCAGCGAAATCCGCGATGAGAGTAACCGCGAGGGTATTCGCGTGGTGTATGAGTTGAGAAGCGATGCCATTTCAAACGTGGTGCTGAATAATTTGTACAAGTATTCTGAACTGCAAACCTCGTTTTCAATTAATAATGTGGTGTTGGTAAAAGGTCGCCCCGAAATATTGAACGTGAAAGACATGATTCATCATTTTGTTGAACACCGCCACGAAGTAGTTGTTCGCCGCACAAAATATGAATTGGCGCAAGCCGAAAAACGCGCTCACATTTTAGAGGGCTTATTAATTGCTCAAAAAAATATTGAGGAAGTCATAAAAATTATTCGTGAAAGCGAAAGCCCTGATACCGCTCGTGACGAGTTGATGTCAAAATTCGGCTTGTCTGAAATTCAAGCCCGCGCCATTTTGGATATGCGTTTGCGTACATTAACAGGTTTGGAAGTTGAGAAGTTGAAAGCCGAATATGACGAGTTGATGAAAACAATTGCACACTTGAAAGAATTGTTGGATAACGAAGGTATGCGCTATCAAATTATTAAAGACGAATTGCTTGAGATAAGAGAAAAATATGGTGATGAACGCCGCACCGAGATTGTTTATGCAGGTGATGACTTTAGAATGGAAGACATGATTGCCGATGAAAATGTGGTGATTACCATTTCGCACTTGGGCTACATGAAACGCACCAACTTGGCGGAATACAAAGCGCAAAACCGCGGCGGGCGCGGCAGCAAAGGCACAGCCACCCGCGAAGAAGATTTTGTGGAACACATGTTCATCGCATCAACGCACAATTACATTTTATTGTTCACCGAAAAAGGACAATGTTACTGGATACGCGCTTACGAAGTTCCCGAAGGCAACAAGCAAAGCAAAGGTCGCGCCATTCAAAACTTAATCAGCATTGCGCCTGACGATAAAGTGAAAGCGTTCATCAACATTAAAGATTTGAACGACGAAGAATACATTAATAATAACTTTATTATTTTATGTACTAAAGACGGTATTATTAAAAAGACTTCTGTTGAAGCCTATTCCCGTCCGCGTGCCAACGGCATTGCGGCAATCACCATTCGCGAAGGCGACGTGTTGTTGGAAGCTGCTTTAACAAACGGTAAAAATGAAATAATGCTGGCAACCAAACTTGGTAAAGTATGTCGTTTCCCTGAAGCAAAAGTGCGCCCAATGGGACGTAACGCGAGTGGAGTTATCGGTATTGATTTGAATGATGAAGAAGGCGGCAACAACGAAGTAATCGGCATGATTTGCATTGATGATATGCAGGCAAACGTGTTGGTGGTTTCAGAAAAAGGTTACGGCAAACGTTCTGACATTGAAGAATACCGCATTACCAATCGCGGCGGCAAAGGCGTGAAAACAATCAACATTACCGACAAAACAGGAAATTTGGTTGGTATTAAATCTGTAACCGATGCAAACGATTTAATGATTATTACCAAAAACGGCATTACAATCCGCATGAATGTGTCTGATTTGCGTGTAATGGGCAGAGCCACACAAGGCGTTCGTTTGATTAATATTCAGGATAACGACAGCATTGGTGCTGTAACCAAAGTTGACCACGAAGATGAGGAAGAAGAAAACTTGAATGGTAACAACGAGCAATCGGGTGGGGAAGATGCTTCTGAAACTAACGATGCGCCAACTGACGGAAATAACGAATAATAGAAATTGTTGAAATATAAATCGCCGCAATAAAATTTTATTGCGGCGATTTTTTGTGTTCAGATTATTTCTGTATTACCAATTTTTTAGTTATAGTTGAATTATCTTCTAATTGAACAGAAACGAAATAAACACCGCTTTCTATGTTATTCAAATCAATGGTTTCGGAGTTTGTTGAAATATTAGTCAATTGTTTTTGCTGAACAAGTCTTCCGCTGATGTCCGTTATTTTATAAGTAAGGGTATGATTGCCGTTTAAATTAAATTTTAAACGCGCATTGTTGTTGGCAGGGTTCGGGAAAATTTGAAAAGCATTTGGGTTTAAATTATTAGTTGCAAGACTTACATCGTCATCATCTTCATCGCCGCCACCGTCGCCATCACCACCACCGTCATCAGGGGCAGCTATGTAAAAATATTTTGTGAAACCGCAGCCGAAATCTATCGGAAAATCGTAAACCACCGATGTTCCGTTTGCTCTATATACTTTGAAAGAACCCACCGTAATCCAACTGCCTGTTGAAGGGTTTGGATATCTTAATCCGCGACATTGTGAATTGAGAATGTCAATTTTGTAACAACCCGGTTCAAGCGAAATAGTATCTGTAATTCCTAAAAATGAATCTGAACCATTGCCACTTATTAGTCCGTTGCCCCATTCATCGTACAATACCCAAACGTTTTCGGCAATAGACGTGCTGCCGCTTTTATGCAAACCTATTTTTATTTGATTGGGAAAAGCTGTGGTTGGCGGAACTTTTGAAGCATAAATGTTATTGTACGGATTATCGTCAGTAACATTATTTACCGACACAATGGACACATCAAAATAATTGCCGCTCAATGAACTTGACAGGGCAGGGGTACTCATAGACGGAAACACAACAAGCGTATCGCGTAAAAAGCCTAAACCGTCTGACAACCATGTGAACGTATCGGGAGTTTTGCCACGCAAACCATAATTAAACACAACTTCGGTAATAGGCGTTGAGCCTGTGTTTCTCAATTTAATTACAGGGTTGGCGCAATTCGGATTTTCGCGCCTGTAATCATCGGCGGTTGTGGGCGAAACAATGTGTTCAATACTTGCATCTAAGGTATGGTTTACCGCGCTGTAATTAATCATTTGTGTTGTCCAGTTCCAGCCTGCCGAGGGGTTGCTCACAGAATAAGGTTGCATGTCTATATCCAAAGTGTATGTAGCGTTAGTGTTAATGAGTGAAGTTATATCGTGAAAAATTGGATATACAACTTCACCCGGACACCAGTTGGCACGGTTATAAAGCCAAGTGCCTGTTTGTGCATATTCCTGATTCCAACCACAATTCGGTTTCCATAACTGCACTTGCGATATGTGGTTTCCGTCAATGTTAAGGTTGTAATACTTACTGCAAAACTCTGCGCAGTTTGTAGCATCTGCACCGTGTCCGCTTATGGTATTTCTTAAATACACGTTAGATACTGGCGCAACAAAGGATGTGAATGTTTTTGGCGATAAATTATTTTCTATGTAGCAGTTGGTATTTGTTGATGAAGCTGATGCACCGTAACAGAAGTAGCCGTTATACACATTTTTTACGCTTAGTGCGTCCATTGGCGGAATGCCTTCAATAAATTCAAGTTTCAGCGTAAGGGTAAAGCCCCATGAGTAACCCTGATATTCAAAACGGAAATCATTGATACCCTCCAGCACTGAAGCGTAATCGGTTACGTCCATAATGTATTCGTGCTTTTTGTTTTGACCCAACCAGTCCGTAGCATAAGGCGTAATTACCCGTGCAATTTCAACCGTATCGGCATTTGGCGGCAACACATACAGGTTAGTTGTATAATCCCAAGAACCGCAGTATTGTGCATTTGCAGGACAAGCATACCTGCCTAAAATATAATGCAAACGAATTTTTCGGTAACGTTTTCCTGTGGGAAAAACAGCCGTTGTATCATAATTGCCGTAATGAGTTAATTTTCGGGTATTAAAAACTGTTACCCAAGTGGTATCGCCGGGGTTTGCAACTGCCGGTAAACTCACTAATTCTGCAAAGATCAGTAAAAAAAATATTTTTTTGAATTTTGAAAAATGTAAAAATGCTTTCATGCGAAAATGATTTTAATGTGCGAATATAGATAACTTTAAGCAAAGGCAGAAGACAAGATGTGCTTATAGCTGTGTGTAAACGTTTGAATAATGTTTTAAAAAAGCAAATAAACTATAATTTCTGTTGCTTAATTAAACCAAATACCTAATCTTTACATCTTGATTGCAAAAACAAAAAAACAATGAAGAAAATTATCACTTTAATTTTTGTGGCGTTGGCAGCAGGTTCTTACGCGCAAAATATGCAGGTTCAAAACATGGTAAATTACCTGAAACAAAAAGATTTTGCCAAAGCAAAAGAAGCTGCCGATAAGGCAGCCGAACACGAAAGCACCAAAAGCAGCGCAAAAATGTGGAAACTGCGCGGTAACGTGTATCAGGGCATTGCGGCTGACAGCAACTTGAAAAGTTTAGATGCCGAAGCCGCCGAAAAAGCATTAGAGGCTTACAACAATTGTTTTAAGTTTGACAAAGAGAAAATTTACAAAGACGAAGCAACAAACACTTGGATACAGTCTGCCGTAGCTTTAACACGCAAAGCAGAAACGTATAAAAAAAACAAACAATTTGAAAATGCCATTAAGGCTTACGATTTGTTAGACGCTTCCTTAGTTTACGATAACGAAGGTTATTTGAAAAAAAACAATCTCACGCACGAAAATTTGCAATACAGCAAATTTGAAACCTATCAGTTGGTAGGTGATAACGCAAGCGCGAAAACATTAGCCGATAAATTAGCCGAAGCAAAATTTAACGATGTGCGCTTATATACAGGCATGGTAAAAACAAGTTTGGAAGCGAAAGACACAAGCGCCGCTTTGTGGTACATTGAAAAAGGCGAAGTTCTGTTTCCTGAAAACATGAGTTTATTAACTTCTGAAATTGACATTTACAAAGCGCGTAAAAAAACCGATGTGCTGAAAGAAAAATTAAACGCCGCCATTCAGGTTTCGCCAGAGAATGCAGCATTGCATTTAATTTTGGCAAATGTTCATAAAAGCACAAACCAAAGTGATGAAGCCGAAAAAGAATATTTAAAAGCATTGGAATTGAAACCCGATTATGATGTAGCCAACTACAATTTAGCCGTGCTGTACTTTAATAACGGAAACGAGTGGAATGAAAAGTTAAACAAACTTGCGCCAAAAGACCCGAAAGAAAAACAGTATCAGGAAAAAACGAACGACTACTTTAAAAAAGCCGTTACTTATTTTGAAACCTATTACGCAGCAACGCAGGATAAAGACACGAAACAGTTGCTGCGCCGATTAACGCTCCGTTTGGGCGATATGGAAAAAGCAGAGAAATACAAATAATTTTAGAATTTAGAGATTAGGATTTAGAATTTTTTTAAGTGATGAAAAAACTAATTTGTTTTGTTGCGGCAACATTAATCGCCAACGGCAATTTTGCGCAAAAAGGAAAAGTACAAGCCGCGTGGCGTGCTTTAAGCGATTACGAATCAACGTTGGCAGAGGGTGCGCCGAACATTTCGTATTTAACTAAAGCAAAAGATGCTATTGATTTGGCTTTAACAAACGAAGCCACAAAAAATCAGCCTAAAACCCATGCGTATAAAATGCGTATCAGTTACGCGCAGTTTCAATACAATTTAGCGCAGGAAGAAAAAAAATCAGAGCCTTCAATCGCCGACAAAAACGAGCGTTTGCTTACGGCGTATGGAAATGTAAGCCTTGCCGATTTTGAAACCGCCGCTGCGGCATTGGACACGATAAAAACAATCCACCCTAAATACTTGGATAAGATTATGGCAAGCATCAGCCAAAGTTCTGCGCTTGACGAAGACGAATTGAAATTTGCTTTAGCTGCGCAAAACATGAGAATAGAGGCAGGGAGCATTGCTTCGGGAAAATACAAAGCAAAAAAATACGACGAAGCCGCCGATTATTTTTACAAAACGGCGGTTATCAATTCCATTTTGTATAAAACAAAAGACACGGCAAATTTTTACAACGCTTGTATTTCCGCCGCAAAAGCGCAAAACAACGATAAGATTATAGAATACAATCAAAAAATGATTGATGCTAAAATCGGAACGGCTTCAAATTATGATGCCATTTATAATGTTTATTATACAGAAAAGAAAGACACCGTTTCTGCCGAAAACATATTGCAGCAAGGTCGCACGGCTTTTCCTGCCGATGCCAATTTGCTGATTAGCGAAACCAATATTTTTTTGGCAAAAGGCAGGCAAGAGGAGGCTTTAAACAATTTAAAACTTTCTCTTGAAAAAGACCCGAACAATTCGTTTTACTATTTCATGTCGGGAAATATTTATGACAACTTAGCCAACCCAAAAGATAAAAGCACAAACAAAGACTTGGAAAAGCCCGCCAACTTTGACGAATTATTTAAAAACGCCGAAACCAATTATTTAAAAGCTATTGAATTGAGCGGCGAAAATCAAGAACACAAATACAATCCCTTGTTTAATCTTGGCGCAATGTATAATAATTACGGCGGCTACGTTGAAAATAAGAAAATTGAAAAAATTACCGACAGGGTAAAATATCAAAAAGAAAATGATGCAAAAAGTCAGGAGTTTTATAAAAAAGCCATTCCGTATTTAGAGCAGGCTCTTGCAATAAAAGCGGACGACAAGCCGACCATGAATGCTTTGCGTTTGTTGTATTTTAAAACAGGAAACGAAGCGAAAGCCAATGAATTGAATAATAAAATTAAGATGATGAAATGATACGAATTACCGAGTGTCCGCGCGATGCCATGCAAGGCATTAAACAGCAAATTCCGACTGAACTGAAAGCCGAATACATTAATCAGCTTTTAAAAGTTGGTTTTGATACCATTGATTTCGGGAGTTTTGTGTCGCCCAAAGCCATTCCGCAAATGCAGGACACGGCGCAGGTTTTAAAACGTTTGGATTTGTCAAACACCCAATCAAAATTACTCGCCATTATTGCCAACGCGCGCGGTGCGCAAGATGCCTGTGCCTTTGATGAAATTACTTATCTCGGATTTCCGTTTTCCATTTCAGAAACTTTTCAGCAGCGTAATACCAATGCTTCCATTCAGCAATCGTTGCAACGCGTGGAAGAAATTCAAAACATTGCCACCAAGCATAATAAAAAAGTGTTGATTTATATTTCCATGGCTTTCGGTAATCCGTATGGCGATGCTTGGAATGCTGACATTGCCATTAACTGGAGTAAAAAATTAAATAACCTGGGGATATCCGACATGGCTTTGGCTGATACCGTTGGCTCTTCCACGCCTGAAACGATTACGGAATTATTTTCGGCGTTAATTCCCGAATTAAAAAACGTAAACCTTGGTGCGCACTTACATTCCACCAAAGAAAAGTCATTGGAAAAAATACGCGCGGCTTATGAAAGCGGTTGCCGAAGTTTTGATGTTGCCATTCATGGCTTTGGTGGTTGCCCTATGGCAGCCGAAGATTTAACAGGCAACGTAGCCACCGAAGATTTGGAATACTTTGCGGCTAAAAACAATATTCCGTTGCATTTGAACACGGAAGAATTAATGAAAGCTTACACGCTGAGTTGGAAAGTGTTTAATGATTATCATTAAAAAAACAGCCTAACCCAAACCCCAGTCAATCGCACCTAATTTTTTTTCAATCAGGTAATTATTTGCTTTGCTGAAATGTTTGCTGCCAAAAAACGCGCCACGCGCCAATGGCGAAGGGTGAGCGGCGGTGAGAACCAAATGTTTGTCCGCATCAATCAACTCTTTTTTTGAAACAGCATAGTTTCCCCACAACATAAACACAATGTGTTGCTTTTTATGACTGATGTGCTGAATGACGGCATCGGTAAATTTTTCCCAACCAAAACTTTTGTGGCTGCCTGCTTGCCCCTCCTGAACGGTGAGCAGCGCGTTAAGCAGCAACACGCCTTGTTTTGCCCATGCTTCCAAATTTCCTGAATTAGGAGCTTTAAATCCTGAAATATCGCTTTCCAATTCTTTAAAAATGTTTTGCAGGCTCGGCGGTTGGCGAATGCCGTCGAGTACTGAAAAACTTAACCCATGTGCCTGCCCAACGCCGTGATAAGGGTCTTGACCGATAATTACCGCTTTTATAGTATCAAGCGGACAAAGCATAAAGGCGTTGAATACCAGTTTGGCGGGTGGAAACACGCGGCTTGTCTGATAGGCGTGATTTACTTTTTCGGAAAGCTCTTTAAAATACGGTTTTTCATATTCCTCTTTTAATAACTCATTCCATTCTGTTGAAAGACTTTTGATGCTCATTGTTAATTTTGTGAAAGGTATTTTTAAATTTGCTCCCGAATTGAAAGTAAATAATTATCTTTAACGAAAATAAAAAACAATGAAAAAATTTTTGTCAATAGCTCTTTTGGTTTTAGTGGTTTCAGCCGCAATTTCTTCGTGCAAAAGCCACGAAAGATGTCCTGCTTACTCTAAAGTAGAGAAGAAATCCGTTTAATTTTTTGTGTCATTTGAAAAAGCCCCACGAGGTAAATCTCGTGGGGCTTTTGTGTTAGCCTTGTTTCACCACTTTCACGGTTTTTACGCGGTTGTTGTGTTTTATTTCAACAAAGTAAATGCCTTTGGCTTCGCTGTTCAGGTCAATTAAATTTTTACCTGCCTGCAATTTTTCCTGTTTAATCACTTGTCCTATTACATTTAAAACAGATACAAATACTTCCTGCTCTGTTTCTATGTAAAATTCGCCCGTGTTAGGATTTGGATAAACTTTCAATTCCAAACTTTCAACCCCAAACTCTTCTATGTCTGTACATTTGCTTACGCTTTGTGTAATGGCAGCCGTGTTTTCACAGCCGTTAAGGTCAGTTGCTGTTACCATATAAACAGTAGTAATTGTGGGCGATACAAGCATTGTTTCCGCTCGCGTGTTATTTTCGCTCCAAGTATAAGTGTATGAACTTGCTGCGCCTGTTACCGATAAAGTCGCATTTTCTTTGGCGCAAATAATGGTTGGTGTGGAAGAAACCGTTAAAGTTGGCAGTTCATTTACATTTACCGAAATTACTGCCGTATCAGCACATAAGCCTCTTGAACCGATGACCGTGTAAGTGCTGTTGGCAATAGGTTTTGGAGTAATGGAAGCACTAAATTCGCCTGTACTCCACACATAGTTGGTTGCACCGCTTGCCGTTATGTTGGCAGGGCTGCCGCTGCATACTAAAGTGTTTCCGCTTACGGAAACGGTTATGTCGTTAGAAGCTGTAAGCGTGGCTGTGGCAGGCAAAGACACACAGCCGTTCATGTCTGTGCCTGTTACCGTATAAACCGAAGAACCCGACAAAATGCTCACCATTGGTATGCCGCTTGAATAAGTATAAGTGAGCGCACCGCTTGGTTGTAATAAAAACGGCTCGTTCGGGCAAACCGTATTGCCAAGTACCGTAACCACAGGCAAGCTGTTTACAATTACCGTTTGTGTTGCCGAATTTGTGCAACCGTTGGCGGCTGTTGCCACCGCCGTGTAGGTATCTGTTACGCTTGGCGTAAACACAAGTACAGAACCCGTTGGCGTGGCGGTGCTTGTGCCAATGCTCCATACATAAGTGTTGTTAAACATTCCATTTATGGAAAGCGTTGCCGAATTGCCTATACACACTGCCGTATTACTCAGAATACCAATTTGAGGAAGTGGTTTTACCAAAACATTTGTTATTATGGTGTTGCTTGCTGCACAGCCGTCAATGCTTGTGCCTGTTATGGTGTAAGTGCTTGAAACATTTGGCGAAACTGTGTTAGAGCCGCTTGAATAGGTATAAGTGGCTGCACCGTTTGGCGTAAAGGTAAATACCTCGTTGGCACAAATTAATCCGCTGCTTACGCTTATGCTTGGCACAGGCATAACGGTAACGCTTGCCACCGCCGTGTTGCTTGACACGCAGCCCAAAGAGCTTGTGCCTGTTACCGAATACGAAGTACTGCTTGCAGGCACAATGGTTGATGTGTTAAAGAACGTAGAGTAGGTGTAAGTGAGCGCACCGCTTGGTGTCATGGTAAACACATCGCCATCGCAAACCGTGCCGCTGTTTACCGAAATAACAGGCAAAGGCATTACCGATACGGTTAGTATTGCCGTGTTGCTTGCTGCACACCCCTCGGCACTTGCGCCTGTAATAGAATAAGAGGTGTCGGAAGTTGGCGATACCGTTGCCGAACCGCTTGAATAGGTGTAACTGTAAGCACCCGAAGGAACAATGGTGTATGAATTACCGATACACATTGTGCCGTTTACTGCCGTAATGGTGGGCGGAGTATTTACGCTTACCGTAGAAACACCGGGGATTACAGACACGCAACCCAAAAGGTCAGTTCCCCACACGGAATAGGAAGTGGTGCTTGACGGATTTACCGTGTTTGTCCCCGATGAGAACGTGTAAGTATTCGCACCGCTCGGTACAATGGGAAATACATCGCCCACACAAATTGTTCCGCTGTTTAGCACTATTACAGGCAAGGGGTTTATAATCACATTGGCAATAGCCGAAGTGGTACTCACGCAGCCTTCTGCGCTTGTGCCTGTTACAAAATAACTTGTGTTTACATTCGGCGACACCGTGTTTGAACCCGACGAATAGGTGTAAGTTGCTGCTCCGCCGGGTGTCATGGTAAATACGCTGCCTGCGCACATATTACCGCTGTTTACGCTGATAACAGGTGTCAGACTTATAAAAATTTCTTTACTTAACGAACCCAAACAGCCTGTAATTGGATTAACTCCGCTGACAACATACATGGTACTGGTTGGCGGCGAAACGGTAATTACACTTGTGGTAGCACCTGTACTCCATGTATAATTAACTGCGCCTGTTACGGTTTGTGTTATGGCCCCCCCCTCGCACACCACGCTGCTTCCAAGAATGGATAAAGCAGGTCCGTCAGCAACAGTTACCGTAGCAATGGCATAATTCAAGGCATCACAGCCAAAAGAATTAGTGCCTGTTACCGAATAGGTATTGCTTGTGCCGACATTTACCGTAGGCGAACCGTTAGAGAAAGTATAAGTTACTGCACCGCTTGGTGTCATGGTAAATACATTGCCTGCACACAACGTGCCGCTGTTTACCGTAATGGTTGGCGTTGGGTGTACCGTAATGGTTACTACTGCCGTGTTTTGCGCAGCACAGCCCTCAGAAGACCTGCCCACTACCGAATAGCTTGTATTGCTTAAGGGATTTACGTTAATGGTATTTGTTAAATCGCTGCTGCTCCATGTATAACTGTCTGCGCCGAGTGCGGTTTGCATGACGTATGACATTTCACAAACGGTGTTGCTGCCCGCAATGCTTAGAGTTGGCGTAATGTTTACCGTTAAATTTGCGGGCGTGCTTGAAGTACAATTTAAACTGTTAGTGCCGCTTACGGTATATACGGTAGTAACCAAAGGATTTACCACAATAGATGAATTGTTGGAAGCCGTGCTCCATGTATAAGTATCTGCACCGCTTACGTTAAATGTGTATGACTGTCCTGTGCACATAGAGCTGCTGTTTACCGCCAAGGTAGGAATTGGTTTTACCGTTATGCTTTCGGTGAGTGAAGTGGTGCAACCGAATGAGTTAGTACCAGATACCGTATAAACCTGCGATGCATTGGGTGCGGGAAACGGTACGTTGTTTGTTTGTCCGCCGCTCCAGTTCAACGTAATTGTGCCTGTTGATTCGGAGGCGGAAAGTGTAATCAGTTGCTGCGCACAAACGGTTGAAGCCGATGTGCCGTAATAAAACACAAGATTGGCATTGGATATAAATGCCTGCCAACCTGGCCAACCCACAAAATACATTTCAAAAGCGTTATTTCCGCCGTAAACATAATTAGGAATTGAGCCTGTGTAATTAATCGTTAAACCGTTTTGCTGTGTGTGTGTCAGTACATTTCCGCCTATGTATTGTCCTGCCACATACATGCTTGTTGATGCCCCTGTGCCGCCCCAACCGTGGTCAACGCCGTTGTAAGTCATTCTTACGCCTGTAATGTATGAACCTGCAGGAAGCGGGTCGGCGAAATTAAATGTCCATGGATTCCAACTGCTCACGCCTGTTTGCCCTGAACCTATATTCAAATTAACCGAACCTGTACCCATGGGCGTAATGGTAACTTGCGGCGAAGGATACACGGGTATGGCTATTGATGAGGTGATAAGGGCTATACAATTGTTGCTGTCCGTGCCTGTGGCTACATAAGTAGCGGTAGTGGCAGGTGTGTAGGACACCGTTGAACCAACCAGATTTCCGGGTTGCCATGTGTAAGAATTTGCGCCGCCGCCTGTCAATATAAGCGGCGTACCCGTGCAGGCAATGCTGTTGCTGTTTATGGTAATGATTGGTAAAGGATATACCATAATTGCCTGTGTGGTTTGGTTGCTGCAACCTGTTACCGAGCTTGTGCCGATTACCGAAAACGTATTAATGCCCGAAATTGGCGGCGTTAGAGTTACCGTTGCTGCGGTTTTGCCTGTGCCTACCCATGAGTACGAATTTGCGCCGCTCACGCTTTGGCTTAATGAATCAAGGAAGCATATCGTCGTGTTGCCGCTTACACTTAACACGGGCAAAGCTATTACCGTAACATTGGCAACGGCAGGGGCTAAACCCCAGCAACCAAAAGCATTGCTGCCATTTACAAAATAAGAGTTATTGCTTGGCGGCGACACGGTGTTAGTGCCGCTTGAGTATGTATAGCTTGTTGCGCCACTTGGCGTGAGGGTAAAGGCTTGCCCCAAACACACCGTGCCGCTGTTTACCGAAACCGTTGGCACAGGGTTTACGGTAACGCTTGTAACTGCCATATTCTGGCAAGTTGTAAGCGTATTAGTGCCTGTTACGGTGTAAGTGGTATTACCTGTAGGTGCTAAGTTTACGGTATTGGTTAATTCTCCTGTACTCCACGAGTAGGTATCTGCGCCTGTGGCTGTTTGCGATAGTGTAGAAAACAAACACACCGTATTGTTGCCTGCTACGTTTAACACAGGCAAGGCATTTACCGTAATGCTTGTTACCGCCGAATTAGAACAACTTGTAAGCGTGTTTGTGCCCACCACCGAATAGGTAGTGTTTACGGTTGGTGTTAAAACCACCGTGTTGCCTATGGTAACTGAGTTCCATGTGTAAGTGTTTGCACCACTCACGCTTTGTGTTACCGAAGCACCTGTGCATAATACGCTGCTGCCTGTAATGCTTAATGTAGGCAAAGGGTTAACGGCAAGGTTTAGTGAATGTGTGGCGCAGCCGTTTGTGATACTGTAAGTGGCAGCAATGGTAGGGCTTACACTAACACTTGACGTAAACGCACCTGTACTCCATGTGTAGGTAGTAATAGGGCTGCTGGCACTAAGCGTGGCAGTATTGCCTATACAAATGGCTGAATTTGTAGGAATTATATCCAAAGGATAGAATGTGCGAACTCGGAGGTTATTTTGGTCTGTAAAGTATAATTTACCGATGGCATTAATGGTTATATGAGTAGGAACGGCAGCTTGGGCTGCTGTTGCCGAACCGCCGTCGCCACTAAAACCGTTTGCTCCCGTACCTGCTATGATAGTAACACTGCCTGTGGAAGCTGTTATTTTACGGATACGATGAGCAAATGACTCGGCTATATATACATTGCCCGCTATATCAACAGTTACACCCGACGGATTGGACAAACCACTTGCTATGGTAGTAATGCTGCCTGTGGAAACAGTTATTTTACGGATACGACCATTGAGCCTGTCAGCGATGTAAATATTTCCTGCTATATCAAGGCTTATGCTGTGAGGTTCGTTGAGCTGAGCCGCTGTTGCAGCTCCCCCGTCACCGCTAAATCCTGCCGTACCCGTACCTGCTATGGTAGTAATACTGCCTGTGAAAACAGCTATTTTGCGAATGCGGTGATTGTTCATATCGGCAATATAAACATCGCCTGTTACATCTACGGCTACATGCCACGGTTCGTTTAACTGAGCCGATGTTGCTGCTCCCCCGTCACCGCTAAACCCTGCCGTGCCTGTACCTGCTATAGTGGTAATAATACCGTTTGTATTAATTTTACGAATACGGTGATTATCTCTGTCAGCAAAGTAAATATTTCCTGCAACATCTACTGCTATACCTATAGGTCTGTTAAGTTGAGCCGCCGTAGCCGCCCCACCGTCACCGCTAAACCCTGCCACCCCTGTGCCTGCTATAGTGGTAATAATACCGTTTGTGCTGACTTTACGAATACGATGATTAGAATTGTCACTAATATAAATATTGCCTTGGGCATCTACAGCTATGCCTGTTGGGAAACTCATCTGAGCCGCCGTAGCCGCCCCGCCGTCTCCACTAAAACCGTTTGTGCCGTTGCCCGCAAAGGTGTTAATGATGTTGGCGGCTTGCACAGGATTTACTGTAATGTATGTGCTGTTTGTGGTTACACAGTTTGCCGTAGTGTTTACGGTTAAAATGTAATTTGTAGTAACACTTGGCGTAACAGAAACAGAGCTTGTTGTTGCGCCTGTATTCCATACGTAAGAAGTAATATCACAAGCAGAACTTACTCCGTTTACCCAATTAGCGGCACTCATGTTGTTTAATGTGCCTGTATATGCACTACCGCTGTTATCGGCTAAAGTTGTGCTTATGCCGCCGTTCATGTTATAGTAAGCCAATAAACCATTTTCGTTGCCGTTAAAGCAAGCGTTCATGTTATTTTGAATATCACTTTGGGTACGCGCATAGTTCCAAATTCTAAATTCATCTATCTGTCCGTTGAAAAAATAACCCCAAGTAAAAATACTGCCAATGGTCATGTTTCGGGTTACATAAGGTACGTTTGAATTATTTACAGAAGCTGCCAAGACACCATTGAGGTAAATCCTCATTGTAGAACCGTCGTAAGTAACCGCTACATGATTCCATTGATTAAGGATAAGAACATTGCCACCACCTGAGTTGAGCATGGTACGGTTTCCGTCTTCCCCAAAACTAAATGTTAATTGTCCTGAGCCGGCACTTTCCAAAACAAAACCATATTCACCTGACCCACCGCCGGGAAGCATAGAAAAAATGCCTCCTCCAAACGCTTTGGGTTTCACCCACAGTTCATAAGTTACCTGTGCAGAGTAAACGGGTGGCGTTTCAACGTAATCATTAATGCCGTCAAAATCCAATGCGTATCCCGCAGGTGTAGCCGTCATGGTAGCAGTTTGTCCCTCGCAAATGAGTTGCGCGTCAGGTGTAATATTTATTGTTGGCGCGTACCCTACTTTTACAAAAGCATTTGCTGTGCTTGTGCAATTAGCAAGGGTGTTTGTGCCTATTACAGAGTAAGCAGCACTTACAGCCGAAGTATGTGTAATGCTTGATGTTGTTGCAAAAGTTCCGCTTGTGTTGCTCCACAAATAAGTATTTGCGCCGCTTGCCGTAAAAGACGTTGTACCCCCCGCACATATTAAACTGTTGCCCGTAATGCTCAGTGTAGGCGTAGGGCTTACGTTAATTATTGCAATATCTTTATTGGCGGCGCAGCCTGTAACGCCGTCAGTGCCTTCAAGCGAGTAAGTAGTGGTTGCGCTTGGCGTTACCACAGCATAGTTAGTGGTTTGCCCGCTGCTCCATAAATAAGAAATGTTGTTACAAGCCTGCACACCCGGCACGGTGTGGTTGGCGTAATCCATGTTCACTCTTTCGCCCTGATGTAAATTACCTGACCAGTCATCAACCCACAGCCAGTAATTGGCAATTACGGTATCCTGAAAAGAATAATAAGCCTCCAAGCCGTTTACCGTGCCTGTGATGCAGGTGTTCATGTCAGACTTTATTTGTGCCGCGCTCCGCGCGGTACTCCAAATTTTCACCTCGTCAATTGCGCCCCCGAAGTAATATACAGGCATGGCTACAGGGTCAGTGCCACCCGCACCAATGTACATGGATACGGCAGTATTTGTACATGGGGTATATGGCACGGCGGTAGAGTTTATTGCCGCGCCGTTTATGTATAAAGTGCCCACACTGCCGTCGTGGCTAAACGCCATGTGTGTCCATTCGTTAGGAATAACCGTTCCGCCTGTTATAGCGGCGTGCCAGTTTGAACCTGCGCCGTTGCCGTACAACACACTCCACTCACCGCTTGGCGTAACATACATGGCATAACCCGAAAAATAAGTCAGTCCCATATCCCCATAGCGTGATGTCATGATAGATTGGTGGTCGCCCGTAGCGGCATTATTCACTTTTACCCACGCCTCTGCCGTAAACACACTTGGGTTTAGAGCGGTATGATAGCCAAGACTGATATATTCGTCCACGCCGTTAAATTTGTATGCCAAATCGTTTTTTGAAACGGTGTTTGCCGTTAATGTAACCGTATTGCCAGCACAAATAGAAGATGTTTGAGGGGCTGCTATAAGCGTGGGGGTGGGAATGACATTTACTATTGCCAATGCCTTGCTTATCCTGTTTATGCAAGTGCTGCTTGCTACCGCCGTAAGCGTATAAATGCCAGAAACACTTGGTGTAAAGGCTACGCCATTGGTAACGCCGCCGCTCCAACTGTAAGTGCTTGCTCCGCTAACGGTAGCCGACAAAGTTACGGCAGCCCCTTGGCAAACGGTAGTGCTGCTGCCATAATAAAATATCATGTAAGCATTATCAATAATACCCTGCCAGCCGCCAAACGCAGCAAAGTGAAAAGCGAGTGTGTTGTTTCCGCCGTAATTGTAATTAGCTATGCTGCCTGTGTAGGTAAAGGAAAGCCCCGGTTGAACGGTGTGCGTAAAGGGTACGTCAGCACCGCCAATATATTGCCCCGCCAAATAAAAACTTGGCGCAGCACCTGTGCCGCCCCAACCTTGGTCAACGCCGTCGTAAACCATAGTTACGCCCAAAATTTTTGCGCCCGCAGGTAAGGGGTCAAAAATGGGCATTACGCCCGGTATGCGGGTTGCGGGATTCCAACCGTCCGTACCCGAAGGTGTTGCAAAATAACCGATAGGCACAACTACTGAATTTACGGTTGTGGCGGTGGTATAACCAAGCACGCTGATAGTGGGAGAAGTTAAACTTGAATTTATTTTTTGAACAGTTGCTTGCCCTTGTGTGTCGTCACGATATACTACATAAGGCTCTCCGCTGCCGTCAAGAGCTATGCGGGTGTAATCGGCTTGTCCTGCCGAAAAGCCTGATGCAGCCACATTTACCCAAGCCGAGCCGTTAAATTTCATCACGGTTGCTCTGTTGGAATTTGCGGCATCTTGATACGCCACATAAGGCGTTCCGCTGCCGTCAATGGCTATGGAAGTGTAAAGGGCTTGCCCTGCCGAAAAACCTGCTGTGCCCACATTAACCCAAGCGGAGCCGTCAAATTTCATCACGGTGGCTCTGTTGGAATTTGCGGCATCTTGATACGCCACATAAGGCGTTCCGCTGCCATCAATGGCTATGGATGTGTGTTCAGCATTCATCACCGAAAAACCTGCCGTACCCACCGTTACCCAAGCCGAACCGTTAAATTTCATTACAGTTTGAGTAAACATGCCGGAGTAGTATATCACATAAGGCGTTCCGCTGCCGTCTATGGCTATGCGGGTGTAATCTGCCATGCCCGCCGAAAAGCCTGCTGCGCCTACGTTCACCCAAGCCGTACCGTTAAATTTCATCACGGTGGCATAGAAGGAATTTGCGTAATCTCTATATGCCACATAAGGTGTGCCGCTGCCGTCTATGGCTATAGAAGTGAAATTGGCGTAGCCCGCTGAAAAGCCTGCCGAGCCAACTGTAACCCAAGCCGAGCCATTATATTTCATTACCGTAGCTCCATCGCGCACCACATAAGGTGTACCGCTACCGTCTATAGCTATCTGGAGGTCAAGGGCTGTTCCACCCGAAAAGCCTGCCGAGCCAACGATTACCCAAGCCGAGCCGTTATATTTCATCACCGTAGCTCCTCCTCCGTTATCTTGATACACCACATAAGGCGTTCCGCTGCCGTCAATGGCTATGTCGGTATAAGCGGCATTGGTTGGTGAAACGGCTCCGCCTACTTGCTGCCAACTGCATTGGGCTTTGGTATTAAAGCAGTATGCTAAGGTTAAAAAAAGAAGAAAAAATTTTTTCATTTTTGATTTAAACGTTGAGAGAAAAGACTTCATTTTAAATTGAATTTCAGAGCGTTAAAAATAGTGAAAAAAGTTTAGAAATGGAGGAGAATTTCATTTTAGGAAAATGTTATGGAATATGCCGTCATTGCGAACGCGAAGAACGAAGCGGGAAGCAATCTGTTTTTGTTAGGGATTGCTTCGTCGTACCTCCTCGCAATGCCGGAAAATTAAATCCCCATTCTTGCCAAAGGCGTTACACCCAAATCCGAAACATCGTTTTTTAAAAATTTGTAATAGCCAGCAATGCCAATCATGGCGGCGTTGTCGGTGCAATACTCAAATTTTGGAATGAAAGTTTTAATACCCAATTCTGTTTCCAAATTTTTTATTTGGGCGCGCAATTCGCTGTTGGCAGAAACACCGCCTGCAATGGCTAATTGCTTAATGCCTGTTTCTTTTAGCACTGCACGCACATTTTTTAAAAGTGTTTCAATTAAATGGTGCTGATACGAAGCGCAAATGTCTTCCAGATTTTCTTTTATAAAATTTTCGTTTTTCTGCACGTTGTTTTGAATAAAATACAAAAACGATGTTTTTATGCCGCTGAAACTGTAATCAAAGCCTGCAACTTTTGGCGTGGCAAATTGAAATTTATGTTTGTTTCCTTTTGCGGCAAGCCGGTCTATCAAAGGTCCGCCGGGGTAAGGCAGTCCCATAATTTTTGCGGCTTTGTCAAAGGCTTCGCCAACGGCATCGTCAATGGTTTCGCCTAAGAGTTCAAAATCCAAATGGCTTGAAACTTTTATTAATTGAGTGTGTCCGCCGCTTACGGTTAGGCAGATGAAAAGCCCCCCAGAGGGGGGATTTGTGTCGCGCAGTTCCTCCCCTTCGGGGAGGTTAGGTGGGGCTTGGGCTATAAAATGCGCCAACACATGAGCTTGTATGTGATTTACTTCAATCAAAGGAATGTTTAATGCTAACGACAAAGATTTTGCAAACGATAAACCAACGAGCAAACTCCCCATTAAACCCGGCCCTCGTGTTACCGCAATAGCATTGATTTGCGATAAATTTACATTTGCTTTTTTTAATGCGGCATCAACCACGGGAACAATATTTTTTTGGTGGTCGCGGCTTGCCAGCTCAGGCACTACACCGCCGTACTGCTCATGCACTTTTTGCCCCGCCGTAATGTTTGATAAAACAACATTACCACGCAACACCGCGCACGATGTATCATCGCAGCTGCTTTCAATTGCTAATATGTAAGTGTTTAAATTTTGCATTTTTAAACGAAGCGACTTTTGATATTTAATTTACCTTTAAACGTTTTCTTAAACTTTTAAATGCTTCGCAAAATTACAAGAATATTCCTCAAAACGCTGGGCGCGCTGCTGCTCATTTTGTTTCTGTCGGGAGTTGCTTTGTATTTCGGTGTGCAATCTTACACGTTTCAAACATGGCTTGGACACAAAGCAAGCGCGTGGCTGAGCAAAGAACTGAAAAGCGAGGTGAGCATTAAAAAAATTAATCTGGATTTTTTCTCAAAAGCCGCTTTGGAAAATGTGCTTGTTTTAGACAAACACCAAGACACGCTTTTGTACGCCAATTTGTTGGTGAACATCAAACATTTTGATTACAAACATCAATCGTTTACGCTTGAAAAAATTACTTTGAAAAATGCCGTTTCAAAAATTGTGAAATACAAAGGCGAAAAAGAGTTTAATTACGGTTTTATTGAAGATTATTTTGCTTCGGACAAAAAAGATACCGCACTCACATCTTCTCAAGGCTGGGACATAAAATTTGGTGATGTGGTTTTAGAGAACGTTGCGTTTACTTACCGTTACGAAAAATACGACCAAACAGTCAGCCAAAACATGAATTATGATAACATTGTAGTCAATCAAATTTTCGGAACAATCAGTAAATTCAGGTTAGAGGGCGATACTATTTTAGCCGATATAAAAAATTTACGCGCTAAAGAACAATGTGGCATTGAATTGAAAAATTTGACAACGAATGTAACACTCAGCCAAAAACAATTGCTTTGCGAAAATATGCGTTTAACAACGCCTTACTCGTTTGTGCGCGGCACATTAAATTTTTTGTACCACGAGTGGGAAGATTATTACGATTTTATTGACAAAGTAAATATTAATTCTACGCTGCAAGACAGCACCAACGTGAGTTTTCGCGACATTGCTTTTTTTGCCGAAGAATTAAACGGATTGCAGGAAACGGTTTTGCTTACAGGAAAAGTAAAGGGGTTGATTAAAGATATGAGTTTGCAAAACGTTAAACTGACTTACGGTGCGCACACGCATTTTTCAGGAAACATGAACCTGCGCGGACTTCCCGATGTTGAAAAATTGTATTTATACTTTGATGCAAAAAAACTTTCTACAAATTATTCCGATGTCATCCGTATTCCCGATTATCCTTTTTACGAAAACAAAAAATTGAAATTGCCTTTAGAAATTGAGCGTTTGGGCGTTGTTTCATACAGCGGCAAGTTTGACGGTTTGGTAACAGATTTTTCCATTGACGGAATTTTTAACACGCAGCTTGGTTCTGCCGGTGCAAAAGTAAGCGTAAAAACAGGCGAAAAAGCGCAACACTTTTCTTACAAAGGAAACATTGAAACGCAAAGTTTTAACCTTGGCACATTGCTTGGGCAGCGCGATTTTAACGCCCTTAGCATGAACTGCGAAATTAACGGCAAAGGCGCAAGCCTTGAAACCGCAGAAGCCAATTTAAAAGGCGAAATTTCAAACATCAACATTCATCATTACAATTACAAAAACATTGCCATTAACGGTGCGGTAAAAAACAAATTGTTTACAGGCTCTTTAAACAGCAAAGACCCCAATGCCGATTTTGATTTTAACGGCACGGTAGATTTTTATAACAAAATTCCCGATATGCACTTTATCTGCATCATTCGCAGCTTAAAGCCGAAAGAACTGCATTTTACAAACAGCGGTGCAGACAGCGGCGTTGTTTCATCAAAAGTGTTTATTAACGTTACAGGCGACAACATAGATAATTTGAGCGGTTTTGCGGTGCTTGACAGCACGGTGTATAAAACCAAAACACAAACCTATTCGCTCAAAGATTTTAATATAAAATTAGAACAAAGCACAGCCGACAAAAACATTACCCTGAAATCTGCGTACCTCAATGCTTCCATGAAAGGAAAATTTTTGCTGAGTAATTTACAACCTGCCATTCAAAGTTTTTTGTTTACCTATTACCCTACTTTTTTTAAGAAACGTTTTTCGGAAACATACACCGATGAGTTTAACTTTAACGTAAAGATAAAACGCTTTGATGCCATTCACGATTTGTTTTTAACCGATGTGATGTTAAGCCCAAACACAGAACTGACAGGCGGTTTCAATGCACGCGAACAAAAACTGTATGCACAGGCAAATTCAGATAAACTGTCTTACAAAAATTTTACCGTTCATCAATTCATGTTGTTTGTAGATGAACAAGACAGCATTGTAAAAGCCGAAGTGTTTGGCAATGCCCTCAATTTTTCTGACAGCTTGGCGTTGGATAATTTTAATTTCAAATTAAACTCTATTGATGAAAGTTTAAATTATGGATTTAACTGGGATAATTACATCAGTCCGCGCAACAAAGGAAAAATTCAGGGCGGATTGTTTTTTGAACACGCCGACCTCACCATTTCCTGCGACACGCTGAATGTGTTGGCACACGACAGTTTATGGACATTAATCAAGCCAAGTTCTGTGGTGATAAAAAAAGACAGGAGTTTAACCGTAAATACATTTTCGCTGCATTGCAACCGTCAAACGATTGATGTTGCAGGAACGCTGTCAGACAAAGCAGGCGACAACTTGGTGATAAACACGCACAACCTTATTTTGCAGGAATTTAATCCCTTGTTGAAAGATTACGATTTGAGTTTGGAGGGTTTAATGAACAGCGAACTTACGCTTTCCAACACCGATAAAAATTTTGTGTTTGACGGTGATTTGAATGTTTCAAAATTGCGTTTAAACGATAACACCATTGGTTTTTTATTTGCCAAAACAACATACAACAATGTGGAAAAAACCGTAGAAATGAACGGTTACACATCGCTTGGCTTGCAGGACGGGGAGGGTAATCAGATTAAAAATATTTCGTTTAACGGAAATTATTTTACACAAAAAGAAGAAGAAAGCATTGATGTTGATTTTAAAGCCGAACCCGCCAATTTAAAATTGCTTAATCCGTTTTTAAAAGATATTCTCACCATTAACCATGCTTTTGTAAACGGCAGCGGAAAAATTCACGGCACGCCAAAGGAAATTAAGTTAGACGGTGCGTTCCGTTTGTTTAACAGCGAAGTAAAAGTAGATTACACAAACGTTACATACAATGTTGTGGGCGATGTTGAAGTGATGCCCGACCAAATCCGTTTCAGCGATTTATTGGTAAAAGAAAAAGGCTCAAAAGCTGCAACAACAGGCACAGTAAACGGAAACATCTTTCACAGTAATTTTGACCGCATACGCATTGACTACGACGTGAATTTTAAAAATATGCTCACGCTGAACACCACCGTAAAAGAAAACAATTTGTATTACGGAAAAGTTTACGCCACAGGCAATATGGGCATTTACGGCTTTGTAAACAATTTGCACATGGAAATTAATGCCACCACAAACAAAAATTCAAAATTTGTGTTGCCGCTCGACGGACCTGCCGAAATAGACAGCGATAACGGCTTTATTCACTTTGTAAAAAAAGACAAGGAAAGTGTTGCCGAAGAAAAAGAAGAAAAAGCGTTGAGCGGTTTTGATTTGAAAATGCGCGTAAATGCCACACCTGATGCCACCACGCAAATTGTTATGGACGGCAAAACAGGCGATATGCTTACCGTGCAGGGGGTGGGAAATTTGGATTTGCGTATTAATACACTCGGGAAATTTGAAATGTTCGGCGATTATTTTATTACCAACGGCGATTACATATTTACTTTGGAAAATGTGATGCGTAAAAAGTTTGAAATTGACGGCGGCAGCAGTATTTCGTGGAGCGGCGACCCTGTGAATGCAGAAATTAATGTGGCTACAAGTTACAGGCAGCGTGTATCCATTGCGCCCCTGCTCAACGATACCGTAAGTAAAACCCGCACACCTGTGGATTGTAAACTGTTGATTAGCGACAAATTGTTTTCGCCCGAAATGAAATTCGCCATTGATTTTCCCAATATTGAAGCGACTGCCAAATCGCGTATTGATAATATTTTGAGCGATGATGTGGAGATGAACAGGCAGGTGTTTTCGCTGTTGCTGTTCCGTATGTTTGTTACGCCGCAAATTTATAATTCGGCAGGCGGCGGAGTGGCTACAAGTGCCGGAAATGCCGCCACAAGCACAGGAAGCGAATTGTTGAGCAACCGTTTGAGCGAATTTATGAATACCTATTTCGGCAATTTAATGGGGCTTAAAAATTTGCAAATGGGCGTAAATTACCGCGCCGCCACGCAAACAAACAATCAGGCTGTGGATTTAACGCTGAGCCAGCAATTTTTTGACAACAAATTAAGTGTGGACGGAAATTTTGGCATGAACAACACCGCAAGCAACGGAAGCAGTAACCTGATTGGTGATGTGGTGATTGAATATAAACTATCTGACGACGGACGTTACCGTTTGAAAGCCTTTAACCGAAGTAACGACAATACGCAAATAATTAACATGGGCGGACCAAACACGCAAGGCGTTGGTTTCTTTTACCGCAGAGAGTTTGATACTCTGTTTAAGAAGAAAAAGAAGAAAGAGGGGGAGTAGTTTAAGTTTAGAAAGGTACAACGTTGGAAAGTTCTATGAACTACTATCTTTCAAGTGCCACCGTGCCATTCAGCACTTTTTCTTCCTTAGCACTTACAACGGTAATTTTCCAAACGTACACATCACTTTTACATTCTTCACCATTGTATGTGCCGTCCCAGTCCTGATTGGTATCAGTTGTTTCAAAAATTTTTGCACCCCAGCGATTAAAAATTTGAAAGCGGTATTCTTTTTGACCCCTGACAACGGGTTTAAAGGTTTCGTTTAAGTTATCGCCGTTTGGTGTGAAAATATTGGGAACGAAAATTGTAAAATCAGGAAGAACGTAAATTGATTTTATTGCCGTGTCCAAACATTGCTTTTCGTTTTGTGCGGTGAGTGCTACAACGTAAGTGCCTGTGTTTTCAAATAAAACACTTGTGTTTTTTTCTTGACTTGTTTGATTGATGACAGAAATGTTCCATTCAAATTTTTCCGCATTCTTGCTTGTGTTTATGAATTGTACTTCGTCTAAACTTTCAATGGGTTGTGTTGGGGTGTATGAAAAATCGGCGATTGGTTGAGGAAAAACAAGAACGTGTGTAACGATTGAGTTAGCGCAAGAATTTTCATCTCTCACATTTGCTTGAATTGTGTGTGTGCCTGCTTGGTTGAAACAATAATTTACGTTGTTGCCTGAAAAATTTTTGTTGCTCATGTTCCAACTTACATTCATCAATTGCGTTTCTGAATTACTCGGCACAAAAACATATTCATTACACAACGGCACACAACCCTCAATTTTTTCTGCTTTTACAAAACCTGTTGGCAAAGGATTAATAGTAATGCTTTGCGTTTTTGAATTAGCACAAGAATAAAAATCATAAACAGTCAGAGTATAATTCCCCGAAAAACTTTCGTGGTTTGCCTTTATTCTCAACTCTTCAAAACCCCATAGGCTTTGTCCGTTAGGTGCAATCCATTGATAAGCCATACCGCCACTACCTTTCAGCACAATACTGTCGTTTACACATTTTCCGTTTTTGATGAGTTGAATGTTTGGATTTGGCAAGGGTTTTATTGAAACGGTTGCCACCGCAGCATTGGTGCAGTTATTTAAACTCGCAATCACGGTATAAGTTTGTTGCGTTTGCGGACTTGCAAAAACAATACTGCCTGTGTTTTGGTCTAAATCTTTATTCGGCAACCAAGCATAAGTATTTCCGTTTGTTCCGCTTGCGGTGAGTGGAATTGAGTTTCCTATACACACATACGTTTGCGTAGGTGTAACAAAAACTTCGGGGATTGGATTTACCGTAATGCTTGTAGTTACAATGGGCGAGTAACAACCCAAACTTCCACCCACAACAGCAAACACCGAATTAATACTTGGATTTGTTACAGCGATATTTCCATAAGTATATAGTGTAGAGTTTGGTGTTGAACTTGACCAAGTGTAAGAACTCGCACCCTGACTTGTGTAGGTATAACTCTGTCCCGCACAAATGACGGGCGTGTAATTATTGACGGTAACCGTTGGATTTGGAATAACAGAAAAATTTGCAGTAGTGCTTACGGTGCAAACGCCGTTGCTTCCGTACAATGTGGCGGTGGTAATACCTGCGGGTTGGTAGGGCGGCTGTGAATTAAGCTCTGAAACAGGATTTAAAGAATGTGTGCTTGCAATTTGGTTTGGTGTTTGCAAAGTATATGAACTTGCACCGCCTGATGTGAGTGTGATTGTGTTTGCAGAACCGCTAAACGCCTGTG